>CAKVLD010000023.1 GCA_934755305.1 uncultured Clostridium sp. | reverse complement strand
AGTTTATTATCTATTTCATAAAATAAAGTATTATTTATTTCTACCTTATTTTTTCATAGCCAACTTTACACTATCATTAAAAATATAATAATTTATTAGAATTATATTAAACCATATTCTATTTATCACTTATTCTACATAAAATAATTGCTAAAGAAACCTTTATCATATAATATATAGATTTAGTCATATTAATAGACGATTCCCCTTCTTGTCTTTCATGCATTATAACAGGAACTTCTTGTACTTTAAATCCTTTTAAAACACTATGGATTATTGCTTCTGGTTCTGGATAATCTTGCGCATAATTTTTAGCAAATTCTTTTGTTAATCGTTTATTGGTAGCTCTAAATCCACTAGTAACATCTGTTATATTTTGCCCACAACATATTTTTATTAATCTATTTAAAAAGTTAATTCCTACTCTTCTCATAAAAGATGTTTGAAATCCTTCTTTTTCTATAAATCTAGAACCTATAGTCATATCAGCTTTTCCATCAATAATTGGTTGAATTAATTTCTTTATATACTTAGGATCATGTTGACCATCACCATCTATTTGAATGGCTATATCATATCCATTTGCAGCTGCATATTTATAGCCTGTTTGGACTCCACCTCCAATACCCATGTTAACTGGTAAAGATATGTAATTAAATTTATTTTCTTTTAATATTTTTTCAGTATTATCTTTAGAACAATCATTAATAACTATATAATCCACTTCTGGACACTCTTTTTTAATGTTATTTACTACATTAATAATATTTTTTTCTTCATTATAAGCAGGAATAATAACCAAAATCTTCAATCGCATCACCCATATTTTTTTCATATTTATTATCTAAAACATTCTAGCATATATTGTATACTATGTAAATAGAATATAGATTCATAAAAAATAACAGATAACTATCCTAAGCTATCTGCTATTTTACATTTTATTTATTGATTTTACTCATAAATGTATCTATTGCATCTTCCCAATTTCTCATTTCATTACCAACAGTACATCTTAACATCATATTATCTAAAGATGAATATTCTGGTCTATCTGCTGATGCAGGGAATTTTGCTTTATATTCTGCTGAAGTACAAGGCTTAACAGTACAATTTTCTCCTGATAAAGCTACTATTCTGCTAGCAAAATCATACCAACTACATTCGCCTTCTCCTGTACAATGATATACTCCATATTCTTCAGTACTTATAAGCTTAAGAATGTGATAAGCTAAATCATTAGCATTTGTTGGGTTTCCTTTTTGATCATTTACAACTTCAATTTGATCATTATTAGCTGCAAGTCTAATCATTGTATATACAAAGTTCTTTCCAACATATCCATATAACCAAGCTGTTCTTACAATATAATATTTTGAACTAAATTCTCTTACATATTCTTCTCCTAAAAGTTTAGTTCTTCCATAAGCACTAACTGGTCCTGGTACTGCATCTTCACTTAATGGAATATCTCCTATACCTTCAAATACATAATCAGTAGATACTTGAACTAATTTAGCACCAATTTCTTCTGCTGCCATTGCTAAATTTCTTGGACCTAATGCATTTACTTTAAAAGCTGCATCTCTACTACTTTCACAACCATCAACATTTGTAAATGCTGCACAGTTAATTATAACATCTGGCTTTTCTCTATGTGCCATTTCTTTTACTTTAGTTAAATCTGTTATATCTAATTGATCTACATCAACATAAATAGCTTCACATTCTTTATGATCTATAGGACATTTACCTATTTCAGCCTCTCCTGTTGATAATATAGACTTTAGTTCATTACCTAATTGGCCATTTCCACCTGTAACTAATATTTTCATATAACATTCACCTTACTATCTATTTATTTTTTGCTTCTAGTTCTTCTACTATATCTATAAGATATTTTCCATAACCAGTCTTTAATAATGGTTGTGCTAATTCAATAACTTGTTCCGCACTTATCCATCCTTGTCTATAAGCAATTTCTTCTAGACAAGCTATATAAGTTCCTTGAGTATTTTGAACTGCTTCTACAAAGTTTGAAGCTTGAAGCATTGATGCATGTGTACCTGTATCAAGCCATGCCATACCTCTTCCTAAAAGTTGAACTCCTAAAGTACCTTCTTCCATATATACTTTATTTAAATCGGTTATTTCTAATTCACCTCTAGGTGATGGCTTTAATGTTTTTGCCTTTTCAACTACTGAATTATCATAGAAATATAATCCTGGTACTGCATATTTTGATTTTGGTTTTTCTGGTTTTTCTTCTAAAGAAACAACCTTTCCATTTTCGTCAAATTCAACTACACCAAAAGCTTTTGGATTTTGAACATAGTATCCAAATACATAAGCTCCTTTTTCTAACTTAGCAGCTTGCTTTAAGTTTGTTGAGAAACTTTGACCATAGAATATATTATCTCCAAGTATCATAGCTACTGAATCATTTCCTATAAATTCTTCACCTATTATAAATGCTTCTGCTAATCCATTTGGTTGTTCTTGAATTGCATATTCTATATTTAATCCTAGTTCACTTCCATCTTTAAATAATTCTTTAAAATTAACAATATCTCTAGGTGTAGATATTATTAATATATCTCTTATCCCAGCTAACATTAATACTGACATTGGATAATATATCATTGGCTTATCATAAATTGGAACCATTTGCTTTGACATTGCTTTAGTTACAGGATATAGTCTTGTACCTGAACCTCCAGCTAATATAATACCTTTCAAATATGTCACCTTCTTTTTCCTTATTTATCACATGAAATTATATCATAATTCACGTACTTATACACTAAAATATAAAACTTTAACTTATATATTGATAAGTATAAAAGTTTTTAATATCATTTATTATTTTAAAAATAGCAAATTAAAAGTTTAATAATATCTATTCATTAAAGTAATCATGTATATTATTAAAAATAATATTGAAATACATACAAATTTAAAATCATTTCTCTCATCACTCTCAATTTGATTTCTTCTTTTAAAAACAAGAGGAAGTAACGCAAATAATGAACAGAAATATCTTCCTTGTACTCCAGCAACAGTAGGACTTCCAACTGTTGTCCAAGTTATATACAACATTAAGTTTACTGCTACATATACTCCAAAAATTATTAATCCAACTCCTATACGAGTCTTCTTTGATAAAGATTTTTTTTCTGGAAATAGTATTGTTGTTATTGCTAGAAAAATTTGATAAAACATCATAACAGTTGGACTGGCAGTATAAGCAAGCCATCCAAACGTATTAAGTTGATCTACATTTCCTCTAAAACTATTAAATATATATTTTAAAAACTCTCTACTAAATTTCTTAGGAGAAGAAATAATATATTTTATTTGATCTTTTGAACTAACATTATTTTGTTCAAAATAAATTGATACAGGAGTTTTAATATCATTATCACCAATTTGACCAAATAACATATAAGTTACTCCCCACATTAATGCTACAGCTGCTATAGCAAATACAAATAGGAAAGATTTATAATATATTTTATTACTCTTAAATCTATCTTTTGGAATAAATATTAATAATCCTCCTAATATAGAATATGGTAACTTAACTAACCCTACTAAAATAGCAATAATTGAAAATATCGCTATCTCTTTTATTCCTATATTAGCCTCATCATATATCTTTAAGAAATAAGCAATTAATATTAATGCTAGTCCATATGTAGTTGCATCTTGATTAAATGATGCTGCTATAAATATAGCCATAGGCATCATAGCTACTACTGAAAGCGGAACTTTATATCTTGGTGATATTTTTATTGCATACCTTGCCATTAATGCATATGCTAATAAATTACATAGCCTTCCTAAAAATAATATTGCTGCACTTCCACCAATAAGTTTGCCTAATATTATTCCAATAGCTTGTGGTATATATCCTATAAAAATATTTGTGCTAGCATAATTATTATAGCTTTTAGAATAATCATAATTTCCATCTGATGAAATAAATTGAGAATCCTCAATTAAACAAAATGTATTTTCATTAATTGAATGTAGACTTTGGGAAATTGAATATTTACTTACATCTCCTGATACAACTAAAATTCCCCTTGATGTTAATTCAGCTCTTGATAAATGTGCTGGTTCATCTGGTATATCCATTACAGGATTTAAAAATGCTGATATTACTCCTGCACCTATAATAACTGCAAAAACACAATTATATATCTTTTTATTATCCCACAATATTACAAAGGAACAAGCAGCTAAATATATAAGTATAAATATACATATATAAAAAGTAGTAAATCTACCATAAACAATCTTAATAGGTAAAGTCTCATTAGTCTTCACACCATTTATATCTAAATAAGTACTATAACTTTTAGAAACTGATACTTTTAAACCATCTTCCTTATTTAAATTATTTGTTTTTATCTGTAAAACTATGGTATCATTCTTTTTCAATTTGCTTTTTGATAAATCAAAACCTATATTTTCATTTGTCCCTAACTCTTCTGTATTAATTATTTTACTCGAAATCACATTATCATCTTGTAAAACATTAATTTCATATTCAGCAGGTTTTGCTTCTTTATTATTCTCTACATTTAAATATAATTGTTTCAAATTATTTCGGCTTATTTTAATATGTTCGTTAATTTCTCCATCTAATACAATCTCTTCTCTCAGATTTTCCTGTGATGATAACTCTATAATTATATTTTCTTTTAAAAAATAGCTGAAAAAAAACATTATCGCAGTAATAATTAAAATATATACATACCTTTCCTTAATACTTTTTAAATATTTACTTTTATCTATTTTTATACTTTTCATTTCTATCTCCTTTAAGATGTACTATAAATAAAATTCATTATATATCCTTTCATTTGCTAATTAAACATAAATAAAGTACAGCTGATTCATGCACACTTTTCTGAGTAAAGTAAATCTTAAACTTGAAAATACGCTTTTATAGTATATAATATATAAATTAACGTTATTTATACATAAGTTTGGTATAAAGATTCTTACTTAAACCCTTTTCTTCTCCAATAGTTCTTGTTAGAAGTATACTTTAATATATTTTTTTCAGATAATCTTTCATATCTATGTCCTAACTTATTTGCAACAAACCTAACCCCGAAGTTAGGAACTATATTAAAAAATGCTTTAAAATTTCTTTCTTTTAAAGAATTTTTAACAACAAACTTAAATAAATTTATAGCACTACTTCCGGCTCCAGAATTATATATATATTGATGTTGTTTTAAAAATACACCTTGATCAAAATATCTTTTTAATAATGAAGAATAACTATATTCATGTGAATGTATTACTTCAGAATCTGAACAATATTTAATTTTATACCCACTATTAATTAATTTATAAGCAATATACATATCTTCATTTGTTAAAAGATCCTTACCATCATATCCATTAAGTTTTAAAAATACCTCTCTTTTAATCGCTGAAGCTGCATCAGAATAAAAATATGTCATTATTCCTAACTTACTTAAATCTTCTTTAGATACAACTCTACTTTCATTTGAATAATTCTTCATTCTAGTATATCTTTCAATAGTTTTATTATCACAAATTTGTCTAGAAAAAGATGCATCACATGCACCTTTTTCTATATCTTTTGTTAATTTGTATAACCATTTATTATCTTTGATAATTATATCTTGTGTTATGAACACAATAATTTCACCATTTGCATCATAAACTGCTTTTTCTCTAGTTAAACTATGTGAAAATTCTTCAGGTTTTATAACCTTATATCTTGCATTAATATCTTTCAACTTTTCTATACTATTATCTCCTGGAATTTCTGTAACTATATATAGTATTTCTTTAATATCAACATCTACTTGATTTATTAATGAATTATTTAAAGACTCTATATACTTCTGTCCCTTATATAAAGGACAAATTATTGATATTGTCATAGAAAATCCTCCCATTTCTTATTCCTTTAAAGAGAAATCTTCTCTATCTAAAGTTAGATTAGCATTATAGTATGGGTCTCCCTTTTCAAGGAAGTCTGCATATCTTTCTCTAAATCTCTTAAATTCACCTTGGAATCTTTCGTTAGTTGCTAAATCATCTACTCCTCTACTCTTTGATTCATAGTGATATAATTCTGCATATGGTGTCCAAACATTTACTCTTCCTGTTTCTAAAACTCTTAAACAAAAATCAACATCATTATATGCTACTTCAAAGCTCTCATCTAATCCATTTACTTCATCAAATACAGATTTTTTAACCATTAAACAAGCTCCAGTTACAGCACTCAAATTATGTGTTATTCCAAGTCTTAAGAAATATCCATACTCTTTATGATTAAATCCTCTATGAGCATGAGCTGCTGCTCCCCCAAGTCCGACTATTATTCCACCATGTTGTATTGTTCCATCAGGATAATATAACTTAGCACCAACACAGCCAACATCTTCTCTTTGAGCTAAGGAAACCATCTTAGTTAACCATTCTTCATTAATAACTTCAACATCATTATTTAATAAAAGTAATAATTCTCCTGTAGCATATTTAGCTCCAAAGTTATTTATAGCTGAATAATTAAATCCTTTTTCCCAAGTAACAACTTTTATATCTGCATCATAATCTTTTAATTTCTTATAATATTCAAATGTTTCTTCTTGATCAGAGTTATTTTCAATAATTATAATTTCATAGTTTTTATAATCTGTTCTATTTATTACAGATTTAATAGTTCTATCTAAATCATCTATATGATCCTTAGTTGGAATTAAGATAGATACTTTTGGATTTCCTATTATTTCATAATCAATTTCATATGTTCCTATATATTTACCATCATGAGCTTTACCCTTGATTCCTTTTCTCTTTAATTCTTCATCTAAAGCTTTTTTAGCAGAATCATAGCAGTACATCTTATTCTTAGGATTTCCTGCTGTTGAACCCGAGTGAACTCTCCAAGAATATAATATCTTTGGTATATGATGAATATTTTCTGCAACTTCTGTAGCTCTTAAAATAATATCGTAATCTTGACTTCCATTAAATCCATCTCTAAATCCATCAATCTTGGCCATTAAATCTTTTCTAAATACAGAAAAGTGACATATATAGTTATAACTTCTAAAAGTGTCTATTGCAAAATCTTGTTTGAAGTGAGGATCAAATCTATAATCACTCTTTTCATTTATTTTATCTTCATCTGTATATATAAAATCAATTGTCTTATCTTCATTTATAGCCTTAACAACTTCAAATAATGCATTCGGTTCTAATAAATCATCATGATCAAATAATCCTATATAATCACCAGTAGCCATATAATAACATTCCTGAGTATTACCAGCTATACCTTTATTTTCATCAAGATATTTAACTTTTATTCTTTTATCATTCTTAGCATACTCATCTAACATTTCATGTATGTAACCTTCTCCTGAATTACCATCAGCAATACATAATTCCCAATTACTATAACTTTGATTTAATACTGAATCCATTGTTTCTATTAATAAATGTTTTGGAGTTTTATATGTAGGAATTAATATACTTATAAGAGGTTCATATTCAAATGTATGATTTCTTTGTGCTTCTAATTCCGCTGGTGTTGCTACATGATTTGTAATCCAAGTTTTATATTGTAATCTTTCACCTCTTAGCTTAGATATACTTTTTAAGATGAAAGATTTAACCCCATAATCTTTTATATAATCTTTAGCCCTATCAAAATTAGACTTATTTAGATTTTTAATTACAACCTTTGTGAATAATCCAATCTTTTTAATACCTCTGAAGAAATTTAATATTCTATCTCTAAACCTATATACAGACACCAAATATCTCCATCCACTTGAATTATATATTTTTCTAAGGTCTTTAGTTGTTCTATCTAAATCTAAAGCTATTTCCTTTTCCACTTCTTCATAGTATAGCTTCATACATATAGAGCCATTTTTATCGCATCCAACTTCAACTTTATCTCCCTTTTCTAAGAATACTTTAATTTTTAAATCTTCTTCAAATACTCCTACTGTATAAGGTAATATAAATTCATTCCATCCTTCTTCTAAGTCTTCTATAATTTGTTCCCCAACCAAACTCCCATATTCTTTCTCAAATATTTCTACTCTTACAACTCCTTTGAACTTCTTTACATTCTCAAAGAAAATTTCTCCCTTTTTTATATTAAATTGACTATATCTATAATCAAACACATAACTATTATCAGAAGTTATAGTCATAGTCTTTGAAGGATCTCCACTAACTCGTATCACTTTCCATTCTTTATTTTCCATCTAATTAACCATCCTTATATATTCATAATATTTAAATAAATTACTCTATTACCTTCCACTCATGATCTATATAGAATTTACCTTCTGATATATATTTATTAGCTATTACAAACTCGCATACTGCTGTTTTATAGTCTAGATTTACTATACTTTCATCAGTAAATATTCCTACATCTATTGTATAAGTTCCACCAAGTAAAGGCATCCTTGGTATTCTATATATAACTTTATGTCTACCAAATGTATTAGGTACCTCAACCTTTTCCAAATAGGTATTTGGCCCAAATACATAGTCTCTTGAAGGAGTATATATAGCAGCTCCTAATAAGAAATTATCTATCTTATCCTTATAAATATCATAGGTTATTTCTACTTCTAGATCCTCAAAAGTTCTTAACTTATCCTTAGATAGTTTTACTTCACCAATTGAAGCTAGAGTATCTTCATTTGCAGGCATCTTAAATTCACCATTATCCTCTTCTTCTATAACCTCTTGTGCAGCCTCTTCCTTAGCTTCCATTCTTACATCAGCTTGATTATCAACAGTGCCATATTTCATAAAATCTTCATATATATCAGCTATTTCGCTTGATTCACCTTGTGCTTCTATCTTTCCGTCCTTAATCCATATAGCTTTATTACAAAACCTCTTTATTTGTTCAGTAGCATGAGATACGAATAATACAGTTGTCCCTTGTTCCTTTAATGACTTCATCTTTTCTATACACTTTATTTGGAATCTTGTATCTCCAACAGCTAATGCTTCATCAACTATTAATATATCAGGATTTACATTACTAGCAACTGCAAAAGCTAGTCTTGCAAACATACCACTAGAATATATTTTTACTGGTTGATCTATAAAGTCTCCAATATCAGCAAAATCAACTATATCCTTAACTCTACCTTCCATCTCTTCTCTAGAATATCCCATCATAGTCCCATTTAAATATATGTTTTCTCTTCCTGTATATTCCATATTAAATCCAGTTCCTAATTCTAAGATAGCTGATATAACACCTTTTATTTCTATAGAACCAGATGTTGGTGTTAACACACCTGTAATCATCTTTAACAATGTAGATTTCCCTGATCCATTTTTACCAAGTATCCCTACTGCATCTCCCTTTTTCACATCAAATGTTAATCCATTTAGAGCTACAAATTCTCTATGATAACATTTATGTTTTATAGATAAAGTTTCTTTTAATCTATCCATAGGATTATCATATATATTATACTTTTTAACTAAATCTCTAACCTTTATAACTACTTCACTCATATACTTACCTCACTATATAACATCTGAGAAATGTGGTTTAAGCTTCTTAAACATCTTAACCCCTAAACATAAAACTACTATACAGAATGCCCAGAAATAGAAAGTTTCATAAGGTCTTTGCCAAAAATAAATTTTATCTATGAAAGTATCTCTATATCCTGTAACTACATAATACATAGGATTTAATTTAAATAATCTTTGGAATGCTCCTGGTAACATATCTATTGTCCACCCTATTGGAGTTGCCCAAAATCCTATATTTAAAATTATACCTATTATTTGTCCTAGATCCCTGAAAAATAATACCACAGATGAAGTAAACAATGATACGGAGAATACTAATACTATCATTGCAAATGAATAGTATATAAATTGTAACGAACATATATCTGGGTAATATCCATAAATTGATGTTAACACATATATAAATAATACAAAGAATAAATGTACAAACAATGATGATACTATTTTTACTGTAGGTAATATTTCTATTTTAAATACAACCTTTTTTACTAAGTAACTATATTCCAAAAATACATTAGTAGTTGATGGTAGTGCATCTGAAAAGAAGAACCAAGGAATTATACCACATATAAACCAAATAGTATAAGGGGCATCTCCTACATCTGCACTTCTAAATCCGACAGTAAATACAAACCAATAAACAAATATAGTTATTAATGGGTTTATGAATCCCCATACAATTCCTAAATAAGATGAAGCATATTTATTCTTAAAATCATTTTTTGATAAAGTTTTTATTAATCCTTTATTATCTATAGATAATTTGATAAATTTAATCGCTTGCTTCAATCCTGTCAATGACTTCATTGCTAATAAGCTAAGTAAAAATGCTCCAATAGCCATAAGTACATCAAAATATACTGGTTTAGCAGTTACATTTTGAACTATAGTGCTTATATTTTCCAACTCAATATATGGATCACTTCCTGTAATCTTCATATCGAATCCTGTATCTGTAATTGAGTACTCTAAGTTATAACTATCTCCAACAAAGCTTTGTAAATTTTCTTTATTAAAGTTGTATTTTGCAATTCTTTTTAAAGTTAAATTCTTTACTTCTAAATCTTTATTTATAGTACCAAAATCTATTCTTACATTTTTAGTATCTATAGGAACAGCAAAACTCAAACTTTTTTCTTTTCCCAAATCACCATATACAACCTTTTCGGATTTTTCCTCCAACCATTGTTTATCTCCAACAGTGTCATAATAAACTTGATATTCTTCTGCATTATTAGATTGTAAATCTAATATTAACTTCGCTGTACTAGGCTGATCACTATAATATTTTTCGAATAAGCCAAATAGTGCAACAGTTAATATACAAGTACATAAAAAAATAAAAATCTTTCTTTTGGATATCTTTTTCATGATCTTCTCCTTTTTTATTTAATAAGCATTAGTATTTATAAAACCTTTATATAATGTCATGAATACAATTTTAATATCTAATGCTAAACTCCAGTTTTCAATATAGTAAATATCACACTCTATTCTCTTTTCAATAGATGTATCCCCTCTCCATCCATTTACTTGCGCCCAACCAGTTATTCCCGGTCTTACTTGATGTTTTACCATATATTTAGGAATTTCATCTTTAAATTTTTCTACATAAAAAGGTCTTTCTGGTCTTGGACCTATTAAGCTCATATCTCCTTTAAGTACATTAAAGAATTGTGGTAATTCATCTATACTTGTCTTTCTAATAAACGTTCCTATAGCTGTCTTTCTAGGATCATTTTTTACTGTCCAATCTAACTTTTCCTTTTCAGGGTCTTGTTCTCTCATACTTCTAAACTTATACATAACAAAAGGTTTTCTATTAAGTCCTATTCTTTCTTGCTTAAAGATAAGTGGCCCTTTTGATGTTGTCTTTATAAGTATTGATACTATAATCATTATAGGAGATGTTATAATTATTGCAATTAATGAACCTACTATATCTATTATTCTTTTAACAGACTTATTAAGTATATTATCTAAAGGAATATATCTCATATTTATTAAAGGTATTCCTCCTATTTCCTCTACATAAGGTTTAGCAGGTAAATACTTATAATAATTAGGTATTATTTGAGCTCTAACTCCTAATTTCTCACAAGTAGCTATTATTCCTTTTAATTTATCATAATCCTTCATTTCCAGGGTAATAATTATTTCATCTACATCTCTATTCTCACTTAAATAATCATTTAGTTTAGAAATTTCCCCTAAATACTCTAAATTTTCATGTTCTACATTAAAGTCTTCAAAAATTCCTAAAACCTTATATCCCCAATGCTTATTATCATTAATAAGTTTATTAAACTTTTTAGTTCCATCACTAAATCCAACAAATACAGTATATTTAACATTAAGACCTTTCTTTCTTGCTCTTCTCATAAATAATCTTATAATCACTCTTTCTAAAGAAGTGAAAATAATAGATACTACTAAGAAGATAACAAGAAAAGATCTAGAATAATCAATTTGCTTATTTAGAAATAATAATCCTGTAAATATTATTATTCCCCATAAGTTTGCAACAATAATATTTATAATTTCTTTACTTAAAAATACCATTCTTTCGGTATTATATAACCTCTTAAAGTTATAAATTATTAAATATACTGGAATCATTATTAATACCGGAATTAGATATTCTTCAAAACTTAAAAAACCACCTTCTACTTCCATAATTCCACTATGTATTCTTATGTACCATGCAAGTAAAAAAGCTGCAATAATTACTAATGCATCAACTATCACAAGACCTTTATTAACTAATTTTTGATTCTGTTTTATCATATTCTACCCTCTCTTTAAAAGGTTAAATGTATTTTTTATCAACATTTTTTCTATTTTTATATAATTATATAGGTTATGTTTTACCTTTACCCTATGAATTTTCTTCTTTGTTTTTAATCCTTCAAAAACTCCACTTATGTAAGCTTTACCAAGTCCTTTTAATACAAAATATCCCCACTTAACAAGTATTCCTATAATTATAAATAAACCATTAATTAATATTTGTAAGTTAGGCATATTTTTATATATAAGATATATATTATTTCTAGCTGCTAGCTTAACTTTAAATTCATTATGTTTGCTACCACTAGTTGCACTTCCAATATGATACACTTTAGATTTTGCTGCAAAATAATTTCTATATCCATATATCCTTGCTCTATAAGATATATCCATATCCTCCAAATATGCAAAAAAATTTTCATCAAATAATCCAATTTGATCTAATATACTTTTTCTATAAATAGCAGCTCCAGCACAAGATGAAAAAACTTCCCTTGATGTTTCATATTCTTTACTTGCTTTACCATCACCTATTTTAGCTCCCCAGCCCAATATAGTATATTCATCCCCAGCATCATCTATTATTTCTCTTTCTGTATATCTAAGCATTTTGCTACAGCAAGAAAATATATTATTATCCTTACATATACAATTATATAACTCTAATAGCCAATCTTTATGAAGTTCTGTATCATTATTTAATAAAGCCACAAATTCACTTTTACTTCTTTTAATACCTTCATTTACCGCTTTACTAAAACCATAATTTTCATCCATACATACTAAGGTCACTTTATCTTCAAAATTTTCTTTTATATATTCTATACTTTTATCCTTTGAAGCATTATCTACTATTATTATTTCATCTGCTTTTAAAGACTGTTCCATTAAGCTTTCCATACAAGCTTTTAAGTATTTTTCTCCATTGTAATTTGGAATCACTACAGAAACACTCATATATAAAATCTCCTATATCTTTACAAAATGTTATGGCTGTGTTCTATACAGCTACACAGTCATAACATTTTCTTAATAATTCTATATTTATATATTATTTATACATCTTTGCATAATACTTTTGATAATCACCAGATGTTACATTTTCCATCCATTCTTTATTATCTAAGTACCATTTTATAGTCTTTTCTATACCTACTTCAAAAGTAGTTTCAGGATACCATCCTAAATCTGCTTTTATCTTATCAGGTGCTATACCATATCTTCTATCGTGACCTTTTCTATCTTCAACGTATTTAATTAAGTTTTCAGTTACTTCTTTATCTACGTTCTCATTAATATAAGAAATTACTTTCTTAACTATTTGAATATTTGTTCTTTCATTGTGTCCACCAACATTGTAAACTTCTCCAAGAACACCTTGTCTTATAACCATATCTATTGCTTTGCAATGATCTTCAACAAATAACCAATCTCTTACGTTTAACCCATCACCATAAACTGGTAAATCCTTGTGATTTAAACAGTTGTTTATTAATAATGGTATTAACTTTTCAGGGAATTGGTATGGTCCATAGTTATTTGAACATCTTGTTATATTTATTGGCATTTTAAAAGTATCACCATATGCTTTTACCATAAAATCTGATGATGCCTTACTTGCTGAATATGGGCTGTGAGGATCTAATGGAGTTGTTTCCATAAAATATCCTGTATCTCCTAATGAACCATAAACTTCATCAGTAGATACTTGAAGGTATTTAACTCCTTCTGCCCATCCATTTTCTTCTGTATACCATGCATCTTTAGCACAATTTAATAGATTAACAGTTCCCATAACATTTGTCTTAGCAAATATTTCAGGTTCTCTTATACTTCTATCAACATGTGATTCTGCTGCAAAATTTACAACGTAATCAAAATTATGTTCTTTGAATAACTTAGTAACTAATTCATGATCGCAAATATCTCCTTGTACAAATACATGATTAGGATTATTTTCAACTTCCTTTAAGTTTTCTAAGTTTCCAGCATAAGTTAATGCATCTAAGTTTACTATCTTCACATCGTTATATTTCTTTAACATATATAATACGAAGTTTGATCCTATAAATCCAGCTCCGCCTGTAACTAAATAAGTTTTCATAAAATTTTACTCTCCTTTATATTCAAATGGAACATCTAATTCCTTGAATTTCTTTTGTACTTTATCTTTTTCTGATAATAATATTTCATCAATACCCTCTAGTGGCCATTCAATTCCAATATCCGGATCATTCCAAAGAACTCCTCCATCATATTCTGGTGCATAAAAATCTGTACATTTATAATTAAAAACAGCTTCATCAGATAAAACTAAAAATCCATGTGCAAATCCTTCTGGAACATAAAATTGTCTCTTATTTTCATCTGAAAGCCTAACACCTTCCCATTGTCCGTAGGTTGGAGAACCCTTTCTTAAATCTACTGCTACATCATACACTTCTCCCTTAGTTACTCTTACTAACTTTCCTTGTGTATGTTTTGTTTGAAAGTGAAGGCCTCTTAAAACTCCCTTGCTTGACTTTGACTCATTATCTTGAACAAATGTCATAGTTAAACCAGCTTCATCAAATTGTTCTTTATTATAGGTTTCCATAAAGTATCCTCTGTTATCTCCAAATACTTTAGGTTCTATAATGTATAAGTCTTTAATCTTTGTTTCAATAAAATTAAAGTTTCCCATTTCTTTGCTCTCCTAACATTATATTAATTGATGCAATTACCTGCATATAATTTACATACATACAATTATATCAATTTATCATTCTTTTTAATACTATTATTATTATTATTTATTGTCAAATTTCTTAATTATTTATTAAATCTAACCCTTTATGCTATTAGTTTGCCATCTCCATGTATCTTTACACATATCATATATATCTTTTGTAGCAAACCATTTTAAATTTTTATTTGCTTTACTTGTATCCGCATAACATATTGCTACGTCACCTTCACGTCTTCCTTTTATCTTATAAGGAATTTTTCTTTTAGATGCTTTTGAAAAAGCTTCTATTAATTCTAATACACTATATCCTCTTCCTGTTCCTAAATTATATGTAACAAGACCTGGTTTCTTACTTAATACTTCTAGAGCTTTTAAGTGTCCTTTAGCTAAATCTACAACATGTATGTAATCCCTTACTCCAGTTCCATCCTTAGTATCATAATCATTTCCGAAAACATTAACTTCCTTTAGCTCACCTATAGCTACTTTTGAAATATAAGGCATTATATTGTTAGGTATGCCCTTAGCATCTTCTCCTATAAGACCACTTTCATGCGCTCCTACAGGATTAAAATATCTTAGTAGTGCAATGTTGAAACTCTTGTCAGCTTTATATAAATCTTGAAGAATCTCTTCTATCATTACCTTTGTTCTCCCATAAGGATTAGTTGCTGATAGAGGAAAATCTTCCTTTGCTGGCATAACTTCAGACTTACCATAAACTGTTGCTGAAGAACTAAATACTAAATTTTTAACATTATACTTTTTCATTGTATTTAATAATATTAATGTACTCATTATATTATTTGTATAATATTCTAGTGGTTTTTCACAAGATTCTCCTACTGCCTTTAAAGCAGCAAAGTGAATTACTGACCTTATATTATTATTTTTAAAAACCTCATCAACCTTT
Source organism: uncultured Clostridium sp. (assembly GCA_934755305.1). Taxonomy (GTDB): domain Bacteria; phylum Bacillota; class Clostridia; order Clostridiales; family Clostridiaceae; genus Clostridium. The sequence continues at coordinate 26,586 of CAKVLD010000023.1, read as the reverse complement.
TCTTCATCTAACAAATCAATATTATAGAAATCAACATTTTTTCCTGTTATTTTATTAATTCTCTCTACTACAACTTCTTTACTATTAACTAAGTTATCTATAACAATAACTTCTTCCCCACTATTTAATAATTCTACTGTAGTATGACTCCCTATATACCCAAGTCCTCCTGTTACCAATATCGACATTTTCTCCCTCCTTGATATACAAAAAGTAATAACTTTTCTATAATATTCTTATATTATATAATATATAGAATAAAATTCAAATTACGTGTTAGAAAATATCATCAAAATTATTATTTTTTCTTAAATAGCTTATAATATCCAAGATAATACACTATATTTCCAATCACTCCTCCTCCAAAATCTATAAGAATATCAACTACTTGTGAATCTCTACTAGGAACATATAATTGATGAAATTCATCTAGTACAGCATAAAAAAGTACACCAAACAGAATATATATAATAGCTGACTTTCCTTTTAAACCAAATGCAAAAAACATATTTGCTAATAATACTGCTAAAATCAAATACTCTACAGCATGAGCAATCTTTCTTAATATCTTATTTAAAGTTACACGCTTAATGTTTTTTGCATCTTCTGAAGATTTATTATTGTTTATGTTTTTTGAAGCTTTAACTATAATATTATTTTCTCCCTTTTCAATATTATTAAAACTACTATCTACTTTTGTATTTATATTTAATTCAAAATATTGTCCAATACTTATTATCTTATCTACAATTTTATAACTTAATCCATTTGAAGCTGTCCCACTTTGTGATGAATTTAAAAAGATGAAAATCATCCATAAAACACATAATACTACACTGATAACCTTTTTCAAAATAATTCTCCCCACCTTTATACAAAAATTAAAACTAATTTTTATAAATCATTTTAACACTTTTCTAATACTTTATAACTTTTATTATATATAAAAATCTTATGATATTATTAATTTCTAATTAAAAATAAATAAAATCGTAAGATTATTATTGCTTTAAAAATAAAAAACTTATGATATGTTAACTTTAATCATAAATTAACAACATCATAAGTTTCATTTAATTACTTTATATGAACTTTTTATTAATAACTATTTAGCTTTTCTTCCTTCTTTCATTCCATTAGCTATATAATGATTATAATAGGCTTCATTATTATTACCAAAAATATTTACTAAATCCGGATTGCTATTTTTATATACATTTAAATTAAATTCAGCAGATCCTTTTCTTCCTTCTCTCATACCATCTTCTATAAAATGTTTTAATACTCTTAAATAATCAGTTCCAAATGCTTGTCTTACATCTGGATTATTATTCAAATAATATCCCATATTAAAAACAGGAGAAAGAGCTCTATTTTCTTTATAACCATTATTTAAAAAATGATTATACGCACTTAAATAATCATTACCAAAAACAGCTTTTAAATCGCTATTATTATTTAAATAGTAGCTTGTATCAAATACTGGTGAAGCACATCTTCCTTCTTTCTTACCATTATTAAGGAAATGATTTCCTAAGGCTACTTCATCTGTACCAAAAGCCTTTGATAAATCACCATAACAATATGAATAGAAAATTGGATCAAAAGTTATATCTTCAATAGATGAATTAATACCTATAATCCTTCTAGCTCTCCAAAATTTATATATTGGCGATATTTTAACTACATCTCCAGTTTGAGGTGCATGAATAATTTTTCCATCACCTATATATATTGAAACATGCCCAGAATTAGGGAATACCAAGTCCCCTGGTTGTAATTGATTTTGTGATACTTCAACTCCAGATTTTATTTGATCATAAGTTGTTCTACCTATATCTATACCTAAAGAATTTCTATATGTATAAGAAGTTAAACCAGAGCAATCAAAGCTATTGGGACCAGTAGCCCCGTATACATAAGGTCTACCTAAAAATTGCTTAGCATAATTTACTGCTCTTAAGCCTCTAATAGTAAAAGCATTAGCTTCTACAGTTAATATTATAGTAGTAATTGATATCATTACTACAGATAATAAAATATTTAATGAATTTCTTTTTTTTCTTGTTTTAAACATTAATATCCCCCCCTTGCATTCAATTTATACTATCATAAATTTTTAAAAAAAAGTAAACTAAAGTCGTTTTTTCTATTTTATTGTAATTTTGTTTCTATTTTTATTTAAAAAAACAACAAAAAAGGATAATGTGACAATCTCTATATTTAAAAATATACCCTAATATAAAGAATCTTTAACTATACTATTATCTCTTACTTTATCAACCAAATTATTCTCCATATATAAAGTTATGTAATGCTTTTATATTAGGTTCTCTATCCCAATCTAAATGATATACTCCTTCACTATTGTCGCTAGTCGTTCCATCAATAGGTACTCTAAATTGTTCTGCTGAATTATTATCTATACTAATCATAAATTTTACTAATTCTAATGAATCTAAAGCTGATAGATTTGTCTCTACATATGAACTTAATTCAGAAATTACAGAAGGATAACTTGTAAGAGGAATATTCTTAGCTTTCTTAAATATATCAAACATAATTTCTCTTTGTCTTTCTGTTCTATTAAAATCTCCATCTAAACGTCTTATTCTAGCATAAGCAGCTGTTTGTTCTCCAGTTAATAAAACTTTTCCTGAAGTTTTAAGTGATTCATATCCTAGCTTATAATTAATTTCTTTTCTTTGAGCTTCTGATACTTCGACTTCATATCCACCAAAAGCATCTACAATTTTCATAAAGCCGTCAAAATCAACTTTTGCATACTTCTTTATATCTAAATTAAATATTTCATTTAACTTTTGTATAGTAAGTTCAACACCACCATAATTATAAGCATAGTTTATTTTATTAGATTTTCCCTCTCCAAAATATACATAAGTATCTCTCATTATTGATGTTAACTTAACTTTTTTATTATTCTTATCTAAAGAAACTATCATTATTGCATCAGAGGCATTTTCATCATGATCAATTCCTAAAAGAAGTATATTTTCTATATTCTTTTCTTGACTCTTTTGAACAGTTTCTTCTGACACATTTAATTCTTCATCTGTTGATTTAAGCTCTACTTTCTTAGATTGATTAATTTTATTATAAGTAACTACACCACCTAAAGAAAAAATGATTAGTATACTTACCAGTATGATTAACAACTTTTTCATTTTTAATCTCCTCTCTCCTAATATAAGAATAATTATATCATAACTATTTTTATACAAACATCTTTGTGTTTTATGTTTATCTATAAATAAAAATGAAGCTTGTCGCATTAAGTTAATATGCTCCCTTTTAGGTAGACAAGTGAAATAATCAAAACTTGATACCTAAAAAGGAGCATATCATTTTGGATATAATATTAATCTAGCACTTATATTATGTATATTTTAAAATATATATTTTTTTCATGCGTTTGATGCATATGTTTTTTAGCATACATTTTAAAAATAAATATATCAACACATTAATATCTATTCTTTAGAGGCATTCCTTTTTCTAGAATAAACTACTCCAGCTAAAGCCGCTGCTATAGCTACAGTAGCTATTATTATTCCTATAAATATATTCTTTTTATTATTAATTAATGTAGCTACTATACTACTATCTATAATTCTTATATTTATAGTTTCATCTGTTTCATTTCCTGCATCATCTACAGCCTTTAAATTTATTGAATAATCGTTTATCTCAGTAAAGTTTAACTTAATTACTTGTTGTCCAAACTCTTCTGAAACTTCTCCTGTAGAAGCTTCACCATTTACACTAACTCCAGTAATTTTATCCATAGGATTTTCTAGTCTAATAGTTGTCGTTACTGCTTCACTATAAACTTTTCCATCCTCTATTCCATCAACTATAAATTTAGGTTCTGTTTTATCTAAAATAAACTCTACACTTAAACTCTCAATATTTTCTGCTTTATCTTTAACTTCAATATATAGTACATGCTTTCCTTCTTCAGTTATAGGATCACCAATTTCATAATCCTCACCATCTAAAGTAAGAGCAATTATAGTATAATCAGTTAAATCATTAATTAAAAATTCTGGAATAAAATTCTCTGTAAAATATTTTCCTGAAATAGGATTCTTAAAACTTATAACAGGTTTATCCTTATCTATAGTAAAACTAATAGCTTGATTATTACTATTATTAGCTAAATCATTTGCTAATATTTTTAAATTATAGTTTTCTTGAGCTTCTATTTCTGTTCCAGATACAAAAGGTTGTCCATTAAGAAGCGCAGAAGTATTATTAACATCTAAATTTACGTCTGTTATTTCATAAATTGGCGTCATATTTCTATTAAAGAAACCTGCTAATATACCTGATATCTTTATAGATGGCATAGTAGTATCTACTACAAAACTAATATTTAAGTTAGTTCTATTTTGTGCTTTATCTACTGCTACAACATTATAATTATATTGCATTTCATTTGATGTTATAAGTGGACTATAAGCTATATTTTCTCCGCCATTTAAAGTTACTGATTCTAAAGTATCTTCAGGATTATCTAATGCAAACTCTGGTACAAATATTTTGTTTATGTATTGTCCATTTGTTAATGGTGTACCATCACTCATTCTTGGTGTAATTCTAGGTGCTGTCTTATCTATTGTGAACTTTGTGAAAGTTGTATTTGAATTTCCCGCCTTATCTGTAGATACAAAATTAACTTCATAAGTACCTTCTTCTGTAAAAGTATATCTTAATATTGCATCTCTATTTGAAACATATGGTGCTCCAATATTGTAAGGTTGACCACTTCTAGTTACAACTACAGCATTATCTTTATGATTAACATCAAAACTTTTAAATTCTACTGTTTTATCTTCATTATAATATTTATCTAGTTCCACTCCTAATATTGAAAGTTCTGGCTTTACTTTATCAGTTGTGAATACAACTTTTCTTGCAATTGCTTTATTTCCAGCTTTATCTACCGATTCTATAAACATAGTATACTCAGCATCGTCAGAAAATTCATTATAAGTTTCAGAAGTTATAAAACCTTTTTGGTTCATACCAAAGTTTTCTTTTGTATATCTTGTTTTATTTCCATTAGGTAAAAGTTTTTCATAATATACATTAACAGTATTTTCAATGAAGTTTCTTTCCCTAACATTTACAGTAACACTTCTATCATAATTATTGAAAGAATTATTTAGATTATCAAAGTCAACAATTTCAATAACTGGAGCAGTTTTATCAATTACAAAATTAATATATTTGCTTTCTGTATTACCAGCTTTATCAGTACAATTAACTTCTATTTTATATGTTCCTTCCTCTGAATAAACAAAACTTGCATTACGGTTTCTACCTTCACTTGGGAAACTTTCAGCCTCTGTGTATCTACTTCCATCCTTTGTAACTATAATTTCATTTACATTTTGATTAACATCATATGTTTTTATAGTAACTTCTTTATCTATATTGTAATGTTCGCCTTCATCAACACCATTTATCTCAACACTAGGTTTTGTATGATCAGTATAGAATTCTATAGTTTGAACTCTTTTTTCATTACCTGCTTTATCTTTAGCTGTTATACTAACTTGATATTTAGCATCATCCCTAAATTCATCAATAACATATTCATCTATCTTTTGAGATATATAGTAAGGCTCTAAAAATATCTCTTCACTACTATCTTCACCATATTCATTAGTAACAGTTTTTACATAACTTACATTTACTTCAGTACCTTCAATAAAAGCTTCTGATGTAGTTATCTTTAATGGCTCCTCATTATTAAATTCATATAATTTGTTTACATCTACTTGAGGTGCTGTTCCATCTACAACAAAATATAATGTTCTAGTATCAGTATTACCAACCTTATCTCTTGTATTAATAGTTAATTCATAAAGACCTTCAGTATTAAAAGTAACCTGTTTTTCTTTTTCAAAACTAACCACTGGTTCATTCTTAACTTCATCATCTTTATCTATAAACACATTAGTTTTTGTAATATATAATTCACTATAAGCTTCATTTATTTCATCTACATTAATATTAAAACTAATTCCTTTTTCAGCTTTAATATATTTTAAATCATCTTTAGTGAAATCATATCTTGAAACCTTCATTCCTTCAGATTCAACCTCTATAACTGGTGCAACTGTATCTCTAGTAAAACTTATCTTTTTCTCAGCAGGATTATTGGCTTTATCTATAGCTTTTATTTCTATCATATAATCCCCATCTTTATCTATAGGAAGTGTAAGATTAGATTGATTATAAGTTTCTACCTTAGTTACATTTTCTTCATTTATATAAGTTACTTTAATTTCACTATTTGCAAAATTTATATCTTCTATATTTATAATAGCTGTAGGAGTTTCCCCTATTTTATAAAGAGCCCCATCTGTAACTCCTGAAACATTAATTTCTGGAGCTTTAGTATCTATTGTAAACTCATAATTATCTCCTATACCTATTTCATTATTAGCCTTATCCATCGCCTCAGCAACTATTGTATATTTACCATCTGTTTCAGCATTATAGATTAATGATTTTTCGTTTTCTTTTTTAATTTGTAAATTTGAATCCTTAAATATTTCTATATTAGTAGATTTAAGATTTTCATCATCTAAATTTATATGTACATTCTTAGCTGTATTATAATAAGCACCACTTTCTATACCAGTTATTGATCTAGTTGGGTTTTTAGTATCAACAGTAATTTCCATATTATGTTCTGATTTCTGACCACCTATATCAAAGGCTTTTGCTTTTATCTTATACACTCCATCATTAGGACATGCTATATTATTTCTCGATTCTCTAAATAATATATAAGATCCTTCTTTACTTAACCTTAAATTATTAGCTTCAGTCCCATCTGGATAAGTTACTGAATAACTTGAATTGCTATAGCTTAATATAGAATTATCTTTAATTACTAGGCTAATTATTGGTTTATTCCAATAGTAACTACTATTTAATTCATTAATTTCCATACCATTTAATATAACCTTTGGTTTATCTTTATTAATTGAAAAATTTACACTTTTACTTTCTTTATTGTGCGCCTTATCTTCTGCTGTAACTTTTACTTCAAAAAATTCCTCTTCTTCATATATAATATCTAAAGTTTTATCTTGGATATTGTATAAGAATCCTTTTGGTAAGTTACCTTGAGTTATATCTTTCCACGTTAAAGTTTCAGTTCTTAACTTATTCCTTTCTGCATTAGGTTTATAAATTTCAACTGTAACCGTAGTTGTATCTTTATTTAACTCATCTAAATTAATTTTTTGAATTACATTATCTGAATATACAGCATTCTCTTCTACACCTAAAAAAGTAATCTTTGGCTTTACTGTATCTATAGCTATATCAAATGATTTTGTCATAGCAGGTATATCCCAACTATTAGATTCATTAAAGCTTATATTTACATTAACTATATTTCCATCAATTAAATTAGTTCTTTTCAGAATGACACTATACATTCCATTATTATCTGGAACAGCTTTTATTTCAGATACCTGAACCTCTGTTTCACCTACATTAGCTTCTACAGTGAAAGGTATATCTAAAATATCTGTTTCATCTGTCATATATCCTTTTAAGTCTACTTCAAAAGATATATCTTCTTCATTTAAATCTTCACTAAGTAAATTAGTGAACCATTGTTTTTCAAATACATCATTACTATCCCAAACCTCATTATCAAAGGCAACCTTTATTTCATTCTTTGCAGAATATACCTTTTGAGATATTCCTCCTACAAGTAATGAAACAACAGCAACTGAAATAATAATATATTTCTTCTTTGCTTTTAACTTCAACTTATATCCCCCTACTTTAAATTATTACATCAGTATGTACTATTACTATATCTAATTCATTTACAAACACATCAGAATAACCAGTATCACAAGCTTCTTCTAAAAGACTAGTTTCTTCATCCTCTAAGAGAGTTGTTTCTTCATCTAGTAGTGAAGTTTCCTCATCTAAAAGGGATGTTTCTTCATCTAGAAGAGTTGTAGATTCTTCTAATATACTTGTTTCTTCCTCTTCAAGTAGCATAGTACCTTCTTCTACATAGGCTCCCACTCCTTTCTGTAAATTTTGAGTAGATTCTTCTACTTTTTGTATATTATAATGTCTAGTAGGATATTTATCCTCTAAATCATTTTTATTGATAACATGTACTTCATCAACTTTCTTTACTTTTATAGTATCTTTATGTGACTTTTTCTTTGGTTTATTACTTAGCTTCATTCCCCTCTTAAAGCCAAATAAATCACATATTATTTCAATTACATTGCACTTAAAAAAAGCAATTATTGTTATAATTAACGTTATTATTGTCAACGTAAGCCCTACATAAAAAATAACTTTATAGTTCATAATCCTTCTCCTATTACTAAATAATCTCTAAGTTAGCCATTCTTCTCTTCAGCTTTTTAAATTCCTCATTTTCATTTGATCCTTCAAGCTTTTCTGCCATAGAGTAATAACTTTTTATCTGACTATAATTTCTATTTTGTGTATCTTTCTTTTGTTCAACATCTAAAAGTACATTAATTAATTTAGAATAGGACTTTATACTTTGTGGATACTTATTAACCAGATTCGAAAAATGCTCTATTGATGCTGAATATTCTTCTGTCTCTGTATATATATCACCTATTTTTATTAATATATCTTCCTTATTTTTCACTTCTAAATCTAAAAGCTCATTATAAAGATTAATTGCTATATCGTAATATCCCCTAGCAGTTTCTTTCTCTAAAGATTTACTAGCTTTGCTATGATATGCAATTGCCATCTTTTGAGTAAAATCCACTTCATATCTATACTCTAACTGTTTATTATCTATGTTTTCCAGAGTAGAATTTGCCTTTTCAACTATTCTTATAATCTTATCATTAGCATCTTCTATCTGACCTTTATAAGAACTATAAACACTAGTTAATGCTTTGTAATTTGAAAGTTTTCTATCATCATTTGGTAGAGAATCCACATATTCTTCAAACTCATCAATTTCTTTTTCAAATTCACTATAATCTATGTTCATAGTACTCATACTACTTGCAATTGTTATATAATACTTTGCATCAGGATATTTTTTCGAATTAATTTGTTTAAAATATTTAAGTGCTAAAGGATAGTTTTTGTTTTCCAAATATGTAATTCCAACCTTAAATAAAACCTCATTTTCCTTGTGTATACCTTCATATTTTTGATTTATATAACTCTCAATCTTTGACAATCCAGTAGTACTATCACCCATATCTATATATATATCTAACATATTTATATATGCTTCTGGCAAACTTCCATCCACCTTTGTTATAGCTTCATCTAAAATCTCTACAGCTTTTGAATATTCCCCATTTAAGTAATTTATACTAGCTTCATTAATTAATGCAGTATATGAACTCAACTTACTATTTTCCATTCCCTTATATCCAATAGTAGTAATTGTACTTGAGCCTATAAAAAGAGCAAAACTTATTAAAAATACAGCCATCTTTTTTACTTGACTCTTCTTATAAGATTTAGATAACTTGTCTATATTCTCTAGATCATATTTAAGTTCTTCTGCCTTTTGATATCTTTCTTCTACATTTACTCTTGTACATTTACTTATTATGTATTCTAATCCTTCAGGTAAAGATGGATTTATCTCTCTTATAGGTTTTAAATTAAGATTACTTTTGAATATCTCTCCTGTAACTAATTGATATAAAGTAACTCCTAAACTATAAATATCAGCTCTACCATCAACCTCTCCACCATTCATTTGTTCAGGTGCTGCATATATACCAGTTCCAAAGTTAAGTTTTTTCTTTTCCTTATCCTTTTCTATAGATATCCCAAAATCAATTAATTTTATTTTTCCTTCTGGAGTAAGCATTATATTATGAGGTTTCATATCTCTATAAATAATAGGATCTGGAGTTCTAGTATGTAAATAATCCAAAACTTCGCTTAATTGTTTTCCCCATTCTATTACTTCTTCTGGAGAACAAATTTTTTCCCTATCAAATTTTTTCTTCAAAGATTCACCTTCAATATAATCCATAACAACATAAATATGATTTTCTCCTTCTATGATGTCATATATCTTAGGTAAATTAGGATGATCTAAATATGTTAAAAGATCTGCTTCAGCTTTTAAACACTCTAATAAAATATCATTTTGAATTTTGTTATTCTTTCTTATATCCTTCAATACTACAGATTTTTTTAATCTATTATCAGCTGCTAGATATACTATACTCATTCCACCTCTATCGATTTCTTTAAGTATTTCATATCTATAATCAATAATCGTACCAATATTAATCAAATTCTATCACCAACTTAATCTATTATTTTTATAAGCATTACTGTAATATTATCTCTTTCTCCTCTTTCCTTTACCATCTGCACGATATTTTTAAGCTTATATGTAATATCATTACTATTTATAATTCTTCCAGAATTAACTTCATTTAAAATTTCTATATCGCTGAGCTTTTTATAAAATCCATCTGAACAAATTAAAAATTTATCATTTGACTTAGCTTCCCCTGTTGTCATAACTAAATCAATGTCATCCTTAGCTCCAATACATTGTAGTAACACATTTCGTTTTGGATGATTTTTAGCTTCTTCTAAAGTTAAATTCCCATTATCTAACTCTCTTTGAACAAAAGTTTGATCCTTTGTTAGTCTTTCTAAGTTGTCAGATATCTTATAAGCTCTACTATCTCCTACTTGAATTATGTAATACTTGTACTCTACAAATAAACACAACGTTATTGTGGTTCCAAGCATTTTTCCCTTAGAATTTCCAAATACTAAAATTTTATTATTTAAGTATATTAATTTTTCAGATAATACCTTATATATATAATTTTCATCTGAATTATTAAAATCAATATTTCTAACTTCTTCATTAAACCATGTATCTAACTCTCTAATAACTGTTGCACTTGCTACTTCACCTAAAGCAAGCCCCCCCATACCATCACAAACTATAAATAATCCAATTCTTCCGTAAGGACTTTTAGCAGTCTTAACTAATAAAGAATCTTGATTTATATTTTTTTTTAGTCCAATATCGGTATCATAACCAACTATGAAATTCATCTTCTTAATTCCTATTACAAAAATTAATAATTATTTTTTGTAATAATCTCCTTTCATCTTTTATTTTTATTCTATATATTTACACTTAATAAATTTATATACAAAATAATATTTTTTCATAGTAAATATTCCATTTTTCGATTATATGTTACATATTATATATCAAGGAAAAATTTATGTTAATAGGACTATAGTCCCTTTTATTTATCAAAAGCTGAAAAAAAGTTTTTTTAGCAGTTAGTCTCAAAAATATAATGTATTTTTTTATAATCTAAACCATTTTTATGTATAGTTTATTTCAGAATTATAGAAAATTTTATAATAAAATTGATTTATAAATAAAATTTTTAATAAATAATGATGATACTTTTACATTTTTTTCTTGATTTACAATTTTATTGTGGTAAAATATATAATAAATTGAATTTTTTTAAAACAAGGAGGGGTTCTCGTGGTTAAAAGTAAAAAAAAATTATATGCCACTTTATTCTCAGTTATTTTTTTAACTCAGACTTCTTTGACTAGCGTATCTGCATCGACAGATTTTCTTTACAAAAAAGGATCTTCTTCAGAAGTTTCTAGTCAAGTGTCAAATCTTAATTCTGATTCAAGTGTTATTCTAACTAAAGGTGTCTATGAAAATGATAATCCTGCTTTAAATTTTGTTGGTAATTGGACAACCTTAAATGATTCAAAATGTAGCGGTTCAACAGCTATGTTTTCTGCCACTGCTGGTAGTTATGTAGAATTTACATTTAAAGGTACCGGCTTTAATTGGTTTGGTTCTATAACACCTAACAGAGGTATTGCAAAAATCACAGTAGACAATAAAACTTATTCTTATGATTCATCCCTTGGTGATGTTGGATATACTAAAAAATTATATTCAACAAGAGGATTAGAATATGGTACTCACGTTGTGAAAATTGAAGTTGATACTAAAAATGAAACTTCAAACTCCATTTCCCAAGTAATAGATTCAATCGAAATTATAGACGATACTCAAAGCATTTTAAAACCAGGTATTTATCAAGAAGATGATCCAGTTCTTATGTATACTGGTGATTGGTCTGTTATGAACAATGAAAATCATAGTAACAGCACAGCTAAATTTAGCCAAGCACCTGGAAGTTATGTAGAATTTAATTTTGAAGGTACTGGTTTCTCTTGGTATGGTTCAACTACTCAAAATAGAGGTATTGCAGAAGTAACTTTAGACGGAAATGTATACGATATCGATACTTCATCTTCTACTAGTGGTTATAAGCAAAATCTATGTACTATTGATAATTTATCTTATGGTAAACATTCCGTAAAAATTGCTCTTACTAATAATAAAAATGAAACTTCAAATTCCGTTGCTCAAGTCATAGATTTTATTGAAATTATAGATAATAATAAAATCCTTTCAAAAGGAGTTTATGAAGAAAATAATGATGCTTTTAATTTTGTTGGTAACTGGACAGATGCACCTAATGAAAAATATAGTAACGATAATGCATATATCTCAAGCACTGCTGGAGATTATGTAGAATTTAAGTTCATAGGTACTGGATTTGTATGGAATGGTTCAACTTCTAAAGATAGAGGTATAGCTAAGGTTACTATTGATGGAATGACAACCCCTATAACTAATACTGTAAATACTGCTTCTAATGATGCACAATATCAAAAAGCCTTATACAAAATAGACACATTAGACTATGGAGTTCATAGTACAAAAATAGAATTAACAGGTGATAAAAACGAAGATTCTCAATATTTATCACAAGTTATCGACACTATTGAAGTATTAGATGCTACTCAAACTATATTAAAACCAGGTATATATGAAGAAGATGATCCTGCTTTAAGATATACTTCAAATTGGCTTTCAAGATCTGATTCTCATTACAGTTCTGATACTGATAGATTCTCTAGTAATGCTCAAGAGGCTGTAGAATTTAAATTTGAAGGTACTGGTTTCTCTTGGTATGGACCTCAAACTTTAAATAGAGGTATTGCAAAAATAACTGTTGATGGAATATCTCATAATGTTGATACTTCTACTACTAACCCTGGATATAAGAGAAATATCTATACTATTGATAACTTAGATTCAAAAGTTCATACTGTTAAAATAGAAACTACTGATAAGAAAAATGATGTTTCTAAAGTTAATGCCCAAGTTATTGACTTTATAGAAGTTTTAGATGCTACAAAGGTTTTAACAGCTGGTACTTACGAAGAAGATAATCGTGCATTTGACTTTGTTGGTAGCTGGGTAGACTCTGAAAGTAATAAACATAGTAATTCTTCTGCTAAGATGTCTATAACTGAAGGTAACTATGTAACATTTAAGTTTACTGGTACTGGCTTCTCTTGGATAGGTTCTACTACAAAAAACAGAGGTATTGCAAAAATAACTATTGATGAATATACTGATGATTCTACTTTTGAAGTAGATACTTCTAGCACAGTAGCTGGATATCAAAAAGAACTTTATACTATAAATACCTTACCTTATGGTACTCATAGTGTAAAAATAGAAGTTACTAATAAGAAAAATCCTAATTCTAATTCATTAGGTCAAGTTATTGACTGTATTAAAATTTTAGATGCTACTACCGCTGTACTTGAACCTGGTATATACGAAGAAGATAATCCATTACTTATCTACAATGGTAATTGGAATATTGCTAATGATCCAAAAAATAGTAATGGAACAATTAAAACTTCTGATTCTGTTGGAGACTCTGTAACATTTAACTTCTATGGTACTGGATTTACTTGGTTTGGACCTCAAACTTTAAATAGAGGTATTGCTAAAGTTACTGTTGATGGTGTAGCATATGATGCTGATACTTCATCTGCAGAAGGCGGATATAAAAAGGTACTTTATACTTTAGATGGTTTAGATCTTGGTAAACATACAGTTAAGATTGAAGTTACTAACAGAAAAAATGATCAATCAATGTCTGTTGCTCAAGTTATTGATTATATTGAAGTTTTAGACAGTACAAAGGTCCTTAAAGCTGGAACTTATGAAGATGATAATGTAGCATTTAACTTCACTGGTAACTGGGTTAACTTATCTGGTTCAAACTTCAGTGGTTCTACCGCTAAATTCTCTTCTGATACTGGAAGTGCTGTAGAATTCAAAATTGATGGTACTGGATTTACTTGGTACGGATCAACTACTAAAAATAGAGGTATTGCTAAAGTAACTATTGATGGTGTAGAGCATAGTATTGATACAGCTTCTGAGCAAGGTGGTTACAAAAAAGCTCTTTATACTATAGATGGATTAACTCCTGGTAGACATAATATTAAAATTGAAGTTACTGATGATAGAAATGCAACATCAGCTGCTAATTCACAAGTATTTGATTTTATTGAGGTTAGATAATAAATAGACTTTTAAAAAAGATGGTACACCACTCTTTCTAGGTGTACCATCTTTTTATGCAGCTATTTTTATATTATTCATTCTTTCTTGTAAATAATTAATACTACTATTAAACTTTATTAGCTTTCTTACAAAATCTAATATATAGCTCCATATTAAACTAGCTATTATTACAAACAAACACATTAATATCGGACTACCTAAACTATAAGTAAAATCCTTCAAAAAATAATTTCCAATAAACATGTGAACATAAAAAATATCCATGGATCTTTTTCCAAAATAAACAAAAAACCTCTCGATAAATTTTACCTTTCCATATCCTAAATATACAACTATCATAAGTAAAAAGGATAATAAATAATCTACCTTAAACATATAAACATTATCCATTGCCCCTATTTGTCTAATGTAACATACTACTAATAACAATAATACCACTAGTAAATAATGAATATTTTTTTCACTCACATAACATTTTATTTTATCTAATGTATTATCCTCTGCTAATGCAATTCCTATAATAAAAGGACATGCCCATGCTATTATGCTTGTTATATTGCCTATAGGTATTAATTCTATAAAACTTAAAACAAAAGTAAAAATAACAAATTTCCATTTATATTTTTTTATTAACTTTAAAAATAAAGGATAAAAGAAATAACAAATCATTATTTCTGTTATAAACCACCATGAACTATTTATACCCTGGTATCCTACTAAATGTTGAAGCCCTGTACAATTTAATAAAAATCTTATAATACCATGATTAGGAAAAGATTTTAAAAATATATCTCTAAAAAAACATAAACCAACTATACTTGATGTAATAACTATAAAAAAATAATTGAAATATAATTTGCTAAGTCTCTTAATATAAAATTCTTTCTTCTTAAACTTACCTTTTGAACCTTTATATAATCCAAATCCACTTAACATTAAAAATACACTTACACAAACCTTACCTATTACCCCTATTCGTTGAGATAAAGCAATACCATTTATAGAGATTCCTATATCAGGCACATTCCAAAACAAGTGATGAACTACCATTAAAATTATTGCTATTCCTTTACAAACTAAGGTATTATCTTTATTAAATCCCTCTTCCATATTAATACCTACTTTCTTAAAGCTTACTTTCTATAGACTCTAATTGTTTCTTATCTTTTGTTACTAAACACTTTAACTTAAGTACAGTATACTTACTTAACAAAGGTAAAAAAACACCTACCATTCCATAAACTACCCACCAAAATCCTGTAGAATATAGCACTGGAAAACTTCCTATTAACTTAATATTTTCTTCTTTAATTAAAACTCCTATAAAACTTACAACTTTAAAAGATAGAAAATGTAGCATCATAATTACCATTGTATTTCTTCCTATAAAAGTAAACTTATTATCTAAAAATGTGCCTTCAATAGATTTACTTAAATATAAAATCATATATATTCCAACTAAAGAACTTACAATTAATAATATTGGATTTGTATATTTATTAGATACCATACTTACTTCATTCACTTCAGCTAAAGCACATATAGCTAATACAGAAGCTATAAATATTAAAAAGTTAAACTTAATTCTTTCTTTAAATTCCTTATACAAATATCCTAGATAATAAAAAAATAAAGCTATTAAAGATATACTAAAATATCTTGGTAAATTAGTATAATATCCAATAAAAAATAAACAACTAATAATAATACCTAAATATATTTCTCTTCGATTGAACCTATTAAGAACCCTCCTTAATATGATAAACAATATACTTGCTGTTAATAAAGAAACTAGAAACCACATAGCACCACCAACTTGTTCTCTACTACTGCAAGTTATGGTATTAATAAATTGTTTAAAAAAATCCTTTGCTCCATACAACTTTTGAACTGAACCATTAAAACTTGAAGCATTACTGTATATATTTAATTTATAAAAGACATTATGAAGTAGCAAAAAAGCCATTCCATAATACAAATACGGTAAATATAAACTTCTTATTTTACCTAAACTAAGCTTAATTAAACTTTGATCTTTCTTATCTTTATAAACCATTCCTGATAGAAAGAAAAATAAAGGCATATGGAACTGATAAATATAATTATTTAAAGGTCCTTCTGTATGCCCTAACACAACTAGAATTATTCCTAATCCTTTGGCTATATCAATATATCCTATTCTCCTTTTTACTTCCCCTATTTTAATCTCCCCCTATTTATTTAAACCAAATCCTTAACCTTCTTTGCAGGAACTCCTGCATATAAACTATTAGGTTCACAATCCTCTGATACTACTGATCCTGCAGCTATTATACATCCTTCTCCTATAGTAACTCCTGGTAATATTGTAACCCTTGCTCCTATCCAACATCCTTTATTTACAGTTATACTTTTTGCAATATTTTCTCCTGCTCTTTTTTCGCTATTTCCTATTGTGTGAGAAGATGTACAGAATGTAACTTCATAAGCTATATTACACTTTTCTTTAATACATATAGGTGCAGAAGTATCAAAGAAACATCTATGATTCACAAATGTTCCATCTCCTATAGTAAGATTATTCCCCCCAATAAAACATTCTGAATGAATAGATGCTTGACCTATATTTAATCCAGCTATCTTATATAAAACCTTTCTTATTTTATTGTGAAATATATTACTTGAACATATTCCATTAAGATAGCATTTCATAATCTTGTTTCCAATTTGTTTTCCCATAACTTTACTCCTTATTAAACTTAAAATATTTTTTTATATCATTGGTTTTGATAAAACTTATTATTTCATCCTTCTTATAAATAAAGCTAAAAATTAGAACTAAAACATAATAAAAAACAAAACCTAATATTAAATTATCTAAATGTGAATTTATTAAAAATGTTGCCATACATAATACTGTATATGTCGCATCTTTTACATTACCTTTTGTAAATTTGAAATGTTTCATAGAATATAAATACCATATTCCAAATGATATTAAAGTAGCACAGGCTACTGCTTCACTACTTTTAAATACTATTACAGCTATGAAATTTAATATTCCTGCACAGATAAGCATTTTAAATACTGTTGTAACATAAGTTTTTTGCATCTTTTTTACCTTATATAAATTTATATATATTGCATTTATAACTATCATAAATGGGAACGTAGCAAATAGAAATGCTATTATATATAGACTTGGAATATACTTTTCTATAAATAAATTTATTATTTCACCAAATACAAAATAAGCTCCACTAGCAAAAACACCAACTACTACTAAATAACTTTTTATATCTCTAATCTTTTTCTCTTCTACACCTTTTGCAAGATAATTGTACATAATTGTTGTAACTGAATTTATCATAACAGTTATAAAAGTCATCATAGATACTGCAAAAGAATAGTAAGCAAATTGAGTACTATCAAAGGCTAACTTCACAAACCATCTATCAATGGCAAAAAAGAATAATACCGAAAAATTTCCAATCATTATTCCTATACCACTTTTGAAATTATCATAAATTCCTTCTTTATTAAAAGTTATCTTATTAACCTTATTTCTCTGATTAAACTTAACAAGTAAATATACATATAAACCATAATAAATTATTATATATCCTATACAAAAACTTAAAGAAGTATCATTCCTAAGTATAAATATATTTATACTTATCATAGCTAAAATTAAAAAACTTAAAGTATTAGTTACTTTAGAATATAACTTAAATTCCCCTGTAGCTTGGTAAAAAAACTTATATAAAGCTTGCATATTTAGAGGTATTATGCATAATGAAAATAAAAATATAATTTCATCCTTTAATATTATGGATAGTAAAATAAAAAATAAAGTAATTATTCCTTGAAATATAAAAAAGAATTTACTTTCTCCCTTCAACTCATTTATGTTAACATCATCTATTTCCTTACCACCATATTTCAAAAATTGTCCATCAACAAATCCAAAATGTAATAACCCTATATAAGATAAGTAAAAAGTAAAAGTCTTCAACGATGCATATTCACTTACACTTAAAAATATAGGTATAACTAAACCAGTAATTATTCCAACTAACATGTTTATAAAATTTGCACTAAAAACTCTTAATATATTTTTTTTAAAGTCCATACAATTCATCCTTTACTATTTAAATGGTAAATAAAAAGCATTTTTAAAGCCTTCTGCCATATTCTTATAACTGTATTCAGATTCTATTATTTTTTTAGAGTTTATACCCATACTCTTCTCTAGTTCATCATTTTCTAATATTTTTTTAATAGCTTCTGCTAGTTCATCTTCATTATTTTGTTCAACCATAAATCCATTATAACCATCTTTAATTAAGTCATATGCTCCCCCATTTGCTGTAGTAGAAATTACGGGTTTTCCCATTTCCATAGCTTCATTAGTAGATAACCCCCATATTTCAACCCATCCATCATAAAATCTATTAGGAAGAACAAATATATTACTTTCAGTAAAATAACTATATCTATCTTTTGGTTGCACTAACCCTTGAAAGTACACATTCTTTAACTTAAGATTATTAGCCAAATCAATACACTCATTTTTATAAGGACCTTCACCACAAATAAGTAAAAATGCATTTTTATATTTTAACTTTGCAAAAGCTTTTATTAAAACATCTAATCCTTTAAATTGAACTATTCTTCCAAAGTATAAAATTATTTTCTTATCACTAGGTATTCCTATTTCTTTTCTAATTTCTCTTGTTTTTTCCTTAATATTGATAGTACTAGCATCATGAGCTATAGTTATTTTACTTTCAGGAATTCCTGTGCTCATAAAATATTCCTTTGACTTACTTCCAGGTACTATATTAGTGTCTACAAATAAAGCTAACAACTTCATAAGCATTCTATAAACAAAACACTTAAATCTTTTGCTCTTGCTTAAATACTCTTTAGGTGCATCCCATCTTTCCCAAAAATATGCTACTTTTTTTCTTCTAATCTTAGCTATAATAGCACAAGTAAAAGCTTCAAATATTTGATCAAAGCTATCTAAAACAGTAACTAAGATAATATCATAATCATAACTTCTAGCAGCCTTTAAGGATTTCCATGCTATATTAAATTTATTTTCTACAATTTCATAATCAATATCTTTTAAATCAGAATTTTCATCCTTTATACCTTTGTATAATGTTTCACTATTTTTTACTTTAGTAAACATGTACTTTACATTACATATCTTGCTAAGCTCAATAAAGAAAGGTATTCTATACCAAGTCATTGAGTTATGCATGAATAACACTTTTATATCTTTCATAATTTCTCCTCATACAATTTAAATATTATGAATCTATGCTATCTTTTTAATTTCTTCAATGGAATATTCTTCTACTTCATCTTGAGTCTTTTCAATCATATTTAATAAAACGAAACTTACAACAACATATATTGGACTATAATAAGCATCTGCAAGAGTTGTTATTACAGTAGCTAGATATACCGAGTATCCAAATACCTCATATCCATTCTTAGTTTTCTTACAGAGAGTAAAGGATTTAATAAATAATACAGCTATTACACCTATATACCAGGCAAGTCCTACTAATCCATATAATACATAAAAACCTGTTATTCCTATATCATTTAAATAATAACCTTCATTAGATCCTTCCATCTGAACTCCTATTTCTGATTTAGGGGTTATGACTCCTCTTCCTATTAAAGGATTTTCTACTTGAGCTAAGAAGAATTCTTTTTCATTTACCCTAGCTAAGTAATTACCTGTATTAGATGTCATTTCTTCCTTTGTTAGCTTATACATCTCTAAAAGACTATTAAAAGATAGAGTAAGACCAATAGCTAATACCGGAACCATTATGGCTATTAGTTTAATCTTACTTATATTCTTATCTATTGCTAATATCAGTGCTATTCCAACACCAACACCTAATATAATCATTCTAGTTTTTAATACTACTACTATACAAAATAGTTGCATCAAAATACTAAAAATATATATAGGTTTTCTTTCAACTAATAAATGTGAAACGGTTATAAAAGTCCCGTATATTACAACTCCACCTGATAATAGTAATCTTAATTCACCATACCTTTCTGCTGATGTCATTTGTAAAAAGATAATACTACCATGTACCGCATATTGTACTATATATAAAACTGATGCAATTACTGATATAACCATTATTGTTTTCCTAAACAATTCATAATTAGCTTTAGTAAACTTAATTAACAAATTTATAGGTATAACAGTAAGTAAAGTTAAAAATTCACCTTGAATAAATATCCCCAAAACTAAAGATTGATTATACTTTGTATATGTATAACAAGTTGCCATAACAGCTAAAACTAATGGGAAAAGACAAATTAAATTAAAAGGTTCTAACTTATTTTCAAGTCTACCTAGCAAAAAATCTCTAATAGCATATAAGCTTAACAATCCAAACATAAGTATATTTAACTTGGCATATTGTATATTAGTTCCACCTACAACAAAACTTAAAGGAACAAAGTTTAAAAATCTGTCACTTATCAAAACCATTAATACTAATATAAAAAGTGGTTTATCATTTAAGAAAAATAAAACTTCTATCCCTATACATGCAGCACACCCTAAAGCAAATGGCATAAGGCCTATAGACATAAACAGTGCTGCCAATCCACCAAATCCTATAATGGTTAAAATATATACTAAAGTTTTTATCTTAATTTCATCAAACATATTATCAATTCACCATTCTCTAAAAATTTTAATTTTGTCTTTGTCCGTATACCTTCCTAACATAATCTCTTAAACCTTCCATACATGGTTTAACCTTAAACTTTTTACTACTAGTCATCTTTATTAGCCATAAAATAAACATACAATAACCTGTAATCTTACTTTTAAAACTCATATTATTCTTAGTAAATAGCAACCTATTTCTAACAAAGTAATATTGATAATTTTCAGAGAATCTTTCTGTAGATACTGATTCTTTATGATATATAACAGACTCAGGACAATACAACATTTTATAGCCACCTTTTCTTATCCTGCAACTATAATCTGTATCTTCATAATATAAAAAGTAAGATTCGTTAAGATACCCTACTTTTTCTATAACCTCTTTATCAATTAACATACAGCAACCACTTGCAAATCCTACTTCTTTTTTACTATCGAATTGTCCATTATCTTCTTCTCTTAATCCATATACTATGGTATTTGCCTTAAAAAGATCTATATCTCCACCTGCATACCATATAATATTTCTATCATAATAATTTTTTATCTTAGCTATTGTTACTTTAACATTCTTATTTTTATCTTTTAATTGTTCATCAACTAATACTTTTAAAAAATTCTTTTCTACAGTAGTATCATTATTTAAAAGTAATACATAATCCGCTTTATTTTCCATAGCAAACTTAATTCCAAGATTATTACCACCAGCAAAACCTAAATTCTTTTTAGACTGTATACAATAAACATATTTATACTTTTCACTTATTTTTTTACAACAATCATCAGAAGATGCATTATCCACTACTATGATTCTAAAGTTTCTATAATCTATTTCTTGTAAACTTTCTATACATTCTAAGGTATGCTCTAAGCCATTATAATTAACAAGGATTATATAAACTAACGGTTCTTTTATCATTTATTCCCTCTCTTATATCTTAGTTATAGTATTCTTTTATCATACTTTTAGCTATTTTATCCCATCTAAAATTTTCTGATAGCTTTTGATTCTCTTGTCCTTTTTCTATAAGCTTGTCCTTTTCTCTACTCCAACTTAATATAGTTTCTATCATCTCTTCCTTGCTTTTTCCCATAAATATTCCCTTTGCATTTTTAAACATATCATAACATTCATCATCACCATCTGTAGTGACAATGGGAACACCATTACCTAAGAAAGCAAGGAAACTTCCTCTTCTTAAAGATAATCCATCATCAAAAGGCAATACTGCTATGTCTACCTTTTCCATTTCTCTTATAACATCTTCATTACTTAGATATCCAGTTATTCTTATATCCTCTTCTAGTCCACTATCCTTAATTAACTTACAAATCATCTTATGGAACCTTGACCTATCGTCCTCTTCCCCTGGCTTAATTTCTCCCATTATAGTAAACTTAAATTTCTTTTCCTTATCAATTGCCTTTATATCTTTAAAAATACTTATAAGTTTTTCTACACCTTTATTGTGATAAACAAAACCAAAGTAAGCTAAATTAACATAATGATCATCTGTCTTTTTGTTTAACTTATTGCATTCAATATTACTTCCTATTAAAGTTTTCTTTATCTTATTTCCAAAATACTTCTTTACAGTTTTATAATCATGCAAAGCAGGAATAAATACCTTATGACTAAATAAGAGCATTAATATAACTACTATTTTTCTAAGTAATCTCGCTTTAGTGAATTCATGTAATCTCAAATTTACCCTTACTTTATTACTCCTAAAAATGTTAGAAAACCTTATATATAAAGGTAAAATACTTGCAAACAGACCTTTTTTATAAGCTCCTCCTGGATAATCAATATGAATTACATCAATATGTTTTTCTTTAATTATTCTTTTTACTTCCTTTACCTTTTTGAAACTAAAACTCCAATTATCAAAATAATACGTCTTATTCTTATATTGTGATTTACTAACAAATTCTTTTATCTCTTTATAACTTGTTGTTAATAAAGTTATATTAACTTCTTCTAACTTATCAAACTCTGATAATAGCTTTTCTGCACTATCCCCTATTCCACTTTTCTCAAGAGGAAAACTTGCTGAAATAAATAGTATATTCATATATTTATACCTCATTTTTTAAATTATAGACTTTAATGTACTAACCAGATAATTAGGAAAATGTAAACTTACATCTGAATGATTAGTATATGTACACACATCTTCTTCATAATCTATACCTTTTTTATCAAAATCATCTATTAGCCATTTAATATGCTCTTCATAAGTATGCTCTTCTGTTGAATAATGGAGATATATCTTTCCCTTGTAATCATCTGCATTTCTTACTTTATTAGGTAATAAATTATTTAATACTTTTATATTTTCATCGTTTATATTACCTACAATATATTTTAAAGTTCCAAGCTTTTCCCCTTTATCATTTAAGTAATCACCTAAATAATACTGTGGTGCTCCTATAATCATATCAACATTTTTTTCTATTCCAAAGTTTAAAGCTGCATAAGCCCCTTTGCTTGTTCCTACATATATTACTTTTTTATAGTTCCCTTTATTAGTAATTTCATTAAGCAAAGATTTTGTACAATTTTGTATCTCATAATCTGAGTTATGTCCTAAATAATAAGCACCTCTCTTATCAAATCCAAAATCATCAAGTATAAATAACTTATTTACCTTAAACTTTTCTAAAGTTCTGTGATAGTTATATCTAGCTTTAATTCCTACTCTAGTGCAAGCACTAAATATCACAACTAAAACATCTGAATTATTATCTTCAAAAATATATTTCAGCTCATATTTACCATTATGATATTTCTTTTGACTTTTTAGAACAGTAAGCTTTGTCATAAAAAACTCTATATACTTTTGAACTTTCATCTTTCCTCTTCACTTTCTTTACCTAAATAGTTTCAATATACTTTTCAATACTTTCTTCTATAGTTAATGTATTTGATATATATTCCTTAAACTTCATCTCTTTAATACTATGTATTGCTTCTTGTAACTCTGTCATATCATAGACAGCTTTTATCAAATTCATTTCAGTAAATTGACCTATTATTTGCAATGGGTGATCATCTACATGTTCTTCATATTTTGCAAGTCTAGGAACTGCAATTACCTTCTTACCTTGCTTTATAGCGCCTACAATGGCACCTGTTCCCCCATGAGTAATTACTATATCACTTCTTCCCATAGACTTTTTAAATTCTTCTCTATCTAAAAACTCCTTATATTTATAATTCTTAGGTTTATAATCGCTATACCCTATTTGAGCAAATATATCATCCTTAATTTGTTTATTTTCAACTAATTCATCTATAGCTTTTAATAATCTATTAAATTGAAACTTTTGAGAACCTAGTGTCACAAATATCAATATATTCCCCCCTTATATATTGCATTTTTATATACACTTCTAAGTTCTTCCCATTGTATATAAAATTGATCTGCAAATTTATATATAAACTTTCCTGTCATTGTTGGAGATGTTACCTTCGCAAAAGACTCTATAAATATAATTTTTCGTCTAAATACTTTTGCAATTATGCACATAGGTATAACCGATAGAGCACCTGTAGAAATAACTACATCTGGTCTTTCTTTTAAAAATATCCATAACGACTTAAAAAAGTTAACTACCATATTATATATAAACAATATTTCTTTTCTATTTACTTGTTTAATTAAATATGTTTTTCTCCCTTGTATAGAACTTGAATATTCTGTTTTTTCAGTAACAATAAAACTATCATACTTATTCATTAAGTCTTTAAGCATCATTAATTGCTCATAGTGTCCTCCGCTAGATGCAATAAAACAAACCTTCTTCAAACTATCATCTCCCACCACGATAATTTACCTAAATTATATTCTTTAGCTCCTTAATCTCATTTACCTTACTTTTTTGTCCAATAATAATTTGACCATCATTTTCTACTACATATATGTTACTTAATCCATTTATTATTATCCTATTGTTCGAAGCTACTATTAAGTTGTTACCTGCATCTAAACTATCAACATTTCCAAAGCATATATTTCCCTTAGAATCCTTAGTTCCAAACCTCTCAACAGCTTCCCAACTTCCAATATCATCCCAACCTATATTACTTTTTATTACATATATATTAGGCGACTTTTCCAAAACTGCATAATCTATAGAAATAGCTTCAGTTTTACTATATTGACTATTTATATACCCTTGTAAAACTTCATCTGAAACCTCATAAACCTTATTTAATGCTTCATAAGTTTCTATTGAATGTTCCTTAATTTCTTCAATTATATTTGACACACTCCACATAAAAACTCCACTATTCCAGAAATAACTGCCTTCTTTTAAATACTTCTCAGCTACATTTCTGTCTGGTTTTTCTACGAAAGCATCAACCTTATTTATATTATGATTTATAGATAATTCCTTAAATTCTCCACACTTTATATAACCATATTGAGTTTCGGGTCTAGTTGGTTGCATACCTAAAGTAACTATTGCTTTATTATTTTTATTTATAAACTCATTTGCACTTATTACTATATTTCTAAATTCTTCTTCATTTCTAATCAAATGATCTGACGGTAATACAAGCATATTAGCATCTTTAAAATACCTTTTGATTATGAATGCTGATAAAGCAATACAAGGTGTAGTATTTCTTCCAATTGGTTCAACTATTATATTTCTCTCTGGTAATTCTGGTAGTTGTTCCTTAACTAAATCTAAGTACATCTCACCTGTGCAAACAAAAATTCTTTCAACAGGTATAATATCCTTTATCCTATTTACAGTCATTTGAATCATTGTTTCTTTTCCTATTAGATTTAAAAATTGTTTAGGCTTCTCTTCTGTTGATAACGGCCAAAATCTTGTACCTTTCCCACCTGCCATTATTAATGCACATAACATACAACTTCCCCCTATAATCTAACCATAACAATTAATTAACTGTCATAGCCACCTCTCTTTGCAGTTTTTTACTAAAATTACATATCTCTCTTCTACCTACTGAATAATAATCAACCATTTTCTCATTTACTTTATCTACATCATAACAATTTCTTCCATCAAAAATTATTGGTGTATTCATAAGTTCTATATATTTATCTATAGAAACATCTTTTATTTCCTTCCATTCTGTAAATATAAATACCATATCAGCATTCTTTAAAGCCTTTTCTGGTTTATCTACATATGTTAATTCACTCGGAAACTTCTTTTTGAAATTCTCTTCTCCAACAGGATCATACGCTACTATATTTGCACCTTCATCTAATAATCTTCTTATATTAGGTATAGATGGAGCTTCTCTTAAATCATCAGTACCTGGTTTAAAAGTTAGTCCTAAAACAGCTACTTTTAATCCTTTCATAGTGTCAAATCTATGTTTTGC
>CAKVLD010000022.1 GCA_934755305.1 uncultured Clostridium sp. | reverse complement strand
TAATTCAGCTTCTCCTCATTGTTTTCTAGTACGAGAATACCATACTTTTTATCTTACGACAATTATCTTACCACCCAGGGAAAATGCTATTTTAAAGTTTGTTAGAAACAAGAGTAATGAATATTATCCATTGGTATACACTAGATGGGAAGGAATTGAGCTAATGAACTTCTCGCCTTTTATATATTCTTATGAGGAAGAGAATATAGCTATAACAGGAAAAGGAATACTAGATGGAAATGCAGATGAATTTAACTGGATGCCATGGAAGTTTGGATATTTTGGCGAAGAAGATCAGCAAATACAAAGAGAAAGATTATTTGATTTAGGTCAAAGAAATGCTGATGTAAAAACAGAAAGAATTTTTGCAGATAATATATCTACAATAAGACCACCGTTTATTCAACTATATAAAAGTAAAAATATTTTAATTAAAGATATAACAATATTGAATTCACCTTTCTGGGAAGTAAATCCTGTACTTTGTGAAAATATAAAGGTCACTGGGATTAAGGTTAATACTAATTTATACAACAATGATGGTGTTGATCCTGAATCTTGTAAGGATATGATAATAGAAAATTGTTATTTCTTAACTGGCGATGATTGTATTGCAATAAAGTCAGGTAGAAATAATGAAGGCAGAAATATAGGAGTTCCTTGTGAAAACATAATTATAAGAAATAATGAATTTAAAGATGGACATGGTGGTATTACTATAGGAAGTGAAATTTCAGGGGGAGTTAATACAGTTCTTGCTCATGATAATTACTTTGATAGTACTGAATTAGATTATCCTATAAGATTTAAGACAAATGCTGAAAGAGGAGGGAAACTAGAGAATATATATGTAAAGAATAGTACTGTTAATAAATCTAAAATAGCAGTTATACATGCAGATTTCTTCTATGAAGAAGGAATCAATGGAAATTATAAACCAATATTAAGAAATATAACTTTATCTAATATTAAAACTGCTGAAGGTGGTAGCATTGATGTTAAAAATGCTTTGTATATTAGGGAATTTGAAAATGCACCTATTGAAAATATATTAATTGAAGATGCTGATCTTAATGGAGTTAAAGGCAAAGCTGTTCTTCAAAATATAAAGAATATCACATTTAGAAATATTTCCATAAATGGTGTAAGAATGGGAAGTGAAACTAGTAGCTTTGATAATAACTT
This sequence comes from uncultured Clostridium sp., assembly GCA_934755305.1. Lineage (GTDB taxonomy): Bacteria > Bacillota > Clostridia > Clostridiales > Clostridiaceae > Clostridium. The sequence continues at coordinate 41,873 of CAKVLD010000022.1, read as the reverse complement.
TAACGAAAAAGTACAAAACTAGAAAAAGTTATATTAAAAAGTTGAATAAAAAAAAAGTTTTATTATACTAGTATATAGGGAGTGTAAGGCAAAAATTTAATAAAGGAGGGTAAAGTTGTTGATTTTATATGATAAAAAAGACAAAGAAAGTGGTAAAGATTACGCTTACAGAGTCTTAAAAGAAAACATAATGACATTAGAACTTAAGCCTGGAGAATTATTAAGTGAAGTGGAATTATCAGAAACATTAGGTATATCTAGAACCCCAATTAGAGAAGTATTGATGAAATTAAAGAATGAGCATTTAATAGAAGTAAAGCCTCAATCTGGTACATATGTATCTCTAATAGATTTGGATTTAGTTCAAGAAGCTAGATTTATGCGTTTTGCTTTAGAAGAAAAAGTTTTAAAAGAAGCTTGTGAAAATTTGGGGGATAAGTATTATTTAGAATTAGAGAAAAATTTATATGCTCAACAAATAATAGCAGATATGGAGGGGGGAGAAAAAGAATTCCATAAGCTGGATAATCAATTTCATGAGCTATTTTTCTTAGGAGTAAACAAAATTAATGTTTGGAAGAGTATATTAAATATAAGTACTCATTATAATAGGATGAGATTATTATCACAATCGGAAGATCCAAAAGCTGATGTGGTAGCTCAGCATAAAGAATTTATAGAAGTAATAAAAAATAAAGATATTGATAGGGTAGAATCATTGATTAGTGAACATATGAAATATACAAAAAATAGTTGGGAGCATTTAGTTAAAGAGGATAGCGAGTTTTTTAATTATTTTAAAAAAAGAAAATAGATTTATATAGAAGTTATTAAATTATTAATAGAGAAGTATGAACTTAAGGTTTTTTATTAAAAACTTTAGGTTCATATTTTTTTATTATGAAAATGAAAAATTAATAATTATATATTTTGAAAAAGTTGCTTATTTGTTAAAAGATAAAGAAATTATAAAAATATAGTTATTTATAGGAAGAAAACAAAAAACTTTGTAAAAATCTGAAAAGGGTTGCAAAAAAAATATATGATGTGTATTATACAAGTGTAACTAGTATACAAGTTGAGGGCTTTATAGAAGATGTAAATAATCGTTCAAGTTACATATTACTTTTAAAATAAGCGTTATACATTAATTACAGAATATTATTTACCGAAAAGATTATTTAAAAACTATAAAAAACTCAATTTGGTATACAAGAATAAGAAGTGAAATCAGGGGGAAAAAGTATGTTAAATAAATTAAAAGATCAAGGAATAATCGCTGTAATAAGAGCTAAGGATCATGATGAAGCAATGGGAATTGTAGAAGCTTGTATTAATGGAGGGGTTAAAGCCTTAGAGTTAACTTATACAATCCCTAATGTTGTAGAGGTAATTAGAGAAGTAAAAGAAAAATATAATGATGCACTAGTTGGTGTTGGTAGCGTTTTAAATGGAAAGATGGCACAAGATACAATTGAAGCTGGAGCAGAATATGTAGTAAGTCCAGGATATTCTGAAGAAGCAAATACAGTTTGTCATGCATGTAATGTACCTTATTTACCAGGATGTATGTCAGTAACTGAAGTAATGCATGCAATGGAACAAGGAAATACATTAGTTAAGATATTCCCAGGAGAATGTTTTGGGCCTAAGTATGTAAAAGCTATAAAAGCTCCAATTCCAAATGTAGATATTATGCCAACTGGTGGTGTTAATATAGATAATATAGAAGACTGGTTTAAGATGGGAGTTTCATGTGTTGGCGTAGGTAGCGCATTAACAGGGGCTGGAAGTTTAAAAGATATTGAAAATTTAGCTAAGGAGTTTGTAAAGAAGGTTGAAAAGATTAGAGCTTAGAAGTGGAGACAGAATATTAGGTTTTGGAGAAATAATGCTTAGGCTTACTCCAGAAGATTCAAAAATGATCATACAAGCTGACAAATTTGATGCAACTTATGCAGGTGGTGAGGCCAATGTTATGTGCAGTCTTAGTATGTTCGGAAATAATACAAAGATGTTAACAAAGCTTCCAGATAATCCATTAGGTGAAAAAGTTATTAGGGATTTAAGAGCTTATGGTGTAGATACAAAGGATATTATAAAAGGTGAAGGAAGATTAGGAATTTACTTTTTAGAGCAAGGAGCGGGTCTTCGAAATTCAGAAGTAGTATATGATAGAAAATATTCTGCTATATCTATGGTAAAATCAGAAGAATTCGATTTAGATAAAATTCTTGAAGATGTGAAATTGCTTCATGTTTCAGGAATAACACCAGCTCTTTACATGGAATTATATCAGAAATGTCTACAGAAGAGATTATAAACTTTGCAATATGTGCAAGTGTATTAAAGCATAGTATAAAGGGAGACATAAATACTGCTAGTGTAGATCATGTTATGATACTTATGAACTCAGGTATTGAAAATATAAAAAGATAGGAATATAGATTGGTGAGGTGTATTTAATGAAAAGATTAGGTGTAGATTGTTTAAATGAGAAACAAAAAGTAATATATGATAAAGTAATTAATAGTCCAATAAAGGTTATGCAAATTGGTGAAGGAAACTTCTTAACTTCTTTCTTTGATTGGATGTTATATAAGGCTATAGAAGCTGGTAAATATGAAGGATCAGTTGCATTAACTTGTCCATTAGATTATGATCAAAAATTAACTGTATTAAAGGAGCAAGATCTTTTATACACAGTAATTAGAAGAGGGTTTGAAAACAATGAAGAAGTAGATGCAAGTGATATTGTTTCAGTATTTTCGAAAGTATTTAATTACAATAGAGACTGGGAATCATTCATGAATGTTGCAGAACAAGAAAGTTTAGAAATAATTATTTCAAATACTACTGAAGCTGGATTAGCTTATAAAGAAGTAACACTTGATAATGTTTCAACAGAAGGATTATATCCAGGAAAATTAACTGCATTTTTAATGCATAGATTTAAAACAATCAAAGAAGCTTCTTATTTTTCCATGTGAATTAGTAGATGATAACGGAAAAGTATTAGAAGAAATGGTTAAGAAACATACAAAAAGCTTTGGAGCTTCAGAAGAATTTAAGGCTTGGGTTAATGATAGCTGTGTATTCTTATCAAATTTAGTTGATAGAATAGTTCCTGGATATCCAAGAGAAAATGCAGAAGAAGTATTTGCTAAATTAGGATATGAAGATAAAGCAGTTTCAATTTGTGAACCATTCCATTTATGGGGAATTGAAGGAAGCGAAGAATATGATAAGATATTACCATTAAAATCTACAGGACTAAATGTTAAATGGTTAGATTCCTTATATGAAACACATCTATTAAAAGTAAGCATATTAAATGGATCTCATACATTAATTACTCCTCTTGGAATTTTAAAAGGATTTACAAGAGTTGATGAATTAGTAGAAGATGCTAATGAAAAAGAATTCTTAAATGAAGCACTACAAAATGAGATGATTCCATCATTACATAATGATGATGCACCAGAATATGCTAAGGCAATACTACAAAGATTTAGAAACCCACATTTAAAACATAAATTAGAATCTATATCAATGAACTCAGTTTCTAAGTTTGTTAATAGAGACTTACCAACAGTAAAATCTTATATTAAAGATAACAACTCTTTACCAAAGAATATGGTAACTGGTTTAGCTGGTCTTATTAGATTCTATCAAATAGAAAAGAAAGAAGATAAATATGTTGGACATACTTTCAAGGGAGCTGAATATCCAGTATTTGATGTACCAGCAGTATTAGAATTTATGGCAGAAGCTAATAAGAAGTTTACTGAAAAGAATGAAGAATATGTTAAAGCTGTACTTTCAAACACAGTACTTTGGGGAGAAGATTTAACAGTAATTGAAGGTTTAGTTGAAGCTGTAAGTAAATCATTAGTAGAGTTGGAGAAAAAATATGCATAATATCATAAAAATTAATCATGATGATGATGTCATTGTATTATTAGATAATGCAAAAAAAGGTGAGATTATATCTTATGATAACAAGGAAATAGAATTACTAGATGATGTTCTAATGGGACATAAAGTAGCAGTAAGAGATATAGAAGCTGGTAGTGATGTATTAAAGTATGGATATAGTATTGGTAAAGCTAAAAGAGATATAAAGGTTGGAGAATGGATACATTCTCACAACCTTGAAACTGGATTAGGTGAGATTCTAGAATACAATTTTAAAGGAAACATGGAACAAAAAAAGTTAGAAAAATCTGATCTTACTTTTAAGGGATATGTTCGTGATAACGGAGAAGTTGGTATTAGAAATGAAATTTGGATTATAAATACAGTAGGTTGTATTAATAAAACTTGTGAAAGGCTAGCAAAGGAAGGTAATAAGTTAGTAAATGATAAAGTAGATGCTGTTTATCATTTTGAACATCCATTTGGATGCTCGCAACTTGGAGATGATTTTGATAATACAAGAAAGGTTCTAGCTAACTTAGTTAATCATCCAAATGCAGCAGGAGTGCTTGTTGTGGCCCTTGGTTGTGAAAATAACACGCTTGAAGGATTTAAAGAAGCAATAGGTACAATAAATACAGATAGAGTTAAGTTCTTAAAGGTTCAAGATGTTGAAGATGAGATAGAAGAAGGTAAGAAATTAATAAAAGAATTAGTTGAATATGCTTCAAAATTTGAAAGAGAAGATGTAAGTATTTCTAAGTTAAAGATTGGGGTTAAATGTGGTGGTTCTGATGGTTTATCAGGTATTACTGCAAATCCATTACTAGGAAGAATATCTAATACTATAGTTGAAAATGATGGAACAGTTATTCAAACAGAAGTACCAGAAATGTTTGGAGCAGAAACTATTCTATTTGATAGAGCGGAAAATAAGGAAATATTTGATAAGAGCGTTGACTTGATTAATGATTTTAAAGAATACTTTGTAAGGCATAATCAAGTTATATATGAAAATCCATCACCAGGAAATAAAAAAGGTGGAATCACAACTTTAGAAGAAAAATCTTTAGGTTGTGTTCAAAAAAGTGGTAAGGCAGTAGTTACTGATGTATTAAAGTATGGTGAAAGAGCAAGTAAAGAAGGTTTAACTTTAATCTCAGGACCAGGAAATGACTTAGTAGCAGTAACTGCACTTGCATCAGCTGGAGCTCATATAGTACTATTTACTACAGGTAGAGGAACACCATATGGTGGAAGCGTACCTACGTTAAAGATTTCTACAAATTCAGATCTTTATAATAGAAAGAAAAATTGGATTGATTTTAATGCAGGGGAACTTGTAGAACCGGGGAATAATGCTGAAGAAATAGATAATAATTTTTTAAAACTTATAATAGATACAGCTTCAGGAGACTATAAGGCTAAAAACGAAGTTAATGATTACAGAGAAATTTGTATATTTAAAGATGGGGTTACATTATAGGAGGAATGAAAAATGAAAGAATTCATGGGTGAAGATTTCTTATTATCAAACGATATAGCTAAGAAATTATATAATGACTATGCAAAGGATATGCCAATATTCGATTACCATTGTCACCTTATACCAGAACAAATAGCTAAGGATATTAAGTATAATAATATTACAGAAATATGGTTATACGGAGATTATTATAAGTGGAGAGCTATGAGAAGCTATGGTATAGATGAAAAGTATATTACAGGTGATGCAAGTGACTTTGAAAAGTTCAAGGCTTTTGCTACAGTAATGCCTTATTTAATAGGTAATCCAATTTATCATTGGTCACACTTAGAACTTAAAAGATACTTTGGAGTTAATGAAACTTTAAGCGAAAAAAATGCTGAAGAAGTATGGAATAAATGTAATGAAGTAATTAAGAGTAATGGATTTACAGCTAAAAAGCTTATTATGAAGTCTAATGTTAAATATATTGGAACTACTGATGATCCAGCTGATAGTCTTGAATTTCATAGAGAAATAGCTAAGGATAAAGATTTTACATGCGAAGTTAGACCAGTTTGGAGACCAGATAAAGCTGTTAAGATAGGTAATGAAGGTTTTGCAGAATACATTAAAGTATTAGGAGCAACTGAAAATACTGAAATTACTAGTTTTAATGAACTTTTAGAAGTTCTTAAGAAGAGACTACAATTCTTCGTAGAAAATGGATGTACAATAACTGACCATGCTATGGACAGAGTATACTTTAGAAATACTACTGAAGAAGAAGTTGATGGAATTTTAAAGAAAGCTTTAAGAGGAGAAGAATTAACTCAAGAAGAAGTTGAAAAATATAGTACATTAATAATGATAAAGTTAATAGAAATGTATCATTCACATGGAATGGTTCTTCAATTACACATTGGTGCTTTAAGAAACAACAATAGCAGAATGTTTAAGAAATTAGGACCAGATGTAGGATTTGATAGTATTGATGATGGAGAAGTAGCTCAAAGTCTTTCAAAATTATTAGATACATTAGATAGTGAAGATAAGTTACCAAAAACTATTCTTTACTGCTTAAATCCAAGAGATAATGAAGTTCTTGCAACTATGCTTGGTAATTTCCAAGGTGGTGGCATAGCTGGTAAGATTCAATTTGGTTCAGGATGGTGGTTCAACGATCAAAAAGATGGTATGATAAGACAAATGACTGCTTTATCTCAATTAGGGTTAATAAGTAAGTTTGTTGGTATGCTTACAGATTCACGTAGTTTCTTATCTTACACAAGACATGAATATTTCAGAAGAATTTTATGTAACTACTTAGGAGAAATTGTTGAAAATGGAGAATATCCAGCTGATATGGAAGTGCTAGGAGATGTAGTACAAGATATCTGTTTCAACAATGCTAATAAATATTTTAGATAAATATATAAACAAGTAAATTAAAAAATATACAAAATAAGTCTTAATACTATTTGTGGTATTAGGGCTTATTTTATGTGTGCAAGTTTCCTATAGATGGCTTTTTAAAATAAATGTTGTTAAGGTTAAGTGATTATTTTTAATTTTATTGAAGAGAACTTTGTTATCTGTATAACGCGACTTAATTAGAATAAAGTTAAATGTAAGAATAACAACATTTATTTTAGAAAGCACAATAAAAAAGTGTCATTAGAAAAATGAATATATGAAAAGAGAGTTTCAAATAATATATGTGAAAATTAATAAAGGAGTGATAGTGATGGCTAATTTAAATAAGCTAGAAGTACAAAATCTTCGTCATTTAATTGGTGCACATTGTACTATTGAAAAGAAGCTTAAAGACTATTCAGAAAAGTGTACAGATCCAGTATTAAAAGAAATGCTTAAAAAAGATTCTGAAGATGCAAAAGCAAGTAAAGAAAAATTAATGGCATTCTTAAATTAGGAGGGATTCTACATGCAAGAAAAAGAAATGATAAGTGATTATCTTGGTTGTTTAAATGCTAGTATTGGCGAATATGGTGCGATAATAGCTCAATGTAATAATCAAGAATTACGTGAAACAATTCAACAATTAAGAAACCAAGATGAAACTCGTCAATATGCTTTATATTTAAAGGCAAAAGAAAAAGGATATTATATTCCAGCGGAGTCTGCAACTCCAGAAGAAATTGCAGCTGTTAAACAATTATTTTTACAAGGATAAGTAAAATTTAATTTGAACAGAAATTTCAGGATTCTGTTTTAAAAAAGATAACAAATAAACAATAAATTAGTACTAAAAGATTATTATAAAGCTTATAGATATCTTTTAGTACTTTTTCTTTTTGTTATAAATATGCTGTTAATTTAGAAATTTTAAAATATTTATATTATATATTTTAAGAAGGGATCAATTGTTATATGTTTCTTCTTATAAATATTATGAATAAGAATACTTAATTAAAACCTTGACTTGAAAAATATTCATAAAAACTTTAACAAGATGTAAGGTTTTTCTATTTCTTGTTAATTAAAAAATAAAGTAATATAATGATTTTATAATAAGAAACAGTAAACTATGGGAGGATGTTTATGACTGTAACAATAAAAGATATAGCAAGATATGTAGGAGTTTCACATTCTACAGTATCAAGGGCTTTGAATGGATCTAAGGAAGTTAATATAGAAACTAGAGAAAAAATAGAAGAAGCGGCTAAAAAACTAAATTATATACCTAATATAAATGCTAGAAGTTTAAAATTAGCTAAACCTTATACTATAGGAGTATTCTTTTCTACAATAGATAAAGGAACATCACCTTTTGTATTTCATAGTGTAGTAAGTAGTATATATGCAGGAATAGATAAAAGATATAACGTAGTAGTTAAAGGGATAGATACTTACGAAGAAAATACAATTAACCCTAAAAATTATGATGGAATTGTTGTAGTTAGTCAAAAGGAATCAGATGATATATTTATTAAAGAAATTATGGATAAATCAATACCAGTAGTAGTTATAAATAGAGAAGTAGAGTATGATGTACTAAATGTATATGCAGATGAAGTGCTAGCCACTAAACGTGGTATAGAAGAATTAATAGTTAATGGACATAAAAAAATAGGAATTATAGAAGGAAAAGAAGAGTTTGTATCTACATCATTAAGAAGAAGAGGGTATTTATTGGCTTTTAAAGAAAATAATATTCAAATAGATAAAAAGTTAATAACTGCAGGAGATTTTACAGTTACAGGGGGATATTTTGCCGCTAAAAAAATAATTAAGCAGGGAATTACAGCTATATTTGCTTTTAATGATGAGATGGCAGTAGGAGCTACAAAAGCTATTAGAGAACTTGGAAAAAAAGTACCTGAAGATATTTCTATTTTAGGTTTTGATGGAACAGAAATAGGAGAATATTTAACACCTAAAATTGCTACAATAAAAAGACCAGTAGAAAGTGTTGCAAAAGAAGCTACAAATCTATTAATTAAGGTTATTAGGGGAGAAGAAATAAATCGTAAGAAAATATATTTAGAATCTCAATTAGTAGTTGGAGATTCTATAAAGAAATTATTCTAAATAATTTCTTTATAGAAAGTATTGCAATCGTGTGCGAAAAGATGCATAATTTATTTATAGCATGTGAACACGTGTGCAAAAAATATTCACAATTATCAAAAATGTATAAAAATTATTCAAACAAATTAAAAAATTATTCTTTAAATTAAGGGGAGCGATTTATACAATGAAAATGGAAATGCGTTATTCAAATCATCCATCAGATTCAAAGCATTATACAACAGCACAACTAAGAGAACATTATCTTGTAGAAAAAGTTTTTGTAGAAGATGAAATAAACTTAGTTTATAGCCATAATGATAGAATCATATTTGGAGGAGTAACACCAGTTAAAGAAACATTAAAACTTGGAGTTTGTAAGGAATTAGGTACTGACTATTTCTTAGAAAGAAGAGAACTTGGAGTTATTAATGTAGGTGGAGAAGGTGCTGTTATAGTAGATGGTACTGAATATAGCATGAACTTTAGAGATGGTTTATACGTAGGAAAAGGATCTAAGAGTGTTGAATTTAAGTCAACAAATCCAGAAAATCCTGCTAAGTTCTATGTAAACTCTGCTCCAGCATTAGTTTCATATCCAACTGTAAAAATAGGATTAGAAAAGGCTAGAAAAGTAAAATGTGGAGATGCTGAAACAGCAAATAATAGAACTATAAATCAATATATTCATCCAGCAGTTTGTCAAAGCTGTCAATTAGTAATGGGATTAACAATGTTAGAACCAGGTAGTGTATGGAATACAATGCCTGCTCATACTCATGAAAGACGTATGGAAGTTTACTTATATCTTGATATTCCAGATGATCAAGCAGTTGTTCACTTTATGGGAACTGAAAAAGAAACTAGACATATATTTATGCACAGAGAACAAGCAGTAATTTCGCCAAGTTGGTCTATTCATTCAGGATGTGGTACTAAGAATTATTCATTTATTTGGGGAATATGTGGAGAAAACCAAACATTTGATGATATGGATAATATAAAGATTGAAGATTTAAGATAGACAAAATTAACTTATGTAGCAAGGCATCTGACTATGTTAATGGACATATATTAGCAGTAAATGGTGGTGGCTGGCTAGTAAGATAATACATACAAAAATTAATTTTACTCTTTTGACACCAATAATATATATAAATGAAAAATATGCTAAAACAATAAAGGAAAAGTCCGCTTTAAAGTAAAATTTAAAGTGGGCTTTTTCTTTAAATTTTAGGGTTTTTTAAAATAAGCTATTATTTTATAATTAAGATATTAAATAGGAGGGGAGTTATGAGAGTTTTAAAAGAAAAAATATTAGAAAAGAATAATAAAGATATATTTATGTATACATTATAAAATGATAGTAAAATGCAGGTTAAAATACTAAATTTAGGAGGTATAATAAGAGGAAAGTGTATAAATTAAAAAAATATATACAACAGAAGAATATATGATATTTCTAAGGTAAAAATAAATTTAAAAGGTAGAGTTTTATATAAAATTTAAGGTGATAGAGATGAAGAAAAAGTATTTTATATCAATATTTATAGTTTTAATTATTAGCCTTATTACAGTATGTTCATTAAGTGCTAATGATAAAAATAAAGTGATACAAGAAAATGTAATGAAACTAAATATTAATGAATTTTCTAGTGAAAGCTTAATAGCAAGTGCAGAAAACAATATAGATGAAAAGTATGAAATTAATAATTCAGATATAACAATAACAGATGCAGAAGGTAATTCTCTTCAGTGGTTTGACTTAAAAAATTCAAAAGTTATTGAAGTATATTATTCAGGAGGAATAAAAGAAGTATATCCTGCTGTATTTGAAAAGATAATAAAAATAGTTATTATTGGATGATTAGCTTTGGAGTAAGAGTGTTATTATAAAAAAGATAGAGTGTATTTGTGGAGTTCATCATCTGGATAAGCTGCTAGAGTTTAATCTTTGGGATAAAATAATGGAACGATAAGAAGAGAGGTTGTTTGAACGCAGTGAGTTCATCTCTTCCGTCCTATTATTTTATAACAAAGATAGAAACTCTCATCGAAATCCAGCTAGCATGCACGGAACAAATACACTCTATCTTTTTTCACTTACCACAACACCCTAACTATTAGCAAACTGACTGTTATAAAGGTCAGAGTAGAATCCACCTTGCGCTAATAGTTCTTCATGTTTACCTTGTTCAATTATGTTACCATCTTTCATAACAATAATTAAATCAGCTTCCTTTATAGTAGATAATCTGTGAGCTACTACAAAGCTTGTACGGTCATTCATAAGCTTATTAAAGGCCTTTTGTATATAAATCTCAGTACGAGTGTCTATACTGCTTGTAGCTTCATCTAAAATAAGCATAGGTGGCTTGCTGAGCATTACTCTAGCAATACATAATAATTGTTTTTGACCTGCTGAAAGATTTCCGCCATCATCAGAAATTATGGTATCATATCCATTAGGTAACTTCTTTATAAATGAATGAGCATGAGCAGCTTTTGAGGCTTCAATAACTTCTTCAAGAGTAGCATCACTTTTTCCATAAGCTATATTATCTCTTATAGTACCAGAATATAGCCAAGTATCTTGAAGTACCATACCATAAAGTCCTCTAGTACTTTTTCTAGTGATATTATCAATATTAACAGAATCAATAGTAATTTCACCAGAATTAACATTATAGAATCTCATAAGTAAGTTAATAAGCGTAGTTTTACCACAACCAGTAGGACCTACTATAGCAATACTATCTCCAGGTTTTACAGAAAGATTAAAGTTTTTAATAAGTTCTTTTTCCTTTGAGTAAGAGAAAGAAAGATCTTTAATTTCTATATTACCTGTACAATTATTCATTACAGTAGCAGTTTCTTTATCTGTTTTTTCTTCTTCTTCATCAATAATTTCAAATACTCTAGATGCAGAAGCTAAAGCTGCTTGGAATTCAGTAACTACTCCAGAGATTTCATTAAAAGGTTTTGTATATTGGTTTGCATAAGATAAGAAAGAAGAAATTTGTCCTACAGATAAATTTCCTCTAATAGCACTTATAGCACCAATAATTCCAACAAAGGCATAAACTACACCATTAACGAATCTTGTACATGGATTAGTTAATGCAGAATAGAACTGAGCTTTAACTCCGAAGTCATATAATCTATTATTAATTTCCTCAAAGTCTTTTTGAGCCTCATCTTCATAAGAAAAAGCTTTAACTACTTTCTGATTTCCTATAAGTTCTTCAATATATCCTGTTAATTCACCTCTAATGCTTGATTGTTTTTTAAACATAGAATGAGAATGTTTTGCTATAAATGAAGCAACAAATAAAGATAAAGGAGTAATTAATATAACTACAAGAGTTATAGATACATTTATAGAAAGCATGAAGAATATAGTACCTAAAATAGTTATTGCACCAGTAAAAAGTTGTGAAAAACCTTGAATAAGTCCATCAGATATTTGATCGATATCATTAATAACACGACTTATAATATCTCCATGAGGATTACCGTCTATATATTTTAAAGGTAATCTATTTAATTTATTAAATGTTTCAATTCTAATATCTTTTACAGTTTTATAGGTAATAATATTTGTACATCTAGTCATAGTTAATTGAAATATAGAACATAGTAAAATACTTATTCCTAAATACACTAATATAGGTAGAAGCTTGTCATATTCAACATTACCAGGTGATAATACATGGTCAATGGATTTACCTATTAATACAGGATTTAATAATGTAAAAGCTACACTTATAATGGCGCTTATAAAGGTTAAAACTAAATATCCCTTGTAAGGCTTTATGTAAGTTAAAAGTCTTTTTAAAACTGAAAAATTCATTATCTTTACACCTCCTCAGCACTTAATTGAGAAAGACAAATTTCTTTATATACTGTGCAATTTTCTAGTAATTCATGGTGAGTTCCAATGCCTTTTATTTCTCCTGAGTCAAATACTATAATTTTATCAGCATCTTTTATAGTAGTTGCTCTTTGTGATACAAGAAGAACTATAGCATCTTTAGTCTTTTCTTTTATAGCATGTCTAAGCTTAGCGTCAGTAGCAAAGTCTAAAGCACTGGCACTATCATCTAAAATTAATATTTCTGCTTTAGAAATAAGAGCTCTTGCTATAGTAAGTCTTTGTTTTTGTCCACCAGATAGGTTTTTACCACCTTGGTTTAAAATAGTATCATATTTATCAGGAAGTTTATTTACAAACTCTGAAGCTTGAGCTATTTCTAAGGCATTAGCTATATCAAGATCTGTAGCATCTTTATTCCCCCAAAGCATATTTTCTCTTAAAGTACCAGAGAATAAAACTGCTTTTTGAGGGACTATACCTATTTTTTTTCTGAGAGTTTTTAAATCATAATTTTTAATATCTACACCATCAATTAATATAGATCCTTTTGTAGAATCATAAAATCTTGGAATTAAGTTTATGAATGTAGATTTACCAGAACCAGTACCACCTATAATTCCTATAGTTTCTCCTTTATTAATAGTTACGCTAATATCACTTAAAGAATCTTCATTAGAATCTTCATAGGAGAAAGAAACATTATTAAACTGAATTTTAGGTGTATTTTCGATTCCTTTTTCTATAGTTGCACTTCTATTTACTATGGAAGGTTTTATATCAAAAATTTCATTAATTCTTTTAGAAGAAGCTGCTGCTTTATTAAATAAAATTACTAAGTTAGCTACAACTACTAATACAAGAGAAAGTTGAGTCATGTAGTTAACAAAAGCTATAAGCTCACCTTGAGTAAGGTATCCATTATCAATTCTAACACCACCAAACCAAAGTATAGCTACTATTGCAAAATTTAATATTAATGCAGTAACTGGATTTAAAAGTGCAGAAATTTTTCCTACAGAAATAGAAAGATTACTAAGATTTTCGCTGGCATCTTTAAATCTTTTCATTTCATGTTCTTCCTTAGAGAATGCTTTAACAACTCTTACACCTTCTAGATTTTCACGGGTAATTAATGATATTCCATCTAGTTTCTTTTGGATAACTGTGAAGAATGGAATAGATCTATGCATTACAAAATAAAGTACTAAAGCAATAAGTGGTGCTGCTATAAAGAAAACTAAAGATAATTTTATATCTAAAGTCATTGCCATTATAGTTGAACCTATAAGTAAAAAGGGTGCTCTTACAGCAAGTCTTATAAGCATAGCAACTGCAGTTTGAACTTGATTAACATCATTAGTAATACGTGTAATTAATGATGGAGTACCTATTTTATCAATTTCAGAATGAGACAAGGTATTTATATGTTTGAATAAATCATTTCTAATATTTGTCCCAACTCCTTGTGATGCTACTGATGCAAAATATTGACATACTAAAGCAGAGGCAAGTCCAACAATTCCTAATAAAATAAGAACTCCTCCAAGTTTTAATACTACATTTACATCTTTGCTAGCCACACCAACATCAATAATTTTAGCCATGACTAAAGGAACTATTAGTTCAAAGATTGCTTCTAATAGTTTGAAAATAGGACCAAGAATGGCTTCTTTCTTGTAATCCCTTAAATAAGAAAAGAGTCTAAACATATTTTTCATATCCTTTATTGTATATTTTTGATTTACTAGATATGATTATATCATGAGGGAATCTATATTAAAAATATAGACTTTATATAGAAAGTATACTTTCTCAACCTCCTCTAAGTAGCCAGATTAAACTTTTAGAAAAAGAACTTAATCTTAAGTTAATGGAAAGAGGTCCTAGAAATATAACTTTAACTAGAGCAGGGAAGTTATTATATAAAAGGACAAAGAATATAATAAATCTTACAGAAGCTACAAAGAAGGAATTAGAAGATTTAGAAAATGGTCTTGAAGGAAATTTTGCTTTAGGAACAAACTCTTCTTCAGGATCAATTTTACTTAGTAAAAGAATGATAGAATTTCATAAGACATGTCCAGGAGTTAATTTTCAAATTCATGAAGGAAATACTTATGAATTGTTAGAACTTTTAAATTCAGGAATAATAGAAGTAGCAATAGTAAGAACGCCTTTTAAGATGGATAATGTTAAAGGGATTTTCTTAGAAGAAGAACCTATGGTAGCAGTAATGAGTCAAAATAATAAATGGAAGTTTGGGAAAGAAAAAATAAATTTAAAGGATATTGAGGCTAAACCAATAATAACTTATAGAAGGCTTAAAGATATTATAATTTCATCTTGCAGTAAAGAAGGTTTTAAACCTAATATATTTTGTGAAAATGATGATGCTAGAACTTCTTTAATGTGGGCAAAGGCAGGACTTGGGATTGCTATAATACCAAAGTCAGCTTTAAATCTTATTGGAAGTGAAGGTTTGATATATAAGTTTATAGATAATGATAATTTAAAAACTAGAATAGGTGCAGTATGGATGAAAGATAGATATTTATCTGCTATAGCTAGTAGTTTTTTAGAAGTATTTAAACAATAGATGAAAGGAAAAGTATAGAATGAGAATAAATAAACTTCTTAGTAATTATGGAATCTGTTCGAGAAAAGAAGCAAATAATATTATTAGAGAAGGAAGAGTTATAGTAAATGGTAAAACTTGTACTGAAGGTCAATGGGTGGAAGAAACTGATGATATATTGCTTGATAATGAAAAGCTTAAAAAGAAAGAAAGAGTATATATAATTTTAAATAAACCTGTAGGTGTAACTTGTACAGCTGCAAAAGATGTTAAAGACAATATTGTAAGCTATGTTAATTATACAGATTATATATTTCCGGTAGGAAGGTTAGATAAGGATTCACAAGGTTTAATTTTACTAACTAATGATGGAGAGTTAGCAAATTTAATTTTAGAATCAGAAAATCTTCATGAAAAGGAATATATAGTAACAGTAGATAAAAACTTTGATGATGAATTTATTAAAGGTATGGAAAGTGGAGTAGAAATACATAAGGGAGTTAGAACAAGACCTTGTAAATTAAAGAAAATTAATGAAAATACATTTTCAATTATTATAACTCAAGGTCTTAATAGACAAATTAGAAGAATGAGTAAAGCTTTTGGATATAATGTTATTAAGCTTGAGAGAATAAGAATATTAAGTATTTATCTTGGAGATTTACCTTATGGAAGCTGGAGAATATTAAAGAGAGATGAATTAGAAAAACTAAAAAAGCAGATATAAATCGAAAGGAAGTGTATCTTTTAAAATTAATGGGTTTTATAGGGAAAAGTAGTTCTGTAACTAATTCCAAAATTTGGTTATAATTAAATTGATTATTTTATTAATAACTTTTGTAAAGGAGTATATGATGAAGAATAATTCCCATAAAGATATACAAGATAAATTAAAATTTAAAGATATAGAAGAAGATAGTAGAGGTTATGAAAATTTTTTGGCAAGAAATAAAGAATATATTATATGTATAATCATAATTTTTATTATGTTAATTGGCATAATAGTTGGGATAAAAATATTATCTGTATCTGTACCTAATACAGAAGAGGTTAAAATTTTGCTTTTAGGTAAAGAAATAAATATAAATGATAATGTTTATATTCTTACAGAGGATAATTTAGAGGATGTAAAAATAATTAATAGAGTAACTAAAAAAGATGAATTAGATAATGTAGATTTAAAGCTTGTATTAAATATAGATGGAATAATATACGAAGCTAAAGGAATTGTCGAGTTTTCATATGATGGAACTGGATGGAAGTATAGTACTAGTAATAAATTTAATAAAATTTCTAAAAATTATACTGGAGTAGATTTTAATGAGGTAATTACAAAATATATAAAAGAAAATGGAATTACAGATAATACAGGTAAATTAATTCCGAGAAGTTTTATTAGTAAAATTGGAAAGATAAATTTCAAAGGAAATAGCTACAAGGAAGATAGAGAGTTTGAAGTAGATATTATTCTGAGTAATGGGATATGTTCTCAAGAGTGTACTGTTAATGGAGAAACTAGTCTTAATAAAGATAATTTTAATTGGAATATAATAAATTCAGATGTGTATATAAAAGATAAAGTTATTAGAAATAAAGAAATAAATGAAGATGAGATAAAAAAACAGGTTCTTGGAGAAATATTAACTGGAGGTATATTTAAAGTAGATAATTCATTAGTCGTAACAGATGAAGTATTAAATATTAGTAATGAAGATATTTTAGAATTTAATATATCAGAGTATATTGTGCGAGAAGATAATAGTATTAGGGCATTAGTTAACGGAAAGATAAAGTATAATAATGAGGAAGTACCTTTTGAGGGGCTTGTAATTGTAACTGGAAAGTTAAGTGATGGAGAACTAGGTAATAGTAAGGATATAACTTTATTTAAAACAGAACCTATACAATATGATGAATATGAAGAAGGCTTAAAAGATCCTAATGACATATAAAAAATAAAAATATAGTGCCTCAAAAGAACTAAAAAGAAAAATAATTAAATGGTATTTTTATAAGGAATTATTTTTCTTTTTGAACCTTTTGAATGGCTAAAAAAAGTGACTTCAGTTAAGATTAAATATACTAAAAATGCTTTTATAAAATTAAGATGTAATTTAGTTAAGTAAGCGTGGCGAAGCCACTTTTTTAATTTGTTGTTACTTCGCCATTGTTAGCAACAGTTCCTGTAGCTAGGGCATCAGCTTGTCCTTGAAGTAAATCAGCATAATCTTTTAATTCATAATTATAAGTTTTGTTAGCTGAATTATAACCAGATATAGTAACTATTATTCCATCAGTAGCATCTGTAGTAAATGGTTCAGAATTGAAGTAGAATGTATTACTATCAGCTTTTTCAGATGCAATATTAGTTCCGTCAGCTAAAGATACTGGTGTAAGATGTTGTGTTTCAAGTTCTTCACTTCCAAGTAAGTAAGCTAATAAAAGATTAGCAGCATCTTTTTCTGTGAAAATTGTATTAACAGTAGAATTTTGTGAATTACTGTTATTATTACTAGTATCAGAATTATTTGATGCGTTTGAATCTTTATTTATTTCAGCATTTTTATCATTACTTGAAGTATTAGAATCTTTAGAAGAATCAGTATCCTTCGAATCTGTGTTTTTATTTGAATCAGAAGAACCTTCATTACTATCTGTAGCAGGAGTTTCTTCAGCATTTTTAGAAGAATTTACGTTATCAGTAGTAGAAGTTTCTGTATTTGCAGTCTCAGTATTAGAATCTTTATTGAAAATACATATACCAGTCACTATTAAAACTAAAGCAACCAAAATAACTGGGACCAATATTTTTCTTGATTTCATAAAATAACCCTCTTTCGCATATTATATTTTAAACCCACATTGTAAGTATATCATAGATCCAAAGGAAATTTTAATAAATATAGTAAATAAATACACCAGTTTAGGCAATAAAATAGAATTAATTCGAAAAATAGTAGATTTTTATAAGTAATGATGTTATTATATAGAATATTTGGAGAGTGAGAGGACATAAATATGAAGGCGTTATTTATAATTTTAATAGTATTAGGTATATTAATATTTGAATATATAACCAATTATAAAAACGATGAGGGAAGAACTAAAGGACGTGTAGGAGAAAAAATAGTTCAAAGAGAGCTAAGAAAGTTACCTAGTAATTATATTATAATGAATAATTTATTAATAGAATGTAGAGATGAAACTACTCAAATTGATCATATTGTAATTTCGCCAAAAGGGGTATTTGTCATTGAAACAAAAAATATAAGTGGGAATATACAAGGTGATGATAATACAAAATACTGGACTC
Source organism: uncultured Clostridium sp. (assembly GCA_934755305.1). Lineage (GTDB taxonomy): Bacteria > Bacillota > Clostridia > Clostridiales > Clostridiaceae > Clostridium. The sequence goes on along the minus strand of CAKVLD010000022.1, from coordinate 23,194 downwards.
AAGTTTTAGATAAATATAATCGTAGGAATAAGTTTTATAGTCCTATATGGCAAAATAAAACTCATGTAAAGGCTATAAAGCATAAGATTAGGCAGATGAATAATATACCTATATATTCTATAATCGTATTTTGTGGGCAATGTAATTTAAAAAGGGTAAATAGTTATGATATAGTTATACATGTTAAAGACTTAAATAAGAGTATAAAGAAAACAAAATCTAAAAGGAATTTAAGTTATGATGAGATAAAGGAAATTGAAAAGACTTTAAGATGGAATAATATAAAAAGTTATAGAAGAAGAAAACAACATATTAATATGGTAAAAAGAAAAAGGTAAATATATGTTAGGATTACAAAAAGAGTAGTCCTTTTTTGTTTTTGATGGTAAAATATTACATATAAATAAAATACAGGAGGTCCAATAATGTATGGTTAATATATCTCAAAAAGATTATTGTAAACTTACTCCCGAGATTATTGAACTAAAAGAAAAGTGTATAAGAAATAGCAGTATAGAAAAAGAACTTTATAATAAGTATAAAGTAAATAGGGGATTACGTGATTTAAACGGAAAAGGTGTACTTACAGGATTAACAGAAATATCTGAAATAAAAGCAAAGGATGAAGTAAGGGGAAAAAGTATTCCTTGCAATGGAAAACTATATTATAGGGGAATAGATATAGAGGATTTAGTGTCAGGCTTTATAAAAGAAAAAAGATTTGGTTTTGAAGAAGTAACTTATTTATTATTATTAGGAGAACTACCTAGTACTACAGAATTAGATAATTTTAAATCAATTTTAGCAAGTTATAGAACATTACCTACATCATTTGTAAGAGATATTATAATGAAAGCTCCTAGTTTTGATATGATGAATACTTTAGCTAGAAGTGTATTAACTTTATATTCTTATGATGAAAAAGCTAATAATACTGATATTGATAATGTATTAAGACAATGTTTGCAATTAATAGCTTTATTTCCTTTGTTATCTGTATATGGATATCAAGCTTATTCTCATTATTATAATGAAAACAGTTTAATTATTCATACGCCAAAGGAAGAATTATCTACGGCAGAAAATATATTATATATGTTAAGAGCTGATAGTAAATACACAGAATTAGAAGCTAGAATTTTAGATCTTGCTTTAGTACTTCATGCAGAACATGGAGGAGGAAATAATTCCACTTTTACTACACATGTAGTATCTTCTTCAGGAACTGATACTTATTCTGTTATAGCAGCAGCCCTAGGCTCTTTAAAAGGACCAAAGCATGGTGGCGCAAACATAAAGGTTGTTCAAATGTTTGATGATATGAAAAAAAATATTTCTGATTGGACAGATGAAAAGGAAGTTGGAAATTATTTAAGAGGGCTACTGCATAAAGAAGTATTTGATAAAGCAGGCTTAATTTATGGAATGGGGCATGCTGTTTATTCTTTATCAGATCCTAGAGCAAACATATTTAAAAAATTTGTTAAGAATTTATCTGATGAAAAAGGTTTAATGAAAGAATATAATCTTTATGCTTTGGTAGAAAGATTAGCTCCTGAAATTATTAAAGAAGAAAGAAAGACTTATAAGGGGGTAAGTGCAAACATAGACTTTTATAGTGGATTTGTATATAATATGTTAGATTTGCCTTTAGAATTATATACACCTATATTTGCTATAGCACGTATTTCTGGGTGGAGTGCTCATCGTATAGAGGAATTAATAAATACTGATAAAATAATAAGACCAGCTTATATGAATGTTGCAGAGCATAAGAAGTATATAAATATAAAAAATAGATAATAATTAAAGAAATCACCTTTACTTAGTGCAAAAACTAAGTAAGGTGTTCTAAAATAATATATACATAAAACAATAGAAGACGAAAATAAAGCATTTTAAGACACTTAAAAGAAGAAATTTTACAATTATAATAAGATTAAGATGAATTTTTGGTAATTTTAGACGAATATTATAAAATAGACATGGAGTTATGATAATATATAACTAACATATAAAAAATAGGGAATGGTGAAAAGTGGGAATAGCATTTATAGCTTTATTATTTATTGAAATAATTATTTTTTTAATGGTAACCTTATTTAAGACTGAAAAGTAGATAAAAAGAAATGATGAGTTAGTAGATTGCAGCCTAGATAAAGTGCCAGAAGGTTGTAAAAGTCTTGAAAATGTTTTCTTGAGTTTTGATGATAAAATAATTAAAGTAGAAAAAATTTTAGTATCAAAGAAAGGAATATTTGTTATCTTAACTAAAGATTATGAAGGGTGGATATTTGGAAAAGAAGATGAAAGAGATTGGATTCAATTAGTATATAATAAAAAGAAAAAATTTCATAACCCTATATGGGAAAATAATGTATATGTGGGTGCGGTTAGAAGAAAAATTCCAAATATGAAACATGTACCTATATATTCTGTTATTCTTTTTGAAGATGAGTGTAATTTAAAAAAAATAGAATCTATAACACCAGTAATGAATTGTTGGGAACTTAGAAGATATGTTGTGAATTTAAAGAATGGAATTACTTTAAGTGATGAAGAAGTAGAAAATATTATGATATCTTTAGGTAAAGAAGATGAGTAGGTATGACACAACTGTTAAGAATATTTAGAAAAATTGAAATATAAGTAAAGTAAAAAGGTTGGCGTAATATCTTTTCGCACAACCTCTTTACTTTACTTATTATTAGTTATATCTATTAATGAGGTAAGATTTTTTTTGAAGTTCTTTATAGAATTAATAAGAATTAATATTACAGATTCATTAGAAGCACTAAATGAATTTATTATGTGATTAAAACAAGGTGATATTTTATCTTTAACATTTACTAAAAAGTTATTAAAATCTTTAAGAGTAATAATTTCTTCTTTATATATATTATCTTTTATAAATGGTGTTAAATCTACTGTATTATTATTGTTATTATTCATATAATAATAGACATTTATAAAACTATTGTTAAGTTCTCTGATTGAAGAATAAAAACTATTTAATTTATATTCAAAATCATTATTATAACTAGTTTTTAATTTTATATTACGAGTTACAATAGAGATTCTCTCAAAAATATAAGTAAATTCAGACCATGATTTTAAAATATTATTCATAAACAACACCCCTTCTATTAGTATGTATATATAATAAGTGGGGAATTTATTAATAAAATTTAAAAAAATATGTAAATTATAAAATAGTATCTACATCATTAATAGCTTTCATAAATTCATTAATAGAAGATTCTAAATATGATATATCAGATTTTTTAGAATTAGGAACACAACTTAATATGTATTCAAGTGGTTCTTGAGTGTTTTTTATTGTATCCTCCATTAATACTTTTAAATCAGTAGTATTATCGATATCTTCTATAGATAAGCTTGGGATAACAAAAGTATCTAAATCTACAGGAATATCTTTTCCGTTTCTAATATCATAATAAGTTTTTATAAAAGCATTATTTATATTTAGAATTGAAATATATAATGAACGTAAATGCTTGTTCAAATTGTCATTATTTTTAAAGTTGTGGGCTGATATTTTAGTTAAGCAAGAAATTGATTCGAAAAAATCTACAAATTGAATCCAGGATTTTATTTTTTTTGAATTCATGGTTTCATCTCCTTAAAAAAACATATTGCAATAATTATTATTTGTAGATTGATAAAAAATATACCAATAATAATTAAAAAGATTAAAAAAGAAAGTATTTCTATTAAAAATGTGAAATACTTTCTTTTTTAATTATTGAAATGTTGGAGAAATCCACAATTTTTGATTATTTTCAAATACTTCATAGGAAAAGGAAGTGTTTTCAGGTAAGTTGTTTGAAAAACTTAAATTAATATAATCCTCTAATGGAAAATCTCCATATACATTTAAACTTGAGTTATAAAATTTAAATTCATAATTGGTAAATTTTCCAGGATAATTATTTTCAATATTTTGTATAGAATTGAAAGTATCAAATTTTAAAGAAACTAAGGAAACAGGGCTTGACCATCTTTCTATAAAAATTGATTCTACTAAAATATTATAATTATCTTTTGGAGTCATGTTAAAATCAAAGTTTTCTATAGAAATATTTAGTACATTACGTATTCCTAAATTATTTATTATAGAGTTAAAAATATTAGTTTCAAAAGATAAACTAGGATCCTGTAAATTATCTACAATTTCTTTAATTATTGAATTAAAAGAATGATAAGCTTCTATTTTATTAACTATTAAATATTTTGAAGCATATTTAATAGAAGTATTAAGGTTATTATATTGAACTATTAAAAAATTTATATCATTTCTTTCTTTAGAATTTCTATTAAAAAGAAACCTTGACTTTTTTAAGTCTTTAAGTACTTTTTTATTATAGCTGTTCATTTCCTCTAAAGTATTTAAAAACTCCTGATTATTAAATTGTTTTATATTTAGCATATGTAATGATTGTATTAAATTATTACGATATGTATCGATGATAGTGTCTCTATTTATTTGTGTTATGCTATTTATATTTATTAAAGAAATAGCAATAAATATAGTTAACAATATACCGATTTTTGTATTCATTTTCATAGATACTCCTGAATAAAGTTTTATGAAATAATTATAGGACAAAATTCGACAAATGGCAACAAAAGAAATAATTGATAAATAAGCATAGTATATTAGTATCAAAAAGGTGAAAAATATATAACTAGAAATTAGGAAGGTGATTTTATATGAAAAAGTGGTATGAAGAAAGTATATTTTATCACATATATCCATTAGGCTTTTGTAATGCACCAAAGGTAAATAATGAAAGTAATAGTATAAATAGAATAGAGAAAATTATAAAGTGGATTCCACATCTAAAAAGCTTATCTGTGAATGCACTGTATTTAGGACCTGTTTTTGAGTCTAGTGAACATGGATATGATACTAAAGATTATTTTAAGATAGATAAAAGATTAGGAAGTAATAAAGATTTTAAAATGGTGTGTGAAGAGCTTCATAAAAATAATATAAAAATTGTTTTAGATGGAGTGTTTAATCATGTAGGAAGAGAATTTGAATATTTTAAGGACTTGAAGATAAATAGAGAAAAATCTAAGTATATTAATTGGTTTCAAAATATCAATTTTCAAGGTAATAACTCTTATAATGATGGATTTAGTTATGAGGGATGGAACGGATTTTACAATTTAGTTAAGTTAAATCTTAAAAATGAAGATGTGAAAAGATATATATTTACTGCTATAGATACTTGGATAGATGAATTTGATATAGATGGATTAAGATTAGATGCAGTTAATTATATGGATAGAGAATTTTTTAAAGATTTAAGAATTCATTGTGATTCTAAGAAAAAAGATTTTTGGCTTATGGGGGAAGTAATACATGGCGATTATAATTTGTGGGCTAATAAAGATATGTTAGATACAACTACTAATTATGAATGTTACAAAGGGATATATTCAGCTCATAATGATAAAAATTATTTTGAAATAATACATTCTATTAATAGGCAGAAAGGTGACTTTGGAATATATAAGAATTTAGTATTATATAATTTTATTGATAATCATGATGTAAATAGGATAGCAAGTACCTTAAATAAAAAAGAATATTTGGAGAATGTATATACTTTATTATTTACTATGCCAGGAATTCCATCAATTTATTATGGAAGTGAGTGGGGTATAGAAGGGTTGAAGGAAAAAAATTCAGACAATAATTTAAGACCTTCTTTAGATATTAATAATATAGTAAGTGATAATAAAGATATAATTTATCATGTGAGAAAGTTAGGAAAAATAAGATCTTCCATTGAAGCTTTAAAATATGGGGCTTTTAACGAAGTAATTACTAGAAATCAACAAGTCATTTATAAAAGAAGCTATAATAATGAAGATGTATATATAGCATTAAATATTTCAAATAGTGATTACGAGTTTAATTTTAATGTAGGAATAAATAATGAGTTAAAAGATATTCTTAATAATCAAAGCATAAATGTTATTAATGGTAATGCTAAATTTTCATTAAATCCTTATAAAGGAGCAATATTGATAAAACAATGAGAATTTTATATACTATAAATTAGAAAAAAATGTAATAAGGGATGTGAAAGTAGTATGCATAAAATTTTAAAAGATGGTCACATACATTCACCATATTGCCCTCATGGAACTAAGGATTCTTTTGAAAAATATATAGAAAAAGCTTTAGAAGAGGGGTTAGAGGAAATAAGTTTTACAGAACATTTACCATTACCTAAAAAAATAATGGAAGAAGAACTGTTTAGAGATTCAGCTCCTGTAGAAGAAGAATTTGAAAAATACATTAAAGAACTTAGAAATTTAAAAAAAAGATATGAAGGAAAAATTAAAATTAATATAGGGGCAGAAGTTGATTATATAGAAGGATTGGAAGATGAAACTAGAAAAATATTAGATAAATATGGAGTTAATTTTGAAGATAGTATATTATCTGTTCACTTTTTTTATATAGATGGATCTTTTTATTGTATAGATTATAGTAAGGAAAAATTTAAGGAATTAATAGAGTTATTAGGAGGAATTGAAAAAGTATATGATAAATACTATGTAACTTTATTAAAATCTATAAAGGCTGATTTAGGTGTCTATAAGCCTAAGAGGATTGGGCATCCTACTTTGGTTAGAATATTTAATAAAGAATTTCCTTGTGAGTATGATAATAATGAATTAATGGAAGATATAGTTAAAGAGATTAGTTATAGAGGTTATGAAATAGACCATAATACTGCAGGACTTAGAAAAGTTTATTGTAAAGAAGAATATCCTTCAGAAAAATTAAAAGAATTAATAGAAAGATATAATATAAAACAAGTTTATGGATCAGATTCTCATGAAGCTAAAGATATTGCATATAATTTTGAAAAGTTTAGGTGTTAGTTAATAAAACTAACACCTAAATTGTTATAATACTCTAATTCCTGTAAGATTTATCTTAGGGGATATATAATCTTTCTTTATAGGTTCTTCTTTCATAAGGTCAGTAGATAGATATTTTTTATTATCATCTGGAAAAACAGTAACTATAATTGAGTTATCTTCTAGATAATCAAAAGTCTTTATAGCTCCAATAAAATTAGCACCAGAAGAGATTCCCACACCTAGACCTAAAACAGAAGAAAGTTTTTGAGCCATGATAATAGCATCTCCATCATTAACAGGAATAATAGAATTCAATTCTTTTAATTTTAGTATAGGTGGAATAAATTCATCCATGATTCCTTGGATTCTATGAGCTCCTATTACATTACCTGTAGATAATGTAGGAGAGTTAGAAGGTTCTATAGGAAAGACCTTTATAGAAGAATCATAATCTTTAAAAAATCTTCCTACACCCATAATAGTACCACCAGTACCAACACCAGAAACAAAAGCTGATGGTGTTAATTTATGTTTTTGTAATTGATTTATTATTTCTGGAGCTGTAGATATATAATGACTATAATAATTATCTTCATTAGAAAATTGAGAAGGTAAGAAAATATTGTTAGATTTATTTGATCTTTCTATAGTTTTTACTATACACTCTAAAAAACCTCCTTCATCTTTAGAAATTAAATTAACTTTAGCTCCAAAACTTTTTAAGATTTTCTGCCTCTCTACACTCATCCAATCAGGCATATATATTTCTACTTTATTACCAAGATATTTTCCAATAGCAGCAAAGGAAATACCAGTATTACCGCTTGTAGCTTCTAATATTGTGTAGTTTTCTTTTATTCTATTTTCTAAATATGCCTTTTTTAATATATATAGAGCAATTCTATCTTTAATACTACCAGTAAAATTATAATGTTCTAATTTTGAAAAAATTTTAAGTTTCTTTTCTTTATAAGTAAAATTAATTTCTATTAAAGGTGTATTTCCAATAAGTTTTTCCAGCTCAAAGATTTTATCAGAGACTGTATCCATAAAACCTCCTGATTTTTATTTCTATACAATATACATATATGTGAAATTTTATTATAATGACATTAAATTAAGTATTAGTAATTATATGTTATAATATTTATTAAGGGATAAAAATAAAAACAAGGAGAAGATAAGAATGTTAAAGTATGAGAAAATTGCTTTAGACATACAACAAAAGATAAATAATGGAGAATACCTTCCTAATGATCAACTTCCTTTAGAAAAAGAAATGTGTGAGCAATATAATGTAAGTAGAATAACTATTAAAAAAGCTATGGACAAACTAGTTATGAATGGATTAGTAATAAAAAGAAGAGGTTCAGGAACTTTTGTAAAAGATATAGATTCTAATGATGTATCTGATATATCTGATATATCTGCTTCAGGTCAATTTGATGGATTTACTTCAAGTTTTGCAGGGAAGAAGATAGTATCTAAGATAATAGAATTTCAAGTTATCAATCCTACTGAAGAGGTAGCTAATAAATTAAAAATTGATATAGATGAATTTGTATATTATATATGTAGAGCAAGATATGCAGATAATGAACCGTATGTAGTTGAATATACATATATGCCTATAAATGTGATTAAGGGATTAAAAAGAGACATATTAGAAAAATCCATATATGATTATATTGAAAAAGAATTAAAATTAAAGATAAAAAGTGCTCATAGAACTGTAAGAGCTATTTTACCTAATGAAATAGAAGAAAAATATCTAGAGGTTGATAAGAACTTTCCTATATTAGAAGTTGATCAAATAGCATTTTTAGATAATGGTCAACCTTTTGAATATTCAAAATCACATCATAGAGGAGATAAGTCAGAATTTAAAAGTGTTAGTGTTAGATAGAAGTTTAGGATAAGCTGAAAGAATGCATTACATATGATTATTCTTAGTTAAAAAATAAGATTGAAAAATATAAAATCGCCTTTCTTTTGTAAGTATAATTTACGAAAGAAAGGCGATTTCTTTTAATTTAAATGAACGAAAATAATTTTCTGAAATAAAGTAATGTTTTAGACTTACAAAAGATATATCTTTTTGGCAAAATAATGATAAGGATTCCAATAAAGAAAAATCACTAGTGAATATACAATAAAAGGAAGTAGGGGAGAATATGTATAAGTTTAATGAATTTATTGAAAAATATATAATATCTATAGCTGGAAAGTTAGGTTCTAGCAGAATATTAATTTGTTTACGTGATGCATTTATGTTGAGTTTTCCATTAACTATAGTTGGTTCTATTGCTTGTGTTATTACTAATTTACCTTATATCAACAAAATAGTTGGAGATGATGGAGTAGCTAAACTTAATGAAGTTTTAGGAATATTACCAACAACTACAATGAGTATGGCAACTTTATTTGTTGTAATGGGAATAGGATACTATTTTACACGAAGCTATGAAATCGATGCCATATTTGCTTCGGCAATAGGTCTTTCAGCTTTTTTTGTATTAACTCCACTTATGGTTACAACAGAGGGGGGAGAAACTATAAGTAATGTTATACCAATTGAGAGAATTGGTGCAAAAGGTATGTTTGTAGGAATTATATTTACCTTCTTATTTACAAGATTATATGTTTGGGCAGTAAAAAGAAATTGGACTATAAAAATGCCAGAAGGAGTTCCACCAACAGTAGCTAAATCTTTTGCAGCATTAGTGCCAGGATGTATAGTATTAGTAGCTGCTTTAGCAGTAAGAACAATATTTACTTATACTCCTTGGGAAAATATACATGATTTCATATATAAGTTAGTACAAGCTCCGTTGACTTCATTAGGAAGTGGTTTAGGTGCAACTTTGGTTGCAGTGTTCTTTATACAAATTTTGTGGTTCTTTGGATTACATGGTCAAATTATTGTGAATTCTGTTTTAGATCCTATATGGAATACTCTTACTTTAGATAATTACGAAGCTTATACTAGTGGAGCAGAATTACCACATATAATCACTAAACAGTTTATGGAAACATTTACTGTAGGTATAGGTGGTACAGGAATGACTTTGGCAGTTATTTTAGCTATATTCATTGTAGCTAAAAGTGATCAAATGAGAGGAGTAGCAAAACTTGCAGCTCCAGCAGGTGTATTTAATGTTAATGAACCAGTAATATTTGGATTACCAATAGTTATGAATCCAACTATAATTATTCCTTGGGTAGTAGCTCCTATGGTAGTTGTAACAATAACTTATTTTGCAATGAAAACAGGTTTAGTGCCATATACAACAGGTGTTTCAGTTCCTTGGACAGTACCAATGTTCTTTAGTGGTATGCTTGCAACACAATCTATTGCAGGTGGTTTGTTACAAATAATAAATTTTGTTGTAGTATTTGTAATTTGGTTCCCATTTATTAAAGCATTAGATGCTCAAACATTGAAGAGTGAACAAGCAAATAATGAAATCTGTGAATTAGACCAAGAAAAAAGATTGGTATAAATACAAAACATAGAATGTTTGACAAAATATGAGAAAAGAATTATAATATAAGAAAACAAGGGGGTTTTTATATGGGAACCTCTTTGTTTTTTTAATTTTTATTGTAAATTATAAAAATTAATAGGCCTCCTAGGAAATGTGATTAGTTTATCTTATTCTAGAGTTAATTAGAAAAGATATGATAGCCAAACTGAAAATATTTCCTTTCTATAGAAGAGCATTATTATAGCTCTTCTTTTTTTAAAATTATTTTGAAAAATTTTTTAGTAGTTCTTTGTGGAAAAAAATAATACAATAACATTAAGAAAAAAGTAGGAGTGATATTATGAAGGTTTTATTATTAAAAAAAGATGGAGTAAGTATAGAAGGAGAATTTAAAGCTTTAAATGAAAGTTATATAGATAAAATAATGGACTTTCAACAAGAAATAATAGATGGGTTAGAAGAAAAGGAATGGTATTCACCTTCTACAAAAGAGGAATTTCTTGAAATATTGAAAAAAGGAAGAATTTTGGGGTGTGTTTTAGAAGATGATTCTTTAATAGCTATTTCAGTATACATAAATTGGGGATATGAACAATATAATTATGGATATGATTTAAATATTAAAGGGGAAGATTTATTAAGAGTTGGTCAAATTGAATCAACTTTAGTTAAAGAAGAGTTTAGAGGAAATAGACTTCAAAGAAAAATGTGTATGCTTTTAGAAGAGACCTCTAAAAAATCAGGAGATAGAATAATTTCTGCAACAGCGTCACCATATAATATTTATAGTGTTAATACTTTTAAAGCATTAGGCTATTCCATAGAAGATGATAAGTTAAAATATGGTGGATTAAGAAGGTATGTATTTAAAAAAGTTATATAATAAGAAAAAATGTAATTAAAGCTTCAAATTTATGTTGGAATTTTAAAGTATATACATAATATAAGTAAAAAATGAGTAAAAAAGAAAAAACGTGTTGACTATCAAAAAAGTGGATAATAAAATTATGTAGTGTAGTAAAAAGGTTCTTATAGGATATACTATATAGAACCTTTTGACATATAAAAAACAAAAAGGGGAGATTTTTTAATGCATTCAAAAAAACATAAGTCGCTTATAGCTAATTTATTAATGTTTGTAATGATGTTTGGTATTATTTTTAATGCTAATGCTATTGAAGGTAAGGCAGTAATTAATAGAGCTGTAAGCATAGCAGAATGGTGTTATACTGCAGCACCTACAGATGCAGATGGTAAAAAATCAAATGTAGCTTATGCTACTGGGGGAGATAAAAAAGATGGGGCAACCTTGATAACTTGTGGAGATGATACACAAGAAAGCAAATTTAATAATCAAGTATTTGATTATTCAAAAAACCTTTTAAAAACAACAAATTGGAATGATGGGACAGGAAAAAAAGCTTGGCAAATCAATCTTTCTACAAAGGGATATGAGAATTTAACAATATCAGCACAGTCTCGTTCATCATCATCAGGACCTGCAGATTTTAAATTACAATATAGTACTGATGGACAAAGCTGGACTTGGATAGATAATAGCGAATATGCCGTAAAAGATCAATCAGCTTATTATTTAAAAGAAAAATTTCCTTTACCAGAAGGAACAAAAGATGCTGAAAATTTATATATAAGATTTGTTATGAATAGTAACAAAAGTGTAGGTGGTGGAAAAGTATCAGAAGGAGGAGCTAGTAACTTAGGTAATATAGTAGTTATGGGGACTCCTATTGTTAATGAAAAAAATGTTTCACCAGTAGATTCTAATATAGATACTAATAAAGCTATTCCTTTAGGCCAAGAATTAACTTTAACTTGTGCTACAGCAGGTGCAAGTATTAAATATTCTTTAAATGGATTAGACTTTAATACTTATGATGAAAATAATAAACCTAAAGTAACTAGTTTGCCAGCTACTTTAGTAGTTTATGCAGAAAAAGAAGGATTAATTTCTAGTGTAAAAACAACTTATAATTATACTCAAGCACAAGTTGCTAATGTACAAGCATCACCTAATGGAGGTTCAGTAAAAATTGGACAATTAGTTGAATTATCAACAGCAACTAAAGGTGCAGACATATCTTATTCTCTAGATAATGGAGCAACATGGATAAACTACACAGAAGCTTTCAAAGTTGAAACTTTACCATTAAAGGTATTAGTTACAGCTGAAATGGAAGGATATATATCTACAAATGGAAGTTTTAATTTCTCAGAACGTGAAAATGAAAATTATACACCATACTTTGGACAACTTCATTCACATACAAATCTTTCAGATGGTTCAGGAACTATAGACGAAGCTTATGCTCATGCCCAAGGTGTTGATGATATAGATTTCTTAGCTGTTACAGATCACTCTAATGCATTTGATAATGATACTTCTGCTACAATAACAGATGGTTCTATGAGTACAAAGTGGAATACAGGTAGAGAAGCAGCAGACAAATATACTAAAGAAGATTTTATCGGAATATATGGTTTTGAAATGACTTGGTCAAATGGTCTTGGACATATAAATACTTATAATACTAATGGATTTCAAACTCGTAATGGAGCAGAATATAAAACTAAGAATGCATTAGAAAATTACTATAAAACTTTAAAATTAGTACCAGAATCAATATCAGAATTTAATCATCCAGGAACCACTTTTGGAGATTTTAATGATTTTGCTAATTATGATCCAGAAATAGATAACTTAATTACATTAGTTGAAGTAGGTAATGGTGAAGGTTTAATACCTAAAACAAACTATTTCCAATCATATGAATATTATACTAGAGCTTTAGATAAGGGATGGCATGTAGCTCCAACTAATAATCAAGATAATCATAATGGAAGATGGGGAGATGCTAACCATAATCGTTCAGTTATATTAGCAGATAGTTTATCTCGTGAAAATATATATGATGCTATTAGAAATAGAAGAGTTTATGCTACAGAGGATCAAAATTTAAGAATAAATTATACTCTTAATGATGAAGTAATGGGAACAATATGTAATACTAAACCTAATAAAGTAAACATCAAGGTTAATGCAGAAGATCCAGATGGAGAAAATATAGGTAGAGTAAAAGTTATTGTAAATGGTGGTAAAGAATTAGCTGTTAAAGATTTAAAATCATCTAAGGGAGAAGTGACTTTTGATTTATCAGCTGATTATTCTTATTATTACATTCGTATAGAACAAGAAGATGGAAATATTGCAGTAACAGCACCAGTTTGGATAGGTGAAGTAGATAAAGCAGGTATTTCAAAAACGACAATTGATAATAATTTACCAGTTAAAGGTGACAAGATAAACATAACAACAGAGTTATATGATAATGAAGAATATAATATGGATGTGCAAAGTATCAAGTATTCTATTGATGGCAAAGTAATTAATGAAGCAAGCAATCTTGGAACTGTAGAATCATATGAGACTAAAAATTATTCTTTTGAATATACACCAGAAATGTCAGGAAGCTATAATGTAGATATAGAATTAAAAGCAACTTTAAATGGTGTAGAAAAAGTTTATAAAGATGTTTTAAAATTAAGCGTTTCTGATCCAGCTGTTGTAACAAATGTTTTAATAGATGGAACTCATTATAATGATTATGTTTCAGGATATTATGCAGATAATATGGCTAATTTCTCAACTATAGCTGCTAATGATAATATAAAAGTTAATGTTGAAACTAAAGAAATAACAAGAGAAATGTTAGATGATACCAATCTGTTAGTAATTACAGCTCCTTGTAAAAAGGATGAAACAGTAAAGAATTATGCTGCGGGCTCTAAACCACAAAGTTTTAGTGATAAATTTATTGATATGGTTAAGGATTATGTAGATAAAGGTGGTAATTTAATAGTTTGTGGAATTGCTGATTTCCAAGATGGTAAAGAAGAATACCAATCATCAACTCAATTAAATAAGTTATTAGAAAAAATAGGCGCAAAATCTAGAATTAATAATGATGAAGTTGTGGATGATGAAAATCATAGTGGTACAAGTAGATATAGATTAATGTTTACTAATTATAATTTTGATTCTAAGTATCTAAAAGACACTGTACCAGAACAAAAATATAGTTTCTATAGTGGATGTTCAGTAAAGCTTGATGAAGAATCAGTAGCAAAAGGTGAAAGTGAATGGCTTGTAAAAGGACATGATACAACTTATTCATTTGATTCAAATAAAAATGTAGAAGGTGTAAATATACCTAAAGGAGAAGTAGTAGCCTTAGCTTCAGAAAAATTACCTGGTGGAGGTAATATGTTAATTGGTGGAACAGTATTTATTTCAAACTTTGAGGTAAAAGCTACAATGGATAATGCTAGTGACTTACAATATTCAAATTATTCTATTAGTAAAACTTACTTAAATTCTATAAAAAGAGAAGTTAAGAGAACTACTATTGCAGAAGCTCGTAAAGGTAATAGAGGAGATGTATTTAGAGTAGAAGGTATAGTAACTGCAGGAACAGAAACAGGAAATAGTTTCTTTGATACTATATATATTCAAGATGAAACTGGTGGAATGGACATATATCCAATTAATGAACCAGGAATAAAGCTGGGACAAAAAGTTTCTATTTTAGGTACTTTAGATGAATATTTAGGAGATATAGAACTTAGAGTTATGGAAGCAAAAGTTATAGATGAATCTATAAACTTAATTACTCCAGAACTTATGAGTACTAAAGATGCTATGAATTATGAATTAAATGGTGGTAAGCTTGTAAAAGTTCAAGGTAAGGTGACTAAAGTACATCAAGAAAATGGAATTATTGATTATTTTATGCTTCAAGATGAAAGCAAAGTAGAAGCAAGAATATTTATAGATGGATATGTTTATGGAAGTAATCCTGATACAAACCTAGAAAGAGATGTGGTAGAAGGACAAACTATTAGTGCTATAGGTCTTGTATCTCATGATACAGATGGGGTAAGAATGAGAGTTAGAGATCGTTCTGAAATAGTTAAGATTCAAAATAATCAATCAGATGGTGATATTACTTCAGGTGACAATGATCCTTACAATAAAGATAACAATCCAGGAGAAAATGATAATTCTGGTATAAATAATATTCCGGATGCAAATAATTCTTCAGAAACAGAAAATGTTAATAATTTAGATTCAAGAGAAGAGAATATTGAAAGATATACAAAAGATAATGTAACTACAGGAGATAATAATATTGGTATGATTTTAACTATAGTTTTAATGTTAAGTGCATTAACTACTTTAGTTGAAAGTAAAAAAAGAAAGATATAATTTAACTTGAAATAGGATCTATTAAAAAATAGATCCTATTAAAATATAATAAATTATGGATAAAAATGAGTAATCATAGCAAGAAAAATAGCTATAGTTGTTGTTATTTTATTAAAAAGAGTTGCAAAGCAATATAACTCAACTTTTATAGCAGAATAAAAGAATATATGCATAAAAAAACATATGCATCAAAAGAATATACGCATCAAAAAAGCATATGCATTAAAAGAATATATACATAAGAAAAATATAAAAATATTGGAATTTCAGAATAGGAAAGAGATAAGTATGATAAATATTAAAGATAAAAATATAAAACTCAAGATTTTAATCTTAATAATTTGTGGAATAATTTTTTGTGGATTATTTTATTTTGCTAATAATAAAGATGGGGGTGTTCTTAGAGGAGATACTTCATCAACTCAATATGTTAAAGCAAAAGTATTAAGCTTATTAGAAAATAATTTGGAGGCTGGAGGAAACTTAGAAGGAGTACAAGTTGGTAATCAAAAAATAGAAATAGAAATTAAATCAGGTGTACATAAAGGAGAAAGAACAACTATAACAAATCAAGTTGGAATATTAAGTAATGTTATAGTTTCTGAAGGAAGTAATATTGTAGTAAGAATAAATAATAAAAGTAATGGAAGTTATGATTTTTCAGTTTATAACTATGATAGATCAGGAGTTCTTTATGGATTTATAATTTTATTTTGTTTAGCTTTATGTGCTATAGGTGGTAAAAAAGGTGCTAAAGCTATGCTAGGATTAATATTTACCATGGTTAGTGTTTTCTTTATTTTGTTACCACTAATTATGAAAGGCTATGATTCTCCAGTGATAACTATGATAATAGTAGCCTTAACAACAGTAGTTTGCTTAATAATATTAGATGGAGTAAATAGTAAAACAATATCAGCAATTTTAGGAACCATTATAGGTGTAGCTTTTGCAGGTACTATGGCATTAATTGTTGGTAAGATAATAAAAGTATCTGGATTTAATACTAATGAAGCTGAGTATTTAGTAACTATAGCTGGAGATAATGGCTTGAAGATAAGAGGATTACTTGTATCAACTATTTTAATATCATCTTTAGGAGCTATAATGGATGTTGCTATGTCTATAGCTTCTTCTGTAAATGAAGTTTATCATGTTAACAAAAAGTTAGGTTCTAAAGAATTATTTATTTCTGGAATGAATATAGGAAAAGATGCTATGGGAACTATGGCAAATACTTTAATTTTAGCTTTTACTGGTTCTTCCCTTAACTTATTAATACTTATCTATTCCTATGGAATATCCTTTTCTCAATTAATAAATACAGATTTAATTGCTATAGAAATATTGCAAGGTATTTCAGGTAGTTTAGGCATTATATTTACAGTGCCAATAGTTGCATTTATAAGTTCTAAGGTGGTTTTTAAGTATAAATTTTAAAATATAGATATGAATTTTATGTAAAGAATATACTAAATTTTGATATATTCTTTATTTTTTTGCTAAAAGGGGGTTAATAAAATAAAAAAGTAGACGAAAAAAATATTGTTACAATTATTAGGGATATTTTTAATTAATGTAAATAAAACTAAAAAATAGGGAGTGTAAAAATGAGCAAACGATTAAAAAAATTAATATTGATAGCAACTGTAATGTGTATGGGGGTAACAGTTGCACCAGTCTATAATGTTAAGGCAGTAGAAAATGTGAAGGCTTTTAATGAGGTGGGAAACATTGAAAAGTTTGCAGATAATCTTAAATATGTAGATAATGGGGAGTCTATAACTATAACAGGTTATACAGGATATGGGAGTTCTGTAACCATACCAGAGGTCATAGATGGAAAAAAGGTAACTAAAATAGATGATGATACTTTTAAATGGCATGGGGAATTACAAGAAATAAAGCTACCTTCAACACTAGAAGCAATAGGTAATAGTTCTTTTGAAAATTGTAGTAGTTTATCAAAAATTGTCATTCCTGATTCGGTAACTTCAATAGGAAATTCGGCATTTTCTTATTGTTCGGCACTTAAGGAAATAGTAATGCCAAAACTATTAGCAACTATAGGAGAATTAGCATTTCAAAATTGTACTACAATAAAAGAAATAGTGGTACCTGATAATGTAACTATTATAGGAAAGTCAGCATTTTATAATTGTTGTAGTATGACCAAAATTACTTTACCTAAGAGTTTAAAAGATATAAGTGATTCTACATTTGCTTTTTGTAGATCCTTAAGAGATGTTAATATTCCAAAAGGAGTTAAGACAATTGGTAATGAAGCCTTTTATTCTTGTGATTCTCTAAAGGAATTAGAAATTCCATCTACAGTAGGAAGTACAGGGAATAATGCATTTATGTATGATGGTAATTTGTTAAAAGTTACAATATATAATAAAAATATAAATATAGTAGATGGTTCTATGTCAGGAACATCAGAATTAACTATATACGGATATAAAAATTCAACAGCAGAAAGTTTTGCAAATAAATCTAATTTTAAATTTGTTCCATTAGAAGGTGAGCCAGAGGAGATAAATCCAGATGAAGAAGATAGCATTTTTAAATATGAAGAATTTAATCATGCTGTTAGAATATATGGAGTTAAAGATAAAATTAAAGAGTTAGAAATACCGGAAACTATAAAAGGTAAAGTAGTAAATACTATAAAAACAGCTGCTTTTATGGATAACAAGAACATAACTAAAGTTAAAATACCAGAAAATATGAGAATGGTAGGAAGTTCATCCTTTAGAAATTGTACTAATTTAGTAAGTGTAACTATTCCTGAATATGTTGAATATATAGGAGAAAATGCTTTTAAAGGTTGTGACAATTTAACTATGTATGGATATGAAGGGTCTTATGCTGAAGATTATGCTAAAGCTAATAATATTAAGTTTGTTTCTCTAGGAAAATGTACTAAGCAGTTTTTAGTTGAAGAACATGTTCATTCTATAAAAATTACAGGAGTAGAAGGAACTTATTATAATATGGAGATACCTAAAAAGATAAAAGGAAAAACAGTTACAACAATAGGAACAGCTGCTTTTAAGGGAAATAAGACTCTTACAACAGTAGAAGTACCTGATACTGTAACTACAATAGGTAGTTTTTCTTTTGAAAATTGTTCAAATTTAAGTATGGTAGAGATTCCAGATAGTGTAACATATATAGGGAAAGCTGCATTTAATAATTGCAAAAGATTGATTATATATGGGTTTGAAGGAAGTTACGCGCAAAAATATGCTGTAGAAAATAATATAAAATTTATAGTTATTAAAGATCCAGTAAAATATTTTAGTTATGAAGATTTTGTTTATACAGCAAAAATTACAGCTTTTAAAGGGCATGTATCAAAATTGGAGATTCCAGAGAAAGTTAAAAATAGAGTAGTTACAACAATAGGAACAGCAGCTTTTAGAGGAAATAAAGAAATAACAAGTGCTAGTATTCCTAATACAGTAATTACTATAGGTGGTCAGTCTTTTGCTAATTGTGAAAACTTAACCCAAATAAATATACCAAGAGAGGTTACTTATATAGGTACTGATGCATTTAAAGGTTGTAAATCCTTGGTTATATATGGAGAGGAAAATTCATATGCAGAAAAGTATTCAAAAGAAAATAATATTAAATTTATAGCAGAGTAGAATTATTTACTGTATATATAGTAAATTAAAATTAAGGATGTTTTATATCTCAAAGTGGAATTTGGGGCGTAAAAACATCCTTAGTTTTTATATAACTATCTTAACATTAGACATATATAGATTTTGATAGAAATATATTTTTAAGTAAATAATTCCTTGATTACATTTATTTTTTTTATAGCAGCATTATAACCATCCTGCCACCCATTTTGAAGTTTTGTTATATCTTTTTCAAAACTATTTATAGATTGCTCTAATGTTGGACGAATTATTATAGCTTTACCTTCCATTTCTAACTCTTCACAAAATCTTACTGTCTCGTTATATAAGTTATGGCGGGTTAATAAAGGTTTTACTAAGTTTGGGAATTTTTTTGACATTATTTTAGCTGCTAATTTATTTTGTTTAGTTAAAGTCTTTCGATATTCTTTTGGTCTTGTTAATATAATTAGATGTTTTTCGTTTCCATCAGCAATAGCTTTTTTTATAGGTATAGGATCGCAAAGTCCTCCATCATAATAATAGTTGTCTTTAATTTTTATAGGAGGAAAAAATATAGGAATAGCACAGGTTGCTCTAAGAATAGAGCATTTATCATCTAAGTCATTTATACAATTGAAATATTCTATTTTTCCTGTATCTGCATTAGTTACACCTGCCAAAGCAATACCTTTATACTGTCTGAAGGTTTCCATGTCAAAAGGATTTAGTTTATTTGGAATTTCATCAAAAACAAAATCCAATCCAAATATACTTTTACATTTTAAAAAATTTCTAAAACTTAAGTATCTTTTATCTAATCTATATTTTTTTATAACTTCTAAATTTCTTTTATATTGTTTAGATAAATAAGAGACTCCATTTGTAATTCCAGCAGAAACACCTATACAATAAGGAAACATTATATTGTTATCTAAAAGTGCATCCATAACACCAGCACTAAAAATTGGTCTTAAAGTGCCACCTTCTAATATTAAGCTAGGCATTAAAAAGCTCCTTTCTATGTATTTATTTTTTCATTTATAAAAAAATTAATTATAAAATAAGTATACAATAATAAAAAGTGACATACAAATTTCTAATGTAAACAAGAGTCATTGTTAAAAAAATATGAAACTAACAAATTCAATATGAAAAATAAGTAAAAACTAAATTAAAAAAAATACCAAAATGCTTGTAATAACGTTAATAAAAGAGTGAAAAAAGAAAGAAAAGTGAAAAAAACAAAAAAAACTGAAAAAGTATATTGACAAAAATTTAACTATATCATACAATAACACCATAGAGATTGATAAAAAAATCACAAAAAATTATTTGCGTAATTTTAAGGAGGAACTTTACCAATGAAAGTTACAAATGCACAAGAATTAAAACAAAGAATCAAAGAATTAAGAGAAGCACAAAAGAAGTTTGCTACTTATACACAAGAACAAGTAGATGAAATATTTAGACAAGCAGCTATAGCAGCTAACACTGAAAGAATAAGATTAGCTAAAATAGCAGTTGAAGAAACAGGAATGGGGATCGTTGAAGATAAGGTTATAAAGAACCACTTCGCCGCTGAATATATATATAATCAATACAAGGATATGAAAACTTGTGGTGTTGTAGAAGAGGACAAGACATTTGGTGTAACAAAGATAGCTGAACCAATTGGAGTTATAGCAGCAGTAATACCAACTACTAACCCAACATCAACAGCAATATTTAAAACATTAATAGCATTAAAGACAAGAAATGCAATAATAATCTCACCACACCCAAGAGCTAAGAATGCTACAATAGAAGCAGCTAGAGTAGTTTTAGAAGCAGCAGTTAAAGCTGGAGCTCCAGAAGGAATAATCGGATGGATAGATGAACCATCATTAGAATTATCACAAGAAGTTATGAGAGATGCAGATATAATTCTAGCAACAGGTGGTCCAGGTATGGTTAAGGCAGCATACTCATCAGGAACACCAGCATTAGGAGTTGGAGCAGGAAACAGCCCAGCTATAATAGATGAAACTGCAGATGTAAAAATGGCAGCTAACTCAATTCTTTTATCTAAGACATTTGATAATGGTATGATTTGTGCATCAGAACAATCAGTAGTAGTTGTAGATGAAGTTTACGATGCAGTTAAGAAAGAATTAGTAGATAGAGGAGCGTATCTATTAAAAGGTGAAGAAGTAGATAAAGTTAGAAAAATCATATTAAATGATAAAGGTGCATTAAATGCGAATATGGTTGGACAATCTGCTTATAACATAGCTAAGCTTGCAGGACTTGAAATTCCAAAGTCAGCTAAGATATTACTAGGTGAAGTTACTAAAGTAGAATTAGAAGAACCATTCTCACACGAAAAATTATCTCCAGTACTTGCTATGTACAGAGCTAAAGATTTCAATGATGCAGTAGAAAAAGCTGATAAGTTAATAGAATTAGGTGGTTTAGGACATACTTCAATTCTTTATACAGATGAAATTAAATCACAAGATAGAATAGCTACATTTGGTGCAAGAATGAAAACTTGTAGAACATTAATCAATATGCCAGCTGCACAAGGAGCTATAGGAGATTTATTCAACTTTAAATTAGCACCATCATTAACACTTGGTTGTGGATCATGGGGTGGAAACTCAGTTTCAGAAAATGTTGGTCCAAAACACTTAATTAACATTAAGACTGTAGCTAAAAGGAGAGAAAATATGCTTTGGTTCAGAGTTCCAGAAAAAACTTACTTTAAGTATGGTTGTTTACCAGTAGCTTTAGAAGAGTTACATGAAATGGGTAAAAAGAAAGCATTTATAGTAACAGATAAGTTCTTATTCCAAATGGGATACACAAATAAAATTACAGAAGTATTAGAAAAGCACGG
Source organism: uncultured Clostridium sp. (assembly GCA_934755305.1). GTDB lineage: Bacteria > Bacillota > Clostridia > Clostridiales > Clostridiaceae > Clostridium. The sequence goes on along the minus strand of CAKVLD010000022.1, from coordinate 994 downwards.
AATACAATTTAAAATATTCTCAGATGTTGAACCAGATCCAACATTAAGATCAGCAAAAGCTGGAGCAAAAGAAATGTTAGACTTTAATCCAGATGTAATAATCGCATTAGGTGGTGGTTCTGCAATGGACGCTGCTAAGATTATGTGGGTTATGTACGAACATCCAGAAGTTAAATTCGAAGATTTAGCAATGAGATTTATGGATATCAGAAAGAGAATTTACAAATTCCCAACTATGGGTGAAAAAGCTATGATGGTATCAATAGCAACTTCAGCTGGTACAGGTTCAGAAGTTACTCCATTTGCAGTTATAACTGATGAAGAAACAGGAATTAAATATCCGTTAGCTGACTACGAATTAACTCCAGATATGGCAATAGTAGATCCAGAACTTATGATGACTGCACCTAAGGGATTAACAGCTTGCGCAGGTATAGACGTATTAGTTCATGCTTTAGAAGCTTATGTATCAATAATGGCATCTGAATTCACTGATGGTTTAGCATTAGAAGCTATAAGATTAGTATTTGAAAACCTACCACTTGCATATAGTGAAGGAACTACAAATGTAGAAGCAAGAGAAAAAATGGCTCATGCATCATGTATGGCAGGTATGGCATTCTCAAATGCATTCTTAGGAGTATGTCACTCAATGGCTCATAAATTAGGAGCATATCACCACTTACCACATGGTATGGCTAACTCATTAGTATTAAATGAAGTTATAAGATTCAATGCATGTGATGCTCCAACTAAGCAAGCAGCATTTGCTCAATACAAATATCCAAATGCAGCATGTAGATATGCAAAAGTAGCTAATTACTTAGGATTAGGTGGAAACACTGATGCAGAAAAAGTAGAATTATTAATTAAGGCTATAGAAGAATTACAAGCTAAGGTTAATATGCCTAAGACAATAAAAGAAGCTGGTGTAAATGAAGAAGCATTCTACGCTAAGTTAGATGAAATGGTAGAACAAGCATTTGATGATCAA
>CAKVLD010000021.1 GCA_934755305.1 uncultured Clostridium sp. | reverse complement strand
TTGATTTAACTTCAAGGTAAACATAAGATTACTTCTTTTTATATTCTAATAACTACATTTTAAATTTAGAAATTGATTCTATAAGCTCTTCTGCTACTATATTATTATCTTCTAATACACTAGCTATTTTAGTTCCTTCTTGATTAATAACATTCATACTTGCAGCTATTTCAATTGATGAATTTGATACTTTATTTACATTATCAGATAAACTTGATATTGTACTAACCATTTCACTAATACTTTTGTAAGTATAATTAGATACATCAGTAAACTTAATTGCCATCTCCTTTACTTTTTCTCCACACTTTTCATATTCTTTTGATATGTTTAACATATTATCATAATTAACTATTACATCATTTTCAAATAGGCTTAATAATTCTGATGAAGTTTTTGATAAATCACCAACTGCCTTTAATACTTCAGTTAAGTTTGCATTAATGTTATCTACTGCATCTGTAGTTTGTTTTGCTAATTCATTTACTTCAGTTGCTACTACAGCAAATCCTTTTCCATTTTCACCTGCTCTAGCTGCTTCAATAGAAGCGTTTAATGCAAGCATTTCTATTTGACCTGCTACACCTTTTATTAAATTAGACATATTTGAAATATTATTAATTACTGCTACTTTATCAATAGATTCTCTTAATTTTTCACTACAAACTTCATAATTCTTCATAGTATTACTTCTCAGCTCTATAGTTTTCTTATTCATCATTTTAGATTTACTTTCTATATCTTCAGCAATTTTTACCCCACTTTCTGCTGTTTCTACTGAAGATTTAGTTTTATTCATAACTTCTTCAGATGTAACATTAAGGTTTAAAAGTCCTGAAGCAGATTCCTCCATATTAATAGATATATTCTCTATGGCTGTTGCAGATTCACTAATTTCATCAAACATATTAACTAACATACTGTCTACTTCTTTGTTACTATTAACTAATTTATTACTACTTGAATTAACCTCTATTATAGTATTTCTTAAATTTTCAATTGACTTATTTAATTCATCTGTTACTTTTGTAAATTCATCATTACCTATTGAATCTGCTGAATATGCTAAATTACAGTTTGATAATTCATTTGAAATATCATCTATTTTCCTAAGCTTTAAATATAACCCCTTTTTAAGTACATATGACACATAAACACCCATTGTTATAGCTATTATCGAAATAATTATTTGCTTTATTAAAAGACTATTTACTCCTTCAAGTAACTCTTCTTTAGCAACTGTAAAGCATAATTGCCAATTAGTGTTTGGTATTTTCTTGTATATTACAATATTCTTTTCATTATCAATTTTTAACTCTTCGTACTTAATCTCTCCTTCAGATGGATTATTTAATAATGTATTTAAAGAATCTAAACCTTTATAATCTTTATCCAAATTTAATAAATTTATACGTTTTTTAACTAAATCCATATTTTTATGTGTAACAAAATCACCATTTTTATTTATAATAAAAGCATATCCTGTTTCACCTAAATTAATACCTTGATTTATATCGTTAACTGTATTTAGGTCTATAACTCCACAGATATTCCCTACAACAACATCCCCATCTTTTATTGGTAATGTAATTGTAACAATAGATTGAACCTCATCAACAAAAGGTTCTGTTATTATTTTTTTATCACCTGTAACATCTAAAAAGAATTCTTCTTTAGATTGATCTTTTATAAGATTATTTTTTGCATAATAACACATTCCTTCTAAATCCATAATAAATAAATGCTTAAATCCCCAAACAGATGCTTCTTCTATTAATACAGGATATTGCTGCTCCCAATTCATAGATTTTATTTCTGGTTTATTGGATATGTATTCTAATATTTCAAATTTCTTTGTGGTTTCATTACTTAATATGATCGCTCCATCATTTATTCTCTCTTTAAATTCACTAACAGCTGTTTGTAATACAATTTTCTTAGAACTATAAAAAGAAACAGTTGATAAAAAAGCTGTTACAGTAAAAATTATTAGTGTGAAAATTATCAATATTTTATTTGCCATAGTTATTGTTCTCTTATTTTTTCTATTTTTCATATATTTCCTCCCAAAAAAACTACCTTTTTATTTTTTCGTATGTTTTTAAATTAAATTAACCTTTTTAAAAAAATATCAAAATATTTTTCTATAAAAAATAATCTAATTTTTATCTAGTTCTTCTTTTCACTTTTTCATAATATTTATTTATTATTCTATGTTTTTACTATGTAGTTCAAAACTAGAATAACTTTACCAAAAACATTTTACAATTATTGTAAAAATATTTATAATTGAACTATTCAGTTTGAAAGTGAGGTATTTTATATGTATAACCAATTACTTAGTAATTTTTATTCTGGAAATTGTTTTTCAGCTTATAAATTCTTTGGTGCCCATTTCACTTCAGAAAAGGGCTTAGATGGTGTCCGTTTTACTGTATATGCTCCTAAAGCTAAAGGTATCCAAGTTATTGGAGAATTTAATAATTGGGAAGGCATTAATCATAATATGATAAATATAGATTCCAAAGGCACTTACTCTCTGTTTATTCCAGAAGCAAAAGAAGGCATGATGTACAAATATAGAATTCATCAATGTACAGATATAATATGCGATAAATCAGATCCCTTCGCTTTTTTTAGTGAACTTAGACCTAATACAGCTTCTATTATTACTAATATAGATAATTCCTTATTTAGCGATTATAGCTGGATAAGAAATAGATCAAAAAACTTTGAAACACCTGTTAGTATATATGAAGTTCATTTAGGATCTTGGAAGAAGGATAATCCTGAAGATTTCTATTCCTATGATGATATAGCTGATGAACTTATTGAATATGTATTACAAAATAAATTTACACATATAGAACTTTTACCCATTAATGAGCACCCTTTTGATGGCTCTTGGGGATATCAAAGCTCTGGATACTTTAGTCCAAGCTCCAGATATGGTAATGTTAAAGAATTAATGTCCTTTATTAATAAATGCCATAATAATAACATTGGAGTTATTTTAGACTTTGTACCAGTTCACTTTGTCCGTGATAATTTCTCTCTTGCAAAATTTGATGGATCTAACCTTTATGAATATGAACATACAGATATCTCAAATAATCAATGGGGATCTTGCAACTTTAATTATTATAATCCTACTGTAGTTAGTTTCTTAATGAGTGCTGCTACCTTTTGGTTAGATGTATATCATATTGATGGCTTAAGAATGGATGCTATTGCTAACGCTATATATTGGCAAGGGGACTCTACTAGAGGAGTTAATATAGGTGCTGTTGACTTTATTAGAAAAATGAATAAAGGATTAAATGATATGTACCCTTCTGTAATGCTTATTGCAGAGGATTCTAGTAATTACCCTAAGGTGACTGCCCCTACTGAATACGGAGGCTTAGGCTTTGATTATAAATGGGATCTTGGTTGGATGCATGATACTTTAAATTATTTTGCAACACCTCCTGGAGATAGATGGTATAACCACAACCTAATTAACTTTTCTATGAGCTATTTTTATTATGAAAACTTCTTACTTTCCTTATCTCATGATGAAGTAGTTCATGGTAAGAAAACTATAATAGATAAACTTTGGGGAACATATGAAGAAAAGTTCTCTGAATGTAGAACCTTATATACTTATATGTTCACTCATCCTGGTAAAAAACTCAACTTTATGGGTAATGAAATTGCTCATTTTAGAGAATGGGATGAAAAGAAGGAAAATGATTGGTTCTTATTAGATTATCCTCTTCATGATTCTTTTAATAGATTTTTTAAAGATTTAAATAACTTATATTTTAATACTAAAGCTCTTCATAAAAAAGATTATTCTGAGGAAGGATTTAAATGGATAGATGCTGATAACAAAAAAGATTCAGTATATTCATATATTAGGTGTGCAGATGATGAAGAAGTAATTGTAATACTTAATATGTCTAACAATCCATATACTGATTTTAGATTTGGAATAGATACTACTGGCTATATTGAAGAAATTATAAATAGTGAAGATTCTAAATATAGTGGTTCAGGTTTTATTAACCCAGGAGCTATAATTATAGAAAATATTCCTCAAAATAATATGCCTTATTCCTTTAGAGTTAATTTAGCTCCCCTTGGAAGTTGTATATTTAAAGTTAATAAATCTCTTAATAATTAAAAAATTGAGGATTGAGAGCCTTTAATTTTAAACTCTCAATTCTCAATTTTATTTTAAATGAAATGTACAATATTTCTATTTAATGCTTCTATTTGAGTATCTCTTATATTTTCTTTTTTATTAACTATATAGCTATATAATAATATAATTAATGTAGTAATTCTAAATTGATTAATTAACATAAATATTATTAATATTTCTGCTGTAATAAAAGCTAACTTTGATTTAGTTATTTTATAAATATTTCTTGGCACAATCTTAAAGGCATCACTTATTAAGAAATATAAAATTACTACTTCTATTGCTGAAAATAATATTTTTACATAAGTATGAATTTCTAAAATATTAGTCATTTTTAGTATAATCATTACTAATAAATATACCATACCTATATTAGTAGTTCTGTTTGAACAGCATATAAATGATCCAAATTTTCTAAAGTTCTTTATTATAGTAAATTTTCTTTTAGCAACATTATCTAGTAACCTTAATTTTTTTCCTAAGATTAATGAAATAAAGTATGTTATAAATATAGTTCCTAAAGGAATAGATGCTACTGTACAATAAAATATTACATTTTTTATTTCTTCATTATAAGGAATATAATCTAAGTAACCTCTTGCTTCCCCTATAAAGCTATATCCTAATATTCCTGAAAAATATATATCAATTAAAATCATTACTATACAACCAAAAATACCACAATAAAATAAGTCATCAAATATAGTGCTTTCTTTTTTAATAAGAATTCCACATACAATCCCCATTAACATACTTTGAATCATATATAAACCAGAAGCTACATTTCCATAAACCAACATTACAATTGTTAATGAAGTTATAGCTGATAAAATTGTATATTTAAAATCACATTTAAAGTATATTAAAGCTATAAGTATTGGTACTATCATATCTAAATATAAAGAATAAGCTACACCAGTTCCAATGGCTAGTAAACTAGTTACCACAAATAAAGCTGATAACATTGCTGCTTCTGTCATTCTCTTACTTTTCATAAATTCACCTATTTTCTTACTTCAACTTATTTTTAATAATACCACTATAATAACATAAAAAATGACTATTAGCCATAAATCTCTTTATACTGCTTTTTTGTTATTCCATAATGAACTACATCATAGTACTTTCCTTTTACTAAAACTTCTTCAATACCTGTGCCTTCATATTTCATTCCAACTTTTTGTTGAACCTTTCCTGATCCTTCATTTCCTACATAATGACACCCTTCTACTCTATTAAGATTTAATTTATTAAAAGAAAAGTCTAATATAGTTTTCAATGCTTCTGTCATTATTCCTCTTCCCCAATATTTAGAGTTTAATAAATAACCAAAGGTTCCTTTATTATTTTTATTATCAACTATAATTTCTATACAACCTATACACTTTTTTAAACACTTTAATTCAATTGCATAAGCATTTGATCTAGTTAAATAATAATTTTTTATAGTTTTTTCTGCGTCTTCTATAGTATAAAAAGATTCCCAAGTTAAATATTTAGTTACTTTCGTATCCTTAGCATATTCTAATACATCTTCACTATCTTCTAATTTAAATGGCCTTAATATTAAATTTTCACTTTCAAGTTTTGTATTTTTTTTTAGTATTTCTTCGCAACTCAAGTTTTCCATTTTTATACTCACCATCCTTTTATATATAATATCACAATTTGCAAGCAATTACTAAAAAAGTAGCTTCGTCACGCTTCTATTAACTAAATTACATCTTAATTTTATAAAAGCATTTTTAGCATATTTAGTCTTAACTGAAGTCACTTTTTTTAACCATTTAAAAGGTTCAAAAAGAAAAATAATTCATTATTAAAATATTTTTGACTTTTTTCTTTTGGGTTCTTTTGAGGCACTATATTTATTTTTTAAGGCTTTAACTTCCTAAATACCCAAAACCCTGTATTTATCAGTATTGATGTATCAAAAAGTTTTATAATTTCCTAAGTCTTAAAAAAATGTTTCTGTTTTGTATTAAAGATAAAATTAGTGTCAATAATTTTAATAAAGATAACTTGGTGACTTTAGGTTGGTGTTTTTTATGAATAAAAAAGCAATAGTAATTGGAGCAGGTATAGGTGGTTTATCCATAGCTGCAAGACTTTGTTCAAAAGGATTCAATGTAAAAGTATTAGAAAAAAATTTAACAATAGGTGGTAAGACCAACGTTTTAAAAAGTGGTAGTTTTAAATTTGATCTAACTGCAACTATCTCTATGATATATAAAGATTATATAGAGGTTTTCTCAGACTGTGGAAAAGACTACAAAAAATATTTTACTTTTTTGCCCCTTTCTCCTACATATAGATGTTTTTTTGCTGATAATACCCATTATGATTTTTACAATGCTCTTCCTTCCTTAACATCTACAATTGATGTTATTACAAAAGGAGATATAAAAAATAAAGCTGGTTACTTTAACTTTTTATCAAATAATTATGAAAGATATCTAGTAACTAATAAAAATCTTTTAAGTAAAAGTTTTTTAAAATCTAGAGATTTATTAAACCCATCTACTTTACATACTACTATGGGTTTAAATACTTTACATTCAAGTGCTCATGATTGTAAAAAGTTTATTCAAAATGAAAAGTTATTTGAATATTTGATGTTTCAAACAATGTATATAGGTATGTCCCCATATCATTCACCAAGTATATATAATTTAATACCTGCTGCTTCTCAAATGGAAGGTCTATATTATATAAAAGGAGGAATGTATTCTTATATAGAAGCTCTAGAAAAGTTAATTGTAGAGAAAGGTGGCAAGATTCAACCGCTTACTCAAGTAAGTGAAATATTATTTTCTAAAAATAAAGCTGTGGGAGTTGTTATAAACGGAAAAAAAGAAAAAGCAGATTTAGTTATTTGTAGTAACGATTATACTAACGCTGTTACAAAACTTATTAAGGAACCTTCCATAAAAGATTTAATAAAACCAGTAGAAAATTTAAAATATTCTTGTTCTATATTTATACTATATCTTGCTTTAGATAAAAAGTATCCTAAATTAAAAGTTCATAATATATTTATTAATAATAATTTTAAAAAGAATATTCAATCACCTTTTAAAGGATTTTTATCTCCTGATCCTTCTCTCTATATCTATTGTCCTAGTTCTATAGATGATAGTGTTTGCCCCGAGAATTGTGAGATAGTAAATATAGTAGTTAGGGTACCTAATCTATTAAAAGGTAAAGTTACTTGGACTAGTAAGAAAGCTGATAAAATGAAAGAGCACATTTTAACTATTTTATCTAGTATAGATGGACTTGAGGATATTGAAGAACATATAGTTTATGATACTTTTACTACTCCACTAGATTTAAGAGATAGATTTGATACCTATGGTGGTTGCGCCTTTGGATTAGCTCATAGTCTAAATGAAAGTTTATTATTTAGACCACAATGCTGTATTCCAAAAATTAAAAATTTATATTTTACTGGTGCATCTATTCATCCAGGAAATGGTGTTTCTATGGTTTTAAAATCTTCTAAAATATGTTCCGAAAAAATATTTAAAGACTTTGGATTATAAAAATGCCATTTAATTATTTTTCTTTTTGGTTCTTTTGCGGCACTATAATTATTTTTAACGTATTTGCCATCTTACATAACTGAAAGCCTGTAATATTCAGTATTCACTATCAAAAAAAATTTATAAATTTCTTTACGTTAAAAAGATATAAGATATCACAGTAATTTATTACATATCTTATATCTTTAATAATATATAATTATTTTATTTCATACAAACTACTATCTTCAGGTAAAATTTTATCTAAAGGTTTATCTGAAAGTATATGAAGTTCATGTAATGCTCTAGTAGCAACTGTATAGAATAGATTTTCATCTAAATCTTCTATATAACTTTCCCCATCTGCAACTATAACACCATCAAATTCTAAACCTTTTGCTATATATGATACTATAACATTGACTCCAGTTTTAAATTCTGATTCATCGCTATCTATTAAGTTTATATCTTGATCTAGTTCTTTTAACTTATCATATATTAAGTTAACACTCTTTTTAGTTTTACAGATTATAGCTATTGACTTATACCCCTTATCTTTCATATCTTTAGTGATTTCGAATATTTTATTTATTCTATTTTCCCCTACCATATAAATTGCAGGTTTATCTCCATGTCTTTCAACTGCTTCAACTGGTTCTCCATCTTTTAAAATATTTTTAGCAAAATTAGTTATATCAGCTGTAGATCTATAGCTTCTTTTAAGTACAGCTACTTTTACTCCATTAAATAAATCTGTTATACCTGATTTATTTTTAACATTTGAATGTTTATCTATTCTTTGATTTAAATCTCCCATTATTGTAATGGCAGCACCTTTAAATGACTTTTTTATTATTTGATAGAATAAAGGACTATAATCTTGAGCTTCATCTATAAGAACATGCTTTATGTTACTATAATTTCTAAAGCCCTCCATAGTAGCTCTAATATATATTATTGGAGTTATATCTTCATATTTAACTTCCCCAAGATTTAAATAATCTAAGGTAAATTCTTTTACATCTCCTAAATCAGCATCTGTGTATTTATTAATGTTTTGCCATAACATCTTATATATTTCTACATTATCTAAAGTCTTAACCATAGAATCAACCTGTTCTATAACTGTTTCATTACAATAATCATAGAAGCTTTTCTTATCTTCTATATAATCAAAATCATCATTATCAGATAAGTATTTTGTTTCTACTTGTGAAAAAATACTTTGTTTAATTACATCTAGTCTATTTAAAAAGGGTATATTGTTAAATCTTTCCACGAATGTTTTTTCTACGGATTTTCTATTAATTACTTCTTTTCCATCTATAAATATAGGCTTAATATGTGTTATAAGTTTTGGAATGTCTCTTGAAAACTTATTTAATATCTCTGTAAAATCTTTAGAATTTTTGTATTCCATTGCCTTTGTTCTTGTTCTAAATTCCTTAGATTTATTATCAGTTGAATATATATAATCTAAATGTTCTACTTTATTTTCATATATATGATTTTTAGGTAAAAAATTTCTAGAATACATTTCAAAAGTAGTTTGTAATATTTCTGTTTCTCCAAGCTCTGGCAATACATCTGAAATATACTCTGCAAAAACTTTGTTAGGACTAAATATTAATATATTATCTGCCTTTAAATCTTTTCTATGTTTATAAAGTATGTATGCCGCTCTATGAAGAGCTATAGAAGTTTTTCCAGAACCTGCTGCTCCTTGAATAAATAATATTTTACTATCCTCACTTCTTATAATTTCATTTTGTTCCTTTTGAATAGTGGCAACTATATTTTTCATCTTATCTGTAGCATTACCACCTAACATTGATCCTAAAGTTTCATCACATAAGGATTCATTTGCGTTATGCATAAATACTATTTCACCATTTTTTATATTAAATTGTCTGTTAAATTCAATTTCACCTGTTACTTTTCTACCTGGTGCTTCATAATAAGCTTCACCTAATTCAAAATCGTAAAACATAGTAGATACTGGTGAACGCCAATCAAAAACTAAAAAGTCAAAGTTTTCTTCATCTTCTACTGTAGATAGACCTATGTAAAAAGTTTCTCCTTCTCTCTCACCATCTTCTTTAAAATCTAATCTTGCAAAATAAGGTGAACTTAATTGTCTTTCTAATGTTCTTATTCTATTAAGATTTTTAGAAAACATCTTTTCTTTAATAGCTACTTGACTACAATTTTCATTTATTTCTATATCATCTAACTCATTTCTATTGTCCCATAAAAATTTTCTATGCTTTATTATGTCCTTATCTTGAACTTCATTAGAATTTGTATACTTGCTTAATAAAGTATTTATTGATTCTATAGTTAATTTTAAATTTTCTTTTTCATTTAAATATTCTCTACCTTTATACATATACGCTCCTTAAATTTTAAGTTTTAGCCGTCATTAAATTTTAAATTTTCTAAACAAATATGTCAAGATAATTATCTTTTTTTATTTTTCTTAAACCAAGCTTATTTTCTCCTAAAATGCAATTGTTATCACATGAAACTTTATATATATTGTTTACATAGGGATTATTATGTATACAAGATAATAATTTCTTTAATTTTTATATATACAAATTAAAAGGAGGTACTTATGAACAAATTAAAAAAATTTTTCATTGGAGGTATATTAACCTCTATATTACTTATTAGTACAAGTTTCACCGCTCATGCTGCAGCTTATTACAACAAAACTTTCACATTAAAACAACCTGATAATACAGAGGTTGAAGTTAAAATTACAGGAGATGAATACTATCAACATATTGAAAGTATAGATGGATACACATTATGTCGAAATGAGGAAGGATGGATTTGCTATGCTGATATTAACTCTGAAAAATCCGAACTATTACCAACAGATAAAATTTATATTGGAGAAAATTATGTAGAAGATATTTCAGTGTGGGACAAGCTATTTAAAAACAAATCTAAAAAAGAAAAACATATAACTCTTGATAAAGAATATAGTGATAAACTTAGAGATGAAGTTAAAGAAGAACTTAATGTTAACGAAATTGAAAAATCGCAAAAAAATACTTTTAATAAATACAAAAACTTAAAAACTTCAGGCTCTACAGAAGAAATTAAAGGATTAACTTTATTAATAGACTTCTCTGATACACCAAGTGCTATTTCTAGAGATGAACTAGGAAACTTCTTTAATCAATCGGGTTATAGAAACTATGGTAATAATGGATCAGTTAAGGATTATTTCTACGATGTTTCTGGTGGTGCTGTAACTTACACAAATACTATAACAGAATTCTATAGAGCTAAATATCCAAAATCATATTACGATAGAGATGAAGGCTATGACCATGCCTTAGAGCTTGTACACGAAGCTTTAGACTGGTTAAAATCCACTGGATTTGATTTTTCTACATTATCTACCGATGAAAATGGTTTTGTAAGAGGAGTAAATATTTTATATGCTGGTACTGCTGATGCAGGTTGGTCTAATGGTTTATGGCCTCATCAAGGTTATTTAACAGATACGTTCTATTCAGATGGAGTTGCAATTAATAGATATGAATTAAGTAATATTGGAACAGATTTATCCTTAGATACAGTTTGTCATGAAAATGGACATCTTCTATTTGGATTTAATGATTTCTATGATTATACTGGTAAAAGTGGTGGCTGTGGTGCTTATGATATAATGTCTTATATTAACAATCCAAAAAATCCTGCTCCTCCAAATCCTTATTGTAGAAATGTAATTTCAGGTTGGAATAACACTATCAACTTAAATAATTATAGTGATAACACCACTATAACTGCTAATTCAAGTACTAATGGTACTCATGATGTATATAGATGGTCTAAAAACAATTCAAGAGAATATTATCTTATAGAAAATGTTGAAAAAGAAGGTAGGTATGCTTCTATCCCTGATGAAGGTTTATTAATATGGCATGTAGATGAACAAGGTAATAATTCAAATTATGAAAATACTTCCAAAAAGCATTATGAACTTTCTCTAGTTCAAGCTGATAATAAATTAGAAATAGAAAAGAATATTAACTCAGGTGGATACGGAGATTTATTCCATAAAGACTTTAATGATAAATTTACAAATGACTCTTTACCAAACTCTAAATGGTGGGATGGGTCTTCTTCAGGATTATCCTTGACTAATATTAGCAAAAAAGGTAAAGTTATGACTTTTGTTAAAAATGCTAACTCTTCTAATGTAGATCCATATGCTCCTTCAGATAATGTTATTAAACTTAATAATATTGCTGCAAAGGCAAATATCTCTACATCTAACTGTTCATCTTGGGAAAGTATTAATGCTTTAAATGATGGATTTACTCCTAAAAGCTCAGCAGATAGAGATCATTTAGTTTATGGTAATTGGCCAAGTACTAATTCAGAATGGGTTCAATATACTTTTAATCAAGAATATATAATTACACAATGTGATTTATATTGGTTTAAAGATAATGGAGGCATAGATGTCCCTTCTTCTTATACTATTCAATACTATGATGGCCTTAATTGGGTTGATGTTAAAAATCCTGTAGGACTTGGTACTGAAGCTGATAAATATAATACTACTTACTTTGATCCTGTTAGAACTAATGCTTTAAGAGTAATCATGAATTCTAGAAATTCTCACTCTACTGGTATCTTAGAATGGAACGTTTTAGGCAAGGATTTAAATACTAATATAGCACTTTTAAGTAATACTACTACTTCAAATTGCTCTTCTTGGGAAAGTATTAACGCTTTAAATGATGGATTTACTCCTTCAAATTCAAATGATAGAGCACATGTTGTTTACGGAAATTGGCCAAGTACTTCGGAAGAATGGGTTCAATATACTTTCGATACTAATCAAATAGTTAGTAAAAGTAATATTTATTGGTTTAAAGATAACGCTGGCATAGATGTCCCTTCTTCTTATACTATTCAATACTATGATGGCTTTAATTGGGTTGATGTTCAAAATCCTGTAGGACTTGGCACTGAGGCTAATACTTTTAATACTACTTACTTTAATCCTATAATAACAAGTAGTATTAGAATAAAAATTAATCCAAATAATTCTTATTCAACTGGTATATTAGAGTGGCAACTTTTCTAATATAATAAAAAGGTGTTACACATGTAACACCTTTTTATTATATTCTAACATTCAAATTTCTTCATTTCTTCACTTAATTCATCAGTAGTTTCTTTTAACTTTTCAAAAGTTTCTTTGAAGTTTTTAGTTGATTCTGTAACTTCTTCTGCTGAGCTACTTACTTCTTCAGTTCCTGCAGCAGTCTCTTCTAATATGGATGATAGATTTGTTACTTGCATAGCAACTCCATTCTTCATATTAATAACATCTTCTACATTGTTATTTACCTCAGATACATTTTTAGTAAGATTATTAATTGAAGAAACTATCTTAGCAAATATATCTTCTACCTTAATTACAAATTCATCTTGATCATTAACAATTTTAGAAGTTTCATCTACTCTATTTACTATTTCTCTAGATTGTCTTGTAATATCTTCTATAATAAAATCTATTTCTTTAGCTGATTCTGCAGTTTCTTCTGCAAGTTTTCTTATTTCTTCTGCAACAACTGCAAATCCCTTACCAGACTCCCCTGCTCTTGCTGCTTCAATAGCTGCATTTAAAGCAAGAAGATTAGTTTGCTCTGTAATGTTACTAATAGCAGAATTTATATCAGAAATTTTTGTAATACTATCTGATACTTGTACTACTACTTTACTTACTTCTTCAGTACTAACTTTAGTTTCATGCGATTTAACCATTAAATCTTTAACTATATATATACCATTATCACCAAAGTCATTAGTTTCAATAGCCATATTGTTAACATCTTTTATTATATTTTTTATACTTTCCATAGCTTGTGATAAAGAATCCACATTATCAATAATAATATCTAAACTCTTTGATGATTCAATAGTTCCTGTTGAAATTTCATTTATTGTATTAGTTACTTGAATTATAGATTCTGTTATATTACTAGTCATTTCGGAAGCTATATCTGTATTAGTATTTACTACATCTACTGCTTCGCCAACACCACCAATAAATTTACCAACATTATTTTTCATATCATTAAAACTATGTTCTAATGAATTAAACTCTTGAATCACACTATTTATAGCTATATCATTACCTTTAAATTTACCATTTGCTATATCTTCCATGTTTTCTCTTATAATTTTTAAGTTTGAATATATCTTATTAGAAAATTTACTACTTATATATGCAGCTAAAATAGATAGAATTCCTATTACCATAGCTGTAAAGATAAAAATTGCTCTTTCAGTATTTCTAAGCTCCCTATTCATCTCTTTAATCATTACTTTCCACCCAGTATTTTCCGCTGTATCATAGTAAGTTACATACTTATCTCCATTATAGTTAAAGTTTTCTTTTCCAAAGTCATTATCTAAAATAGTTTCCCAAACACTATATTCAAGAGCTTCTTGAGTACCTATTTTTTCTTTATTACTTCCTGCTAGAATATCTCCATCTACACTTGCTATTATTAATTCTCCATTATCTCCATATCTAATTTTAGATAATTCTTTTGATAAGTTATCCAAACTCACATCTATTGATAAAACACCTAATAATACATCATCTTTCCTTACTGCTTTATGAATGGAATAAGTAAACTCACCAGTTAACTCATCAATATATGGTCCATCTGTACCATATCCTTCTGTTTCAACAGCACCTTTATACCAGGATCTTTCTCTAGGGTCAAAATCCTCAGGTAATTCCACATCTAATAATTGTATAAGGCTGCCATCTTCTTGTGATGAAAAATAAATATTTAAAACACTATCATGACTATCTTTTAATATATTAATTTCTCTTATTAAGGTATCCTTATAATCACCAGTAAATTCACAATGTTCTATTATTGTTTCTATAATCCTTTCATATGAAAGAATAGCATTATTTATCTTGTCTTCTGCTATTTCTATTAAAACCTTAGAGTTACTTTCATAATTTTTATTAGTACTGTTCTTAGTTAAAAATACTACTATTAAGCCTAATATCATTATTGATATTATTGACATTCCCACCATCATCGATATCAAACTTTTCTTAAAGTTTATTAACTTTTTCCTCTTTTGTCTTCCCATATTTGCCCTCCAGTTTTATCTATTACATTTATTTTTCGAATCCATACCTTTTTTCTAAACAAATCAAAGCTGAATTTTGCGCGTAGTTATAATGAATTTTTATATATAAAACATAATAAAACCGTTATTGTTTATTTTGTTAAAAAATGTTATTATTTACTATATCTAAGTTAAGGAGTTTACTATGTATATATATTCAAATATAGAACTAAAAAATATGTTATTAAAAATTCTAAAAATACCTGGCATAAAAATAAACAGAAAAGATTTTTTATTAAAAACATTTACTAAAGATACTATAGGAGAAAAGAACTTATCCATATTAAAACTTGGACCTATAGAGGCTGGCATTACTAAAGATGAATTACATAAAATTTCAGATAATATTATTCAAAAAGAGGCTATTTTTAGCACTTCTGCTTCTTTTTTATCTGGTATTCCCGGAGGACTTTTGCAAATTTTTACCATACCTACAGACATGCTACAATTCTTTGCAGTTTCCCTTAGAATTTGCCAAAAGTTATGTTATCTTTATGGATTTGACGATATATGGGATGGATATGAAGATGTAGATATAATAGATAGATTTATTCTATTTATTGGAGTAATGTTTGGTATTGCAGGAGCAAATGAAACTGTAAGAATAATGTCGTCAGCTATTTCTAAAACTATACTAAAAAAAATGCCTCAAAGGCCTATTTGGGACAAACTATATCTTCCTATAATTAACAAAGTAAGTGCTTCTTTAGGGATACAACTATCTAAACAAAGCACTTCAAAATCCTTTTCAAAAGCTATTCCTATAATTGGAGGAATAATTTCTGGAACTGTAACTTATCTTTCTATAAAACCTATGGGAGAAAATTTAAGAAATGTTTTTGAAGAATCTAATTTTAATTATTCAGCCAAAAACTTGTATAATGATTTAAACTTTATTGAAGTTGATTTTGAAGTGGATAATAAGAATTTTTAGTAAATAAAAAAAGATAAATAATATATTGAAGGTTTTGGATTAACCTTAAGACTTCTCCAAAACCTTCAATTCTTAATTCTCCATTAATTATAAATATAATCATGTAAGGCATTTACATTCACTTCTTTATCCCAATCTAAATGGTATACACCACTACTATTATCACTAGTAGTACCATCTAAAGGGATTCTAAAGCTACCTATATTATTTAAATCTATATCAGTTAGTATTGTAGTTAATTTTATTAATTCAAAAGTAGTAAGATTAGTTTCTACAGTAGAAGTTAACTCTGAAATAACCTTAGGATAATCTAATACACTTACATTTTTTGATTTAGTAAATATAGACATCATAACATTTCTTTGTCTTTCTGTTCTCCTATAATCTGAATCTATCTTTCTTATTCTTGAATATGCTAAAGCCTGTTCACCATTTAAATTAACATTTCCTGATTTAGCTAACTGCCTACTACTACATTTAGAGTTTATCATTCGTCTTTCTTCTTCATTTATTTTAATATCTACTCCGCCAATGTAATCTACTATTTTTATTAACTCTTCAAAAGATACCTTTATATACTTACTTATATCTAAATTAAATATTTTATTAACAGTAGCAACAGATCCTTCTACCCCACCATAATGATATGCATAATTTATTTTATTAGCTTTTCCTTCTCCTTGATACACATAAGTATCTCTCATAATAGATACAAACTTTAATGTCTTAATATCTTTTCTTAAGGATACTATAATAATTGTATCAGATGCATTTTCTTGTTTATCAACACCTAATAATAAGATATTCTCAATATTCTTTTCTTCACTTTCTGCTGTAGTTTCTGGAGATATATTCAAAGGGTTTTCTTTTTCCTCAGCATTTTTTTCTTCACTATTTTCAGTTACATTTGCTTCTGCTTCACTCTTCTCCTCTTCTTTTTCTTCAGTAATTAATTTTTTATTTAAATCTAATTCTATTTTTTTAGATTTATTTATATAATCATACAATCCTAAGGACCAAATTATGATTACTGCAAATATTAGTATTATACTTATAATAAATATTAATTTATTATATTTATTTATTTTAGCCATTATATCTCCTTTAAAATCACTTTATTTTGATTAAAGAATTAAAAAGCTCTATACAATCTTTCCTTAAAGTACAATAGCTTATTATTACGTATATTAATAAATATACGAATCCTCCAAATATATAATCAAATACATGGGAAATAATAAGGAAAGAACACATGATTGATATCAAATATACACCTTCTTTTACACTTATCTTTAAATATTTGAAATCTTTCATAGAATAGATATACCATGTCATAAAGGATAATGTTGTAGCTGCTGCAATAAATATTGGATCTTTAGATATAATTACTGCAATAACATTATATACAATTGCTACTAGCACCATATATATCACTACTTTTAAATAATGTTTCTCATTTTTATTAGACTTGTATAAATTTGTATATAGTGAATTTATAACTATCATATATGGATATGCTACAAATGATATGCTTATTATACTAAGGGAAGGTATATATTTTTTTATAAAAGTATTTACTATAAAAGCAAAAACAAAATAAATAGCCCCAACCCCTCCACCTATTAATAAAAAGTAGTTTTTTAATTTCTTGATAATTTCTTTAGAAACTCCTTTAGATAAGTAATTATAGAATGTTACAGATATAGATGTTACCACTAAATTTACTATATTGAGCATAGATACAGCAAAAGAATAATAAGAGAAATCACTGTTAGAAAACCCTATTTTTATAAACCACCTATCAATACCATAAAATAAGGATACAGACAAATTAGCAAGTAATATGACAAAACCCACCTTTATATTTTTATATAAATCATCACTACGAACATAGTCAATATCCTTATAACTTTTATAAAACTTATATTCTAACTTTAAAAAAATCACTCCGTTAGTAAACAAAAGCACCAAGCAAAAAAGTATATAATTACTACTTTCAGTAAGGAATACAAGAAGAATATTTAACAAGGCATATATTAAAGAATAAGTGCAACTTACTTTTGCAAATTTATCAAATTCTCCAGTAGCTTGGTAAAATAACTTATGAAAAGATATTGTGTTAACAGGTATAATACTTAATGCCATTAAAAATATAATTGTATCTTTTAAGGCAATTGATATAATTATAAAAACTAATGTAGCAATAAGTTGTATTCTAATAAATAACCTATGCTCATTTTTCAAAACACCTTTATCTACTTCCTCAATAGTTTTTCCTCCATATTTTATATATAACCCATCTATAAATCCAAAATGAAAAAATCCTACATAAGAAATATATAAGGTATATGTTTTTAGATAAGCATAAGCATCTATGTCTAATTTTAAAGGAACTATAAATCCAACTAATATTGAACTCACAGCAATAAGTATGTTACTTGTTAATATTTTTATTATACTTTTTTTTATACTCATTTTTTAATTCCTCTAAGTTTCATAATTAGATTTATACTTGTTCAAATTAAATATTATAAACTTCTCTAGTTTAGATATCTTATGCATAGCTTCATAAATCTTTATTTGTGCATTATTAGCTTTTAAATATTTTTTCATATATATAATTTTACTTTTACTTGCCATATCATACTTAATAAAATTATTTTGTATTTCTTTATTTATAGTTTCACCATGAAAGTGTATATATCTCGCATTTGTTGCAAGAATTGTTTTATACCCTTTACACTTTAATCTACATCCTAATATTCTTTCTTCTCCATACAAAAATGTTTCTTCATCATATAATCCTGACTGTATAATTTTATTCATATCACATATTAAAAAAGATCCTGGAACTATTTCTACTTCATAGTATTCCCTCTTTAAAACTTTATCTATATTATACATTCTTATATTTAATACCTTACTTAGTATAGTAAATTCAGACATTATACATTGAAAAAAGTTTGGTATTTTTAGTCCACTATTTTTGCATAACTTATTATTTTTGTTATACATTAAACCTGTTGCAACTGCTACATCTTCATTTTTATCAAAAGACCTTAGTATAGTGCTTATATCATTCTCTTCAATAATAATATCTGGATTTGATATAGTTACATACTTTGGATGATATGTTTTATTTACATACTTTATTCCAAAGTTATTTCCATAAGAGTATCCCCCATTATACTTAGTTTGTATAATATCTATTTTGTCAGAACCTATCTTTTTTAAATTTTCATAGGAATTATCTGTTGATAAATTATCTACTATAACAATTTTGTCTATATTCTTATATCCCTTTATTCTTTCAATATAATTATTTACAGTAAAAAAATCATTATAATTTAATATGATCATTACATTTTCCATATAATTTCTCCTAATAGGTTTATTTACCTACATCCAATTTTACCTCTATATCTTTTTTATAATCACATGTCAATATAAGAGTTATAACAAACCAAAAAGCACTATTCCTCATATATGACCCACTAAACATTAAAAGCGTAATTGGATATAATAATAAAATTATAAAAAACTTATTATTTTTATTTAAATTAGATATCTTTCTATATTTGTTAAATATAATTCCCAATATAATCAATTGAATTATAGTATAGATTACTCCACCATTTAACATGAACTCTAAAAAGATGTTATGGGGATATTGGGGATATACATCTAAAAATCCATATAATCCATATCCAAATATAGGCTTATCCTTTATTAAATCTATTGCTTCTCCAAATATAATATCTCTTCCCGAAGTTTCCTTCCATACTATTCCATCTTTAGATACATAAGATAATATTCTATTTATTGAATTTATAATTAAATTATTTTTTAAGAATAAACTTTGAGCTATTAACAAAGCTATAAATAAAACCAAAATATATATTGTCCATTTTGTTACATTCTTTATCTTTTTTTCTCTTATTACATTTATAGATATATATATTGTATATATTAAAGCTAAAACGGCTCCTCCTCTTCCCCCTGTAATTGCAATTCCTAATAATTGCACTACTAGAAACACCTTATTTAAAACATAATAAATAATAGTTTTAGTAAATGAAAATCTCTCTTGATCTTTTCCTAAAAAAATGAAATACAAGTTAATTCCATAGGCAAAAGCTGATACATATGATGCTGTCTGATAAGTTGCTCCTCCTAAAGATTGAAATTTTATATTCATAGAAAAATTTATTATAGCAGAAATAAAAATAGAAATAGTGGCTAATATCATTACTACTTCAAACCACTTAACCATATTTCTAAACAAATCTTTTGCATTAACATATACTGCAGCATATATTGCAGGAACTCCCCATAGTATAAAATATTTGAAAAAGTCAAGCTTTAAACTATTTATACCCTCATTATCTATATTAAACATAAAACAAATTACAGGTATGCATGGTAGTAATAAAAATAAAATTTTAGTCATCTTCATATATTTTCGCTCTATTATAAAATAATATGGTATTAGAAGAATATTTAAGATTCCTACAATTATGCAATAAATAATATAAATACTACTCTCCTCTGCTCCTTTATATTCCAAACCAAACATTGTTATAATAATAAAAAACATATCCAAACTTAGCATTCCAAAAATAGGTATTATATTTTTCAAAACATTCCTCCACTTTTCTCATTATCTATCCACTTTCCTAAAATATTTAAACCTACTTTCAATATATATATTATTTAATATACTTTTATGCAAATTCTTTGGATTCATATCTTTAATATAAGCAATACTTTCATAGGCTATATTATTATAAGATAATTTCTCTGATAGCTTTTTTGCACTAACTCTTAATTTTTTTAGATATTCCGAATTTTGGTATAATAATTCTATTTTTTCATATAATTCTCTTACAGAATTGCTATATAAAAAAACGCCACTAAAATCTATTAAATGATTTGTACAACCATAATATCTAACAATAATAGGTAATCCTACTGCTACTGCATCTTCAATTAAAGTTGTATGTTGTGTATTCCATACTCCCAAATCACTATACTTTAACATCTTTAGTGTTTCTTTTCTATCTAACCATCCTATATACTTAATTCTTTTATCTTTATTAATTTTATCTACTATGGAATCGTCTTTAATTTTTCCAAAAATAACAAATGTAATCTCATTTCCTTTTATCATTGAAAAAGCATCTATTATTTTATCAACTTCCTTTTCCTTAGTTATTTTTCCTCCATGTACTAATATAAATTTATTACTATCAATATTATACTTATTTAAAAATTCTTCTCTATTTTCATCTAATTTTAAATTATCAGTATCTGTTCCTATTGGTAACAATCTAATTTTATCTGGATTTACCCCAAGCTCTTCTTTTAAAAACAAGCACCTATTAGCATTTAATCCAAAATACACATTTATAAACTCATCATACTTTTTTATAAACTTATTCCAAAAAAAATTATAATAAAGCTTCTTCCAAATATATTTTTTCCCTGAATTAGTTAAATCAATATGATTATCTACTGCTAAGAAAACTTCTTTATTATTCTTCTTATAATCACAAGCTGTTTTTAATGATGGGCATGTAGGTGAATGATGAAAGATATAATCTGGTTTTATTTCTTCTAGACATTTATATAAATTTTTAAATAGTACAAATCTATTTTTAAAATCACCTTTAATTCCTATTCTCTTTACTGTAAAATTATTATCTTTATACTCTCCTATAGACTTAATTCTATTCTCATTATTAAATCCATTAGATAAATTAGATGTAATTAATACTACCTCATTTCCTAGCTTTGCTTGATATCTAGGAAGGATATTTTCCTGATATCCCATGCCATCATTATAATATTGTTGAATATGAACTATTTTCATAAATTCCTCCATCAAACACACTAAAAAGTAATTATTATTTTCTATAATCTCCAGTATATAGTATTGTTACTTAACATATCTTTTTCTATTATACCTTTAATATCTATTAAAATATTATTCTTATTTTTAGGATTAAATTTACTTTCTATATCTGCTATATTCATCTCTTTAAATTCTTTATGTGCTACTGCTATAACTATTGCATCTTCATCTTTTACTTCATTAAAGTTACATACTTCTAATTTATATTTTTCATAAACTTCTTTTAAATCAGCTACAGGATCTACCACCTGCACACGTATTCCATATTCCTTTAATTCTCTTATAATATTTATTACTTTGCTATTTCTAACATCATTACAATCTTCTTTAAAAGTTACTCCCATAACTAAAACTTTAGAACCTTTTATTTTTTTATCTGCCTCTATCATCTTTTTAATAATATTTTCTACTACATATTTAGGCATATCATCATTTATTTTTCTTCCTGATAATACTATTTGTGAATGATAACCTAATTGTTCAGCTTTGTATATAAAATAATATGGATCTACACCAATACAATGACCTCCTACTAATCCTGGCGTAAACTTTAAAAAGTTCCACTTAGTTGATGCTGCTTCTATTACTGATTTTGTATCAATACCCATCTTGTCAAATACCATTGACAGTTCATTCATAAAAGCTATATTAATATCTCTTTGTGAATTTTCTATAACCTTAGCTGCCTCTGCAATTTTTATAGTTTTTGCTTTATAAACACCCTTATCTATTATGGAACCATAAATTTCTGCTATTATTTCAAGAGATTCATCATCCATTCCTGAAACTATTTTTTTTATTGTTTTTAAGGTATGAACTTTATCTCCTGGATTAATTCTTTCTGGTGAATATCCTACTTTAAAATCAATTCCACACTTTAAATTAGATTCTTTCTCTAATATAGGCACACATATGTCTTCTGTTACCCCTGGATAAACTGTAGATTCATAAACAACTATTGAATTTTTATTAAGATTTCTTCCTACTATTTTACTTGCTGATATTACTGGCTCTAAATCAGGGCTTCTATCTGATTTTATTGGTGTAGGTACAGCAATTACATAAAAATTTGCCTTTTTTAATTCTTTTTCATCATTAGTAAAATTGCATTTTGTATTTCTTAAAATATCGTTACCAACTTCATTAGTTACATCTATACCTTCTTTATACTTTGTTATTTTTTCAGAATTAGTATCAAAGCCAATAACTTTATATTTTTCTGCAAAAGTAATAGCTAAGGGCATACCAACATATCCTAGCCCAACTACTGATATACATAAATCTTCTTTATTAACTTCTTTAAACATTATTCCCTCCACAACATTTATTACCATCATCTTCTAAATACACTTTTTATAAAGATCTATATACTTTTTAAATCTTATATTCTTATCATATTTTTCATCACTGTAAAACTTTGTATTTTCATTTGATAATTCTATTATGCTCTTATATAATTCTTCTAAGGTTTTCTTATTTAAAACTTTAGAAGAACTATTTTTTACTGTTTCCATGCAGCCTCCAGTATTAAAAGTTATAACTTTTGTATTGCAAGCTAAAGCTTCTAAATTAGTTGTTGGATAATTATCTTCTAATGTAGGATTAATAAATATATCAGCAGCTGAATATATTTCTGCTAATTCTTTTTGACTATTTGTATGATTAATAACTAATATGTTTTTAGATATGTTCTTTTCTGTTTTTTTATCTAAACCAACTAAAACAATTTTATATTTTTTATCTAAAATTTTTTCTAATTCTAAAAAATATTTTAATCCCTTTCTGTAATCCCATACATTTGCTACACCTAATAAAATTATTTTATCTTCTAACTTATTATTCTTTCTAAAGTTACTTTTAGTGAACTTAAATATCTCTGCATTTATTCCATTATTAATTACATATATATTATATTTTTTAAGAAATGACTTTTTAGTAAGTTCAGCTAACCAATTTGAAGGTGTTACTATGGTCAAATCATCTAACGATGTAAAAATTCTCCTCTTCTTTTCATAATTCACTCTAGATTTATCAAATAATATACTTGATGGATATTCATTCTTTTGTTCACAGTTATAGCAACTATCTTGCCACTTTTCACAATTTATATAATCAAAATAACAACAATGTCCTGTAAAAGGCCAGCAATCATGTAGTGTCCAAATTACTGGTTTATTACTTTCTCTTAAATAATTAAATAGTATTTCTATATTTAAATAATATCCATGTATATTGTGAAGATGAATTACATCAGGATTATATTTCTTAATTTCTTTTATAAAATTTTCAGTAGATTTTTTTGATGCAAAGCCATGTTCATCGAATATTTTTGTTTTATAATAATGATAATAATTATTTAAGCTGTTTCCTATCTTTATAGTTTTTATATCTTTTAAAGGTTCTCCCCTTCCATATGCTATAATACAACTTTCCCCTTGTTCCTCTAACAAGTTATATAAGTCTACAGCAATCTTTCCTGTACTTCCTCTACCACATACTGAATTAATTTGTAATACCTTCATGACTTTCTCCATATAAATTTGTTAATTATCTCTGTATAACTTGCTATAATATTAACAACCTTTTGAGATACATTTATATCTTTATAATCAATAGCAACTACATTTTTACTCCTAATATTACTTTCATCTGTAACAATATTTATACTTCTAACTATATTATCAAAAGTAATTCCACCTAAAATCATACTTCCTTTATCTATAACTTCTGGTCTTTCTGTACTTGTTCTTATAGATACTGCTGGAAAATTCATAATATTAGATTCTTCTGCTAAAGATCCTGAATCTGATAATACACAAAAAGCTTCTTTTTGAAGTTTATTATAATCATAAAATCCAAAAGGTTTAAGACTTTTTATATTCTTATTAAAACTAACATTTTTCTCTTTTATCTTCTTAAAACTTCTAGGATGAGTTGAATAAATTATTGGCATATTATAATTTTCAGCTATATTATTCAATGCATTCATTAATCCTTCAAAATTAGAATCATCATCAATATTTTCCTCTCTATGAGCACTAACTAATATAAACTTTTTCTTTTCAAGTCCTAAAGTTTCTAAAACATTACTTTCTTTAATCTTATCCATATATTTATTAAAAACTTCAGGTAACGGTGACCCTGTTACAAATACATATTCTTTTCTTATACCTTCAGATAAAAGATATCTTCTTGCATGTTCTGTATAAGCTAAGTTAACATCTGATGTTACATCTACTATTTTTCTATTTACCTCTTCTGGCACATTTATATCAAAACATCTATTACCTGCTTCCATATGAAAAATTGGTATTTTTAATCTTTTTGCAGCTATTGCACTTAAGCAACTATTAGTATCACCTAATATTAAAAGAGCATCTGGCTTTTCTTTTTCCATTAAATCATAAGTTAAACTTATAATATTCCCAATTGTTTCTCCTAATGATTCCTTTGCTACTCCTAAAAAATAATCTGGTTTTCTAAGTTCTAATTCCTTAAAGAAAATATCATTTAATGTATAATCCCAATTTTGACCTGTATGAACTAGTATATGCTCAAAATATTTATCACATTTTTTTATCACTTCAGAAATCCTTATAATTTCTGGCCTTGTTCCTACTATTGTCATTAATTTTAACTTTCTCATAGCTACACCTCACTAAAGTAAGTATCTGGATTTTCTTTATCAAACTTTTCATTTGCCCACATAACTGTAACTAAATCTTCATCACCAATATTAACTATTTTATGAGTGTAACCTGTTGGTATATCTACAACTTCTAAGTTCTTATCACTTACATAATATTTTAAAACCTCATCTGATCCTATTTTTCTAAAAGCTATTAATGCTTCACCATGGACTACTAAAAATTTTTCATTTTTTGTATTGTGCCAATGATTTCCTTTGGTAATTCCTTTTCTTGATATATTAACCGAAAATTGCCCTTTACTATCTGTTCTTATAAACTCAGTAAAAGAACCTCTATTATCAATATTCATTTTTAATGGATATTTAAATTTGTCTTTTGGTAAATAACTAAGATAAGTACTATATAACTTTTTTTCAAATTCATCTGATAAGTTAGGTATGCTTAAATTTTTTCTCATTTCTTTAAAAGATTTTATTAGACTTGCTATTCTATCTAAAGATTCTTTATAAGTAGGTGTTACCTCATAATATTCACCTATTCTTTTTCCTTTATCATTAATAATATCTATAAAAGATTTTACTACATCATCTATATATACTAAATTAAGAATTACATTAGGATTATTAATTGTTATAGGCAAATCTCTTGATATGTTATTACAAAAAGTTGCTATTACGCTATTATAATTAGGTCTACTCCATTTACCAAAAACATTAGGAAGCCTAAATACATATACTTTTGAATCATTATTTTTTTTATGATTAAATAAGACTAACTCTGCTTTCCTTTTACTTTTTCCATAATCATTTTCAAGACTTGTTTGAGTAGATGATGTCATTACTATAGGAGATTTATTATTATTTCTTGCTAAGGCCTTAGTAAGCTTTAAAGTAAAATCATAATTTCCTTCTATAAATTCTTTATTATCCTTAGGCCTATTTACTCCTGCTAAATGAAATACAAAATCACATTTTTTAGTATACTCTTCAAGTTTATCTAGACTATCATATTTATCAAATTCAAATATATTGTAATACTCTTCATTTCTTAAGCCTTCTATAAGATTTTTCCCTATAAATCCTTTTGAACCAGTTACTAAAATATTCATTTATTTTTCCTCCAAGCATTTACTTCATCTTGAATATATTTTAAAGATAATAATTTATTTTTTACTTCCTCTACATTTAATAACTTTGTATTATTTGAATTATATTCTTTAATATAAATTCTCTCTTTATTACCATGTACAAAATATTTATCATAATTTAAATTTCTCTTATCCATAGGTACTCTATAAAAATCCCCCATATCTATAGCATTAGCACATTCTTCATTAGTTAATAGAGTTTCATACATCTTTTCTCCATGACGTATACCTATCTTTCTTATGTTATTTTTAACATCAAATATTTCTTTAACTGCTTCTGCTAATACTCCTATAGTGCAAGAAGGAGCTTTTTGAACCATAATATCTCCACTTTCTGCATTCTTAAAAGCAAATAATACTAATTCTACTGCTTCTTCTAAACTCATAATAAACCTTGTCATCTCTGGTTCTGTTACTGTTAAATCTTCTCCTTTTTTAATTTGTTCTATAAATAAAGGTATTACAGATCCCCTTGAACACATAACATTTCCATACCTTGTACCGCAAATAGTTGTTTTTTTACTAGATACAGTTCTAGATTTTGCTATAAATAACTTTTCCATCATTGCCTTTGAAGTTCCCATAGCATTAACTGGATAAGCTGCCTTATCTGTAGATAAACAAATTACTTTTTTTACTCCTTCATTAATTGCAGCACTTAATACATTATCAGTACCATAAACATTAGTTTTAACAGCTTCTAAAGGAAAGAATTCACAACTTGGTACTTGTTTTAAAGCTGCAGCATGGAAAATATAATCAACTCCATAAATTGCATTTTCTATACTAGATTTATCCCTAACATCACCTATAAAGAACTTAATCTTCTCATTTTTATATTTTTTCCTCATATCGTCCTGCTTTTTTTTCATCTCTTGAAAATATTCTTATTTCTCCTATATCTGTATTTAAAAATTTATTTAATACTGCATTTCCAAAGGAACCTGTACCACCTGTTATTAACAAAGTCTTATCTTTAAACAAACTAATAATCTCCCCTCTATAGACTAATAAAAATGCTTAAGCATAATATTTATATTTCTTTTTATATCAAATTTTCTTTCTAGAGATTTTCTGGAATTTCTACCCATTTCCTTTAATAGCTCTTTATCATACATAAATTTATTAACTATCTTTTTAAAGGAATTAATATCCCCATTTTCACACCATTCTCCAAATCCACCTGCTCTTATATATTCTCTAAGATCTGTATTTTTATCAGTAGCTGCTATTATTGGCAAACTATTTTCCATATAAGATAACATTCTAGATGGTATATTAGGTATAGTAAAATGTTTATCTAAAAATATTAATCCTATATCTGATATAGAAAGATATTTATTAAATTTACTTTTAGGTACATAACTTAAAATTTTCACATTTTTAATATTATTTTTTTCTATAGTATTTTTGATATTAGAAAACTCTGTACCACTTCCTACAATAACAAAATATATCTTATTGTTATTTTTATTTAGTTTCATAATAGTTAATAAAAAATCTATCCCTTGTGGCTTTCCTAAATTTCCACCATATATTAAAATAAATGCTCCTTTAGGAATTTCTAATTCTTTTTTTATCTCCTCTTTATTATCAAAAGATAGCTCATTATTTACCTTTATGCTATTAGGAAAAACTTCTACTTTATCTTCTTTAATATATAAATTATTTCTCAATAAATATTTTTTATTTAAATCAGACATACATCCTATATAATCTGAACACTTATATAAATTTATTTCTTTATTTCTAAAGAAAGTATGCATAACTCCTTTATCTTTAATCATTCCTAAATCAACTGCATTTTGTGGAAATATATCTTTTAACAACAAATATGTTTTTGCATTGTTTTTCTGCTTTAGTCTTTTTATAAGATTATTAAATGTTATTGGTGGAGTTGAATACACTATTAAATCAAATTTAATATCCTTAAAATACTTATTTATTGCTCTTTCAAATTGATAGGATATTAATATTGTAGATATACCTTTTTCAATAACATTTATCTTTTGTAAATTACCTGTTTTAATTCTAAGTACATTAACACCTTCTATATTTTCAAGGTAAGTTCTTTTTTTATTTCTTCTTTCATTTGAAGTTACAACATATATATTATTTCCTTTAGATCTTAATTCATTTACTAAATCAACATATAGATTATTATTAGATTTAACATCTATTGGATAGCT
This sequence comes from uncultured Clostridium sp., assembly GCA_934755305.1. Classification (GTDB taxonomy): domain Bacteria; phylum Bacillota; class Clostridia; order Clostridiales; family Clostridiaceae; genus Clostridium. The sequence continues at coordinate 15,844 of CAKVLD010000021.1, read as the reverse complement.
TATTGTTAAAAATATAATATTCATACTAATTTTCCATTCTATCTTTATCTTTAATTATTTTTGCTGGTACTCCTACTGCTGTACAATTATCTTTAATATCTCTTATAACTACAGTTCCTGCACCAATTATGCTATTACTTCCTATAGACTTACCTTCAATAATTTTACTTCCTGTTCCTAATTCGCTACAACTTCCTAAATTACAATTTCCTGAAACATTAACTCCTGGATATATTGTTACAAAATCTTCTATAACCACATCATGTCCAATTGTACAACTTAAATTAATAATTATATGATCCTTTATATTTATATTAGTAGTTAATATATTACCTGCACATATAATTGAACCTTCTCCTATACTACAAGATTCTTTATCCATTTTTACTGATGGATCTATTAATGTTGCAGCTTTTATTTTATACTCTCTACACTTTTCTACCACTTCTTTTCTTGATTTTGCATTACCTATAGCACATACATAATAAATATTTCTATTATCTTTAAAATACTCTAGATTTCCTAGAACCTTATATCCATTTATTATCTTTCCAATTTTACTTTCATCTTCATCAATAAAGCCAATTAAATTCCATAACCTTTTGTCCTTATTTATAGAACTAATTAACCAAACTATTTCTCTTCCAAAGCCACCAGCTCCAATAATAACAATATCTTTAATTTCCTTATTCTCAACATTGTTATTTCCTGAAAATCTATCCATAGTAACTTCCCCCTCTTTACTAACTCCTTCTCTTTTTAATACTTTAAATATAGTTTTTAAAAATATCTTTATATCTAAGTTCAAGCTCCAATTATCTACATAATACAAATCAAACTCAAATCTTTTTTCCCAAGATATATTATTACGTCCATTAATCTGAGCAAAGCCTGTAAGACCTGGCAAAACATCATGTCTTCTAATTTGTTCTTTACTATAAAAAGGTAAATACTCTACTAGAAGAGGCCTTGGTCCTATTAAACTCATATCTCCTTTTAATATATTGATAAGCTCAGGTAACTCATCAATGCTTAAGGCTCTTAATATGCTCCCTAATTTAGTCATTCTGTATTTATCTTCTTTTTCATTACCATCTTTATCTTTTAAATCTCTCATAGTTCTAAATTTGATTAATTTAAATTTCTTATTTCCTTTACCAATTCTTTCTTGTACAAAAAAAATAGGTGAACCTAGATTCACCTTAATTAATATAGATATAACAAGTAGTAAAGGTGATAATACAATTATTCCACATAAAGAAACAATGATATCAAAGAACCTTTTTAATAATAAAGCTCCTTTTTTTTGCATATTAACTTCCTTATAAAATTACTAAAATGTTCTTTTTATTACCTTAACTATTCTCTCCATATCTTCTTCAGTATTTTTTGTATCTGAAGGTAGGCATACACCTCTACTAAATATATCTTCAGCTACTGATATACCCTTATTAGTACTTATGAAATCATACTTTTTATAATAAGGCTGCATATTCATTGGTTTCCATATATGTCTGCCTTCTATACACTCCCTTTCCAAATTTAAGATCAAATCTAAAGGTTTAACCTTACTATTTTTATTTATTAAAATACAACTTAACCACTGATTACTTTTTCCATAACAGCTATCTGGTTTCATTTCTACATCTTTTATATCTTTTAATGCTTCTTTATAATAATTATAAATCCATCTTTTCTTTTCTATCCTTGAATCTAATACCTTAAGCTGACCTCTTCCTATACCAGCTACTATATTAGACATCCTATAGTTATATCCAAGCTCCCTATGTTCATAATATCTTTTCTTTTCTCTTGATTGAGTAATCCAAAACTTAGTTTTATCCATTTTTTCTTCATTATTAGAAACTATGGCTCCACCACCAGATGTAGTAATTATCTTATTTCCATTAAAAGAAAATACTCCATACTCTCCTAAACTTCCACAATACTTATCTTTATATTTTGAACCTAAAGCTTCTGCTGAATCTTCAATTATTGTTACATTATACTCTCTACATAATTCTTTTATAGAATCAAAATCTGCACTTTCTCCATATAAATCTACAACTATTACTGCTTTGGGTAATTTCCCATTAAATCTATATATATTAAAAGCTTTTTCTAATGCTTTAGGACTCATATTCCATGAGTTTTCTTCTGAATCTATAAATACTGGTATAGCACCTTCATAAATTATGGGATTACAACTAGCCGAAAAAGTTAAAGCTGAACAAAATACTATATCTCCTTTATTTACTCCAGCACATTTTAAGGCCATATGAATAGCTGATGTACCAGAAACAGTTGCTACAGCTCTTTTAATATTTAAATACTTACTTATAGCATTTTCAAATTCATCTACATTTTTGCCAAGAGGTGCTATCCAGTTAGTATCAAAAGCTTCTCTTATAAATCTTTGTTCTTCTCCTCCCATATGCGGTGAAGATAAAAATATCTTTTTTTTAATCATAATTTTTTCCTATTGTTTATATAAACAATATTACTTCCCCCATCCATATATTTATAAGTAGGAACTATTTCCTTAAGTTTAATTTTAAGATTTTGAACATTACCTAAACTAACTAAATTCATAAGCTCATTTATTCCTTTTTTCAATTTAGATAAGTCTATATCATTTGGCTTACCTATAAAAATTTTTTTATGAGCTGTTTTCCTTAGTCCTTCTTCACTCATAAGTAATTCCTCATAAAGCTTTTCTCCTGGCCTAAGGCCTGTAATCTTTATATCTATATCTTTACCTATTTCAAGGCCTGAAAGCTTTATAAGATTTTCTGCTAAATCATATATTTTAACTGGTTTTCCCATATCTAGAACAAATATCTCTCCACCTTTAGCATATGCACCTGCTTGAAGTACTAATTGAGTAGCTTCTGGAATTGTCATAAAATATCTAGTAATATCTTTATGAGTTAAAGTTATAGGGCCACCTTTTTCTATTTGCTTTTTAAATAAAGGTACTACTGATCCATTAGATCCTAATACGTTTCCAAACCTTACCGCCACAAAATCTGTAGTACTTTCTTTATTTATACCTTGAATTATCATTTCACATATTCTCTTGCTAGCCCCCATTACATTAGTAGGATTAACTGCTTTATCAGTAGAAATTAATACAAACTTTTCCACACTAAAATCATCAGCTACTTCAGCTAGATTTAATGTTCCTATAACATTATTTTTTATAGCCTCCATAGGACTATCTTCCATAAGAGGAACATGTTTATGGGCTGCTGCATGAAAAACTACATTTGGTTCATACTTAGAAAATATGCTTCTAAGCCTTTTCTTATCTCTTACAGAACCTATTAAAGTTTTTATATTTACACCACTTTTAATAGCCAATAATTCATTTTGTATATCATAAGCATTATTTTCATAAATATCAAAAATAATTAGTTCCCTTGGATGGAATTTTACTAATTGCCTACACAATTCAGAACCAATAGATCCTCCTCCTCCTGTTACCATAACCACTTTATCTTCTATGTAATTTGATATTTCGCCTAAATCTAACTTAATAGGATCTCTATCTAATAAATCTTCTACACTTACATCTCTAATTTTCTTCATAATAAATTTTCCATCTATAATTTCTGATATTGATGGAACTAGCTTAATTGACACCTTAACCGACTTGCATATATCTAAAATATCTCTAAGTTCTTTTACACTTAAATGTCTAATAGCAATTATAACCTCTTCTATAGCTTCATTTTGTACTACCAAAGGTATAAAACTTCTATCACCTAAAACCTCTACACCTGATATACAAGTTCCAAGTTTATTTTTATCATCATCTATTAAAGCTACTACCTTTTTCTTGCAACTTGGATTTCTTTTGCATTCATTAATTACAATAGCACCTGCACTACCAGCACCTACTACAAGTACTCTTTTTATGTTGATATCTCTTTTTATTTCAATATTGCATTTGACACGTTTTAATACCCTATAACTAATTCTAACACCTAATGTTATACACATTATTATTACTGTTGCAATTACTGATACTAATAAGGGTATTCTTTTTTTATCAAATAAAGAGATTATTAACACTAATGATAATGATAATATACTTCCTATAACCCCTGATAAAAATTCATCTATACTTGCTAATTGCCATATATTTTTATATTGATTGCTTATAGAAAAAATCATTATAAATATTAAAGATATTACTAATATTTTTATATAATTAGATTTATACATCTGCAATACAAATTCCATACTTGTATTTACAAATTTAAATCTAACACAAAAACCAATAAAATATGCAACTGCAATAGATATAAAATCAATTAAAAGCAAACTACATTTTCTTATACTAATATTTATTTTCAATGTCTCACAGTCCCTTATTAACTATTTTATTTATTCTTCTTTTTTCTTTTTTCTCCATCTTCACCATAGTAATAATAATATTTTCTTGAAGCTCTCTCTACTTTATTTAATACAAGTCCTAAAAGATTAGCATTCACTTTTTCTAAAAGTCCTTTAGCTTGAACTACACAATCTTTTTTTGTTTTATCAGCCTTTACTACTAATATAGTTCCATCTGCTTTTACTGAAAGTAATTGTGCATCTGTAACTGCAAGTAAAGGAGCTGAATCTAGTATTATTACTTCATATTCTTCTTTTAATTCATTTAATAAGTTAGACATAGCATTTGAACTAAGCATTTCTGAAGGATTAGGTGATATATGACCAGATGATAATACATCTAAAAAATCATTATAATTAACCAAAATATTTTTTACTTCTTCTTTTTCTATTAATACATCCGAAAGACCTACTAAATTTGATATTTTGAATTGTTTATGAATAGTTGGTTTTCTTAAATCACAATCTATAAGTAAGGTTTTTTTACTTGACTGAGCAAAAGATAAAGCAAGGTTACAAGCTGTAGTAGTTTTTCCTTCTCCTGGTTCTGAACTAGTTACTACTATAGTTTGTAATTTTTTATCTAAGGATGAATATTGAATATTTGTTCTTAAAGTTTTATAGGATTCTGCAATTACAGATTTAGGGTCATCTTCCACTATAAACATCTAAAACTCTCCTTTTAATTACTTTCTAAATTAGGTATATCTCCAAGTACTACAACTCCTAAAGCCTCTTCTAATTCGCTTTTATTTTCAAAAGTACTATCTAAAAAATCTATACTTATAGCTATTACACTTCCCCCTAAGACACCTAAAATTAAAGCCAGTGCTATATATAATTTTTTATTAGGTGACACAGGTTTTTCTGGCACTACAACTTCTTCTATAATCTTAACATTTACATTTGGAATAAGTTCAGTGGCGTATACTTCAAATCTATTTGCTATAGAGGCTAAAATTCTACTAGTCATAACTGGATCTGTATCTTTGTAAGAAATACTTAAAATTTGAGTATTAGACTTAGCACTAACTTCTAAATTTTTAATAACATTATTAACTGGTACGTCAATTTTACTTTCCTTTAAGGAATCTTTAACAAAAGTATTTGTACCAATTATAGTTGCAAATGTATCTAATGTTTTTTGATACATTTGTATATCATTACTACTGTAGTCTTTGGTTTTATTATCTCCTATACTTCCTTCTTCTTTTCCTACAAATAAAGTAGTATTTACTTTATATTTAGGCTCAATAATAAAAAATGCTGCAATAATTGTAGCAAATGTTATTACTAATGTTATTAAAGCTATTAACTTAACTCTTTTTTTTAAAGCGTGAATTATATCATCTAGTCTTATTTCTCTGTCTCCCATTATATCTTTACTCCTTAATTGCTATATTTAATTACTATGTATTTTTAGTAGTTAATATGACATTTAATATGTATTTGTTTAAGGATTATACATTATACATATATTTAAATATGTTTTTTTATGTTAGTTTAATGTTCTTATGGCAATAAAAATACCTCCAAAGTAGACTTTTAGTTATTTACTATGTCTACTTTGGAGGTATCATATCACTTCTTTGCTTATAATATTTTACTTATTCTTTTTATTTAAGATATAATCAACAATAATGGCTATAGCCCCATCACCAGTTATATTAGTGGCTGTACCAAAACTATCTTGAGCTGCATGAAGTGCTATCATTATTGGTTTTTCTACAGTTCCAAAACCAAACATTGTCTCTAAAAGTCCTAAAGCTGCCATAACTCCACCACCTGGAATTCCTGGTGCTGCTATCATAGTTATACCTAGCATAAATATAAATGGAAGTATAGCTTTAAAAGTAGGTTCTTGACCATTCATGTACATTACTGCCATTGATGTTACTACTAAAGTAATAGTATCTCCTACTAAATGTATAGTAGCACATAAAGGAACTACAAAATCTTTAACTTCATCTGAAACATTATTTTTTCTAACACTTTCAAGTGTTACAGGAATTGTTGCTGCTGATGATTGAGTACCTACAGCTGTTAAATATGCTGGAATCATATTTTTTAATAACTTAAATGGATTTTCTTTTTTAATACTTCCCGCTATTAAATATTGCAATAATATATATATAGCTTGCAGAGAAAATAATACTACATATACTATAGCAAAAGACCTTAAAGTTTCTACTATTTCACCATTATAAGCCAAATTTGAAAATATACATCCTATATATACAGGTACAAAAGGTATCAATATTCCTTTTATAACCTTTAATACTATTTCACCAAATTCCTCAAATACTACCAAAAGTTTACTATCTTCAATTTTTGATAAACCTATACCTAATATAAAAGCTAATATAAGTGCAGACATTACATTCATTATTGCTGGCATTTCTATTGTAAAAATAGCCGAAACACCTTGAACCTGTTCTCCAAGTAATATATTTCCCTTTAAAAACTTTGGTAATATAGCCATACTTACTAAATATGCTAATATACCCGCAGTAATAGTTGAAATATAAGCTAGTATTGTTGTAATTAATAGACCTTTTCCCGATTTCTTACCTAAAGATGCTATGCCTGGTACTATAAAAGCTATAATAATTAAAGGAATTATAAAGGATAAAAAGTTTCCAAACAATCCACTTATAGTTACCAATATTTTTATTGGAACTTCAAGCTCTATTGCTTGACACCCTAAACCTATTAATATTCCTAACACTAAACAGACTACTATTCTTCCAATTAATGATAATTTCTTCATTAATTATTGCCCCCTTTTTGCAATGTGTTTCTCCACTAAATACACATGTATTTCTGATATAGTCCCTAATATACTTCAATTTATTATTCTTGTCAACTAAATAGTCTTAATTATATATAAAAATGACAAAAGTGAACATCCTTTAAAATTTAAGGATGCTCACTTTTTTATTTTAACTTACCATTTTCTATACGCACTACTCTATCAGAAAATCTATTAACTAATTCTTTATCATGACATATAAATATGTAAGATAGATTAGATTCTTTATGTACTTTTCTTAATAACTCTATAATTCTTTTTTGAACTAATACATCTAAAGCACTTGTAGCTTCATCAAGTATAATAACTTTAGGATGTGTGACTAAAGCTCTAGCAATAGCTGCCCTTTGACACTGACCTCCACTTAATTCATAAGGATATCTATTTTTATATTCCTTATCTAAACCTACCTTTTCAAGAATATCTTCAATTACTTTATCCTTATCATTATGATTTACAGTACAAAGATTACATATATATTCGTATATGGAATCACCAATTGTCATTTTAGGATTAAAAGATCCAGTAGAATCTTGAAATACCATCTGAATATCTTTATATACTTTTCTTAGAGCTTTACCTCTTTTATTAGAAATATTTTTTCCTTCAAACAATATTTCTCCCGAATCTAGTTTTTCTAAATTCATAATTAATCTAGATAAAGTACTTTTTCCAGAACCACTTTCTCCAACTACTCCTAAAATTTCTCCTTTTTTAAGTTTCAAATTAATATTATCTGCTGCAATATGAAGATGATCTTTTTTCTTATATGACTTTTTAAGATTTTTACATTCTAATATAACTTCATCACCAACAATACTATTTTCTTTATATATTGGAGTGGCATTAACTAAAGATTTAGTATAATTATCCTTTGGATTTTTTAATATTTCTTCAGCTCTTCCATACTCAACTATCTCACCTTTGTACATTACACATACCTTATCAGCAATTTCTTCTATTACCTTCATGCTATGAGTAACTAAAATAACAGAAATTCCTTCCTTATCTCTAAGATTTTTAATTTGCTTTAGTACTTCCATTTCTGACTTTGAATCTAAAGCACTAGTTATTTCATCTCCTACTAAAAGTGTAGGATTCATTACCATAGACAAGGCTATAGCTGATCTTTGCTTCATTCCACCACTTAATTCAAATATATAGCTATCATATATACATTCTCCATGTTTTAAATTAACTTTATTTAACATGTCTAATGCTTTTTCCTTAACCACATTATTTTTAATTTTAAAATGGCTTTTCATAGTACTTATAAATTCTTTTCCTATCTTCCTTATAGGATTTATTGTAGAGCCAGGATTTTGAAATATAACGCCTATATCTCTTCCTCTAATCTTTCTCATTTCTTCCTTGGAAATATTTAAAATATCTTCACCTTTAAAAAGAACTTTCCCAGAAGTTATCTCTTCCTCTTCTCTCATAAGTCTTGTAATAGCTCTAAGTAAAGTACTTTTTCCAGAACCACTTTCCCCTACTATACCTAAGATTTCACCTTCATTTACTTCAAAGGATATATTATTTAGTATATTTGTACCATTATTACTTACATTCAAGTTTTCCACCTTTAATATATTTCTCATAAAAAAACCTCTACTCTATTGTTGTATCTTTTGTAAACTGATAATAATCTGTAGGATGAACTTCTAAATTTGATACATTACTTTTCATTACAAAACTCATTTTTAAATGAGCTAAAAAATTATAGGCACTATCTTCTAAAGCTAAATTTTGAATTTCTATAGCTAACTCATCACGAGATTTTTCATTAAATTCTAATTCTAATTTATTAATTAAATCATCTATAGTAGGATTACTGTAATTACCATAATTTGAAGCTCCATCTGTTTTCATAGCATAACTTAAATATGCTAGAGGATCTCCTGTAGATGAAGTAACATTAGAATATAAAGCTAAATCAAAATCTCCTAAAGCTATTCTATCCATTATGTTTTCTACTACCTCTATAGTAACATCTATTTTAGCTTCTTTTAAACTTGCTTGTATAGCTTGAGCAAGTATTGGTAATTCTGTTCTTGAAGAATAAGTTAAAATTTTAAAAGTTAATTTTTGTCCATCTTTATCTAAATAGCCATCTCCATCAGTATCTTTATACCCTGATTCTTCTAACAATCTATACCCTTCTTCTTTATTAAAAACATCTCCATTTAACTTTCTGCTACCAAAATCAGTTACATCCAAAAAAGCTCCAAGAGTTGTACTTGCTGAACCTTTTAAAAGACTTGTAGTATAGCTTTCTTTATCTATAAGCATATTAATAGCTTTTCTTAAATTTTTATCTTTTAATAAATCATTGTTAAAATTATAGTACATTACTATAACCCTTGAGGTATCTACTGTACTTATTTTATAAGAATCATCCCTTTCAAAAAATGACATCATAGAATAAGGTATACCTTGAGCTGCATCTATTTCTCCTGATTGAAGAGCCATACTTAAAGTATCTGCATCCTCTATAGGTATTATCTTTAACCTTTCTAAAGATACTTTACCTTGCCAATAATCTTCATTTTTTATAAAATAACTACTTTTATCATAATTAAATTTTCCCACTTTAAAAGGACCTGTTCCTATAGGATTATTATTAAAATCCTCTGTATTCTCTACATCTATAATAGTTGCAAAAGGATCACATAAATCCTTAATTAATGTTGGATTAGGGCCTTTAGTTTTTATAATCACACTATTTTTTGTACTTCCTATAGTATCTATCTTTAATGCTTTCTTAGCTCTACTATTTTCACTTAAAGTTCTTTCTAAGGATAATTTAACTTTGTTAGAATCTAAAACTTCTCCATTTTGAAACATTATATTATCCTTTATAAATACTTCCCAAGTGTTAGTATCTATCATATTATACCCTTTAGCTAATAAAGGTTCTTCTTCTAAATTTTCATTTAACTTAAAAAGTGTTTCACCTACACCATATCTTACAGTAAACCATCCTGCATAATCTTTATGTGGATCTAAAGAATTAGTTTTTAAGGTTGTCCCAAAAACTAATTCTTTACTTGAGTCTATAGTAGTTTTATTATCACTTGAACAGCCTACTAAAAATATAGATATAAGTAAAACACTTGTAATTAATTTAAGTATTCTTTTCATATTTCTATCCTCTGTTTTTCTTTGAATTTATTAATTCTTGCATTGTATCTCCAAAAATATTAAAAATAATTACTATTATTAATATGGTGATTCCTGGAGCTAAAATAAGCCATGGAGCAAATTGAATATAGCTTTTTCCTTCGCTCATCATTGAACCTAATTCAGCTAACGGTAATGGAGAACATAAACCTAAGAAAGATAAACCTGAAAGTTCCATTATCATAGTTCCTATATCTAAAGTTCCTACTACCAATAGTTTTCCATATATATTAGATATAATATGCTTAATTAAAATATGAAAATTGCTATTTCCACTTAATTTAGCAGCTTGTATATATACTTCTTCTTTTACTGTAAGCACCTCACCTCTAGCTAAATTAGCATACTTAGGCCAACTTACAACAACTAAAGCTATTAAAGCATTTACCATGCCTCCACCTAAAATACCTGCTATAGCTATAGCTAATACCATAGATGGGAGAGCTAAAAATATATTTATTACTACCATTATAAAATCATCTATAATTCCACCTAAATATCCACTTATTATTCCCACTAAACTTCCAAAAATAAAAGTAATACTTACCAATATTAAAGATGAAAAAATAGTTCTAGACATCCCATATAAAACTCTTGAATATATACATCTTCCTAAAGAATCTGTTCCAAAAGGATATTTTAAGCTTGGACTTTGTAATGTATTTAAAAGATTAGTTTCATATGGATTATGTAAAGCAATAAAAGGTCCAATTAAACTTATAATTATTAAAATAGTTAACATACCTGTTACTATCTTCACCTTATTTTTTCTTTTGTTCATATGTCTCCTCACTATCGTCCTATTCTTGGATCTATCTTTTTATACAATATATTTGTAATATAATTTATTGTTACAAATATTATTGCCATAAATAAAACATAACCTTGTATAATGCTATAATCTCTATTAGAAATAGCTGATAAAGCCATAGTTCCAAGTCCAGGTAATACAAATATAGATTCTATAACTGCAGTACCTCCCATAAGAGATCCAAAAGATAAACCTACTAAAGTAACTATATTTACCATAGTATTTTTTAATACTTCAATAAATAGTATATCTTTTTCCTTCATTCCTCTAGAGATAGCCCCTATTACATAATCTTTTTCTAATTCCTCTATTACTATAGTTCTAATTTGACGTATATATTTACTACTCATTGATATAGCTAAGGTAACAGATGGAAGTATCAAACTCTTTATTCCACTTTCACTTAATATGGGCAATAATTTTAACTTTAAAGCAAATACTAATAATAAAATTAAAGCTATAAAAAAGCTAGGCATAGAATTTCCTACAAAAGTTAAAGATTTAATTATCTTATCTATTAAGGTATCCTTTTTCACTGCACATAATACTCCTAAAGGAATAGATATTATAAGTGTTATTACTAAAGCGCTTATTGCAAGGGTTAAAGTATAAGGTAAATGATGTACTATTTCTGTTAGTACCCCTTTACCAGTAGAATAAGAAATACCTAGGTCTCCTTTTAATACATTAGACAACCAATTTATATATTGAATTATGAAGGGCTTATCTAATCCCATTTCTATCCTTGTTTCTTGTAATAGTTCCGAATTTATTATTCCTCCACCTGAAGTTAACTTCATTTCTGCAGGATCACTTGGAGCTATGTACATAAGACTAAAAGATATAAAAGTTATTACTAATAATATAAGCAATATTTTAAATATCTCTTTTAATATCTTTTTTATATGTAACACCTCTTCCTTTTATCTTTTGTACAATTTAGTTAAACTTCCCCATAAGCTACTAATGATGTTCCTTTATCCACTGCTAATGATACAGTATTATATAACATAATTCCAGTGAATTCTGCGTAATATGTACACAATATGTTTCCGAAATAATCTGTCACTTCTCCTATTTTTTGCCCTTTCTTTATTAAATCACCTGCTTTTGCAAAATACGTCCAGCATCCTTTATATTCTGAATCTATATACATTACTTTTTCTATCTCTTTAGGTTCTTCTCTATTTTCCTCTACTTTTCTATCTAAAACCCCTAGTACTGCTAAAGCATTTAGCATGTCCTTTTTATAATTATTAACATCCTCTGCTTCACATCTTCCAAGAGATCCTCTTTCAATTAATATACTAGGAACTCCTCTTATAGCTGCTGAATTATAACTGCCTGTTGTAGCACTAGATTTAACCATATATTTAACATTTAAAGTCTTAGCTATATCTCTAGAAATTTTAATAACTTCTTCTGAAGCTACTCCTGGATAATATACATATGGGAATAAGTCTTCAAATACATCTCCACCATGAATATCAAAATAGAAATCTGCTTTATCTTGGAATTCATGAGTTATTACATAAGCTATTTTATCAGAGATACTTCCCTTTAAATCTCCTGGAAATACTCTGTTTAAATTCTTTCCATCCCTTGGCATTATAGCTGCCTTTCTTTGTTCAAATCCTTCTAAGTTTACAGGATGAACTATTATTATTTTTCCTGATACTTCACTTGGATTAATTTCTTTTGCTAATTCTATAGCTGTTTTTATTGCTGGATATTCTGCACCATGTATTCCTGAAGTAATAAGAATAGTTTTACCTTCTCTTTCTCCATTAATTAATGTCACAGGCATTTTTACATCTGTATCTAATATATTAATAAAACCTTGAACCTTTGTTCCTTTTTTAGCTTCTAATTTGCAAATCTTCATTTTTAGTTATATACCTCCGATATCTGATAATCATTTTCAATTGCTTTTATATTTTATCATATCTTATAGAAAAAAAGTAGACTAAGATATTTAAAACTTCCTATTTGTTTAAAAGTTTCAATATCCTAATCTACCTATTTTTTATTTTCACTATATATTTTTATTAAAAATTATACTTATATGATACCTATTTTATTACCTTAGAAGCTCTCATATAATCTGAATATTGTGGAGTAACTCTACCTAAACCACCTGCTACATCTAGAATATGTCCTGTAATATAAGAAGAATCCTCACTTGCAAAGAATAAAGCTGCTTTAGCTATTTCTTCTGGTTTTGCAATTCTATTTAAAGGAATATGATTTAAAAATGAATCTATAAATTCTTCAGACATATTATTTGTAACTGCATCTGTTCCTGTCATTCCTGGAAGAACAGCATTACATCTTATATTAAATCTTGCATATTGTGCTGCTATATTTTCTGTTAATGAATTTATTGCAGCTTTTGATACACAATAAGCCATTCTTGCCAAATCTGGTAATATAGATCCTATAGAAGAAATATTAATAATACTTCCTCCACCATTTTTTATCATTACAGGCACTGCATATTTAGATGTTAGATAAACACTACTTAAATTAGTATCAACTATTTTGGAGAAAATATCATACTCTCCATTAACTAAATCTAAATCTTTTTTCACATTAGTATAACCAAAATTATTTACTAAAATATCAATAGACCCCTCATTATTCACAATTTCATCTATCATTTTTTTATATGAACTTTTATCAAAAGCATCAAATTTAATGAATTTAGCTTTACCACCATTTTCATTAATTTTATTTACATTTTCTTTTCCTAACTCCTCTTGTACATCAGCTATATATACTGTTGCTTCATTTTCAGCAAATAATTTTGCTATACTAAATCCAATACCTTTTGCTGCTGCTGTAACTAATGCTACCTTTTCTGCTAATTTTCCCATATTATCAACTTCTTTCCTTTTTTATGTTATATAGCATAGTAACACATTATTTCATTTAAAGCAAATATTTTCTTTTTTTAATAAAATACTAAACAAAAATAAACCTCATTATTTAATTTTAAATAATGAGATTCACCCATATAAAATTATCTTTTTATCTATTCAACCACATTATTAAGCCATTTTCCTGATCTTAATCTACTAATTTCAAAACCTAACTTAATAATTTCTTCAAGACAAATAAAGAGATAAACTATATAAATTGGAACAGACCAAAGCATTGCACTTATAAAAGCTATTGGAACCGCATAAAGCCAAATGGTAGCAGCTTGTACAAGCATTGAATAAGTAGTATCTCCACCACCTCTAAAAACACCTACTATCATAACTACATTATATGTTCTTATAGCACAGAATACTGCCATCACTCTTAATACCTTAATAGCATCACTATAAGTTTCAGGTGTTATATTAAATACCTTTAAGATCATAGGAGCTGTTAACCATATTATTATTCCTAAAGTTAATCCTATTATAGGTGATATAAGTCCAAGCTTTTTTGAGTATTCAATAGCTTCCTCTTCTTCCTTAGCACCTATTTTATTACCAACCATAATTGCAGCTGCATTAGCAAGGCCTGTACAAAGAACCATAAACATATTAATTAAAGTTGTAGCAATTTGCATAGTTGCAACTTCGCTAGTACCAATTTGAGCATAAGCTATTGAATAAGCTGTTACTCCACAAGAATATATAATTTCATTAATTATTACAGAAGTTGAAGTATTAAAATATACTTTTACAAAGTTAAAATCAAAGCTAAATAATTCTTTTATATTTGATGCCACTTTATTTTTCTTAATATAAACTATAAGAATTATAAATAACATTTCTATAAATCTAGCTAAAGTAGTAGCTAATGCTGCTCCTGCCACTCCCATTTCAGGAAATCCTAAATTTCCAAAAATAAATATCCAATTTAAAAATGCATTACATAAAACAGCTAGTAAACTGCCATACATAGGTAATTTAGTCTGTTCTGTACTTCTTAAAGCTGACGAATAACCTTGTGTAAAATTAGTAAAGAAATAACTTATAGCTGCTATTTTTAAATATAAACTTCCAAGGTTTATAACTTCTATATCATTAGATAAAATATTCATAATTATATCTGAAAAGAAGAAA
Source organism: uncultured Clostridium sp. (assembly GCA_934755305.1). GTDB lineage: Bacteria > Bacillota > Clostridia > Clostridiales > Clostridiaceae > Clostridium. The sequence goes on along the minus strand of CAKVLD010000021.1, from coordinate 576 downwards.
GCTCCTATAGCAAAAATAGACGAAGCTATAAATCCAACAGTAATATCAAGTCCTAAAACTTTATGAATATTTTTCACATCTCTTTTCCCCCAATATTGGGACATAAATACGCTAGCACCTGCATTTATTCCCCCAATACATAACATAAATATGAAGAAATATTGATTTGCAAGACCTACTGCTGCAATAGGTGCTTCCCCAAGCTTACCTATCATAACATTATCTACCAAGTTTAATGAAGATGTTATAAAACATTGAATTGTAATAGGTAAAGCTAAGGTTATCATTGTTCTTAAAAACTTTTTATCTTGTAGTATATTCATTTTTCCCCCTTACGTCAAAAAAGGCACATGGGTAGTTTGCCGCCCATCTGCCTATAATATCTTTATCTTTATTAAATTTCCTATCTATTTTCTAATACTTTTTATATATTGTCAATACTTAATTATAGAATTAGTTTGCACATTTATAAGGAAGATATTACTCTATAGCAAACTTACGCATTTCATCTGAAACAACAGCAAATCCTTTACCTGCTTCACCTGCTCTTGCTGATTCAATTGATGCATTTAATGC
>CAKVLD010000020.1 GCA_934755305.1 uncultured Clostridium sp. | reverse complement strand
CGGAATCGAACCGGTACGGTGTTTAACCACCGCAGGATTTTAAGTCCTGTGCGTCTGCCAGTTCCGCCACTTCGGCAAGCCTTTTCTTTTGCGCTGTTCCCAGCGACATGATTTATTATATATTATGATTGATATACTGTCAACAACTTTTTTGAAATTTATTTTTATTTTTATACATATTCTTAATATATCTTTTCATGAATCAGCTATTTTACTACTCTTTCAAGAAATTCAATTTTTCTATTTTAATAAAAAAAGATGTTTAATTTACTATTAAACATCTTCTTATACTATATTTATAATGTATATTAAGCTCTGTTCTTGTTATTTTTCCCTTTAAATTCTTGATGTTTTTTTACATCTTGCATTTTTTCTTCACTATCTTTTAGAAACTTAGATATTTTATCTTCAAAGTTTGTTGATGCTGCCTTATTATTTTTTTCTGCTCCCCAGTCAAATTCCATTGGTTTTGCAGATTTCTTTTGAACATTTGCTTGCTTTATTGATAAGCTAATTTTTCCGTTATCATCAATAGATATAACTTTAACCTTAACTTTATCTTGTTCGTTTAAATGTTGTCTTATATCCTTTACAAATGAATCTGCTACTTCTGAAATATGAACTAAGCCTGTTTTTCCGTCTACCTCTACAAAGGCACCAAAATTTGTGATGTTTACCACTGTTCCTTCTAATATGTTTCCTGCCGCTAAGGTCATGTTTAAAAGATTCCTCCTTAAAATTAAATATATATGTTATTTAAATAATAACCTGATTACATGATAATTAGTCAACTTTCTTTATTTCTACAGAAGTTTCACCTTGTCTTACCATATTTAATCTTTCTCTTGCTAATTTTTCAAGATACTCATCAGTTTGAGCTTTCTTGTTTTCTTCTTCAAGTCTCTCATTTTTATTTTGAAGTTCTTGAAGTTCTTCTTGTTTAGCTTGTTTATTTTTTTCTATCCTTATCATAGTTTGTTCTTGCCTTACAAATGATATAACAAAGATAGCTACTAGTACTACGATTATTAAGTTTTTTAAAGTTAACCTCTTCTTCATCCATAGCACCTCAATTCTTTCTATAACTATATTGTAATCACAATAACTATTTAATTCAAGTAATTTTTAAATAGTTATCTATTTTTATTACTAATTTTTGAAAAAAGGATTTTAAAAGGATAAATGAAATTATTTTTTGTTATTCTAAATACTTTAAACAACTTTATAAGAATGTTTTTTTCACCACTTATTACATATTTACTTAAAGTTTTAAAATAAATAGTTATAGCTATAAAAATAAATAAATATACATATACACCTAGAAATGCATAATTTGTATAAAGCAAAAACGTGAATATAATAAGTGCACATAAAATCCAAAATAAAATATCTTCTATAATTATAATTGCTTTACAGCACTTAAAACCTCTCACTATTCTATATACATCAAATAGTACTCCTGTTAAGATTCCAGCTAAAAAACTGTATATTATTATATCAAATTGAACATTTAACTCTAATGGCATACTATTCTCCTGCAAAGATTCTCTTTATTATATTAGGTCTTTTTTTCTTTATTGTTTTATTAGTATAAATCATAGAACTTACTACGCCTCTTATTATTACATCACCATTTTGTACATCCAATTTATCTATTTTTAAATTTTCACCCTTTACATTTAAATTTCCTAGATTCGTCTTTAAAGTTATTTCCTTATCACTAAACTCTATAACTTCAATTACTCCTGTTAAAATAAGCTTTTTCCTATTTTCTAATGATATATTACTTTTCTTTATCTCTTCCATACTTTTCTCCTATATTATTGCTATTAAAAATATATGTAAGAGATTTTTATTTATTCTATATAAAAGCTATTCTTTATCTTCTTCTCCTTCAATAATAACATACATATCCTTCGCATCTTCTTTTCTAACATGTTCAGCTATATTTATAATTCTAGCTTTTAGCGATCTGTTTGCAAATTGAATTTCTATAATATCATTTTCTTTAACATCAGTAGAAGCCTTAGCTACCTTTTCATTAATTGAAACTCTACCACTTTCACAAGCTTCCTTTGCAACTGTTCTTCTCTTAATAATTCTTGAAACTTTAAGATATTTGTCTAGCCTCATTACTCTCATCTCTCCTTATTTTATTTATAAAAAAACCCGAGAAAAGCTCGGGTTTCTTTTTAAATTTAAAACTATTTGTTTACTTTTTCTTTAAATTCTTTTCCTGCTTTGAATACAGGTACAGTTGATGCAGCTATCTTAATTACTTCTTTAGTTCTTGGGTTTCTACCATCTCTAGCAGCTCTTTCTCTAGTTTCAAAAGTACCAAATCCAACTAATTGAACTTTGTCTCCACCTTCTAGAGCTTCTTCAACTGTTTCTATGAAAGCCTTTAAAGCTGCTTCTGCATCCTTCTTTGTTAATTGACTCTTTTCTGCCATACTTGTAATTAATTCTGATTTATTCACGATTACATCCTCCTTAAAATCCAGTTAACCTTTTATATAACTGTGCTTATGTACCATACTTACATTATCTTATTATATAACCTCTTTTTCAAGTAGTCTATACACATTTATAATATTTTTAAATATAATTTAAATATATTATTTATACTTAAAATAGCATAGTAACTGATAAACTATATTATTCTCCACAAAAAATAAAATTCCTTCTATTAATATAAGTTATTTTTCTATTTTTTTTGCCTCATTCCACAGTTTATCCATATCATTAAGCACCATATCTTCTAATTTCTTTCCTTTTTCTTTCGCTTTTCCTTCAATATAGCTGAATCTTTTTATGAATTTATCTATTGTTTTATTTAAAGCTTCTTCTGCATCAACCTTTAAAAACCTACTGACATTAACGCACGAAAATATCAAATCACCTATCTCTTCTGTTATCCTTGCCTTATTTTCTGATTTATATACATCTATTACTTCATTTAATTCTTCTTTTACCTTTTTTATTGGTTCTTCAATATTATCCCAGTCAAATCCAACCCTTTTTGCTTTCTTTTGTATCTTATTCGCTCTAATCAATGCTGGTAAAGCTTTAGCTATTCCTTGTAACTCATCTGTAAATGTATCAAAATTTTTTTCTTTCTTTTTAAGTTCATCCCAATTAACTAAAACTTCATCTACATTATTGACATTTGTCTTGCCAAACACATGAGGATGTCTATATATCATTTTATTACAAATGCCTTCAATTACATCACTCATATTAAATGAGCCTTCATCTTTTCCTAAAGATGTATGGAATACAACTTGTAAAAGTACATCTCCAAGCTCTTCAATTAATGCATCAACATCATTAGTTTCTATAGCATCACAAACTTCGTAACTCTCTTCTATAATTGCTCTCTTTATAGAACTATGATTTTGTTCCCTATCCCAAGGACACCCATTTTCGCTTCTTAATAGATCAACTATATCTATTAAATCATGTATATCCTTTTTTACTTTATTATTTTTAGGAATATACAAAAACGTAAAATAATCCAAATCTTCTTGCATATCAATTTCATACAAAAATATTTTTCTTATATCTTCTTTCCCTTCTATTCCTATGCCCTTACAATAAAAAACTTCCGTTTCATCATCATAGTATTCTAATAGCTTAATCTTTGCTTCAGATGCTATTAAATTATTATATAATTGTGTAATAATAACACTTGATCTCTTATTAAATACTTGCTCACCTACATCAAAGGCATCTATTATTTGTATACCATCTGTTGGATCTATTTCTAAACACCTTATTATCTCATCTAAAAAACTTACCGCAGGTATTATCTTGTAAGGTATATCCTTATCTTTACATATCTTAATTAAATTTATTACAGACTTTTCTGACTCTAAAGGATTTCCTGGCACTGCATATATTATTTCACCAAATTCTAAATATTTATCTATTAAACTTTTAGCAATTTCATTATATATATCATCGAAGTTTAATCTCTCTTCATAAATGTAATCATAACTTTCAAATTGGATTTTTTCTTTTACCAAATACTCTACAATTGGATGTTGATTTGTCCTTAATATTAATTTACTATTTCCTTTTAACTCATTTATAGCTCCTAAAGTTAAAGAATCTATACTTCCTGGCCCAAGACCTACTATTTTTATCAAAGCCTTTCCTCCTTATTATATATTATTTCTATTAAGTTTATCTTTTATATCTTGCACGCTAAACACCTTAAGTAAAATTATACCTATTGCATATATTATAGCACCTATCCCTATTGACAATAAACAAGATATACTGTTACTAAGAGTCAGACTATACATAACATTATAAATTATCAAAACTACAAGCATCATAACGCTTGCTGCACATGCTGGTTTTATAAAATTTTTATATAAGTTTAATCTTACTTTTAACTTTGCTTTCATAGCAATTACATTAAGAATCGTTGCTACAACATAGGCTCCTATACTCGCTGCTACTGCTCCATATATATTAAAGTCTCTCATAGGCACTAAAACCATAGTTAATATAACTTTAACTATACAACCTATAAACAAATTAATTACAGGTATTATATAACTACCTATTCCTTGTAATATAGATGTACTTGTTTGGGTAATAATTATAAAAGGAACGGATAAAGACAAATATTTTAAAATTTCTATTCCTTCTGACCTACCCGGAAAAATAAACTTCATTATAGGACCTGCCATAAAAAACAATCCAAATAAACAAGGCATTCCTATTAATGCTGATAACTTCAATGCTAAATCAATTTTACTTTCTACTTCTTTTTCCTTTTTAAGCACAAAATTTTCTGCGATTATAGGAATCAAAGAAGTACATAGGGCCACCGAAAGAGTAAGAGGTATATTAACAATTACAGAAGCTTTACCTGTAAGTTGAGCATAAAGTACAGTCGCTTGCTTATTACTAAATCCTGCTTGCAATAATTTTTGAGGAACTAATGCTGAATCAATCAAACTCATTATTGTGCTTACAGTTGCTCCTAAAGAAATAGGAATTGCTATAACTAGTAATTTATTTAATATATCAGGGTTAGTTTTTATCTTTTTTATTCCATAACTTTTCTTTATCTTATGATATCTACCAGATAAATAACAACATCCTATTACTCCTCCTGCTGCTGCTCCAAAAGCTGCTCCTCCTGCTGAATACTCTATTCCTTTATTTAAAAATAATATTGCAAGACCTACTCCAACTACTACTCTTCCTATTTGTTCTAATATTTGAGATATAGCCGAAGGTGTCATGTTCTGAAATCCTTGAAAAAATCCTCTATAAACAGTCATTATTGAAATAATAAACGGAGCAAATGAAATACCAATAAGAGAATAGTACGATCTAGGATCCCATTGTAAAAATTTTATTATCGATTGTGAAAAGAAAAATAATATAAAAGATGTGCCTGTCCCAACAACTGCCATAAGAATAGTAGATTCCTTTACTACTTGAAAACTTCCCTCTATATCTCCTATAGCGTTACTTTCCGATATCATCTTAGACATAGCTACTGGTATACCTGATGCCATAGCAACAAAAAACATATATAGAGGATAAGACATTTGATAATATCCCACTCCTTCATCTCCTATCAACATTATTAGAGGCCATCTAAAGAATAGCCCCAAAAACCTAGTTAATATTCCTGCTATTCCTAATATTAAACTACCTTTTATTAAGGATTGCTTTTTCATAAAATACCTCCAAACTATTATGTTACTAATTATTCTTATTGTAAGTTTAGAGGTATTATTACCTTTTTCATATTAAATTCATTTTTATATTTTTATTGCTCCATTTGTCTTCCCAAGAATCCAGAAGCTGTTTCTGCTAATTTCAATTCAAGTTCTCCTAATTTTTCTCCAGCTTCCTTTGACATTATTATAACTGCACCAATTGAATCACCTTCTGCAATTATAGGTGATATTACTTGCGAAGTATATTTTTCTTCTGCATCATCTTCATCATTATGTAATGGAATTACTTTACTATCTTCTCCTAATATAATTGTCTTTCTAGAATCCATAACATCTTCTAATTCAGAGCTTATTTTTCTTTCTACATAATCTTTTTTTGGTGCTCCACTAACAGATATAAATGCATCTTTATCAGCTATTAAAACTATATGTCCTATAGCTTGTTGTAAGCTTTCTGCGTACTCTCTAGAAAAATCTGTAAGTTCACCTATTGGAGAATATTTTTTTAAAATTACTCCACCTTCCCTATCAGTAAAAATTTCTAATGGATCTCCCTCTCTTATTCTTAATGTTCTTCTAATTTCTTTTGGTATAACAACTCTTCCTAAATCATCAATACGTCTTACAATTCCTGTTGCCTTCATAGTTAAATTTTTCCCTCCTCGAGTAACTATTTAATTTGTAGCAATATTATTATTTGACTTAATAGAAATTTTATACACTTATATCCATTATTTATAGCTATTTATTAATATTTTTTCCTTGGTACACCTTTCCTCTCTTATTTTTAACCATATCATAGTGATTTTGGTTTTTGCCATAACCTATAATTACTTTTGCTCTTAAACATTTTAGGTACAAAAAGCTCTATTCAGCATCTTTTCTAAGCGTAAAAAAACTACTATGAAACATTCTGTTTCATAGTAGTTTTTATTAAAGCATCTTATAATCTATCTTCATAAACCTTAGCTTTTACTTTTTCTTTCAATTCTTCAATTTTTGAATCATATTCTTCTTGTTGCTTTTGATTTAATAACGTAGACTTAATATCTTCCTTTAATTTATCATCTAAAGGTTGTTGCTCTTCTGTTTGATATACTGCTGTATTGTAAATAATATGATATCCAAAGCTTGTTTTAACTACTTCTGATACTTGATTTGCTGGTAATACTTTAAATGCATCTTCAAATTCTTGTACCATTCCACTGTTTTCAAAAGCTACACGTCCTAATTCTTCATACTTACATTTATCTTTAAATTCATCACTTGTAGATAAATCTTTTAATGAAGTTCCTGCAACTGCTTTTTCTCTCGCTTTATCAGCTAAAGCTTTAGCTGCTTCTTCACCACCAGCTACTACATTTCCTTGTTCATCTTTTTCTGGTTGGAATAAAAGATGTGTTACATCTGCTCCTGGTTTAGATATATATTGATCTTTATTATCATTATAGTATGTTTCTATTTCATCATCAGTAACTTCTAAGTCACTAAACATAGCTTCTATAATCTTATTGATTAAACATCTTTCCTTTAACATATCAACAAAACTATCTTCAGTATATCCAGCTTGTTCTAATGCAGTTTTATACTCATCATCAGTAGAGAATGATTGCTTACATTGATCTAGCTTTTCATCTACTTCTTTTTGAATTTCTTCATCAGTTGGATTAACACCTAAATCATCTTTACTTTGCTTTAATACTTCATTTTCAACTAACATTTGAAGTTCTTGTTTTCTCATATTCTTTAATGTATCTTTTAAGCTTTCATTAGATTCAAAATCATCTCCATATTGTTGTTTGTATTGATCCAAATAACTCTTTAAAGCTTCATCTACATCATCTTTTGTTATTTTTTTGTCCCCGATTTTAGCTAATACTGTTTTTCCCTTAGACTCTTCTGTTCTTTCTACCATGTTGCAACCTGCACATGATAATAACATAACACCTGCTAGTCCCATTGTTATGTATTTTCCTATTCTTTTTCTCAATTTTGCTCCCTCACTTTTCTTGTATTTTTATAAACTATAAACAATACCTTAAACGATATACTATTAGTATATCAATACTAATAGTATAACTCAAACCTTTTATTGATTTTTTTATCTATTTTTACATTAATTTCTTTACAAACTAATAGAATATCTACAAATTTATTATATATAAAATAAATTTATAGATATTTCATAATTATAGTCTATCTTCGTAAACTTCTACTCCAATTTCATCCTTCATTTTTTGCAATCTTGTATCAAATTCATCTTGTTCTTTTTGATTTAAAAGTGTACTCTTTATTTCTTCTTTTAAATCATCATTTAATTCTTTTGTTTCTTCTGTTGTATAAACATTAGTGTTTATTATTATATGATATCCAAAACTTGTTTTTACTACTTCTGATACTTGATTTGCTGGTAATACTTTAAATGCATCCTCAAATTCTTGTACCATTCCGCTATTTTCAAAGTCTACACGCCCTAAATCTTCATATTTACATCTATCCTTAAATTCATCAGACATAGCTAAATCTTTTAATGAAGTTCCTGATAAAGCTTGTTCTCTGGCCTTATCAGCTAAAGCTTTAGCTGCTTCATCTCCGCCAGCTACTACATTTCCTTGTTCATCTTTTTCTGGTTGAAATAAAAGATGTGTTACATCTGCTCCTGGTTTAGATACATATTGATCTTTATTATCATTGTAATATGTTTCAATTTCTTCATCTGAAACTTCTAAATCACTAAACATAGCTTCATAAATTTTTTCTAGAACTATACCTTCTTTCATCATCTCTGCAAAACTATCTTCATCATATCCATAAGATTTTAAAAATTCTTTGTACTCATCATCTGAACCACAAGAATCTTTATAATAAGAAATTCTTTCATCTAATTCACTTTGAAGTTCTTCATCTGTTGGATTAACACCTAACTTGTCCTTATTTTGCATTAACACTTCATTCGTAACTAATTGATCTAATTTTTGTTGTCTCATAGTTTTTAAAGTGTCTTTTAGGCTTTCATTTGTTTCAAAATCATCCCCATATTGTTCCTTGTATTGATCTAAATATGTTTGTATTTCCTTATCTAGATCGTCCTTAGTTATTTTTTTCTTACCAATCTTAGCCAGAACTGTTTTCCCCTTTGACTCTTCTGTTCTTTCTACAAGATCACACCCTGCAATTGATAATGTCATAATACCAGCTAATGCCATTGTTACATACTTTTTAACTCTCTTTCCCAACTTTATTCCCTCACTTTTTAATTTTTTTATAGATATTAACGACACAATTAACCATATACAATTAGTATACCAAGAATAATTACACATTTCAAACTTTTACTTACTATTGTATATGTTTTTTCCAGTGAATTTGTCGTATTTTCTTTAACTTTACAAAAGTCTGCATAAAAAAGTGGCTTCGCCACGCTTTTATTACTTTGAAGCACATTTTTAATAGCAATTATATTTTTTAATTTAACGCATCTTCACTGAAGTCACTTTTTTAGCCATTCAAAAAACAAAAAGAAGACATTACTCCCCTATGTAATGTCTTCTTAAAAATTATAACTTATTTTCGTATGTTTTTACTTTTAAATTTTTCTTAGCATCTTCTAATTTAGTTTCATATTGTTCTTCTTGTTTTTTTGTTAATAAAGTACTCTTTATAGTTTCTTTTAAAGTTTCATCTAAAGGTTGAACCACATCTTCTGACTTAACTTCTGTATTAACTATTATATGATATCCATAGCTTGTTTTTACAATTTCAGATACTTGATTTACTGGTAATACCTTAAATGCATCTTCAAATTCTTGAACCATTCCACTATTTTCAAAAGTCACATAGTCTAAATCTTCATATTTACTCTTATCTGCAAATTCGCTGCTTTCAGATATTTCTTTTAACGACTTTCCTGACAATGCTAATTGTCTTGCATTTTCTGCTAAAGCAAGAGCTGCTTCATCTCCACCTTCAACTACATTTCCATTATCATCTTTTTCTGGTTGGAATAAAAGATGAGTTACATGAGCTCCAGCTTTTGTTTTATAGTTATCTATATTTTCATTATAATATGTTTCAATTTCTTCATCTGTCACTTCTACATCAGCTACCATAGCATCTACTACCATACCTAATACTACTTGCTTTTTAAGATATTCAATAAAAGATTCTTCTGTGTATCCATAAGATTCTATAAAACTAACATATTGTTCATCTGAACCTAACATTTCTTTATAATAATTTATTCTTTCATCTACTTGAGTTTGAACTTCTTCATCTGTTGGATTAACTCCAAATTCTTCTTTGCTTTGCATTAGAACTTCTTCATCAACTAAAGCTTCTAGTTGTCTAGTTCTTAAAGTCTTTAAAGCTTCTGTTAATGATGAATTAGATTCAAAATCATCACCATATTGTTCACGATATTGATCTAAGTATGCAGTTAGCCTTTCATCTACATCGCTTCTTGTTATTTTAGTATCCCCAACTTTAGCTAAAACAGTTTTTCCCTTTGACTCTTCTGTTCTTTCAATCATGTTACATCCTGTAAGTGCAAATAACATAACCCCCGCTAAAGCCATTGTTACGTACTTCTTAATTCTCTTCAAAGTAATTCCCTCACTTTTCTATTAATCTTAAGTTTATTAAATTTATATTCTCTTTTGTTCTACAATCAGTATAGCAACATTAATTTTTATATTCAATTATAATTACTATTTTTTCATTAAATTTTCCAACATCTCTTTGAAAAATTTAAGCATTTCTTCTTTTTTCTGATCAGTTGGTTTAAAGATAAAGGATGGTTCTTCTCCAAACTTCAACAAGATATTATTTTTATAATCTTTAAGCATCTTCTTAAATGCCTCTTTATAAGAATCATCATCTTTTGCAAACTTAAATATTATATAATTATTAACTTCCTTTATTTCCTCTATAAATATAAGTTTAGCTCTACTTTTAATATAAGCAATATCCATTAGATTAAATACGGGCTCTGGAATTTCAGAATACCTATCTTCAAGTTCTTCTTTTATATCATTGTACTCTTCTATGCTTTCTATAGCAGCAATCTTCTTATACACCTCTATCTTTTGCATTTCATCTTCTATATATGAAGAAGGTATATAAGCATCTACTTTTAAATCTACAGTAGTGTCTATTGGTTCTTTATCAATATCACCTTTTATAAGCTTAACTGTATCTTCAAGCATTCTGCAGTATAAATCGTATCCTACTGTAGCCATGTGCCCATGTTGTGATGAGCCCATCATATTCCCAGCACCTCTGATTTCTAAATCTCGCATAGCAATCTTAAATCCAGATCCTAATTCTGTAAAATCCTTTAAAGCTTTTAATCTTTTCTCTGCCACTTCAGTTAAAACTTTATCTTTTGTATATAAAAGATATGCATAAGCTATTCTATTAGAACGCCCTACTCTTCCTCTTAACTGATAAAGTTGAGATAATCCCATCTTATCTGCATTATAAACTATAATAGTATTTACATTTTGGATATCTATTCCAGTTTCTATAATAGTAGTACAAACAAGAACATTAAATTCATTATTCATAAAGTCTAGTACTTCTTTTTCTAATTGCTTTTCTGTCATTTGTCCGTGAGCAATTCCAACCTTCGCCTCTGGAACTAAATTTTGAATATAACTTGCTATTTCTTGAATATTTTCTACTCGATTATATACAAAGTATACTTGACCACCCCTACTAATTTCTCTTATAATAGCATCTCTAATTAATTGATCATTTTGTTCTACTACATAAGTTTGAATAGGATATCTTTCTTCTGGAGGAGTTTCTATAACAGAAATATCTCTAACACCAGTTAAAGACATGTGTAATGTTCTAGGTATAGGAGTAGCACTTAAAGTTAATACATCAACATTTTTCTTTAAATTCTTTATCTTTTCCTTTTGCGCCACCCCAAATCTTTGCTCTTCATCTACTATTAATAATCCTAAATCTTTAAATTGAATATCTTTTGATACCAATCTATGAGTTCCTACTAATATATCAACATTTCCTTCTTTAACAGCTTGCAAAGTTGCCTTTTGCTCTTTAGCCGTTCTAAATCTACTTATCATTTCTATAGATACAGGAAAATCCGAAAATCTCTTTTTTAAATTTTTGTAATGTTGTTCTGCAAGTATTGTTGTTGGAACTAATAAAGCCACTTGCTTTCCATCCATTACGCACTTAAATGCAGCTCTTAATGCTACTTCTGTTTTTCCATAACCAACATCACCACATAATAATCTATCCATAGATTTGTCTGATTCCATATCAGCTTTAATCTCTTCTATAGATGTTAATTGATCTGGTGTTTCTTCAAATGGAAATTCATCTTCAAATTGTCTTTGCCACTGTGTATCTTTTGAAAATTTAAATCCTTTCATTGTAGATCTTGTTGCATAAAGCTTAACTAAATCTTGTGCTATTTCATTAATAGATTTTTTAACTTTTGCTTTAGCCTTTTGCCATTCTGCTCCACCTAATTTATTAACCTTTGGACTCTTTCCTTCACTACCTATATATTTTTGTACAAGATCTAATTGATCAACAGGTACATATAATTTATCACCTTTATCATATACAATATCTAAATAATCTCTTTTACTTCCACCAACTTCTATTTGTTTTATGCCTTTATATACACCTATACCATGATTTGCATGTACTACATAATCTCCAGGTTTAAGATCTGTAAAACTTTTTATTTTAGAAACACCTTTAGTCTTTTTCTTAGTTTTTTTAAGTTTACGCTTTGCTTCACCAAATACTTCTTTATCTGATATAACACATATTTTCAGTTCTTCACATTCAAAACCTTTTAGTAAATTACCAAAAGTAATAACAACTTCTCCTAAAGCTATTTCATCAATATTTTCTTTATAACTACTTTCTATCCCTCTATCTCTTAGAGTTTCTACTAATCTTTGTCCTCTAGCTCTAGTTCCTGATAAAATTACTGTTTTATACCCTTGATTCTTCTTTTCTAATATATCATCTATTAATAAATCCAATTGTCCCTGATAATTGCTTAAAGTAGTTCCATTTATCTCGAATTTATGGAAAGGTTTTAGAAAATCACTATTTTTAGATATACTCTCTAAATTTATATCTATCTTTTCTTCTAATATAGATAGTAAACTTTCTTTTTCTAATAAAAGCTTTCCTTGTGAAGGTAAAATATCTCCTCTTTCAAGAAATATTCCATAATTTTCATTAAACTCTGTATAGGTACTATCTAATTTTCCTAAAGACCTTACTTTGTCATCTAAAATAAATACATAATCATTTAGATAATCAAAGAAAGTTTCACTCGATTTATATATAAGAGGTAAATAGCTATCTATAGTTTCAAAATAATGTGTTTCTCTAAGCATCTCTATATTGTTATTAATTACATCTGTTAACTTTTCAGCTCTATCTTTATTTCTATTAGATGCTAATGTTTCTTTTAGTTCTGCTTCTATACTGCTTAAAGCTTCTTTTATTATTTCATCATCTACTATTATTTCTTTTGCCGGAAATATTTTTATACTTTTAACTTTATCTATACTTCTTTGTGATTCTGTATTGAAAGATCTTATAGAATCTATAGTATCCCCGAATAACTCTACCCTATATGGATAAGTTGAATCTGCCGGAAACACGTCTAAAAGTCCTCCTCTAAGGGAGAACTCACCTTTTCCTTCAACCATATCAACTCTCTCATAACCACCTTCAATTAATAGCTGTGAAAGTTCTTTAAAATCTACTTCTTTTCCTATCTTTAAATTTATCTTATGATCTTTAAATAATTTTTTTGGTGTATATTGCGTTGCAAAAGCTTCTATAGATGTAACTACTATGTTTTTCTTCTTTTGTAATATCTCATTTATTACTTTAAGTCTCGCCCATCTTAAATCACCTGAAATTGCATCCACATTATAAAACACCACTTCTTTTACTGGAAAATAAAATACATTGGTTGTATATAAATTTAAATCTTCATATAAATTTTTAGCTTCCATATCGCTATTAGTAATTACTACAACTGGCTTATCAAAATTTTCATATACGCTATTAATAAAGTATGCTTTAGCAGATTCTGATAATCCTTCTATTTCTACTGGTTTTTTCCCTTCCTCTACATACCTTTTTAAGTAAGTAAACTTCTCACTATTAATTAAGGGCTCCATTAACCCTTTTAATCTCATTTTACGCACCATCCTTAAACTGTTTTGTTTGCATTAAAATTATTAAACTTATTCATCGCTTCCTTTGTTCCATCTTTTATTACAACTTCACTAGCAGAAACTACTACATCTAATACTTCGTTTAAACAAGTTCTATCTTCACTTGGGAATTTTCCTAATACATGATTAACCAAATCCCCTTTAGGTTGTCCTACACCTATTTTTATACGTGAGAATACATCAGTACCTAAATGAGCTATAATACTCTTTATTCCATTATGCCCTCCAGCACTACCTTTTTCTCTTATTCTTAATCTTCCTACTTCTAAGCTTATATCATCATAAATTACCAAAATATCTTCTTCAGTAAGCTTATAAAAATCAAGAACTTCACGCACACTTTCCCCACTTAAATTCATATATGTAGTTGGTTTTAATAATATAACCTTTTCACCACCTATAAATCCATCTCCATATACTCCTTTAAACTTTAACTTAGAAACTTCTATATTATATTTATTCGCAATACTATCTATAGCATCAAATCCTATATTATGTCTCGTATTTTCATACTCTTTTCCTGGATTACCCAATCCAACTATTAGAAACATCTCTTTAATCTCCTTTTAACAATAATTATTACTATATATTATACTAAATATACTCTAGATAATAAAAGAATATTTTAGCTAAATTGTATATTCATAGTGGTTTTCTTTCCATCTCTAAGCAAATCACATATAATAGTATCTCCACTTTTTTTATCTTTTATAGCATTATAAATATCTTCCTGTGTATTTATTTTATTATCATTAATTGACAATATTATGTCAGTTGGCAATATACCTGCCTTAGCTGCATCTCTATTAGGTCTGACATTTTCAATATATACACCTGTTACATTGGCCTTTTCATCATTAATTGTCGAACCAATTATTCCTAATTTATCCGTTATTCCTAATAAATTGCTAACTATTTCTTTTGCTGATGTTACTCTTAATACATAATTTAATTTACTATCTTTATTATTTAATGTATAACTATTAAAACCTATAAGTTCACCATTTAAATTACAAAGAACCCCTCCAATATTATTATCATTTATTATAGCATTAGTTTCTAATACAGTATATTCTTCCCCCTTTACTTCATCATAAACTTTTTTATTAGCAGCAATTATAATCCCCATAATTGCTGCCTCTGTAAATTCATCACAAACCACCTTACCAACTGTAATAACAAAATCTCCTTCTTTGACATCCTTGCCTGAATATACCTCAATAGGCGTTAATCCTCCCTCTATATTAACTTTTACTAAGGCCATATCTGTAAATTCATCTTTACCAATAATAGTACCTTCTATAGGTTCTTTAATATATGGTAATTTAACATAAACTCTAGTCATATTTTTAACCTTAGTTAAACTTGTAATTATATATCCACTTTTATCAATAACTACACCAGTAAAATTACTATTTTCACATTCCTCACTTACTATATCTTCATAACTCTCTGATATAGTAACTAAAGAAGATGAAACTTTTTCTACACTTTTAAAAAACTCTTTTTCAACTTCACTAACTTTGTTACTGTTATCCACATTACAGTTTTCAGTATAGTTATTTAGAATTAATTTAGATGTAATCATTCCACTTATAGTAGCTATAATTGTAAATAAAACTGTCTTTAGTATAACTCTCCTACCTAAAATCCTTTTCTTTCTTCTTATTAAAATTCTATTTAGATTATCTTTTTGCATATAATTCTCCTAACCTTCTACCCTAGTTAGAGTAAAAGTAAAACTAACACCATCTTTCTCATTCTGAACCCATATATCTTCTTTGTGTTGAGTTAATATAGATCTTACTATAGGTAAGCCTAAACCTGTACTTTCTTTATTTGTACGAGACTTATCAACCTTATAAAATCTATCCCATATTTTTATCATGTCTCCCTCACTTAATGTAGGTCCTTGATTTTTTATATTAACGTATATCTTGTCCCCCTTACATTTTGTGATGATTTTAATGTTTCCTTTTTGATAACTATACTTTATAGCATTATCTAAAATATTAGTAATAACC
This sequence comes from uncultured Clostridium sp., assembly GCA_934755305.1. Taxonomy (GTDB): domain Bacteria; phylum Bacillota; class Clostridia; order Clostridiales; family Clostridiaceae; genus Clostridium. Next base: position 30,528 of record CAKVLD010000020.1, on the reverse strand, counting down.
TGAATAATTCTATCTCTATCTATAAGTACAAATTGATGTTCATTTTCTAATAACACTTCTACATTCAGATCTTTCTCTACTATCCTATTTTCCTTATTTACTACACATAGTTTAATTAACGTATTAATGTCTATTTCCATTTTATTCAATTTATAATTATTATTTTCTAAAGCAGCTATATCTAATAAATCATCTACTAATCTCGATAATCTATTTATTTCATCAGAAACTATATTTAAATAATAATTTTCTTTATCTTTAGGAATTACTCCATCCAAAATACCTGTAATAAATCCTTTTATTGATGTTATAGGAGAACGTAATTCATGAGATATATTAGAAATAAAATCCTTCCTTGTTCTATCTGTTTTTTCTAATGAATCAGCCATTACATTAAAGGATTGAGCAAGCATACCTATCTCATCATTTGTTTTTACTTCTATCCTATTGTTAACTTCCCCTGTAGCAAGCTTCTTAGCGACCATATTCATCTCATTTATAGGAATTATAACCATCTTTTTTATTACGTTTTTTATTATCATTAATATAACCACTATTGTTACTATTATAGATATCCAAATAATTAAAAAAACTTCAATTAAACCTTCGTATACCCCATCTCTTGGAATTATCATTTCTTCTATTCCACAAAAATAATCTTCTTGAAAAATACCTTTTATATATATAAATTCTTTTTTTCCTTCATCGTTAACTCTATTTTTCTCTATTATGTTACCTTCTTTTAAATAATCAATTTCTTCTTGAGTTACTCCTATATTTGAAAATTTTTTATCTTCGTAATTTTTATTAGACATTGCATAAATATAGCCTAAATTATCAGCAATAAATATATCTCCTTCAATAGCATCAGCAACTACATTAATAATATTCTGAAGATTAATTAATCCTGAGTTTTCTTTTAAATTTAGATAATTAGAGATAGCTACTGATATTGGATAACTTTCTTTATTAAGTTCTAGCCTTTTTGTTTTTATAAAATAGCTTTTTAAACATACGGACAATATCATCCCCATAATTAATAATCCTACAATTATTACACTGGTAAACGAAAATATTATTTTATTAACTAAGCTATCTTTCTTCAACTATCTCACCTCAAATTTATATCCAACACCCCAAACAGTTTCAAGGCTCCAATCTTTATCTCCCTTAATTTTTTCTCGTAATCTTTTTATATGAACATCTACAGTTCTAGAATCTCCAGGATAATCATATCCCCATACCTCGCATAAAAGATGTTCACGAGTAAATACCTTATTTTTATTACTTGCTAAATAATATAAAAGCTCCAATTCTTTTGGTGGCATTTTAACTTCTTTATCCTTATATATTACCTTATATGAACTAGCATCTATACTTATATCACCAAACTTAAGTACACCCTTACATGTCTCTTCTCCTAAATATCTTCTCATTACAGCTTTCATTCTGGCCAATAATTCTTTTGGTTCAAAAGGCTTTACTACATAATCATCTGCTCCTAGCTCTAATGCTAATACTTTATCAAAAGTATCTCCTTTTGCTGTTAACATTATTACTGGTATTTGACTTTCTTTTCTTATTTTTTTTAAAAGATCAATACCATTAATTCCTGGTAACATAAGATCTAGTATTATAATATCAGGGTTATATTGTGATATCTCTTTTTCTGCTCGCATTCCATCATATATTACTCTACCCTTATATCCCCCACTTTCAACATACATTCTTATAAGTTCACATATATTTTCATCATCGTCAACTATTAAAACTCTCCCTAAACTTCTGTTCATCTTTTCACACTCCCTTTTTTGTCATATATCTAATTTATCATTTATTCCACTTAATATAAAATATATTGAATTTTTTGTTACAAATTATTCATTATTATATATAAAAAAGTGGCTTCGCCACGCTTTTCTTAACTAAATTACATCTTAATTTTATAAAAGCATTTTTAGTATATTTAATCTTAACTGAAGTCACTTTTTTTAGCCATTCAAAAGGTTCAAAAAGAAAAATAATTCCTTATAAAAATACCATTTAATTATTTTTCTTTTTAGTTCTTTTGAGGCACTATATTTTTATTTTTTAACGTCTTAGCCTCTTTGATACCTTTAAACCCTGTAATTATCAGCCTTCCCGCTTTTTCAAACTTTATACTTTTCTAAACGTTAAAAAAAGCACACTAATTCGTGTGCCCTTTAAAACTTCTATGTAATCTTAAGATTCAAATAACTTACTTATTGGTTCATCATCATAGATTCTTTGAATTGCTTCAGCAAATATTGGAGCAACAGAAAGTGATGTAAACTTATCAGTATTTGCTTCTTCTGGTAATGTAATAGTATTTAACATTACTAATTCTTCTATAGCTGAGCTATTGATTCTTTCAAATGCTGGTCCTGAAAGAACTCCGTGAGTACAACATGCATAAACTGCAGTAGCTCCTAAATCTTTTAAAGCATTCGCTGCATTTGTTATTGTTCCTGCTGTATCAATCATGTCATCAATAAGGATACATCTCTTACCTTCAACATCTCCTATAATATTCATTATTTCTGATACGTTAGCTTTTGGTCTTCTCTTATCTATTATAGCTATAGGAGCATGTAATCTATCAGCAAATTTTCTTGCTCTTGTTACACTTCCTAAGTCTGGTGATACAACTACTACATCATCTTGATCGGCTAAACCTTTTTCAACAAAGTGTTTAGAAAGTATTGGTGCACCTAAAAGATGATCAACTGGTATATTGAAATATCCTTGAATTTGAGATGCATGTAAATCCATAGTTAATACTCTATGAGCACCAGCTGCTGTTAATAAATCTGCTACTAACTTTGCTGTAATTGGATCTCTTGATTTAGCTTTTCTGTCTTGTCTTGCATATCCATAGTAAGGTATAACTGCTGTTATTCTACCTGCAGACGCTCTCTTAAATGCATCAATCATTATTAGTAATTCCATTAAATTGTTATTAACTGGTGAACAAGTAGATTGTACAATAAATACATCTGCTCCTCTAACAGTTTCAGAAATATCTACTGATATTTCCCCATCACTAAATGTAGATACATTTGACTTTCCTACTGGTACGCCAAGTATTTCAGCAATTTCTTTAGCTAATTCCGGATGTGAATTTCCAGTAAATATCTTGATGTTATTTCCATGAGTTAACATATTTGTGAGGACCTCCTTAAATTTAAACATAGGTATTTTTCTATTTGGCATAATTTATATTAATTATTTCATTAAACCCTTTTTTTCAACCCAACCGCTTATGTTTCTTTGTTTAGCTCTTGCAATTGCAAGCTCCCCTTCTTCAACTTTAGAAGTTATTGTTGATCCAGCAGCAATATAAGTATTATCACTTACTTCTACTGGTGAAACTAAATTGGTATTGCAACCTATAAAGCTGTTATTTCCTATAATTGTCTTATGTTTTTCTTTTCCATCATAATTAACAACTACAGTTCCACAACCAAAGTTACAATTCCCACCTACAGAAGCATCTCCTATATAAGTCAAATGAGATACTTTTGTTCCATTTCCAATTGTTGACTTCTTAATTTCAACAAAGTCACCTATTCTTACATTTTCACCAATTGTTGATTCAGGTCTTATATAGGCAAATGGTCCAACAGTTGTGTTTTGTCCTATCTTACTTTCTAATATAACAGAAGATTGAATTTCTACATTTTTCTCTATTATACTATCTTTTATTCTATTATTTTGTAATAAAATACATCCTTCTTCAATTTCAGTCTTTCCTTCTAATATATTGTTAGGATATATAATAGTATCTTTTCCTATCTTTACATCTACTCCAATATATGTTGTGTTAGGATCTATTAATGTTACTCCATTTGTTAAATGTTTATTATTTATTCTTTTTCTTAAGATTTCTTCAGCTTCTGCTAATTGAACTCTTGAGTTTACCCCTATAGTATCTTCATAATCAGTAACTACAGCTCCAACTCTCTTGCCCTTACCTTTTAGAATTCCAATAACATCGGTTAAGTAGTATTCTCCTTGATTATTATCATTTGATAATTCATCTAAAGATAATAATAAACTTTTTATATCAAAGCAATACATTGCAGCATTCATTTCGTTAACTTTTAACTCTTCTTCTGTGCAATCTTTATGCTCTACTATCTTTATTACTTCATCACCATTTCTTATTATTCTTCCATATCCAGTTGGATCATCTACATAAGCAGATAATAATGTAGCTGAATTTTCTTTATTTATATGTTCTTCAAGTAAATTATTTATAGTTTCTACCTTTGTAAGTGGAGCATCTCCAGCAAAAATAGCTACAACTCCGTCCTTACCTTCTAAAAATTCCTTTGCACACTTTACAGCATGACCTGTTCCTAGTTGCTCTTCTTGCAATGAGTAAGATACATTTCTAGTTTCTGTTCCAGCTTTAACAAGCTCAGCTCCCTTTCCTATAATGACATTTATATCTTGAATATTAGCTTCTCTCATATTGTCTATAACATGGTTAACCATTTCTTTACCACATACCTTATGTAGTACTTTAGGAAGATCTGATTTAATTCTTTTTCCTTGACCTGCTGCTAAAACTAGCGCACATTTATACATAATATCACCTCATTGTGCGAAATATTTTTTTTAAATCTTATTTATCTTTCGTTAAATTTATTAACCTACTCTATTATATTTTAAAGAAATTTTTATTTCAAGCTTTGGAAAGCTTTTCTTTATTTGATTATTACAAAAAAAATAAAAGGAAGTTACCTTCCTTTTATTTTCCAACGAAATATACTATTCTTCAATAGTTTCTTTAGCAGCTTCTTCATTCTTTGCTTTTTCAAAAGCTTCTAAGATTGAAGATTGTATCTTTTCCCTAGTGTCTGTGTTTATAGGATGTGCTATATCCTTAAACTCCCCATCTGGCGTCTTTCTGCTAGGCATTGCTATAAATAATCCATTTTGTCCTTCAATAATCTTAATATCGTGTACAACGAATTCATTATCAAAAGTAACAGAAACTATAGCTTTCATTTTTCCGTCAGTAGCTATTTTTCTAATTCTAACGTCTGTGATTTGCAATTCACTACACCTCCAGTTGCTTGATACTGTATATAATTCTCCATATATAACCAAATTCCTCTTTTTATTTAGAAATTTTTACGAAAATTACTTTTTTATGAAACTGCTCACAAACGTTAATATTATCTAAACATTTTTGATGGTTCTACATCTATAGCTGATTCCTTGTTTACATGCCCTACTTCTACTATAGATACATAGTCATCTACCAATTTCTTTTCTACATCTTTATTATCTACTAATACTCCAATTCCTACTAGCTCACTATCAAATTCTTTAAGAAGGTCTTTTATTCCTTGAGCTGTTCCTCCACCTTTTAAAAAGTCATCTATAAATATATTTCTACTTCCTGATTTCATAGACTTTTTAGATAAAGACATTTGTTGTAATCTTCCACTAGTTCCTGAAACATAATTAATTGTGACTGTTGGTCCTTCAGTTACTTGAGTATCTCTTCTTGCTATAACAAGTTGAACTCCAAGATTTCTTGCTACTTCATAGGCTAAAGGAATTCCCTTTGTCTGAACTGTTATTACATAATCCACATCTAGCTCATTAAAATATGAAGATAATATTACTCCGGCCTTATTTACTATTTCTGGATTATACATAAGATCTGTCATATATATAAAATTTCCTGCAATTACTCTGCTATCATCTTTTAACAACTTGCATAGTTCTCTAGAAAACTCACTAGCTTTTTCTTTTCCTATACCAGGAACAAAACGTATCCCCCCTGCTGCTCCAGATATTGTTTCTACTGTTCCCATTTCTAATTTTTTTAATACTTCTCTTACTATAACTATATCTTCACTTATAGTAGACTTAGCTGCATTTAATAAGTCCGAAAATTTATTAAGTCCTATTATTTTGTTGGAATTTTCCATTAATATCTTTGTAATAGCTACTACCCTGCTATTTCTGGTTAACTTTTCCATTCATACCCCACCTGTATTAATATAATTCACACGAACCTTACATTCTAATTATGTGACCAATATTCATATTTTATTCTATATCATAACTAATATCAATATTTTTTCCTATCATATTATTATTTTAACCTTTAATATGTGTTCATTTCTTTTTTTTTGTATATAATTATAAATGTAAATAACTAAAAAGGGGTTGATATCTTGTCATTTGATTTTATTAATGATAAACACATGAAAATCCATTTCATCGGAATTGGTGGAGTAAGTATGAGCGGTCTAGCAGCTGTTCTTCTTAATAAAGGATATAGAGTGTCTGGATCAGATTTTAAAGAATCTGAAGTATTAGATAAACTTAGAAAAAAAGGTGCTGAAATATACATAGGTCATAACAAAGATAACTTAGTTGATGTAGACCTAGTTGTGTATACAGCTGCGATTCCAGAGTCAAACCCTGAACTTGCAGAAGCTAAAAAGAAAAACATACAACTAATGAATAGAGCAGAATTTTTAGGTTTAATAATGAAGGGACATAAATATAATGTAGCAGTTGCAGGTACACATGGAAAAACAACATGTACCTCTATGATTTCTCATATAACTCTAGAAGCTGATTTAGATCCAACAATACTAGTTGGAGGAGATTTAGATATAATAGATGGTAACTATAAGATTGGAAAAAGTGAATACTTTATTACTGAAGCTTGTGAATATAAAGCATCATTTTTAAACTTCTTCCCTTATATAGGAATAATTTTAAATATAGATGCTGATCATCTTGACTATTATAGAGATATAAATCATATAACTGAAACTTTTGAAAAGTTCTCTCACTTAGTTCCTAAAGATGGATACCTTATTGGATACGGCGGAGATGAACGAGTTAAAAATATACTAAAAAAAGCTGATTGTAATACAATAACTTACGGTTTTGATAATGAAAACTTAGTTGCAAAAAATATTTCTTTCAATAACAAAGGATGTGCACACTTCACTGTAGTAGAAAATGGTACAGAATTATTTGAAGTAACTTTAAGTAATCCTGGAAAGCACAATATACTGAATGCCCTATCTACAATCGCTGTAGGATTAATATTTAATATTTCACATGAAGATATGATTAATGGGCTTGTAAAATGTAAGGGTGCTCATAAAAGATTTGAATACAAAGGTGAAAAAGATGGCATAACAGTTATAGATGATTATGCTCACCACCCAACTGAAATAAAAGCTACATTAAATACAGCAAAGAAGATTAAGCATAATAAAACTTATTGTGTGTTCCAACCACACACATATACAAGAACTAAAACATTATTTGATGAATTTACACATGCTTTTGAAGGTGCTGATGAACTTTTATTAATGGATATATATGCTGCAAGAGAAAAAGATACTGGTTTAGTTTCTTCTGATGAATTAGGGGATGCTATAAGAAAGACTGGATTAAAATGTATAAATATTCATTCTCATGATGAAGCTGCTAATTACTTGAAAAATAATGCTAAAGAAGGAGATTTAATTCTTACTGTTGGTGCTGGAGATGTAGTAATAGTTGGAGATAAATTCTTAAATAAATAAAAGAAATTTTTAACTTTTTAAGGGACTGTCGCACTAAAAAATAGTGTGACGCCTTTTTTCTATGAAAAAAATTTATCATAAAAGAATACAAATATAATATCCCCTCAATCTAGTATTTAAGCCATTTCTTTTAAAAATATATACTTAAAAACATATGCATCAAACACATCAAAAAAATATATAAATTTAATAATATGCTTTTAAAATATATATTATTAAATTTATATATTTAAATTGTAAAACTTTTTTAACCTATATTTAATATAGAGTATCACTTTTAAACAAGTTGTATAACACTTTAAATAAAATTGTAAAATTTTTTCATTGTATTTCAGTTAAAATTAATATACTCTATCATTAGTTTAAAATAAATCTATAATATATCTTTTTAACTATAAAGTAGTTTATAATGGAAATGATTAAACTTATAACAATATGCATAGGAGTGATTTATATGAATTTATTAACAAACATTGAAAATTCCTCAGAATATATAATGAAAAATAGTAAATACAAACCTACTATAGGACTTATCCTTGGTTCAGGATTAGGATCATTAGCTGACCTTATTGAAAATCCTGAGTTTTACCCTTACGAAGATATTCCTAATTTTCCAGTATCTACTGTAGAAGGTCATGAAGGAAGACTTGTAATTGGTATTTTACATGGCAAAACAGTTGTAGCAATGCAAGGTAGATTCCACTATTATGAAGGCTATTCTATGCAAGAAGTAACATTTCCAGTGAGAGTAATGAAACTATTAGGAGTAGAAACTTTAATAGTAACAAATGCTGCTGGTTCAGTTAATAAAAATTTTAAACCAGGAGATTTAATGATAATAAATGATCATATAAACTTATCTGGAGCTAATCCTCTTATTGGTAAAAATTTAGATAAGTTTGGTGTTAGATTCCCTGATATGTCTAATGCTTATAATAAAGATTTAATATCGTTAACTAAAGAAGTAGCAAAAAAACAAAATATTGATATTAAAGAGGGTGTTTATACATTTATGTCAGGACCTACATATGAAACACCTGCTGAAATTAGAATGGTTAGCATTTTAGGCGGAGATGCTGTTGGTATGTCTACAGTACCAGAAGTTATAGTTGCAAATCATTCTGGAATAAAGGTTATTGGTATTTCTTGCTTAACTAATATGGCAGCTGGAATATTAGATCAACCTCTAAACCATGAAGAAGTAATAAAAACTTCTAATATGGTAAAAAATAAATTTATGAATCTTATGGGCGCACTTATAACAGCTCTTTAGATAACAAATACCTAAAGATATTCATCTTTAAATTTAATAAACAAAGGAGAAAACAATAGTGAACAGATTTATAGGAATTTTTGGAATAATAGTTCTATTAGGAATAGCTTATCTATTATCTGAAAATAAGAAAAAAATCAACTGGAAATTAGTTGCTACTGCACTTGGTTTGCAAGTTGCCTTTGCTTTACTAATTTTAAAAGTTCCTGCTGGAAAAGCTTTTTTTGAGTGGATTAGTGGAGGTATTACCTCTTTATTAGGATTTGCTAATGAAGGAACTAATTTCTTATTTGGAAGTCTTACTAACCAAGAAATACATGGAAATATATTTGTATTTACTGCATTACCAACTATAATATTCTTTTCAGCATTAATGGGTATTCTTTATTACCTAGGTATAATGCAAGCTATAGTAAAATTTATAGCTAAAGGAATATGTAAATTATTAGGCACTTCTGGAGCAGAAACTTTAAGTGCTGTTGGTAACATATTTTTAGGTCAAACAGAAGCACCATTACTTGTTAAACCTTATATTAATAAAATGACTAAATCTGAAATAACTACAGTTATGATTGGTGGTATGGCTACTGTTTCTGGTGGAGTTATGGCTGGATACATAGCTATGGGAGTAAATGCTGGTCATCTTTTAGCAGCTAGTATAATGGCAGCACCTGCTGGTCTTGCTTTTGCAAAAATTCTAGTTCCTGAAGTTGAAGAACCAGAAACTAAGAATACAACTGATATAGAAACAGAAAAAACTGCATCTAATGTTGTTGAAGCTGCAGCAAATGGTGCTAGCGATGGTTTATCTCTTGCTTTAAATGTTGGTGCTATGCTTTTAGCCTTTGTTGCATTAATGGCTTTCTTAAATGCAGTTCTAGGTGGAATTGGTGGATTCTTTGGATTCCCTGAACTTAGCTTCCAATGGATACTAGGTAAAATATTTACACCACTTGCATTTGTTATGGGTGTTCCTGTAACTGATTTAGGAACTGCTGGTAGTTTAATAGGTGAAAAAATTATATTAAACGAATTCGTTGCCTACTCAAGTCTTTCAGGATATATAAGCAGTGGAGTTTTACAAGAAAAAACTATAATGATTTTAACTTATGCTTTATGCGGATTTGCTAATATAAGTTCTATAGCTATTCAAATTGGTGGAATCGGTGGAATGGCGCCAGATAGAAAAACAACTATAGCTAAATTAGGATTTAAAGCTCTTATTGGTGGAGCATTAGCAACTTGCTTAACAGCTACAATCGCAGGTTTATTATTCTAATAATCAAAACAGATATTTTCAATAGAGAATATCTGTTTTTTTATATTCTATTAAGTTTTCTCCCTTCTATATTCTTCTTTGGATTAAATAGAAAATTATGATATTATATTCTTATTTGGTTAATTAATACATAATAAAAAGAGGGGAAATCTTATGAATGTACAATCACGAAAAAATTTTATTTTAAAAGGCAACATATATAAAGTTTTAATTACTTTAGCAATTCCTGTTATGATTAATAATTTAATTCAAACTCTTTATAATCTAGTGGATGGAATATGGGTTAGTAAATTAGGCTCAGTACCATTTGCTGCCACATCCTTTGTTTGGCCAGTAGAGTTTCTTTTTATATCTATAGGTTCTGGAATTTCAATAGCTAGTACATCTCTACTTTCACAGCTTATAGGAGCTGGAAAAGATGCGGAAACTGGTATCTATTCCTCTCAAATAGTAGTTTTATCAATACTTTCATCTATTATATTTTCTATAATAGGATTCTTTTTAACTCCTTTAATAGTATTTTTAATGGGTGCTTCAGGAGATTTAGCTAACTACAGTAACATATATCTAAGGATAACTTTTATGTCCATGCCATTTACATTCTTCTATTTTGCTTTCAACTCTATGTTAGTTGCTCAAGGAAATACAGTTTTGCCTACTATTTTAAGCGGCTTAAGTGCAATTATAAATGCAATATTAGATCCATTATTTATATTTATATTTGATCTTGGTATTGCTGGAGCCGCCTTAGCAACACTAACTTCAAAATTTATTTTAGTTATATCAGGAATATTTATAATTAGTAGAATGCAATCTAAAATAAAACCAAACTTTAAAAACTTTAGATTCAATAAAAAGATAGTAAAAAAAATTATTAAAGTTGGGTTACCATCATCTATAGGGCAATCTGGTTCAGCTTTAGGTTTCATAGTATTAAATGGATTTATTGCCTCATATGGCACAGCAACAATGGCTGCTTTTGGTATGGTTAACAGAATAACTTCATTAATTCAACAACCAGCAATGGGAATAGGTTCAACCTTAGTTACAGTAACAGGACAAAATCTAGGTTCTAATCAAAAAGATAGAGTTATTGAAGGATTTAAAAAAGCTTGTATATTAACACTTACTATATGCTTTGCTGGGGTTATATTTATGCTTTCTTTTAATGAAGAAATAATAAATTTCTTTATACAATCGAAAGATGACCTAGAAGTTATAAGTCAAGGAATAACATACTTAAATTATATTGTATACTCAACACCTTTAATGGGTATGTTCAGTATATATCAAGGAATATTCCAAGGCTCTGGTCATACTAAATATTCTATGAATATGGAAGTAGGAAGACTTTGGTTTATTAGACTTCCTATGATTTTAGTATTTAAATATTTTACTCAAGTAGGTTCTACAGGAATTTGGTTTTCTATGAGTTTTAGTAATTTAATAATTTGTATATATGGCTTTGTAGTTTATAGACAAAAAAGGTGGCTAAAAAGCTCAATAGAAGAAACTACTACGCCTGAAAAACAAATAAGTTAAATTTAAAAGGCTATGTCTAATTTTTTTGACATAGCCTTTTATTTAAATTATTTAATTACAACAACATCCTTAGTTACAGAGTTTAAGACTTCCGCTCCATCCTTCTTAACAACAACTAAGTCTTCAATTCTAACACCTATTCTATTAGGTAAATATATTCCTGGTTCTACTGAGAATATCATTCCTTCTTTAACTTCTTCATGATTTACAGAACTTACATCACCAAAGTCATGAGTTTCTATTCCTATGCTATGACCAGTCCTATGAGTAAAATATTCTCCATATCCAGCCTCTTCTATAAAGCTTCTAGCTGCTTTATCTATTTCTGAGAATTTAGCCCCTTCATGTACAGCCTTTATTCCTCTAAGATTTGCTTCTTTTACTATTTCATAAACCTTTCTATCTTCTTCACTTGGTTCTTCACCAAAGAAAACTGTTCTAGTCATATCCGAGCAATAAGATTCATAAATACCACCAATATCAATAACTATACTTTGACCTTTTTTAAGCTTAGTATTACCAGTACCATGATGTGGATCTGCTCCATTTGGACTAAATGCAACTATTGGAGAGAATGAGAATTCCATCATTCCTTCTTTTTCATATAATTCTTTTAAAACATTTGCATAATATCTTTCTGTCTTCCCTTCTTTAAGTTCATCCCATAAAGCCATCATAACCTTATCATTCTTTTGAGATGCAATTCTCATAAGGTTAAGCTCTTCTTCATCCTTTATCATTCTTAATCTATCTATAATCATAGAAGAATTAACAAAATTCTTAGCAGCTTTTAACTCCATTAGAGAAATTAAAAATCTAGAAGGCCAATCTTTATCTATTCCTAAAGTTTCATTTTTATTAACGTACTTACTTAATATTTCAATTGGATTATTAGTATCTTCGTACCAAACAATATCCACACCTAAATCTTCGTTTATAGGAAATAATTTATTAACTATAAACTTATGATCCCCATTGCTCTTAATAAGTAATGCTATCATTCTTTCTCCTGGATGCATCCACTTACCTGTTAAATAAAATATAGATGGTGGTGCAGATACTATAATTTGTTTTAAATTCTTCTTTTCCATTTCTTTTATAACTTTATGTATTCTCTCGATTTTCATAAAAAACCTCCACTAGTTTACTACTTTACTTTTATATTAACTCATTCTGCACTTATTATCTATGCTCTTTGTGATATAATTAAATTATTATAAAGGTATAGGAGGATTTTACATGAAATTAGCAATCATATCAGATATCCATGGAAATTTATACGCTCTAAGAAGTGTTTTAGAAGATATAGATGAACAAAAAGTTGACCTTACAGTTTGCTTAGGAGATTTAGTAGGATATGGACCACATCCAAATGAAGTAGTAGCAATGATTAAAAGAAGAAATATACCTTGTATAAAAGGAAATTATGATGCCTCTGTAGTAGACGGTGGATTCACTTTTATAAGAGATAACGCTATTAATTCTTTTGCTTTACCTTGGGCTGTAAACGAAACTAGAGCTTTAAATAAGTATTATTTGGACAACCTTCCAACATCTATGACTTTAGACTTTAACGGTAAAAAAATAAAACTTCTTCATGGTAGTACAAATGCTATTAATGAATACCTTTTAGAAGATGGTGAAAATACTGCAAAAGTTATGGAAAATTTAGAAGAAGATATTTTAGTATGTGCTCACACCCATATTCCGTCAATTAAACAATTTGGTGATAAATTATTTATAAACGATGGTAGTGTAGGTAAACCAAAAATAGGAACTCCAGATGCTACTTATTGTATTTTAGATATAGATAAAGATGGAAAAGTAACTCCATCAATAAGAAAAGTCTCTTACAACACTAATGGATTAATTAAAGAAATGCAATTATTAGATTTTCCAAGTAATCTAATCTATAGTTTTCAAGAGGGAAAAGAAATTTAATGAAAAGAGTATTGAATTTTCAAGTAAATTCAATACTCTTTTTTCTTCTAATATGACACTATTATTCCTATTATATCTGCTTTATTAAGAATATTTACATCTTTATAATATACTTGATAAAAGCTTCTAGTCATATTAGTACCAGCTTCTAATCCATTATGTTTTCTATCCTGCCATAACGGTGAATTTTTTATATCATACACTATACCATCTACTGCAATATAAGCTGGACGACCTTCTTTACCATCATATTTTTCTAATTCTGTCAAAGTAAATTCTTTACCTTGAGTATCATATATTCTATCTCTACCACGCATATTTAAATGCCTTTCTTCTTTAGGTTCACTTATATAATCAAAATCTTCTAAAATGACTTCTAAATCATCTACTGTCTCTTTAATCTTTTCTACTATCTCCTCTTTACTCTCATCCTCTCTTGATACTAAGGCTAACTTTAACTTATCTAACTGTTCAAATTTTTTTCTAAGTATCCTTTCCTTAGGCATAATTTCCTCCAAATTTTAGTGATACTTATAATGTATGTTATATTAGTTGCATTTGTTAGTAAAGTATTGTAAAATCAGTATGATAAATATGTTATAACTATGATGAGAAGAGTACGTTTAAGATGTAGTTCTAGCGATTAAGGGATGGTGTGAGCCTTATACGAAGCTTAAACTGAAGAACATCTCGGAGTTTCTAACCGAAGGTTTTTTACTTGTAGGCTTAGACGTAATCAACACGTTACAGTTGAAAGACAATATTTTGTCTATTTAAGAGGCTAATTTTTTAGCAATTTAGGTGGCACCGCGAATTTAAATCTTTCGTCCTATTTACATTTAGGATGTAAGATTTTTTTTATTTTGTAATATATATATTGAAAATTAGGAGGAAAAATAATGAATAATTCTATATTAGTTAAATCAATTTATAGAAATACTAGTGAATATACTTCAAAAGAAGTTAAAATCTCTGGATGGATAAGAACTTTAAGAGCATCTAATGCTTTTGGATTTATCGAAGTTAATGATGGATCTTTCTTCAAGAACATCCAAGTAGTTTTTGATAACAAATTAGAAAACTTTAAGGAAATATCTAAGCTTCCAATAAGTTCTTCAATAACTGTAGTTGGTACTTTAGTTGAAACTCCAGATGCTAAGCAACCATTTGAAATACAAGCTACAGAAGTAATAATAGAAGGTTTATCAGATTCTGATTACCCTCTACAAAAGAAAAGACATACTTTTGAATACTTAAGAACAATAGCTCACTTAAGACCAAGAAGTAATGCTTTTTCAGCTGTATTTAGAGTAAGATCTGTAGCTGCTTATGCTATACATAAGTTCTTCCAAGATCAAGGATTTGTATACACTCATACTCCAATCTTAACTGGATCAGACTGCGAAGGTGCTGGAGAAATGTTTAGAGTAACTACTTTAGACTTAGACAATGTACCAAAGACTGAAGATGGATCTGTAGATTACAAGCAAGATTTCTTTGGTAAGGAAACTAACCTTACAGTATCAGGACAATTAAATGCTGAAACTTTTGCTTTAGCTTTTAGAAACATTTATACTTTTGGTCCTACATTTAGAGCTGAAAATTCAAATACAACAAGACATGCTGCTGAATTCTGGATGATTGAACCTGAAATATCTTTTGCTGATTTAGCAGATGATATGGAACTAGCTGAAGATATGCTTAAATATGTTATTAAGTATGTTATGGATGAATGTCCAGAAGAAATGACATTCTTTAATCAATTTGTTGATAAGGGATTAATCGAAAGATTAAATCATGTTGTTAACTCTGATTTTGGTAAGGTTTCTTATACAGAAGCAGTTGAAATATTAAAGAATTGTGGAAGAAAGTTCGAATATGATGTTGAATGGGGTATAGATCTTCAAACTGAACATGAAAGATACTTAACTGAAGAACACTTCAAGAAACCAGTATTCGTTACTGATTATCCAAAAGATATAAAGGCATTCTACATGAGATTAAATGATGATGGAAAAACTGTTGCAGCATGTGACTGCTTAGTTCCAGGTATCGGTGAAATCATAGGTGGTAGCCAAAGAGAAGAAAGACTTGATGTCTTAAAGAATAGAATGGCTGAATTAGGTCTTAAGGAAGAAGATTACTGGTGGTACTTAGAGCTAAGAAAGTATGGAGAAACTAAACATGCTGGATTTGGTCTAGGATTTGAAAGATTAATAATGTACATCACTGGTATGGGTAACATTAGAGACGTTATACCATTCCCAAGAACTACAGGACAATCTGATTTCTAAGATTTAAGTATAGTCAAAGATAGATAGAGTAAATAACTTACTCTATCTATTTTTTTGGTAAGCATCTCATTATATACAATATTTAACTCATAAAGTTATAATAGTATAATTACTATTGTGGTTTACTTTTTTCATTTTAGATATCAACAAACTTTATTATTGGAGGATTAAAAATGAAAAAAGATGATTTTAATATAATACAAAAGAAACTTAATAACTATAAATTTTCTTCTATGGCTTATACAGAATATGAAGATATTTGTGATTATGAAGTAGAAATAGCAAATGATGATATTATTTTAATATATGGATTTAATACTGAGGCAAAAACAAATGAATATCACTGGGCTGCTAATACGGCCGATTGTCTTTTAAAATACTTAGGTAATAAAAAAGATTTTCTATTAACTTTTGCACCACATGAGTGGATTCCTGATCTTGAAAAAGCTGGTTTTGTGATACGTAATGCTTGGCATGATTATTTTAATAAAGACTTTAAAGATATAGTGCCTTCTTCAGATTTTGATTTCTTAAAAATTGATGAATGTACTAAAGCTTCTGAACTAACATTAATGTGTAGAAATCAAAGTAGAGGTTTTACAGGACAAACTCCAGAATGGATTAGTGATTGGATTAACAATAAAAATGGTAATTCTACTGATACAAATAATAACGCAATATTAGTTGAAAGAAATGAAAATAATGAAATATTAGGATTACTATGTACTGCTACCTATCCTCATATTAGCAAAAGTGGAAATGTAGTATGGGTTAGAGAACTTGCTGTTAATCCTAAATATCAAAACCAAGGAATAGGAAGAAAACTACTTATGAATTGTTTCTCCTACGGAAAATTCTTTGATGCTGATGAAGCTTATCTTGCTGCTGACGAGCAAAATACTGGTGCTATTCATTTATATACAAGTGTTGGTTTTAAAGCTAGTAGCGAAGAAAGTTAGATAGATATGTTAAAATAAACCAATATAAAAAGGATACTTTTTCGCTTAAGTATCCTTTTTTCATCCTATCCATAATTTCGCAAATCAAATAACTAATATACAATCTTTAACTTATTCATTATATCTTTAGCATTTTTCTTAGCTTCATTTGAAGTTTTTCCTTTTACTATTATATATCCTAATCTATCGTCTGAACTTTCTGGTATCTTAACAACATCTCCTGGCTTAACAGAAATATCATAACGAATAATATTTTCATTGTTATCTAATATATCTAATCCATCTATTCTAGATACTACTCCATTCTTTTCAGCAACTAAATATATTACTGACGCTGCTTCTTGCTTAACAGGTGTAATATTTATATCTGTATCTAAATAATATTGTACAGTTGCTTTAAAAACATCTATTCCTAATGCATTAGGCAATAAATCTGAAGATATATTATCTCCCCCCGGTCTTCCATTTACCTCAATTATTCTTGGCCCTGTTTTAGACATTTTGACCTCAACATGACTAGGACCACTTTTTATTCCTAATGCTCTAGCTGCACTTACTGCCACCTTTATTATCTCATCTTTTTCTTCAACATAAACAGACGTAGGCAATATATGTTGATATTCAACAAAGAAAGGAAGTGGTGATGTTATTTTTTCAGTAACTGTTGCAAAAAGAAGTTCTTCATCTTTTTGAAAAATTTCAACACTAAATTCTTGACCTTCTATATATTCTTCAACTAAATATTCTTCTCTTACTTTAAATCCCATGTAAGTTTCTTTAAAACTATTCATTCTATCTGCTACTTTTTTCAATACTTCATCACTATCAACAAAGAAAACATTTTGGCTACTTGCACAATTAGTAGGCTTAATTACTACTGGATATCCAATCTCTTTTACTGCCTTTATAGCATCTTCGAAACCTTTTACTTTTTTAAATTTTGCACTTGGCACCCCATGTTCCTTATACGCTTCCCTAGCTAAATCTTTATTTCTAGCTTTAAGTGCAGCCTCATAAGATACACCTCTTAACCCCAACATTTCTGCAACCTTTGCTGTAATATGTGACGCATAGTCTGTTGCTGGAACAAGTGCATCTAACTTTCCATAGTATTTTGAATTCTTTATTGCATTATAAACAGAATCCACATCCTTAATATCCGCAACTATTAAATCCTCACTTATTCCTTCATATCCGTACTTCTTTGGATTATCTAGTGAAGAAACTATTGAAATTACTTTATGTCCTAATTCAAATGCTGCTTTAGCAAAACTTACTCCATAAAAACTTGGCTCTACAAAAGCCACAATTTTTTTTTTCATTTAATTTTCCACCTCTCTTATCTTAAACTTTTTAAATAGAAATATATTAAAAATTAATCCTATAAACATTAATAATCCCATAAAAACAAATCCAACTTCTGGTGAATATGCATCTATCAATTCTCCCACTACTAACGATGATACAGCTTGTACTATTAACGAAATAGAAACCCATACAGACATAGATCTACCCATAACTTCTTTAGGTACTACATCCATAAGCATTGTATTTACTAATATTCTTATGGATGAATTTGTTATTCCTAAGGTACAGCTTATCATATACAATATTGCAGAATATTTATTAAAGCAAATTCCTATTAAAATTCCTATTGCTACTAAATAAAATAATACTATAGATTTCTTATTTGTTAATTTCTTAGCTATAAACACTGCTAAAAACCCTGCTATAAAACCACCTATACCATAAGCCATATCTGCTATACCAAAAATAACCGAATCTCCATTAATTGAAGATACTACATACGTTGGCAATACAACATTATATATTGCGGTAACTATAGTAGGCACAAATGATATTGCTCCAAAAGCAAATATACTTTTATTATTATTCAAATAACTAATTCCTTCTTTTACATTTTCATGAAGAGTTTCATTATTTTTTGAAGTAACTTCTGATTTATATTTTATATTAAAAATAAATATTGTACTTATTATAAAAATTATAGTGTTTATAACTAAAATATTCACAAACCCAAAAAACTTATATATTACCCCAGAAAGTGCTCCAGCTAAAAACATACCAACTTGCATACTTATTTCAAGTAAAGAATTACCTGATATAAAGTCTTTCTTAGGTATAATCTCCTGAATAAAGCTCTTAGATACTGCCATAGTTACATTCCAACATACACCATTTATCACAGTCAACAAAAAAGCATATGCAAGATTGAATTCTGTGAGAGAAAGTAATACTACTACTGCAATCATACTAATAATCCTAACTAAATAATTAACTATAACTATAAACTTACGATTAAATTTATCTACCAATAAACCTACAAAAAGAGAAATAATCAAACCTGCTATTACATTAATAGAAAGTAAATACCCAAGCATTTTACTAGAACCAGTTTTATCTATAACAAACCAATTTAAACTTGTTGTTAACATTCCTACCCCAAAATCAGCTATTATATCTGATAAGAAATAATTCCTAAAATTTTTATTTTCAAATAATTTAAAAATCACCTTTTACCCCCTTATTTTGTCTATCACTTCTTTTATATATTCTACTCCAAATCCAAGATAATTCATAACATCTTCGCTACTGCCTCCATACATTGGCCATTTCTCATCACAACTATGGGAATAAATTTTACATTCAGGTAATAATAACGCTAAAGTTGATGCTATACTTCCAGTCAATCTATGTTCTTCTACAACAATAAACTTAGTTGAAACTTTTCTTAATTGATCAATATATGTTTTTAAACTTTTTATATCTACATAACACAAATGTATATGCATAATTGAAGAATCTGTTTCATGTATTTTTCTACATATATCCGTAGCTTCTTCTCCTATAGAAATTAAACATATATCAGCATTACTTACTCTAGGTTCTTCAAAAATCAGTTCCTTACAAGATGTACCTTCTTCTCTATATAAACTATCATAACTATTATTTCTACCCATTCTTATATAATATGGTTCATTAGATTCAGCAGCCTCACGTATTACTCTTCTAGTCTCTTCCTCTCCATAAGGGCATGCTATTCTTATATCTTGAAAAGATTGAACTATAGCTATATCCTCTAGACAATGATGAGTTGTACCAAACCATCCACCTGATACACCACCATAAGGAGCAACCACCTTTATATTTTTCTTCATATACCCCATAGCTAATTTCATACTCTCTGCTGCTCTTAAAGTTGCAAAAGGTGCAAACGTTGAAAAAAATGGTACAAATCCAGACTCAGCCAAACCTGCAGCAATATCAATACTTGCCAGTTCCGCAATCCCCATATTAAAAAATCTATCTGGATGTTTCTCTTGAAAAGGATGTTTTTTTCCTCCCAAATCAGCTTCCATACATAGTATTCTACTATTTTCATCCGCTATTTTACTTAGTTCATCTCTATATGCATCTCTACTTGAAATTCCCATTAAAGCATCACCTTCCATTTTGCAGCCAATCTACTAGAAATTTTAGCATAATGGCACTCTGGATTTCCTTCCATTACCTTTATACCTTTTCCTTTTATAGTTTTTGCCAACACTGCTATTGGTCTTTTTCTATCAGACTTAATTGCTAATAATATTTCTTCAATATTATGTCCATCTATTTCTTTAACATCAAAATCTAAAGCCTCAAATCTTGATTTTAAATTTTTCATAGGAGATATATCTTTAACAAAACCATCATTCTGACATTCATTAACATCTACTATACAAATAAAGTTGTTTATATTTTTTGCTTGTACTATTTGAAATGTCTCCCAACATAGTCCTTCTTGTAATTCTCCATCACCACATATAGCTATTCCTAATCCATTACTTCCTTTTAGCTTTTCTGCTAATGCACATCCTACCGCATAAGAAATACCATGTCCTAAGCTTCCTGTAGAAAAGGATATATTATCTATTTTATGATTAGGATGGCCAGTAAAAATCGAATCTTTCCTTCCATAAACTTCTACAGGATTTACATCTATTAATTTATTTAAATATAAAGTAGCATACAAAGCGGCTGCTGCATGTCCTTTACTTAAAACTATCTTTGTTGATTTATCCTCTAAATATTTAAAATAAGTAACCATAAGAATATCTATTACAGATAAACTTCCACCAATATGACATCCCGTAGGGGTTGCTGCCATATCTATTATTAATTTCCTAGCTTCTTTAATCTTTTCCTTAATTTCTTCATTTTCATACATACTTATTTATCTCCTTTAAAAGAAAACCATTCCTCTATAGCATTCTTAAGAATTCTTCTTGACTCTTCCACTTCTTTATAAGATAAACGTTCAAATATTGTATGATCCAAACTTGAATCTCCTGGACCATAAGCAACCATTGGTATATCCCATTTAGTTGAAAGTGTATTCATATCACTGGTACCTTTTTTCACTATACAATTAACTTTTAGTCCCTCTTTCTTGAAACTTCTTGTAAATGCTCTCACTATAGACGAATTCCTTTTGCATAATTTACCAGGTGTACTTCTTAATACTTCTACTTTAACTTCTTCATCAAAGTTTAAATCAACTTTTGATATATAGTCTTTTTCAGCATAAGGTGAAATTCTAAAATTTAATGTTCCTACAACAACCTGTTTTCCTCTATCATCCCATGATTTAATATGTATTAAAGATGATATGCTTTTTTCATCAATTTCAGTAACTCTACTCCTTAATTCTGATACAACTTTATATAATTTATCAAATCCACTTATTCCATCTTTCGCAGCTGTATGCTCTGCCATTTTGGTAATAGTAATTTGTAATTTACATAGTCCATAGTACCCTAAAGTCAAATTATCAACTCCACTTGGTTCACCTATAATTACAGCATCTGCCTTATAATTATCTCTTACATAAAAAGCACCCTTTGAAGAAGAAACTTCTTCCTCTACCGCTCCTATAACTATTAGACTTCCATCCTCAGGCACATCAACTTTATCTAACATATCTACAAAATTACAGAAAGAACCTTTTGCATCAACTACTCCTCTAGCACTTATTTCTTCTTCCTTAAAATTAGGCTTCCATACATATGGAACTGTATCAATATGTCCTAGAAGCATAAGTTTTTTACTTTCCCCTGTTCCTTTTTGAAAAACTATATTTCCAGCCTCATCAATCTTTGAAGTTACCCCTGGATATTTCACATTTTTTAATAAATACTCAGCATAAACCTCTTCATCATTAGATACTGATGGTATACTTATTGCTTTATTTAATATGTCATAATTATCATTTTTTTCAAAATTCCAAAACCAAGTTTTTGCCTCTAATTTATTGGGTCCTGCTATACATACATCAGCCACACCATTAGTTATCGCTAAATTTGCAGCCCTTACCTTTTGCTTCATTCTACCTTTTACAAAACTTAATTCATCACCTAAATAAACATCTTTAACTACAGAACTACTATCTTCTATATCTCTTAATATTCCTGATGTTCCAGTTACAAATCTTAAGTGTTGTGCTTCAAGTTTCACAGCTAAGTTAGCAGCTAACATATCTGCATCGATATTTATATAATTATCACCATCGATAATAGGTGGAGTTACACACACCACCTTGTATATCTGCATCATTTTTTCAAAAAATTCACTGTTGCAATTATAAAAATTACCGAAAAGCGAATCCCTTACAATTACAGTTCTATTATTCCTCAAGCACTTTAATGCTCCACCTTTCTTACCTGTAACAATATTATTTTCTCCTCCACATTGTAAAAATACACTTAGCCCTTGCTTCTTTAACTGTTTTTCTATTTCGCTAAGTATAATTTCATGATAAGCTTCACGTATTATTGGCATTTCACTTGGAGAGCAATATCTAACTCTATCTCCACTTTTTAGAGTTAAAAAAGGCATTTCTCTTCCTATACTTTCATATTTTCTTGCTATAGCCTCTGCCCCACCTGCCACTAATAATATCTTAACATTTTTCTTTGATAAATCTGCTATTTCTTCAAATACTTCAGGATGATTTAATACTGTACTACTTCCTAACTTTATAACATATAGTTTCTCCATATTATGGCCACATCCCTTCTGACTCAAGTTTTAGCCCTAATGTCTCATCATATCCAAAATAAATATTAGCTGCTTGAATCGCTTGTCCAGCTGCTCCTTTAATTAAATTATCTATACTAACTACTGTCACACAATTATTTCCTTCTACATATACACCAACTTCTGCATAATTAGTTCCAACAACAGTCTTTATCATTGGATATGGGAATTTTCCTCCTTTAGAATTAAAGTATTGGATAAATGGTTTATTAGAATATGCACTATAAAAAGCTTTTTTTACATCTACTTCCTTAACTCCATCCTTTAATTTTGTATATGATACAGACATTATTCCTCTTGGTAAATCCAAACTAAAAGCAGAAAATTGATAATCAATTTCTTTACCTAAATATTTTTTAAAACAAAATTCAATTTCTGGCTTATGTCTATGGCCAAAAATTTTATATGGTCTAAAATTATTTGAACGTTCTGCATGTACTTCTTTAGTTGACTTACCTGCTCCACTTGAACCAGTCTTAGCTTCAGTAATAATAGCTCCTTCAATTAAATCGTTACTTAATAAAGGATAAATAGAATATATAGAGGCTACTGCCATACACCCAGGAAGATTTATAACTTTTGCCTTCTTCATTTCTGCAAACTCTGGAATGTAATATTCACTATCAACTTTAAACTTTTGATTTAGAGTTTCAGGATAATACTTTTCTAATTCTTTACTATCTTCAAGTCTATAATCTCCACTCAAATTAAATATTACATCAGCTTTATCATATATATCTTCTATACATTTTGGTAAAACTCCAGTTGGTAAACAAGAAAATATAACATCATAATGTTCTGTTAGCTCTGATATTTTCTTAAACTTTAATGGTTTTTTATTTTTTTCATGTCTATAAGCTAAACTATACTTATCAATTGGCTTACCTGCCATAGATTCTGATGACATAAATTCTACCTGAAAGTTTGGATGTTTTGCTAATATTCTATATACTTCTCCTCCAGCGAATCCATTTCCACCTAAAATAGCTACCTTTTTTATATTTTCTGTTTCCATCATCCTAATCTAGCATCTCCTTCATATGGAAGTTTTGAATCTAGTCCTTCAGCTATCTTACGAATAACTTCTGGGTTTTTATCAATTTTTTTAAATGCTAATGCATATGCTTGAATTCTTTCATATTCTATTGGGGATCTTAGTTCTCTACAAATAACTAATGTAGTTCTTATCATTTTTAATGCTTCTGGGAAATTATTTATATCATATCCAAAATCCTTACGTTCTGATAATGAGAAAGGATATCCGTTTCCAAAACCTATACGATTTTTAAATGGTAAATGACCTGGTATAGGCATGTTTTGCCATTCTCTTGCGTATATTCCTTCTTCGGCTAACAAGATATGAATCGCTTCTTTTATTTTATAATCTTCTATATCATCTAGTCCTAACTTTTCAGGAGATATCTTTATTCTAAACATATTATAACTATGCACATTTCCTTCTGGTACATAAGGAGCTGTAAACAACTTAGTTTCACTTAAAGCATCAGATAAATATTTAGCATTTCTTTGTCTTATTGCATCATAGTAAGGTAATCTTTCTAATTGACTTATACCAAAAGCAGCTGCTACCCATGACATATTATAATCAATTCCAGAATCCTCTAAGAACTTCTTTGCTCTTTCGTAACTTTCTTTATCTTTAAAAAAGGCTATTCCACCTTCTCCTCCAACAGGGAAATTCTTATCTGCCATTAAGCTTTGGCCTGCTGCATCCCCTATTGATCCACATTTTCTTGAATTAATAGATGCAGAATGTGCATGTGATGCATCTTCAACTAACTTTAATGAATATTTATCACATATATTTTGTAGCTTTTCTAAATCAGCTGGTAATCCATGAACATGTACTGGCATAATAGCTTTAGTCTTATTAGTTATAGCTGCTTCAACCTTATTAGGGTCTAAACAATAAGTTTTAGGATCTATATCTACAAATATAGGTATTGCTTTAGCTGCAACAACAGCTTGAGCAGTAGCTATAAAGGTAAATGCTGGCAATATAACTTCATCTCCTGGTTGAATTCCTGTACCAATCAAAGCAAGATGTAAACTAGATGTTCCACTAGATGTTGCTATTGCATAATTAGCTCCAACATATTCTCTATATTTTTCTGTAAATTCTTCTATGACTTCTTCTTGATTTTGTTGAATTGAAATCATCATTTGTATTATATCTTCCTTAGTTATAATAGGAAATTTAGTCTTTCTTAAATCTGTTGGTATAACAGCTTTACCACCTTCATAAGCTAACTTTTCATCCACCCAATTTTCTGATGGTAAATCTAATATTTTATTTACAAAATCTGTCTTCATTGTTTATTATTCCTCCTTAAAAGAGATAATTTCACGCATCCTGCAACTAATGGGCTTAATCTATAATTAAATTGAGCTGCTGGTTGAAGGTCTTTTTCATCATCTTCTTGTGTCCACATTGTTCTTAAATCAAATGCGCCAAATATTATAAGCCTTTCTGCTTTCTTCCAAAGAAGTTCATCATCAGTAGCAATTACTGCACATGGACCGAATCCAACATCAGTAAAATCCAGTACCATTACTTTAGCTTTATCCTTTTTACTGCTTACCATCTCATCAATTTTATCTATGTTTTGTGAATTTATAGAGATTTTTTCATATCCTATATCTTCACCTTCATTTATATTTAAGTTAATTCCTAACCAATTTATAAATTTCTTTTCTTGTTCAGTTGCTTCATTTAAATTTATAGAAGAACCATATACTTTATTTTGTCCCCAAAGTGCACAATGAATAGCTCCTGTAAAGCTATTACATAAAACAACATACTTACTTTTTGTTATTTTTTTTATACTTTTTTCTAATCCCTTCAATTCCTTTTCATTTTTTTCAATACTCATTATTATTCCAGAATTAAGAATTCTAGATAATACAAAGGAGTTAGGAAAATAATTCTTTTCTTCTATTCTACTGTTTGCCATTATAAATCCTCCCAGTTTTAATAAGCATATTCCCTAAGCTTTAAAATTCTTTCACCTATATATTTTGCGATGTAATATGCTACATCTACTTTATGAATTTTCCATGAGTGGGCAAACTCTGGATTTTGATTTACTTCGCACACTAAATAACACTTTCTAGTATGGTCATAAAATAAATCTATTCCATAAATCCCCTCTCCTAATACATTTATTACTTTCTTACATATTTCATTTATATCTTTATTGATCTCTATTGGTTCAACTTCAGCACCTAAGTGAGTATTAGTTTTCCAATTTTCTTCTGATACTCTTTTAAATGCAACTATTGGTTTATCCCCAACAACAACCACTCTAATATCAAAATTTCCCTTATCAACAAACTCTTGAACTAATACAGGGAAATTCTTTTCTCCTGGATCTAAGGCTTCTCTGCCAGCTAACCATACGTCTAAACATTCTTTACTTGTAATTCTTGCAATTCCCCTTCCCCAGGATGCACTAGATGGTTTTATTACAAAACATCCATTAAACTTTTCAAATAATTCATAAAAATCATTTGAATTAAAAACAACTTCATACCTTGGTTGAAGAACATTAAATCTTTTAAACAATATTGATTGGCAAATCTTACTTGTACATATTTCAATAGCTTTCTTTGAATTAATTACATCTAATCCTGACATTTCACAAAGAGTAGCTCTTTTCAGAGCACTACTTTGTGATAAACATCTTATAAATGCAACTTGCTTTTCATCAAAATCACTATTTACTACTTCTAGTTTTTTCGAATCTGTAACTATATTGACCTTAAAGCCAAATTCTTGTAAATACTTTACTATTCTTTTTTCTTCTTCTCTTAGAATTGTTACACAAAGTGTTACATCATTTTTTTGCATTTTTATTCTCCCCAAGTTTCTTCTATTTCTGGAGCTAAAGCTACACTGATTTCTCCTTTACTACTAACTTCAACTTCATGTTCTTGACCACATGAAGAACATTCTACTATTTCCCCTTCCATTACATCTTCTTCAATTTCGAATTCTGCTTTACATGATACGCATTTTACTTTTTTCATAATTTTCCTCCATATATTTTTAGTTTTTTTTAGTTTTTTTGTTATTCATTTACATCTACATTATAAATGTTAGATTATTTTTTTCAAGTATATTCTTCAAATCTTTTATATAATATTTTTTTGCATTAAATTACTATTTTATCCTTTTTATATAAACTTTTTCCTTCATTTCACTACAAAAATATTTTCATTAATATATGGATATTTTAGGTATGATTTAGAAAATAATAAAATTTATATAATTTTCCGCAAATCGAGTAGGAGGTAGATAATTATTTTATCTACCGACCTCTCAGTCAAGTAAGTAAGAGGAATTTCACCTCAAACTTCTCCCAGAACCGTACGTGAAAGTCTCCTTTCATACGGCTCTTATCATTCAACAATGTCAATTTATCTATAACTCCAGTGTGCAAATAATTTTGGCTCTCTATTTCTTAATTCTGAGAGCCATTTTTCAGCTCGTTGCCTACGCCCACGGAAGTACTTGTATTTATTCATAGCCCATCTTAAAATTCTGTTCTCTATACATTTAATAGTGTACTTAAGTGCTGATGCATTGTATTTGCCAAAGTAATTTATCCATCCTCTAATAATTGGATTTATTACTTGTGCAATAATATTTATACTGCTTCCAGACATTTTATGTAATTTTAATCCTTTAATCTTATCTCTTAAATTTTTACATGCTTTTTGACTTGCTGAAGCTATGAAATTATTTCTTAACTTTCCATCTCTACATCTTATATACACAGCTTTATATGTATATCCTAAGAAGTCAAATTGAGTTTTAGAATAATCTTCAGTTCTATCTTTATCTTTACAATAAACAATTTTTGTTTTATCTGGATGTAATTCTAATTTACATTGTTTCATTCTCTGATTTAAAGCGTCTTTTATTTCTTTTGCCTCCTTTTCTGATTTACAATGTATAATAGCATCATCTGCATATCTAGCAAAGGGAGCTGTTGGATAATTTCTTTCCATCCATACATCAAAAGCATAATGTAAAAATAAATTTGCTAATACTGGACTTATAACACCTCCTTGCGGAGTACCGGATTTTCTTTCTGCAAGATTTCCTCCCTTTGTTCCAAAAGGTGCTTTAAGCCATCTTCTTATATAAAGTTTCAACCATTTTTCATCTGTATGTAATTCAACAGCTTTCATGAGTAATTCATGGTCGATATTATCAAAAAGTCCCTTTATATCTAGCTCTATCACATAGTCATATCTCCAACATCTTTCCCTTACTTTACCTATTGCATCTATAGCAGATTTATTAGGTCTATATCCATAAGAATCCCTATGAAATACTGGCTCTACTTTTGGTTCTAGGTACATCCTTGCTGTCATTTGTGCAATTCTATCTGATATAGTTGGTATTCCTAAAGTTCTAGTTCCTCCATTTTTCTTCGGTATTTTCACTGCCAATACTGGCGATGGTAAATAACTTCCTGAACTCATTCTGTTCCATATCTTATATAAGTTATCTTTTAAATTTTCTTCGAACTTTTCAAAATCTATTCCATCTATACCAGCACTTCCTTTGTTTTGCCTTACTCTTTTGTATGCTTCTAGAACTACTTTCTTAGATATATTGTATTGTTTGCTTTCCTTCATATAATCCTCCTAGTTTATCCAGTTGTTATTTGATTTCAAGCTGAAATGATGATACCCCTTTGCTCCATGATTGTTACAGTCACTTCATTACTACTACGAGTATCTCCGCCCCTGTATAGTGCCTCTCTACTTTCAGTCTCGTTTTTCTGTAACTTGTACCTTTTCAATTTCCATCACTATGCAGGTTCCCATGTTCCATATAAACGCCTAATATATGCTCATGCCATCTTAATACCGTTTAGCAGATAGTCAGCTTTACAGGTGTCTTCTATCCTCATCCTTATCCAGTGGTGAAAAATAAGTTTTGCTAAAGTCTTACGCTTTCGATACTTCTTCAATGGTTCACTTTCGTTCATCTTCATATATCCCACATGACTATTCTTTTTCCATAGCCTTTTCCTTAATCGCTCACTACCATAACTTTTAGTTATAGCAGCATTAAGGTTGTTTAGTAGGCTTGCCTGTTCAATTCCTACCGAAGGGCCTTCCTTCATCGTTTATACAGCTTTCATGGCACACTACCACCGTACATACAATGTCGTCAACTTAAGAAAAAAATAAAAAAATTTCAAAAAAGCCTTGACAATAGTAGAAAAATTTGCAGCCTCGCTATAGATAAATAAATTTGTAGCGAGGTTTTACATTATGAAAAATACTAAATTACTATCCTTAATTTTAAAAGAAACAAATAATTTAATCACTTCTAATGAATACAAAGAAGCATACAGTTTAGGAAATTCTTTCTCACGAAATAGAAAGTTATCCTTTTCTAATACAGTTCATTTTATTTGCTCTGCATTACGTAAATCTATTTCTTCTGAAATTAGTGATTTTATTGAAAATCATAAATATTTAAGTTTCCCATTAATAACAAAACAAGCATTTTCTAAAGCAAGGCAAAATATATCACCAGAAGCTTTTAATGAATTATGCAGACTTTTTGTTACTAAATTTTATAGCTTAAATAAAAATTTAAACACTTGGAATGGGTTTAATGTTCTTGCTGTTGATGGCACTAGTTTACAAGTACCAGATACAAAAGAATGTGGTGAATATTTTGGATTAAGCAGTAATCAAAATGAAACAAGAACAGCTGTTGCGACGGCGTCAGCTTTATATGATGTACTAAATGACATTATTGTAGATGCTAGAATTACTAAATATAGAACAAGTGAAAGACTTATTGCGAAACAGCATATAGAACAAATGCATGATAAATTATTTTCTCCAAAAAGTATTGTTATTTTTGATAGGGGATATCCCTCATATGATATGTTTGAGTATCTAAATTCTAAAAAGTTACTATTTCTAATGAGAGTATCAAAAGCTTTTAAGCTTACAAAATCATTAGAATGTCCTGATTCTATTTTAAGCTATAAAGTGAAAGGCGAGGTAAGAAAAATAAGAGTGCTACAAGTTAAACTATCAGATGAAGTAACAGAAACATTAGTAACTAATATATATGATGAAACTCTTGATACTTCAAAGTTTAAAGAACTCTATTTTTTAAGATGGGGGATTGAATCTAAATATAAGGAATTAAAAAGTAGTTTAAAAATCGAAGAATTTTCAGGCACTAAGCCAATTGCTATACAGCAAGATTTTTATGCTTCGATATATTTATCTATGATTGGATCTCTTTTAAAAAAGGATGCCGATTTAGCAATAGCTATTGATAATGAAGATAAAGCACTAAAATCAACATATCAATGTAATAAAAATTTTATTTTAGGACAAGTTTTTAGAAACATTATCCATTTATTAACTAAGACTAAACGCAAACAATTATTGATTGAAATTGGTCTTATGTCAATATCTTGGACACAAAAAGTCAAACTTTCTATGCTGTACTTCTAGCTAATAATTCACATTGTTC
>CAKVLD010000019.1 GCA_934755305.1 uncultured Clostridium sp. | reverse complement strand
TTTTAACGTATTTGCCATCTTACATAACTGAAAGCCTGTAATATTCAGTATTCACTATCAAAAAAAATTTATAAATTTCTTTACGTTAAAAAATACTTTGCAACTCATTTGCAAAGTATTTTAACTTAACCTAATTTAAAATAACACTATTATAAAATATCCTATTTTTCTAAATTGCTTCTTCTAAAAGCACCTTTTTGGGTTTTCTTATTATCTTTTTAAATGCCCATATAAAGCAAATAATATGAATAACAGTAGTTATAAACCAAGTAATTGGATAAGAAACATATACTGTTTCAATACAATGGAATCTTTCTATTTTAAATACAGTTTCTATCCATACAATTCTTAAACCACAAGCTCCTATTAATGATACAAGCATTGGCATTACAGAATATCCAATTCCTCTTAAAGCACCAACCATAACATCCATCATTCCACCAATAGCATAAGTTCTTGCTACAAAACCTAATCTTACCATACCCGCTTCTATAACTTCTTCATGAGGTGAATATAGACTAAGAAGTTGTTTACCAAAAATAACTTCAAGATTACCAAATACTGCTCCAACAAAAAATACACATATTATTCCTGTTATTAAAACTTTTTTAATTCTATCTAATTTACCTGCACCTAAGTTCTGACTAGTAAAAGATATAGTAGCTTGGTAAAAAGCATTCATTGCAAAATATACAAATTGTTCAACATTTGCTGCTGCTGAATTTCCTGCCATTATTGTAGAACCAAAAGAATTTACAGAAGACTGAATTAATACATTAGATAAGGAGAATAATATTCCTTGAAAACCTGCTGGTAAACCTATTTTTAAAATTTGGTTAAATATATTTTTATTAATATGTAATTTATGAATATCTAAATGAATTCCGCCTTTTTCATGGATTAAACATCTCACAATTAATAAAGCTGAAATAGTTTGTGAAATTACTGTTGCAATAGCAACTCCTGCCACATCTAATTTTAAAACAATAACAAAAATCAAATTTAATATTACATTTACAACACCAGACCATAAAAGATAGTATAAAGGTCTTTTAGTATCACCAACTGCCCTTAATATTGCACTTCCAAAATTGTATACCATTGTTGCTACCATACCTAGAAAGTATATTCTTAAATAAATAGTAGCAAGATTTAATACTTCATCTGGTGTTTGCATCCATATTAAAATTTGTCTTGTTCCTATTACCCCTATAACCATTAATAGTAAACCACCTAAAATACTAAGAAGCATTGATGTATGTACTGTTCTTGTTAAACCTTTTTCATTTTTTCCTCCATAATATTTAGCTACTAATACATTGGCACCTATAGATAATCCTACAAATAAATTAGTTATAAGCCCTATTATAGCTGTATTTGATCCAACTGCTGCTAATGAATTATCCCCTGCAAAACGTCCAACTACAACTATATCTGCTGCATTAAATAATAACTGTAACACACTTGAACACATAAGAGGAATTGAAAATATAAGCATTTTCTTTAATATGGGTCCCTCACACATATCCATTTTATAATCTTTTTTCATCTTCTTTTGCATGATTAATTTCTTCCCTAACCTTATTTATTAATTATATTGTATTTTTAACTATACATAGTAAAATTATACTGTTTTACCTTATTAAATTCTACATTTTTATTTAATTTTTATTAACAAGTATCATTATTTTAAAAGTTTTCTTTAATTATTTAATTTTTAATAGCTTTTGACATTAAACCACAAAAAATATGTTAAACTTTATATATATTTCAAAGTACACAAGGAGTATAAAAATGAATTTAAATGAAATTACCGATATTGCTCTCACTGTTGGAGAAATATTATTATCTAATGGAGCTGAAAATCATAGAATTGAATCTAGTATTCATAAAATTTGTGAATCTTACAATGTAAAAGAAGAGATTCTTTTAACTTCTAATGGAATTTTATTATTAATTGAAGATTCTAATTTAAATAAAGTTACTTGTATAAGAAAAGTAAAAGAAAAATGTGTTGATCTTTATAGAATAGAACTTATTAATTCATTTTCTAGAAATATTGAAAAAGCACCACTTCCATATGATGAAGCTATGAAAATACTTGATGATATAAAAAAAGCTCCTACCTTTACTTTTAAAGTTAGAACTTTTGCTGCATGTATGACAGGATTTATTTACACTTTATTTTTTAATGGTTCTCTTTTAGATGGATTACTTTCAATTGTAGTATGTTTAATTACTTATATAGCTTTTGAAAAAATAGCTAAACTAAACTCATTTCAATTTTTAAATTATTATTTAGCAGGTATTATTATTGGAGGACTTAGTATATCTTCTGAATTACTGATTTCTTATGCTAATAAACATAATATAATAACTGGTTCTATAATGATTTTGCTACCTGGGGTTGTTCTTACTAATAGTATTAAAGATATATTATATGGAGATTATTCTTCTGGAGTTTCAAAATTTTTTGAAGCTGCACTTATAATTACAGCTGTTGGTTGTGGAGTTATGACTTCTTTATTTATTAGTCTATGAAAGGAACTTGAACTATGTTAATTAAAATGACTTTATTATCTTTTTTAGGAAGTGTTTTTCCTGTTATTCTTTTTAATATTGATAGAAAAAAAATCTTTTGGTGTGGGCTTGCTGGAGGTTTAGGCTGGATCTTTTATAGTATAGCTTTAACTGGTAGCGATAATAATACAATTATTGCTTCTTTTATTGGAGCTTTTGCTGTTAATATTTATAGCGAAATTATGGCGAGAGTACTTCATACTCCCGCATCTATGTTTTATATTCCTGGAATCTTTCCTTTAGTACCTGGAATTTTAGCATATAGCAGTATAATCTCTGTTGTTGAAAAAGATTATTCAGCAGCCCTTAATAATGGGTTATTAACCTTAGCTATAGGAGTTGCTATTTCTATTGGAATAACACTTTCTTCTACCTTAGTTAAGTGTTTATCTAATCTACATAGAAAATATAAGAATATAAAAATATAAGAATATTTACATAAAAAACAGGACATACTTCATTCGGGAAGTATGTCCTCTGGTTTTCCAGTCAGATATAACTTTTAATAATCATTATAAATACTCATTTGTCAGTTTTTTGTCTATATATACTATTCCTTACTATAACAGTGTTTAGATTGTTGATTTACTGATCCTGTGAAGTCATTTTATTATTATCTATAGTATTAAATGATATTCTATGTAAGTTTTTTGTAAATTTGTTTTGCCATCCATGTAAAAGTATCATTGTTGGCTTATTAGGATTAAAATATGGATTTTGTTTTCCTTCTATAAATTTTTCATTTTTATCCCCCCTTCTTTTATTTTTTTACATAATTGTTATTATATCATGTATATGTTATTTTTTGTATTTATTGGTTTAAAAACAAAAAAATCACTGCACTATTACCCTATAAAGTAATAAGTACAGTAATTTTTTTAATTAATATTAAATTTATCTATTATTATCTACAACTGCAATAGCCTTTTCCACAACATTATCAACAGTGAATCCAAATTGTTTAAATAACATATCTGCTTTTCCTGATGCTCCAAAGTGATCTAAAGAAATTACATCTCCATCAAGACCTACATATTTGTGCCATCCAAAAGAAGATAAAGCTTCTACAGCAACTCTAGCTCTTACTTTCTTTGGCATAACACTTTCTTTATATTCTGCATCCTGTGCATCAAATATTTCAAATGAAGGAATACTTACCACTCTAGCATCTATACCTTTTTCTTTTAACACATCTGCAGCTTTATGTATTAATTCAACTTCTGAACCTGAAGCCATTAATATTACATCAGGAGTTTCCTTCTCAGAATCTTTAAGAATATATCCACCCTTTAAAGCTCTCTTTGGACAACCTTCATATAAAGGTAAGTTTTGTCTTGTTAAAACTAAAGATGTTGGAGTCTCACTATTAGTTACTGCATAATACCAAGCTGCTGCTGTCTCTTTAGAATCTGCTGGTCTAAATACAGTCATATTTGGTAAACTTCTAAGTGCTGCTAATTGTTCTATTGGTTGATGTGTTGGACCATCTTCTCCTACACCTATACTATCATGAGTTAATACATAAATTACTGGTAATTTCATTAATGAAGATAATCTCATAGCACCCTTCATATAATCACTAAATACAAAGAATGTTGCACAATAAACTTTTAAACCACCATGAGCATACATACCATTAGCTATAGCTGCCATTGCATGTTCTCTTACTCCAAAGTGTAAGTTTCTACCTAGTCTATTTTCTGCTGAATAATCTCCTTCATCTGCCATATTAGTCTTATTAGAAGGAGCTAAATCTGCTGATCCACCAATTAAGTTTGGAATTATATCCTTTAATCTATTAATTACTAATCCTGAAGATTGTCTAGTAGCCATTTCCTTATCAAATTCCCAGAATGACTTATTTTCAAGTAGTGCTTCTTTATCTATTTCTCCACTCATCCACTTAGTATATTCTGCTGCTAATTCTGGATAAGCTTCTTTGTAAGATTCAAATAATTTGTTCCATTCTTCTTCTTTCTTAACTCCAACATTAATAAGTTCTTCCATATTAGAATATACTTCTGAAGGAACATAGAAATCTTCTTGCTTACAACCTAAGTTTTCCTTTAATGCTTTTACATTTTCTTCTCCTAAAGGTTCACCATGAGCTGATGCTTTTCCTTCCTTAGCTGGACATCCATAACCTATCTTATTTTTAACTACTATCATAGTAGGCTTGTTCTTTTCAGCTTTTGCTTTATCTATAGCTTCTGAAACTGCATCCAAATCATTTCCGTCTGCTACATTTAATACTTGCCATCCATAGGCTTCATACCTCTTAGCTACATCTTCTCTGAAAGCAATATCTGTGCTTCCTTCTATAGAAATATTGTTTGAATCATATAAAACTATTAATTTTCCAAGACCTAATGTTCCTGCTAGTGAAGATGCTTCCCCTGAAATACCTTCCATTAAACATCCATCTCCAACTATAGCATAACTATAATGATCTACTATATTATAATTTTCTCTGTTAAACTTAGCAGCAAGATATGATTCTGCCATTGCCATACCTACTGCATTACAAATACCTTGACCTAAAGGTCCAGTAGTTATTTCTACCCCTTTTGTATGACCATATTCAGGATGTCCTGGTGTTAAGCTACCTACTTGTCTAAAGTTCTTTAAATCTTCAATAGTTAATCCATACCCAAATAAATGTAATAATGAATACTCTAACATTGAACCATGTCCAGCTGAAAGAATAAATCTATCTCTATTATCCCAATCAGGATTTTTACCATTATGATTCATCTTTTTCCATAAAATATATGCCATACTTGCTGCTCCAAGTGGTAATCCTGGATGCCCTGATTTTGATTTTTGAATAGCATCTGCTGATAATGTTCTTATTGTATTAATTGTTAAATTATCTAATTCTCTAGTCATTATAATCCCCCTATTTACTAAATGCGTCTTGCCAATCTTTTTTAAATTTTTCAAGTCCTTGATCTGTTAAAGGATGTTTTATCATTTGTTGTACTAAATTATAAGGAACAGTGGCTATATCTGCTCCAGCTCTAGCAGCTTCTATAACATGTAGCGGATTTCTAACACTTGCAGCTATAATTTTTGTGCTAATCTTATGCACTCTAAAAATTTCTGCAATATTCCTAACTAAATCCATACCATTCATAGATATATCATCAATTCTACCAAGGAATGGACTTACATATGTTGCCCCTGCATTAGCAGCTAAAAGAGCTTGATTTACTGAAAAAATTAAAGTAACATTGATCTTAATTCCTTCATTAGCTAATACTTTAGTTGCTTTAAGACCTTCTGCAGTCATAGGTATCTTCACTATCATATTCTTATGAATTGCTGCAATTTTTCTCCCTTCTTCTATCATACCTTTTGCATCTTCACTAATAACTTCTCCACTTATTGGTCCATCAACAATTTCAGTTATTTCTTTAATAACTTCATTAAAGTCTCTACCTTCCTTTGCAATTAAAGATGGATTAGTAGTGACTCCACATATAACCCCCATTTCATTTGCTTCTTTAATGTATTCAACATTAGCTGTGTCTAAAAAAAGTCTCATTTTTTTAATATCCCCCCTTTTTATTTTTTACCTAATTTCTAAGAATTCTTAAATAAGTATCATTGTTGCCCCAAACAAGTACAATTCTTTGAAATCAGCAACACTGTTACTACAACTTTCTTCATTTATAACTTAAATTTTAACTGGTTTACTTATAAATATATAAATATTCTTTTAGTTATAATAACATCTAATTTGAATATTTATCCTTAATAGACTTCTCTAATGACACTATCATCTTATATTCTATTTTCATTATTAAATAAGCTATAACACTAGCTCCAAACAATACCCCAACTAAAGCTAAACTATTTAGTCTTATTAGACCTAATATAATTATTATAATTGATATTCCCGTTAAACTTATATAAGGTTTCTTAAAAAATAAAATTATTGCCATCTGAAAAGCATGTACAGTTTTCAAATTATATCTTGATATTAACGGATAAATATAGAATGCAATACCTAATATTAAAACAATGTAAGCTAAAAATATATAAGATAATATATCTTGTCCATTAGAACTAAAATAGCCCATATCTATATAGCCTACTGTTATTAATAAATTTAAAATTATTGATACTGCTATACCTTGTATTAAATTTAATTTATA
Organism: uncultured Clostridium sp.; assembly: GCA_934755305.1. GTDB lineage: Bacteria > Bacillota > Clostridia > Clostridiales > Clostridiaceae > Clostridium. Next base: position 39,948 of record CAKVLD010000019.1, on the reverse strand, counting down.
AAAATGAAAAAAATCTTTAAAAGCTGTAGTATCCTCTCCTGATATTAATCTCATCATTACTGAGCACAATGTTGTTACTGCTGGTCCTAATAATATAGAAAATATAAGAAATATTGGTAATGAAATATTTCTTCCAGCTACAAAACTATATATTAAAAATGGTGATATAACTAATAGAAAAAATATATTAGTCATAAAAAAGTAAAATATATAATTTAAAATAGTATATAATTTACTATTTATCAATCCACCTCTATTATCCATACTTACCCTCCCTATTAATAATTTACAACAATACTTTTCTATTTAATGTAATTTTATATTAAATATGTAATTTAATCAAATCGACTTATATCTCTATCTATTTCTATAAAACTCTCTTTCAGTTTCTATTCATTTATTTTAATTGAATAATCTGGTAGTATATAGATGTAAAAAATTTCACTTGCAAATAAGAAATGGAGGTATAAAAATATATGTATGTATTTTAGGTGCTATCCTATGTATCTTTGTTAAGCAAATTTCTAAATTATTTTACTTATATAGATTTCCCAAACTTTTTAGTAAAAAGGCATATACTCCTATGTTTAGTGAAACAGAAATTGAAATTAATTTAAACTTTAATTTTAAATTTTTAATTATAATTTGTGCTACATCCCCTTCTTTACTACTAAAGTTTCATAAAAACAAATATATTCTCAGTAATAAAACTTTGTATAAACTACCACCCCATCAATTCTTTAATTCTAGTTGTTAGTTTATTAGCTGCTTTTGTATGAGTCAAATTACTTGGATGCCAATCTGCTCCAAGTCCATCATTCATATTTTGATTATCAAATTTCATAGCTGAAATATTTCTATCACCAGTTTCCATACTATATAATATACTTGCTTTCTTTACAGAATTATATAAAGTATCTCCCATCATACCTAAAGTACATAATATTTTAGCATTTGGGTTCTTACTACGTATATCTTTTAAGAAATCTATATACGCATCTATAAATTCCCCTTTTCTTTCTTCATTTGTACAATAAGTTGAATCATTTGTACCAAGATTAATCACAATAACTTCTGGTTCAAACTTATTAAAATCCCACAAAAGTGATGCTGGATCTAAACTGCTATTAAATCTACCATAAGAATATCCTACTTTATCATAATATTTAGGTACTAATTGATTTGTATTTTTAACCCCTGAAGTAACTCCTGATACTACTCCATAACCACTATATGAAACTACACTATAATCTGCATCTAAAGCTTCTGCAGTTTTATAAGCATAAGTCTTTGAGAAATCTTCTGTATCTGTTTTAAAGCTTTCATTCTGATCTTTAGCATCTACCCCATAACCACAAGTAATTGAATCTCCTATAAATTCAATTTTATGAGTCTTATTTTTAGATGGATGTATTCCATTTTCTGAAACCACATTAATATCTTTAATTCCAATAGTAGAATTACATGATTCCGAAAGCTTTATAACTTTCACATGAACCACTTCCTCTTCTTTACTTTCAAAGATATTATAAGTTTTTTCAGTATCCGATAACATATCATCTATCACTAACTTATCATTAACATAAATAGAAAATCTAGCTCTATTTTGAGATGATGCCATATAATCTCCAACCATTGTTATCTCTGCTTTTGTTCCTGTAAATTTAAATTCTGCTCCAGATCCTGATAATGAAAACCATAAAGCATCATTGTAAAAATAAGTTCTTCCTAACATCTTAACATTAGTATCGTTTGCTAAAAATTTTTGCTCTGTTAAAGTACTGTTTTCCAATGCATGTACATTAATACTTAACATTGAAAATAATATTAATACTAATACAGATAATAACTTTTTAAATTTTTTCATAAAACCCCTCCATATATCTTAGTAACACCTAATTTTACCACTTAGAAATATTTGATTTTTATTTTTATTCCTCAAATATCCATTTTACATCGTAAAAATATATATTTTTATGATGCAAATTTGCTAAAAAAATATATATTCTTTTGATGCAAATATTTTTTTGATGTAAATGCATTAAAAAAATATTTATTTTTTTAAGTTTTAAAAGCATCTTCAAAACGTCAATAACCTTTCTACTTAACATTTTAACTTTTATCATTCTTTTGGGTTTTTATTAATATTTTTGCGATAAAAGTATTGATTTATTAAAATAACAAGCATATAATAATAAATAATTTAATTAGCTTTTAATAAGTCGATGATGAGGAGAGTAAATACTTATCTGATTTCAAGCGAGCTAGGGACGGTGAAAGCCTAGTATGAAGTTTGTATGGAAGAACACCTTTGAGACGCTAACCGAAATGTAAAGAGTAGACTTAGCCGGTAGTCAACCGTTAAAATGACTAGGTATTAAAGTTGAGATGCTTTTGTACCAATATGAGTGAGCTAAAGCTAATTTAGGGTGGCACCGCGGATATCCGTTCCTATACATAAGTATAGGAACTTTTTTTATACCTTTATACATATGTAACCTAAATTTTTCTCTAGCTAACTAGGGTGGCACCACGGAATTTTCTTCGTCCCTATGTCCTTATACCTTAAAGGACATAGGGACGTTTTTTATTAGAAGCTCTAATTAATTAATTTTAAGGAGGCAAAAAACTATGGAAAGAATTTATGTATCAGATATAAAAAAATCAAAAGAAAGTACTGTACTTATTAAAGGATGGGTTCATAAAATTACAGAACTTAGTACTATTTCATTTGTACAGCTTAGGGATAAAACTGGAATTATTCAATTAGTCATGGAAAAAGAAGAATCTAAGAAATTAAAACTTGAAATGTGCTTAGAAGTCATTGGAGAAAAGGTGTTAAACGAAAAAGCTCCTTCTGGAATAGAAATAGATGTTAAAGAATTCACTATAATCGGTGATGTATTTTACGATAAACTTCCATTTTCAATTAATGGATTTAAACAAAAAACCTCTCTTGAAAAACAATTAGATTATAGAGGTCTTTCTTTAAGAAGCCCTAAAGAACAAGCAATATTTAAAGTTCAAGAAACTATAACAGATGCTTTTAGAGATTATCTTAAAGAAAGAAGATTTTCTGAAATTCATACACCAAAAGTAATATCATCAAGTACTGAAGGTGGATCTGAAATGTTTACAGTTGACTACTTTGGAAGACGTGCTTTCTTAGCTCAAAGTCCTCAATTCTATAAACAAATGATGGTTGGAGCTGGATTTGAAAGAGTTTTTGAAGTAGCACCTGCCTATAGAGCTGAGCTCCATAATACTTGGAGACATTTAAATGAATATATAAGTCTTGATATTGAAATGGGATTTATAAAAGATGAGACAGAACTTATGGATTTAGAGGAAGGATTTTTAAACTATCTGTATGGTATTTTAAAACAAAAATGTTCAAAAGAGTTAGATATGTATTCAGTTACTCTTCCTGAAAAATTAGAAATTCCAAGAATTCCTTTAGCAGAAGCTCATGAAATTCTTCTTAAAGAATACGGCAAAAAATCTCCCGTTGGTAACATTGATGCAGAAGGTGAAGTATTAATTTGTAAATATACTAAGGAAAAATACGGTTGTGACCTTGTATTCCTTACAGAATATCCTATAGCAAAAAGACCTATGTATGCTATGCCAGATAGTGAAAAACCAGGGCTTACAAAAAGTTTTGACTTAATATTTAATGGTCTTGAAATCACTACTGGTGGTCAAAGAATTCATAACTATGAAATGTTAAAAGAAAATATTAAAAAGTTTGGATTAAATCCTGACGACTTTGGATTTTATCTTGAAACCTTTAAATATGGTATGCCTCCTCATGGTGGTTTAGCCATTGGACTTGAAAGACTTACATTAAAGATATTAGGACTTGAAAATATAAGAGAAGCTACATTACTTCCAAGAGACTTAAAGAGATTAGAACCATAGGAGGATATTAATATGAAAGTTGAAATTAAAGATGTTGAGTATATAGCAAAACTTGCAAAATTGCAATTTACAGAGGAAGAAACAAAGAAACTTGCAAAGGAATTTGAAAGTATTTTATCTCACTTTGAATCTATAGATAAATTTGATTTAAGCGGTATTAACTTAGATCTTATGTCAGATGACTTAAGGCCTGTACTTAGAAAAGACGAAGTAAAACAATTTGAAGATAAAAAGAAATTATTTCAAAATACAAAATCTATGAAGGATACTACAATAATGGTTCCTAAAATTATTGAATAGGCGGTGAAATATTATGAAAATAGAACAAATGGATATATCACAAATAAGAGATGGAATTAAAGATGGAAGTTTTACTGCTGTAGAAGTTATAACATCTTTATTTGAAAGAATAAAAACTATTGATCCTAAAGTAAAATCTTATCTTAAATTATGCGAAAAAGAAGCTTTAGATAAGGCGAAAATAGTTGATAAAAAGATAGCAAATAATGAGCCTGTAGGTACTCTAGCAGGTGTTCCTATAGCTATTAAAGATAATATTTGTATTGATGGAATTACCACTACTTGTGCCTCAAAAATACTTGAAGACTTTATACCTCCTTACAACGCTACTGTAATAGAAAAGCTTTTAAAAGAAGATGCGATAATAGTTGGAAAAACTAATATGGATGAATTCGCCATGGGATCTTCTACAGAAAACTCTGCTTTTCAAGTAACTAGAAATCCTTGGGATTTAGAAAGAGTTCCTGGTGGGTCTTCAGGAGGTTCTGCTGCTTGTGTAGCTGCTGGACTTGCACCTATATCTTTAGGTTCAGATACTGGAGGATCTATTAGACAACCAGCTGCATTTTGTGGTGTAGTTGGCTTAAAACCTACTTACGGCTTAGTTTCAAGATTTGGCCTTATAGCATTTGGATCTTCTTTAGACCAAATAGGACCATTTGCTAAATCTGTTAAGGATGCTGCTTTAACTCTTCAAGTTATACAAGGTGATGATAAACTTGATTCAACCACTAATAAAGATGATATTCATACTGAATACTTACCTACTTTAGCTGATGGCGTTAAGGGAATGAAAGTAGCTGTTCCTAAGGAATTTTTCAAATCTGCTCTGGATGATGAAATTAAAGATTCTTTACTAAATACTATTGAATTATTAAAATCTTTAGGTGCTGAAGTTACAGAAATTTCTTTACCTATAACTGAAGAAGGATTATCTACATATTATATAATTTCTTCTGCTGAAGCTAGTTCAAATTTAGCTAGATTTGATGGTATTAGATATGGGTATAGACCAAAAGAATTTTCAAGTGTAGATGAACTAATGTTAAAATCAAGAACTGAAGCTTTTGGACCTGAAGTTAAAAGAAGAATTATGCTTGGAACTTATGCTCTTTCTTCTGGATATTATGATGCTTATTATAACAGAGCTCAAAAATTAAAAAAGAAAATAAAAGAAGAATTTAAAAAAGTATTTGAAGAATATGATGTTATATTAAGTCCAACATCCCCTACTCTACCATTTAAATGTGGAGAAAAAGTATCTGATCCATTACAAATGTATTTAGCAGATATTTATACTATAAATATTAATCTTGCTGGTATTCCAGCTATATCATTACCAGTATCAAAAAGTAAATCTGGATTACCTATAGGACTTCAAATACTTGGTCCTCATTTTGGTGAAGAAAAAATATTTAAAGTGGCTTACGCTATAGAACAAGAAGTAAAAATAACTACCCTTGCTCCAATTGCATAGCTTTAGAAAGGAAGATAAATATGAGTTTAGAAACTGTAATAGGTCTTGAAATACATGCCGAATTAAAAACTAAAACAAAAATTTTCTGTTCATGCTCCACTGAGTTTGGTACAGAGCCTAATCATAATACTTGTCCTATTTGCTTAGGATTACCTGGAACTCTTCCTGTACTTAATGAAGAAGTAGTAGCATTAGCAATTAAAGCAGGTAAGGCGTTTCATTGTGATATAAATAAATTAAATAAAATGGATAGAAAAAATTACTTCTATCCTGACCTTCCAAAGGCATATCAAACTTCACAATTTGATTTACCTTTATGTTCAAATGGATATGTAGAAATAGATGTTAATGGAACTACAAAAAAAATTCGTTTAAATAGAATCCACATAGAAGAAGATGCAGGAAAATTAGTTCATGATGATGATAATAATGTTTCATATATAGATTACAACCGTGTTGGTGTTCCTCTTATAGAAATGGTTTCTGAGCCAGACCTACGTTCACCACTAGAAGCTGTTACTTATTTTAAAACAATAAAATCAATTCTAGAATACGCTGATATTTCTGACTGTAGAATGGAGGAAGGTTCTCTAAGATGTGATGCTAATATTTCTATTAGAGAAGCTGGATCTGATAAATTAAATACTAAGGTAGAAATGAAAAATATAAGTTCCTTTAAAGAACTTCAAAAAGCTCTAGAAAAAGAAGAAAAACGTCAAAGAGAACTTTACATTTATGGTGAAGAATACAAAATAAAACAAGAAACTAGAAGATGGGATAATGGAAAAGGAAGAACTGTACCTATGAGAAGTAAAGAGGATGCACATGATTATAGATATTTTCCAGAACCTGATTTAGTTCCAATTATAATAAAAGAGGAACAAATCCAAGAAATTCAATCTAATCTACCTGAAATGCCTAGAGATAGAAAAGAAAGATTTATAAAAACTTACTCATTATCAGAAAATGAAGTTGATATAATTATAGGAGATAAATTCCTTGCTGCTCTATTTGAAGACACTATAAAATTAGGATCTAAAGCAAAGAGTGTTTCTAACTGGATATTAGGAGATTTATTAAGACTTACTAAAGAACTTAATGTTAAATCTTGTGATTTAAAAATAACTTCAAATATTTTAGCTGAACTTATTAAATTAATTGATGATAATAAAATAAGCACAACTGTAGGCAAAGAAGTTTTTGAAGAAATGTTTAAAACAGGTAACTCTCCTATTAAAATAGTTGAAGAAAAAGGATTATCTCAAATTAGTGATACTTCTGAATTAACTAGTATTATAGAAAATATATTAGATACTAATCCAAAATCTATCGAAGATTTTAAATTAGGTAAATCTAAAGCTGCTGGCTTCTTAATGGGACAAATTATGAAAGCTACAAAAGGTAAAGCTAATCCTAAAGTAGCTAATGAAATGCTAGCAAAAGCTTTAAAAAATCGTTAATTTTTTAAGGAAGAGCAATCAGAATATTGCCTTCCTTTTTTCATTTATCCACAGAATTTATATAAATTATTAACTTTAATATATATTAAGAACAATATATGTGGATAACTTTTAAAATTCTATTCATACCAAAAAGCAAGTAATATAGTCATCTAACTGCATTTTTTTATCATATTCTTTACAGTTATCAACATGTTAATATATTTAATTACATATATCCTCAAAATTATCAACATATTATCAACACTTATCCACATAGAAATCAACAGGTTTTTAACAAGTTATCCACAGCCTATTGTGGACTATGTGGATAAATTCCATTTTTTTACTTTGGTTTTCTAATTAATTGTTTTCAAATTTATATTATGCTAATATTTATTATGGATAAATTAAATATGGAGGCTCAAAATGAAAAATAAGAAAATTTTAGGTATTATTTTAATAATTCTTATATCACTTGCAATATGTTTAACACTATTTTTCAAAAACATAAGCTCATCAAAAGATAATAATGTATCTAATTCTACAGTAGATACTAAAGAAAATACACAAGAAAGCAATAATACAAAAGAAGATTCCGCTGAAAATATAAATAGATTTGAAGGCTTAGAAATGACAACAGAAGATGTTGGAATCCCAGTACTATACTATCACTCAGTTCTTCCTGATTCAGAAGTAACTACAAGAAATGAAGTAACAATATCTCCTGAAAATTTAAAAACTCAACTGCAATTAGTTAAAGATTTAGGTTATACAACCTTAACAATGTCTGAATTAAATGATTATATTATAAACAATAAAGAAATTCCTAAAAAGAGTATTCTTATAACCTTTGATGATGGATATGCTGATAATTATGTTCATGCTTTTCCAATATTAAAAGAATTAGATATGAAAGCTACTATTTTTGTAATCTCATCAGGTATAGATGGTGGTTATTATATGTCTAGTGATCAGCTAAAGGATATGGTTAATTACGGAATAGATATAGAAAGCCACACTGTAAACCATGTTCATCTAGACACTCTATCTTATGAAGAACAGTTAAAAGAATTAAAAGATTCTAAAGCTACTATTGAAAAGATAACTAATAAAGAAGTTCTTTCTATTGCTTTTCCTTTTGGTGATTATAACGAAAATACTTTAAAAGCAGTTACTGATGCTGGATATTCTATTGCTTTCACAACTAATAGAGGTTTAGCTAATAGAACTGATAACAAGATAGCCTTAGACAGAATATATGTTAGTTCTGAATACTCAATAGATACCTTTAAAGATAGACTTTTAAATACAAATAAATAACCAAAAACTTCTTCTATAAAAATTGTTATAGAAGAAGTTTTTTATTATAAATTCAATTTTATTATAAATACTATTCCTCAGTATTATTTTCCCTTCTCTTTATCTTTACACTTTCATATATATTATGAACATTTCCAGCATTATTAACTTTTACTTGAATATTATTGTCCACAACATAATCACCTGTTTTGTCTAATACTCCATATCCTAAAGCTTTTCCAGATACAGTTATAATCAAACCATCTTTAGGTATCATATCATTCTCATTTGCATATTCTATGCAATCTTTTATAACAGTATCTATATCTTTATCAAGAGGTTGTACTACATCAATTAATTTCTGAGCTTTCTCTGTAGAAACATGTTGATAAACAACCTTATTTCCTCTATTAATCTCTAGCTTAATTTGGGATGTTCCCGATAAAATTATTGTGCTATGTACATTATTATAATCCTTATATGCAATAAATGAAAATAACAATAATATAATGCATCCTATAGCAATATGAAATTTATAATCTTTAAGACCTTTTTTTATAGGTCCATGTACACTGCTTCCAACTTGCACATATCCATCCTTTTTTATTCTTAAAAATTCACCTGAACTAGTCATAATTATTATTGATTTTTTTTCAACTTTAATTACAATTCCTCTATGAATAGTACTATCTTCCTTTTCTTTAAAAGGAACTATTTCTTTGCTTTGTTCATTTAATTCAACATTAACATATTCTTGAATGTATTTATAATTAGGATTTGACAATATTAATAAATACGCTAATATATAATCTTGCCAATTTTCTAAAAATCCTCTCGATAATTTTGTTCTCTTAGAAAGCTTATTATAAGGCAACACCTTGTTAGTCTTTATATATTCATATAATTCATATTCTTCTATAATATAATAAGCTACATTTAATATAATATTTCTATTTAAATAGCTTGGAGTATGGCCTACTAAATCTTTCAAAAAAACACCATAAGAGTATAGTTCATCTATAATAAGGGCCATTTGTTGTTCTCTTACTTTATTTATTTCTTCACCTACTTCTATCATTACTGACTTAGTAGAAAATCTGTATTTATTTCTTCTAAATCCCCCCACCAATACCATCCTTCCAGTTCCTTGTGATTTTTTAATTAAAATTAAAACTTTTTTAAGTATATATACGTATTATACCATAGAAAACATTGTAGAGTTTTGTATACCTTAAAAGAAAATTAAATATATTATATATATAAACATTTATTCTAGAGAGGAGTATATAATGCGAAAAAATATAATTTACGTTGATTTTAAATTTAGACACAAAAAAACTTGTCGTCTAATTCATTACTTAACAAACTCACTTTTTTCATTACGTGAAAAATTAATAAATATATTATCTAGCAATACTTCTTATAAATCACCTAAAAAAATAAAAAAAGTCCAATAATCAATAAAATATGTTAGAATAAAAAAAAGTTTTTAAATTTCCTATACGTTTAAAAAAAATACTTCGAGGTGATTATATGAGAATTGGAATGGGATATGATGTACACAAATTAGTTGAAAATAGAAAACTTATACTTGGTGGAGTTACTATTCCTTATGAATTAGGATTATTAGGTCATTCAGATGCTGATGTTTTATTACATGCTATCATGGATTCTTTATTAGGAGCTGCTGCTCTTGGTGATATAGGAAAACATTTTCCTGATAACAACAATAAATTTAAAGGTATTTCAAGTATAGAGCTACTTAAAGAAGTTAAAATTCTTATTGAAAACGAAGGTTATAAAATAGGTAATATAGATGCTACAATAATTGCTCAAAAACCTAAGATGGCTCCTTATATTAGCTTAATGAGAGAAAATATAGCTGCCACTCTTAATATATCAATAGATCAAATAAATATAAAGGCAACTACAGAAGAAGGTCTTGGTTTCACTGGAAAAGGTCTTGGAATATCTTCTCAAAGTATTTGTTTGCTTGAAAAATAATTTCCTAGACACCAAAAAAACACACCTTAACAAAGTATCTTGCTAAGGTGTGTTTAGCTATAAAATTTCAGTCAAATTTTTCTGTAATATCCTCTTAAATTCTTTTCCTATCTTTTTATCTTTAATTGAATTTTCACATATACTAATCCATTCTTCGATAGTTACTCCAACTTTATTCTTAAAATCAAGTTCATCTCCTGTTATCATAGTTGACTCTACTACAAAGTTTCCTAAATCTAAAGGAGTCTTAAATATCTTTATATATAAAAATTCTTTATTATTTCCAAACCATGTTTTATTAAATTCTCTAGTAAACTTCATTAATTCTGATAAGATTCTATCCTTTGGCAATTCCCACATTTTTCTTATTCTATTATAATTACTCATCATAGTTTTAGATATTTCATCAGTAATTAATCCAATCTTTAGTCCTTCATCAACTATATCTTTTACAGATTGATAAGGAATCTTTGTTATCATTCTCTTTTTTCCATGAATCCATTTATAAAAAGCTTCCTGAAGAAATGAATATTGTATATATCCTAACAAAACCTTTACATCAGGAAAATATGCATATATATTTTCTATTCCACTATTCTTAGTAAAAATTAGTGTATGAACATACAGTGATTTTTCTTTTGGTGGTTCCTTCATAAACATATGTCCCCTAATTGTTTTATTTTCATTAATAATATTCTCCCAGTACTTGAAATAGTTATAGTTTTGTCTCACCTCTTATCACCATTCTTTCTGCATGTAATATAATATTGTATACCACATAATATTATTATTTACATTATTTAGTATATAATATTATTATACTTCTTTAAATATACCTTTTCAATGTAAAATAGCATAATTAATCTTATTTTTCTAAAAATTCAGCAATTTTTTCACCTTACAAAAATTTGAATTAAAATTCTTTTTTTCGTATAATATATACTATAGAATTAAAGGAGGTTTATTATTGTTTTTCTGTGAAATTTGCAACCAAAAAGCTGACATCCACCATATAGTCCATAGGAGCGAAGGTGGTTTTGACATCAAAATCAACTATAAATATCTATGTCCTAAACATCATAGGGGTAAGTATGGTCCTCATAAATCTTTAACGGTTGATATCCAATACAAAATAGAGTTGCAAAATAAACTGTATGCTTTACTTCCAAAGGAATACTATACAGCAAAAGAAATTGGAAGAATACTCGAAATACCCTCAAATACTTTAAAAAGAATAACCAAAAATATAAAGCTTTATAAAGAAGGCTACAAAAAGGATGATATAATATTTACTTTAATGGGAAATACCTTCTATAATGAAGAAACGTTAGATAATTTAAGACTTGAGCAGCTATCTCAAAGTATTTAGTAAATTTTCTTTTCATTATTTTGGATAAGTTTCTCATAAAGTAAAACTAAAAAAGGCTCTCGGTAGATTAATAATTTACCGAGAGCTTTCACTATATATTAATACTATAAAGCCCAAAAACAAAAAAAGTACCTATTTAAAATAGATACTCATAATGGAGCGGGTAGTGGGAATCGAACCCACCTTTCCAGCTTGGAAGGCTGGAGTATTACCGATATACGATACCCGCACATCTCTGCTACAAGAATTATTATATATTATGTTTTTCAGAAATGCAATACCTTTTTTAAAATTTTTTTTATTTTTTATCTTTACAAAAATTAGTAATAGCGCTAAAAAACTTTCGTAAATATACATTGACATATATATATTTAAAAATTATAATAATTTTATTGAATAATGTAAAACATTGAAGAGAAGAGTAAGTTAATACCTCATTTTCAGAGAGAGAATACATTTGCTGTGAGTATTTTTAAATGAACTTAACTGAAGACCACCTCTGAGTGACTCTAATAAAGTCCGTCTTTATCACGTTACGATAATTTATTTAAAGTGACCTAAATTTCTTATATTTTAGGTAATTAGAGTGGAACCACGGATATAACTTCGTCTCTATTTTTAGAGTACGAAGTTTTTTTATTCTGCAAATCAAATTTTTATTTTATATTATGAGAGGAGTTTTTATTAATGATTAAAGTTACTTTAAAAGATGGCTCTGTTAAAGAATTTGAAGCTGGCGTTTCAGTTCTAGATGTAGCCAAAGGAATTAGTGAAGGTTTAGCAAGAAATGCTTGCTGTGGTATTGTAAATGGTAAGGTAGTTGACCTTCGTCACACTATAAATGAAGATGTTGAACTTAGCATATGTACATTTGATTCTCAAGAAGGAAAAGATGCAGTAAGACACAGTATTTCTCACGTGTTAGCTTATGCTGTTAAAAGATTATTCCCTGAAACAAAATTAGCTATAGGACCTTCTATAGAAAATGGTTTCTACTATGACTTTGATAGAGATAATGCTTTTTCAGCTGAAGACTTAGAAAAACTTGAAGATGAAATGAGAAAAATAATAAAAGAAAATCCTTCAATAGAAAGATTTGAACTTCCTAGAAATGAAGCTCTTGAACTTATGAAGGATGAACCTTACAAAGTAGAATTAATTAATGATCTTCCTGAAGATGAAGTTATTTCATTCTACAAAATGGGTGATTTTACAGACCTTTGTGCTGGTCCTCACTTAATGTCTGTAAAGAATGTTAAAGCTGTAAAACTTATAAGAAGTGCCGGTGCTTACTGGAGAGGAAGCGAAAAGAACAAAATGCTTTCAAGAGTATATGGTACTGCATTCTTAAAGAAATCAGAATTAGAAGCTTATTTAGAAGCTCTAGAAGAAGCTAAAAAGAGAGACCACAATAAATTAGGAAGAGAACTTAAATTATTCACAACTGATGAATCTGTAGGGCAAGGTCTTCCTCTATTAATGCCTAAGGGAGCAAAAATAGTTCAAACTCTTCAAAGATGGGTTGAAGATGAAGAAGAAAAAAGAGGTTATGTATTAACTAAAACTCCTTATATGGCAAAGAGTGATCTTTACAAGATTTCTGGACACTGGGATCACTATAAAGATGGTATGTTTGTACTTGGAGATGAAGAAAAGGACGATGAAGTTTTTGCTTTAAGACCAATGACTTGTCCATTCCAATATACAATATACAATGCTGAACAACATAGCTATAGAGATTTACCTGTAAGATATGCTGAAACTTCTACTCTATTCAGAAATGAAAATTCAGGAGAAATGCATGGTCTTATAAGAGTTAGACAATTCACTCTAGCTGATGGTCACCTTATAGTTACTCCAGAACAACTTGAAGATGAATTCAAGGGAGTTGTTGAATTAATCAAATATATCATGGAAACTTTAGGAATAGCTGATGATATAAGTTACAGATTCTCTAAATGGGATCCAAACAATACTGAAAAATATATCAATGATCCAGAAGCTTGGAACAGAACTCAAGATATAATGAGAAACATATTAGATCACTTAAAAATAGATTATGTTGAAGCTGATGATGAAGCTGCATTCTATGGACCAAAACTTGATATTCAATTCAAGAACGTTCATGGTAAAGAAGATACAATCATAACTGTTCAAATCGATTTTGCTCTAGCTGAAAGATTTGATATGAGTTACATTGATAAAGATGGAGAAAAGAAACGTCCATACATCATCCATAGATCATCAATTGGATGCTATGAAAGAACTTTAGCTATGCTTATAGAAAAATATGCTGGTGCTTTCCCAACATGGCTTGCTCCAGTTCAAGTTAAGGTTCTTCCAATCTCAGATAAATACAATGATTATGCAGAATCAATTGTTAAGAAATTTAAAGATCAAGGTGTTAGAATAGAAGCTGACTACAGAACTGAAAAGATTGGTTATAAGATAAGAGAAGCTAGATTAGAAAGAAGCCCTTATATCTTAGTTGTAGGTGAACAAGAAGCTGCTAACAATACAGTATCAGTAAGAAGCAGAAAAAACGGCGATGAAGGAAGCATAGATTTAGTAGAATTTGAAGCTAGACTATTAACTGAAATAGCTAATAAGGAAAGATAATTCCTTTACCTAAAAAGATACATCAAAAATTTTGATGTATCTTTTTTATTTTGTAGTTTACAAACCCCCTCTTACATCCTTTTTAATTTATGTAAAACAAATCAAGCTTGATAAAGAAACACATAAATTCTAAGGAGGAAAAAACATGGCAGAAAATATGAATACAAATGCAAAAACTATTTATAACTTTTTTACAAAGAAAGGATGGACAGCTCAAGCTACATGTGCATTACTTGGAAACATGCAAGGTGAATCTGGAATAATAGCTGATAAAGATGAAATTGGTGGAGGTTCTGGTTACGGTTTAGTACAATGGACTCCAAAATCCAAACTTGTTAACTGGGCAAATAGTAAAGGCTTAAACTACAAAACTGTTAGCACTCAATGTCAAAGAATTATATGGGAACTTGAAAATAATGAACAATACTATAAAACAAAACAATACCCACTAACTTTCAAAGAATTTACTAAGAGTACAAAGAGCCCTACTTATTTAGCAGCAGCTTTTGTATATAACTACGAAAGACCTGCAAGCAAAAACAAACCTGAAAGAGGAACTTATGCAGAAAATTGGTACAAAAAATTTAAAGGTGGTTCTTCTACACCAACTCCTACACCAAACCCAGGTAACGGAAAATACACAGTAAAAGCTGGTGATACTTTAAGCGGTATTGCAAAGAAATTTGGAGTTACTGTTGCTCAACTTCAAAAGTGGAATAACATCAAAGATCCTAACAAAATTTCTGTTGGGCAAGTTCTTATTGTTAAAGCTCCAGCTAGCACTGTTGTAAAATATACAGTTAAATCTGGTGATACTTTAAGCGCTATTGCAAAGAAATATGGTACTACTGTTGCTCAACTTCAAAAGTGGAACAACATCAAAGATCCTAACAAAATTTCTGTTGGACAAGTTCTTATTGTTAAAAAGTAAAACTTTATAAAAAAAGGACAGAGTTTTAATCACTTTACTATACTCTGTCCTTTTTCTATTTATTATAATATTCTTCTTTTAACATAGAGTAACATACAAGATCCACTACAGTTCCATCAAAAAGTTTATTTCCCCGTCTAAGTGTTCCTTCATATTTAAAACCGCACTTTTCTATTACTCTTTTAGACTTTTGATTAAATCTAAAATGGTATACAGATAAAACATCCAAATTCAATTCATTAAAAGCAAAATTAATAATTGCCTTAGATGCTTCTGTAATCAACCCATGTCCCCAATAATCTTCAGACAATACATATCCAAGCATTTTACTATTAACCCCAGTTCTCATATCATCCTTATGAAGCCCTATAGATCCTATAACTTTACTATTTTCCTTATACTCAATTGCCCATGTTTCATCAGCTTTTATAAAAGACATTAAAATCTTTTTAGATTCTTCTTTATTACTATGAGGTTTCCACCCAGCACTAGGTCCTATATTTTTGCTTTTAGCATATTCATAGAAATCATCTAAATCATCAATGCTCCAATTTCTTAATATTAACCTCTCAGTCTCAATTCTTTTCATTTCTTACAACCTTTCTAGATATTCTTTGATATTATTTATAATATCGTCTATATTTTCAAGACCTACAGATAATTACTTTGTTTTCAGTTATTATAAAATCTGCTTTTATATCATGTGGTTCACTTGGCACTTCATCAATTAATTGAAATTCATAACATAGAGCTATCTTAGGTATATCTTTATTCATATCTTTTAAATATTTATCATAATATCCCCCACCATAGCCTATTCTCCCTCCACGTCTATCAAAAACCACACCTGGAAGTATAACTAAATCAATTTTATCTTTATCTATTTTATTTTCAAAACTATCTGGTTCTAGAATTCCATATTTACTCTTCTTTAAATTTTCTAGGTACTCTATCTTTACAGCTTCCATAATCCTTTCTCTCATATCAGTTTTAGGAACATAAATATTCTTATCCATATTTAAAAACTCTTTTATATAGCTATAAGTATCTATCTCACTACCATAACTTATATATATAAAAATATTCTTAGCATTCTTAAACACTTCTAAGTTAATTAAATATTCTTTTATAGTTTTGTCCATTAATTTTTTTTCTTCAATATTTAAGCAATCTCTTTTACATATCATTTCTTTTCGAAGAGACTTCTTACACATATGATTTCATCCTCCTTTCATTAATCAAAATATCTCTAAGTATTGAATCTGCTGTAGTACACCCTATACTAAGAAAAACTCTATTTATATCAGCTATCTTCTTTAAATTCGTATAATCTTTTGCTATAATCGCTTTATTCCCTGTAACAACATTAATTCCTCTACTCAACGCTTCTTTTATATAAGATAATGCAGGTTCTCTAGTTTCTATATTAGTATTAGTAAATTCTATTAAATAATCAATTTCCTCATCTATAATATATCTAAAGGTCATACCTTCATTCCAGAATTCATGCTCTCTTATATTATTTTCAAAATTAATAACACTATCTAAATCCAATCCTGTTTCATTAAATACGCAACCATCACTTTTTAAAATAAACTTTAAAGTACACTCTATATTTTTATCCTTTAATAATCTCAGAAAAGCTTTTGATACCTTTCCATAGCCTATTAAACCTATATTCATTTTATATACCTTCCCCAAATTTCAAATATCATCTACAGTATTTTATCTTTATTTTATAATTATACATTTTTTTATATTATTTTCAAATTCTTCTTTCTAACTTTAATATTTTTTTACATCCCTTTTTTACCTTTATAAATTATTATTTTATCATCTTTTTATGGTTTTTGCTTACTAATTTGTTATAATTATTATAATAAACTAATCAAAGTGATAAGGAGTGATTGACATGTCTATCAAAAAACTTATACTATTTCTAGTGCCAATAGCCATTATAATTGCCATATGTATATCTACAAATTTTGTAGCTAGATCCTATACAGGATTCCTTATTGATACTAAAAACAAAAAGATATTAAAAACATACCCTATAAAAATAAGTGGTACATACACCAAAAATAAAGAAAACAAATTTAATGGATATTTACTTATTGATGGTGAAAGATATTACCTAACAGGAGACACTAGTTTAAATAATACTAAAACCTCAGAGGGTAATCTTTTAAATTTAAGTACCCATAATAAAATAGGTACAAAATATAACTTTAACATCTATGATAATTTTAATGAGAATGATGATATTAATATATACTCAGAAAATCTAGATTCTTCTACATTAATAATTGCAAGTAATAATACTTCTGAAAATTATATATTAGATAACATAAAATAAAAAGTTAAAGAGATATTTAAAATATATTCTTTTTTACATTTTAAATATCTCTTTGTTTATCTTATTAAAATAATATTCACCTAAACTTATTCTGTTTCATGTATATTTTATAATCATATTTTAATAAAGCTATCATATCTTCCCCACCCATTACTTAAAATATTTCAACTTTTATATATATAAACATATGATGTAAAAAAACATCTACATCAAAAGAATATATACTTTTATGAATTTATAATATTAAATATCATACAATTTTATTTAAGATAAGCCTTTCTAAAGATTATTAAAATATATAATTTAATAACAAAAAAGACAATAAATAGATTTATCTATACTAATCTACTTATTGTCCATATTATTATAAAGACTTATATTGTAAACCTAATTCTATACTTTATCTTTTTATGTTACTATTAGTTAAAGGAGGAATATATATGAAAAATAAACGCATAATACTTCTTATTATTTTTTTATTAATTCCCATATCAATAATAAGATACAAAATTTATAGTTATAATTATGATACACGTATAAATCCAGAATATAAAACAGATGTAGACTACGATAACTATGTAATCAGTAATTTTGGTGACTTTAGATTTGCAATTCGTCAATATGAGGATTCTAGTAAATTTTTATATGATAGAAAAGTAGATAGTATAATTTATAGTGATATAGATAGCTTTATAGAATACTCAAATTCAGTTTACATAATTAGTTCTACTACTGATAAGGTACTTAAATTAAACACTATATCAAATACGGCTTATGAAGGTGACTTAGACTCATTTGATTTTAAAGATCAAACTATTTTTACAAAACTTAAAAATAACCAATCTATAAAGGATAGCATTTGGGACAAAATATTTAAATCTAAGACTTCTTCCGACAAAGAAACAATAGCCTATTTTGGAGATGGATCTATAAGAATTCAGTTAAATAAAGAAAACAAATACGAACTCATAGATGCGAAAGAAGATAAGAAATTACTTACAATTAATAAATTTTATTATCTTAACGATCCTCTTTATACCATATTCAATAAATATATGAGTGAATTTCCTATTCTTTATTGTGTTGGTGATGATGGGTATATAGCTGTATACTTTACAGCCCACAAGATTTATATATCACAACATGATGACTTTCATAACTTTGACTCAGATGATCAAAAAATCTTTAGTAGTGATTCTATTGAATGGACTACCTTAAATTAAGTAACTAACTTATATTTTTTTCAGTTATCATAACATCTGAAATATAAAACATCTAGTTAACTTATATCTTTTGAGCTTATGTACACAGAAAAAAGCAAATTTGTTTTTGATGGAGGCATCATTCTGGGTGAGGTACTAGTATTTCATTCTTTGAAAAATTAATGGGACGATTAGAAGTTCAACTGTCTGAACGCAGTGAGTTTTGAACTTCCGTCACTTTAATTTTTCAGAGGATAGAAATACTTTCCTCATCCCAGCTAGTATGCCGAAATCAAATAACAAATTTGCTTTTTTCAGTTATCATAACATCCGAAATATAAAACATCTAGTTAACTTATACCTTTTGATTTATGTACACAAAAAGGTGTTTATATTTTTGGCGAAATCAAACTTGTCTGCATGGAGCCAACAAATATAAACACCTTTTTTAGTTATCATAACATCAAAAGTATATTAATCTAACTCTTTTTTACCTGTGTATAATTCGTAGTATCTACCTTGCTTTTCAAGAAGTTCTTCATGATTTCCTCTTTCAATGATTTCTCCTTGTTCTAACACCATAATAGCATCAGAATTTTTAATAGTAGATAATCTATGAGCAATTACGAATACAGTTCTACCATCCATAAGCTTATCCATACCTTCTTGAATAAGTTTTTCAGTTCTAGTATCAATAGAGCTTGTAGCCTCATCCATTATAAGTACAGGTGGATTAGCAATAGCAGCTCTAGCTATAGCTAGTAATTGTCTTTGCCCTTGTGAAAGCCCTTCTCCATCTCCTGTAAGAACAGTATCATATCCATGTGGAAGATGCTTTATAAATGTATGAGCATTTGCAAGTTTTGCAGCAGCTACTACCTCTTCATCAGTAGCATCTAACTTACCATATCTAATATTATCAGCAATAGTTCCTGTAAATAGATGTGTATCTTGAAGAACTATCCCAAGTGACTTTCTAAGTTCATCTTTCTTAATATCTTTGATATCAATTCCATCATAAGTAATACTTCCTGATTGAATTTCATAAAATCTATTAATTAAATTAGTAATTGTAGTTTTACCTGCACCAGTAGATCCAACAAAAGCAATCTTTTGACCTGGTTTTGCATATAGAGATATATTCTTTAATATTGTCTTTTCTGGATAGTATCCAAATACAACATCTTTAAAAATAACCTCTCCTTTAAGTTCTCTAACTTCTTCTTTATCATTGTGTAACTTCCAAGCCCAGTGTCCAGTATACTTATCAGTTGAAACTACACTTCCATCTTCTTTAATTTCTGCTCTTGTAAGTTCAACACTACCATTATCAACTTCTGGTTCTTTATCTAAAACATCAAATATTCTTTCAGCACCTGCTAAAGCTGCTAGAATAACATTAACTTGTTGAGATACTTGAGCTATTGGTTGTGATACTTGTTTAGTATATTGTAAATGTGATACTAAAGATCCAAGGTCAAATGCACCTAATATAGTCATAAGACCACCAACACAACAAGTAATTGCATAATTTATATGAGAAAGGTTACCTAATAGAGGCATCATAAATCCTGCATAAGTTTGTGCACCTGTAGAAGCTAATCTTAATTCTTCATTATGCTTTTCAAACTCTTCTATAGCTTTATCTTCATGGCAGAATACCTTAACTACTTTTTGTCCTTCTATCATTTCCTCAACAAAACCATTAATCTTACCAATATTCTTTTGTTGAACACCAAAATAATATTTGCTCTTCTTTCCTATTGTTTTTATTAAACCAAGCATAACTGCTAAAGATATTAAAGTTATTAAAGTAAGAGTAGGACTTAAAACAAACATCATAATAATAGTTCCAATAAAAGTAATACCTGAAGATAAGATATTAGTAATACTATTATTTAAAGCTTCACTAATATTATCTATATCATTTGTATAAAGACTCATTAAATCACCATGTGGAGTCCAATCGAAGTGACTTACAGGTAAAGTTTGCATTTTTTCAAATAAATCTTTTCTAATATCTCTTATAGAATTTTGTGCTACATGAACCATAATTCTTGAATAACCATAAGATGCAAAGGTTCCAGCTAAAAATATTGAACCTAAAAATGCAAGCATCTTAACAAGACCTTTAAAATCACCTGGTAATATATAATCATTAATTATAGGTTTTAAAAAGTATGAACCTGCAACCATAGATATAGAGCTCATTACTAGAAATATAAGAACTAAACATAATAGTAGCTTATATTTTCCTACATAGCTCATTAAACGACCTATAGTTTTTCCCATATTCTTAGGGCCATTTTTCTTCTTTTGTTTATTATTCACTAAAACCAGCTCCTTTCTGTTGAGAATCATATACATCTTTATAAATATCGCTAGTCTTCATTAATTCATCATGTGTTCCTATAGCTGATATTTTTCCATCATCCATAACAATAATCTTATCTGCTTCACATACGGATATAACTCTTTGAGCTATTATAATCTTTGTTGTATCTTTTAAATCATTATTAAAAGCTTGTCTAATTTTGGCATCTGTAGCAGTATCAACAGCACTAGTACTATCATCTAAAATTAATATTTTAGGATTTTTTAATATTGCTCTTGCTATACAAAGTCTTTGCTTTTGTCCACCAGATACATTTACTCCACCTTGATCTAAGAACATATTATATTCACCAGGTAGTCTTCCAATAAACTCATTTGCACAAGATGCTGCACATGCTGCTTCTATTTCTGCATCTGTAGCATTTTCATTTCCCCACTTAAGGTTCTCTTTAATAGTTCCTGTAAATAGAACATTCTTTTGAAGCACCATAGATACTTCATTACGTAAAGTTTCTATATCATATTCCTTAACATTCTTTCCACCAATTAAAACTTCCCCTTCAGTTACATCATATAACCTTGGAATAAGTTGTACTAAACTACTCTTACCTGAACCTGTTCCACCAATTATACCTACTGTTTCACCAGCTTTAATTGAGAAATTTATATTTTCAAGATTTAATTCATCACTATCATCTTCATATTTGAAGCTTACATTTTTAAATTCAATATCACCATTTTCAACACTTGTTAAAGCATTTGTTGGATTCTTTATATCTGGTTCTTCTTCAAGAACTTCGATTATACGTGCTGCTGATGCTACTGAACGTGATATCATCATCATTACCATTGAAATAAGCATAAGTGACATTAATATTTGGAATGAATAAGTAAAGAAACTTGTAAGCTTTCCAACAGTTAAAGTTCCTTCATTAACCATATGTCCACCAAACCATAATATTGCTATGACACTTGAGAATACTACAAATTGCATTATTGGCATATTTAATACTACTATTCCAAAGGCACCCTCAGAAGACTTTAATAAATCTTCATTTCCTTTTGAGAACTTTTCTTTTTCCTTCTTAGCTCTTACGAAAGATTTAATAACACGAACACCAATTAAATTTTCTTGAACTATAATGTTCATATTATCAATTTTCTTTTGCATAGCTTCAAACTTAGGTTTTACAGTCTTAATTATTAAACCAATACATATTACAAGAACTGGCATTGATACTAAAAATATAAGTGCAAGCTTAGGACTTATACTTACTGATAAGATACAAGCACATATAAGCATCATAGGAGCTCTAACTAAAAGCTTAATTCCCATTGTTGTAGAATTTTGTATTGCTG
This sequence comes from uncultured Clostridium sp., assembly GCA_934755305.1. Classification (GTDB taxonomy): domain Bacteria; phylum Bacillota; class Clostridia; order Clostridiales; family Clostridiaceae; genus Clostridium. The sequence goes on along the minus strand of CAKVLD010000019.1, from coordinate 17,335 downwards.
TAATATCTGTAGTTAAACGAGTTATTAAAGATGCGGTACTAAACTTTTCTATATTCTTAAAAGAATAAGTTTGTATTCTTTTAAATTCAGCATCTCTAAGTTCTGCTCCTAATCCTTGTCCTGCAATTGCGGCAAATTTTGAAAGTGCAAGACCAAAAGATAAGGAAACTAAAGCGATTCCCACCATAAGAGCTCCCATCTTTAAGGTATAAGCTGTGTCACCATTTGCTATACCTACATCTACTATTTGAGCCATAACTAAAGGTATTATAAGTTCAAACATTGCTTCTAATGCAGCACACATAACACCTAAAACTAAGTACTTCTGATATTTCCTCATATAAGGAAATAATTTTTTTATCATATAGTTCACCTCTCTAAATGTTTTTCGTTTGTATACATAGCAAGCTATGTATTTATTTAAAAATAAAGAAGATTACTCTTCCATACTTTTTAGTACCTTTTTTAATAAATAAATTAAGTTTTCTTTTTCTTCAAAACTTAAATCTTTAGTTAGCTTTTTTTCTATATAATTAACACCATATCCAATAGTGTCTTCTACTACATGCTTACCTTTATCTGTTAAAAAATGACATTTACATCTAGCATCATCTTTTTTATGCGTTCTACTTATCATTCCTTTTTCTTCTAGCCTTTTAACAATTCCTGTGACTGTTGGATTTTTTAATTTCAGATGTTCTTCTATATCCTTCTGAAATATATCCCTATTAGGATTTTCCCATAAAAATAGTAATACTGATTCTTGAACTGCTGTCACATCAAATTTTGCTAGATTATTATTTATTTCATTTTTTATAGAATTTGCAATATACTTGATTAATAATCCTATGTGATCATCTGGACATTTTATATTGTCACACATTTTTTCACCACCCATACATAGCATACTATGTATTTTACTAAAATTAAGGTCATAATTCAACATAATTTGACTTATTTTTATGAGACTCTATTCCTTTTAATATATTAGTAGGCATACTATTTATACTTTTAGGATTATTATTATCAATTTTACCAGACCTAAAAAATCAAAAAATAATATCAAAAGATGTAGCAACATAAAACTTAAAAGTTATTTATACAAAAAGGTGATGATACTTTTGGCGAAATGCAGCATTTTGATAAGCCTTTAGTATTTCATTCTTTAAAAAATTAATAGTACGATTAGAAGGGCAATTGTTTGAACTCTTGTGAGTTTTGCCCTTCCGTAATATTAATTTTTTAAAGGATAGAAATACTTGGCGAAATCAAATTAGTCTGCACACAGCCAAAAGCATCATCACCTTTTGTTATTATAACATCTACAGTTTTAACGCTTTCTCAACATCTTCTACTATTATACTTGCAGCTTTTATACCAGCACCACCTACATACCAAGCTTCTGCATTTACATAAATAATGTTACCATTCTTAAAAGTTTCTCCACTCTTAACTAATTCATTTTCTATTATTTCTTTAGCAGTATTTGAAGATTTACCAGTTATAGCTCCCTTATCTAGAACAAATAAATAATTAGGATTCTTTTCTAAAATATATTCAGAAGTTATACTTTGTCCATGCTTAGATACTTCTATATTTGAATCAGTTGGTGCAAATCCAAATTCATTATATAGCACATTAAATCTTGATCCAGCTCCATAAACGTTCATACTACCTTCATTAACCATTGTAAGTAATGCATTTATATTTTCCCCTGTAACCTTTGTCTTAATAGCTTCTATTCTGTTATCTATTTCTTCTATTTGTTTTTTAGCTTCGCCTTCTTTATCAAATATCTTTCCTAAAACTTCTGTATTTGACTTAACTGAATTAATATAATTAGTACCATCACTACCAAGTTGTATAGTTGGTGCTATCTTCTTAAGTTCATCTATTTGATCAGCTTGTCTACCTTCTATTATTATTAAATCTGGATTTAATTCATTTATAGTTTCATAGTTTAACTCAAATAAAGTTCCTACATCTGTATACTCATCGCCACTATAATCATTTAAATAACTTGGTAAACTAGCCTTTGGTAAACCTGCAATCTTTACTCCTAATTCTTCTAAAGTATCTACTGTACCGTAATCTAAAACTACTACCTTTTCTGGATTCTTAGGTACTTCTACTTCACCATTTCTATCTGTAACTGTTATAAGTTCCTTATTAGCTTCTGTCTTTGAATCCTTTGCACATCCTGCAAGTCCTCCTAATGTTAATACAGCAGTTAATGCTAACATACATATTGATTTTCTGTTTATCATTTTCTTATCCCCTTTGTTCGTATTTTTATTTTTAAAAATATATACAAATTTTCTTGTTATCTATCTCTCTAATATCAAAGTCAATTTCATATATATCTTCTAATATTTCTTGTTTAATAATATTTTCTGTTTTATCATCTTTAGCTATTTTTCCATTCTTTAAAATAACTATATTATCTGAATATACTGATGCAAAATTAATGTCATGCATTACTATTACAACAGTTTTATTGAGCTCATCTACAAGTCTTCTAAAAACCTTCATCATAGCTACTGAATGTTTCATATCTAAGTTATTTAAAGGTTCATCTAAAAGAACATATTCTGTGTTTTGTGCAATTACCATAGCTATGTAAGCTCTTTGTCTTTGCCCACCACTTAATTCATCTAAATATTTATTTTCAATATCCTTAAGCTCCATATACTCTATAGCTTCATCTATGTACTTATTATCTTCTGCTGTAAGTCTACCTTCAGAATAAGGATATCTTCCAAAGCTAACAATCTCTCTTATAGTAAGTCTTACATTGATATTATTAGATTGTTTTAATATAGAAATCTTTTTTGCAAGTTCTTGACTATTCCATTTTTCTAATTCACAACCATCTATGATAACCTCTCCTGAATCCTTATCCATAATACGAGAAATCATAGAAAGCACTGTACTTTTTCCTGCTCCATTAGGACCTATAAAAGATGTTATTGTTCCTTTTTCTATATTTAAAGAAACATTATCAACAACTCTTTTGTTTCCATAACTTTTAACAAGATTTTTAACCTCTATCATGCTTTCCCCTCCTTAAGTAAAAGATAAATAAAGTAAATTCCTCCTATAAAATTAATTATTATACTTACAGTAGTTGAAAAATTCAAAAGTCTTTCCACTATAAATTGTCCTGATACTAATGCAAGTACACTAATAAGTGTTGACCCTATAATTAAATAAGAGTGTTTATATGTATCAAATAAATGATAAGCTAAATTAACTACTAATAGCCCTAAAAAAGTTATAGGCCCAACCAAAGCTGTGGATACTGATACTAGTAGAATAATTACTAATAATAATTTTTTTGACTCTTTATCATGTTCTACTCCTAAATTAATAGCTTGTTCACGTCCAAGTAACATTACATCTAATTTATTTATATCTTTATATACATAAATGAATATTAAAGTAAAAATTATTATAACTAGCAAAATAATATCTGTATTTACATTATTAAAGCTAGCATACATCTTATTTTGTAAAGTTAAAAAGTCATTTGGATCTATAAGAACTGACATGAAAGAACTTATACTTCTAAACAATGTTCCCATAACTGTTCCTACAAGTAACAATGTAAATATATTATTTTTCTTTCTGAAAACTAAATTATATAAAATCACTGATCCTACAAGCATTATTGCAACTGAGAAAAAGAAGTTTGCATAACTATTTGTAAGCATTAAACTATTAACCCCAAAAACAAATACTGCTATAGTTTGTCCAAAGTTATATAATGAATCAAGTCCTAAAATACTTGGTGTTAAAATTCTATTATTAGTTATAGTTTGAAATAACATTGAAGAAACCGCTACACTTCCCCCTGTTAATATTATTGCTATTATCTTTGGAATCCTCTTTGATAAGTTATATCTATAGTTATTAGCGTTTAAACCATAGAATAAAAATAAACTTATAAATATTAAGGTTATTCCTAAAAGTATATATAATTTTTTCTTATCTTTATTATGCTGCATTTTTATTTCTCCTAAGTATAAGATAAAGGAATATAATACTTCCTATAACCCCTGCCGTAAGACTTATAGATACTTCATAAGGATATATAATTACTCTTCCTATAATGTCACAAATCATAAGAAAATTTGCTCCAAATAAAGCTGTTATTCCTATATTTTTTCCTATGTTATCTCCATTAAATAAAGATACTATGTTAGGAATTATAAGACCTATAAACGGAATATTTCCAACAATAATAACTATTAGTGTACTTATTAAAGAAACTAAAGTTATTCCTATGTTACTTACTCTTTTATAATTTAGCCCAAGATTTTTAGAAATATCTTCTCCCATTCCTACTATAGTGAACTTGTTAGCATATATAAAAGCTATTATAAGTAATGGAATTGTTAAATATAATAATTCGTAATTTCCCTTCATAATCATGTTGAACTTTCCTTGAAAGAAATTTTGTACACTTTGAGTTAAATTAAATTTATATGCAATAAATTCAGTTAATGAACCTATCACATTTCCAACCATTATCCCTACTAAAGGTATAAAGATTATATTTTTCATTCTGATTTTTTTAAGTATTTTCATAAATAAAAAGGTACCTATAAGAGCACATATAAAAGATACAATCATCTTTTCAGTTATTGTTGTATTAGTAAATATAAGCATTGACATTATTACCCCAAATTGAGCTGAATCTAATGTAGCAGCTGTCGTTGGTGATACAAACTTGTTATTACTGATTTGCTGCATTATTACACCTGATATACTCATTCCAACTCCTGCAACTATTAAAGCTATTAACCTAGGTAACCTACTTATAAGTACTACATTAATCTTATCCATATTTAAATTTATTATGTCCATTATTGAAATATCCTGAACACCTATAAAAATCGACATTATGCTTAATACCATTAAAGTTAAAATTAAAAACTTCTTATTCATATAATCTGATATTTTATCTAAAGTTAATCCTTAAATAAATCCTCCTTTTGTAATAAATCAACATTTATACTGAAACTTTTTATTAATTGATATTTCTTATCACCTAAACAGATTAACTCATTATAAGAATTTTGTCAATAAATTGTTGAACAAATAAAATAATTCTAGAATTTAGACAAGAATTTTATACTTTCTTGTATGTTTTAAAAAAATGACTACATAAAAACTTTTGCAGTTTTTATGTAGTCATTTTTTTATTACTTTGAACTAAAGAGCTTGTAAAGCTACAGCATTTAATAAACTCCATGGTTTATTAAAATGTGGTTGGAAGAAGAAATCTGTCATAGCTAATTCTTCTATTGTCATATTATTTTGAATAACAACTGATAAAGTATTCATATATTGAGTTAAGTCATTATTAGAAAGTATCTGTCCACCTATAATTCTTCTAGTATCTTTATCAAATACAAGTTTAATCATAGCTTCTTCATAACTTGGCATAAATTCTGGTCTATGATTATCTTTAATTATTACAGAATCTATATTCATAGAAGTAGTCATTTTTGCCATTTCTTCTGTTAATCCTGTAGAAGCTATGCATGCATTATATATCTTTATGCCTGAAGTTCCTTGAGTTCCCATATATTTTATAGTTGGTTTAACTATATTTCTAGCAACTAAAGTTCCCATTCTAACTGCATTTGTTGCAAGTGGTATATATCTAGTATCTCCTGCTGGATTATACTTTACTACACAACAATCTCCTGCTGCATATACATCTTCTTTACTTGTTCTCATATATTCATCTATAACAATAGCACCATTTGGAAGTGTTTCTAATTTTCCTTTAACTAGATTAGTATTAGGTGTAAATCCTATGCAAAGTACTACTAAATCACCTTTGTACTCTCCATTTTCTGTTACTACTTCTGTTACTTTTCCATTTTCACCTTTAAACTTTTGAACCTTCTCACCTAATACTAAATTTACTCCTCTATCTGAAAACTCTTTCTCAGCTCTATCTGTAAATTCTTTATCTAAATATTTTGCCATAATTCTATTTTCAGCATCTATTAAAGTGACTTTTTTCCCTTGCATTTCAAAAGCTTCTGCAAGTTCTACTCCAATATATCCTGCTCCAATTACTACCGCACTTTCAGCATTCTTTGATTTTTCTATTATATTTAATGCATGCTCATAATTTTTACATAATACTATATTTTCAAGATCTCCACCTTCAAACTTTGGTACTATTGGCCAAGAGCCTAAGGTAAGAACTAATTTATCATAATTGTCTTCAAAAACTTCATTACTAACTAAATTTTTTACTTTTATAGATTTTGCATCAAAATTTATATCTAAAACTTCATGTTTCATATTTGTAATAACACCTAAGCTAGCTAAGTTCTCAGGAGAATTGTAGAAAAGGCTTTCTGTATTTTCTATTACCTTTCCTACATTTAATGCTATCCCACAAGATAAAAATGATATATTATCATTCTTTTCATATATTGTTATCTCACTATCTGGATGAAGTTTTTTTAAATTTACTACTGCTGCTGTACCTGCATGTGTACATCCTACTACTACTATTTTCATGATCTATTCCTCCAATCAATAAAACTATTCTATTGAAAACTTTGTTAAATTTTTATCTAATAATATATTATACTAACTAATAATAATTGTCAAACAATAAGCATTTAGCATACCTGAATTAACATAAATGGCATCCATTATTATAATTCTTTATTAGAAATTAGAATTTATATCAATATAAAAAGCTTACTATACTTTGAATTGCATAGAATTTTAAAATTCATTTCTACACATACTCAAATTATAATAAGCTTTAAAAATATACTTTATAAATTATTCTACATCCTTAGCATAAGGCATTGAATCAATAGCTCCATAGTTTGTACAAGTTATAGCTCCAACCTTGTTAGCATAAGCTATTATATTTTTCCATTCATTAAAAGATATATTTTTCATATCCTTTAAATCTGCAACTTGCTTAAGAACAGCTCCAACAAACGAATCTCCAGCCCCAGTTGAATCTACTTGCTTTATCTTTATTGAAGGTACTATTGCTTCTTCTTCTCCATTACTTATTAAAGTTCCTTCAGCTCCTAAAGTAATAGCTACTACCTTAGCTCCTATCTTATGAAGCTCTTTTACACCTTCACGTAAATCTTCTTTTTTAGTTATAAGTTTTACTTCTTCATCACTTAACTTAACAAAATCAGCATCCTTAGTGAAGAACTTAGAATCTTCTATAAACCCTTCTAACTTATCACTTGTAATTAATGCATCTCTATAGTTAGGATCGAAAGAGATAAACATTCCTTGTTCTTTTGCATATTCCAATAACTTAAAGTAAGTTTTCTTTAATTCACCTTCTAAGAACCCAGTTGCTGAACCAAAATGAAGAACATCATTTTTAGTTATTCTGCTTAAATCTATACTTTCAAATGCATATTCTCCATCACTTCCTCTATTAAATTCAAAATCTCTTTCTCCGTTTTCATCTATAGCAACGAAAGCTAATGTAGTGCATCCTTCCATCTTAGTCATGCTTGTATTTATATTTACAGCTTCTAAAGTTTCTACTAAGAATCTTCCGAAAGAATCATCTCCAACTTGACCTAAAAATGCTGCCTCTCCTCCAAGTTTAACTACTGAAGCAGCTACGTTTGCAGGTGCTCCACCAGCTTTCTTTTCGAAGTTTGCTCCATTTTTTATTCCTTTATTGATATCTTTTCCTATAAAATCAATTAATAATTCGCCTATACAAAATACCTTATCCATTATACTTTACTCCCTCTAATGTCCATACTTTCATATTATTTATTTTTATATTTCCACCCTTTGATAATAATTGTAATCCTACACTACCTTCTTCAGGATATACTCTTGCAGATAATACTTCTTTACCATCATTCAAGTAAATTTCAACTGCTGAATTGTCCATAAACATATTTATTTTTACATTTTCACTTTCTTCTAGCTTAAGCTTTCTTACACCTTTATCACCATTTTTCATATTAGTTCTATCTAATATAGCAATATTTTGGTCAAAGTCATATGTAAACACCATATATTCATCTTCACCAGTTGCAAATCTTAATTGTAATTCAGAAGATTCATTTTTATTAACATCTAATAATAATTCATAACTATTATTTTCTATATTATGACTTGCCCATTGACTGCCCATAACATCTTCTAAATCTACTAAAGTTTCACCTCTTAAAGACTTATACTCTTCTATTGGATTTTGATATAATACTCCATTTTTAACACTTAATTCTCTTGCCATAGTTAAAGAATGCATTCTACCATATTTTGATGTTGGATGATATTCTTCCTCTTCCGGCATTCCCATCCATCCTATCATTATAGTTCTACCCTTTTCATCATCAAAAGTTTGAGGAGCATAGAAATCAAATCCCATATCAAGTTCTTTAAATTCATTATGTTCAAATTTTAATGTATCATAATCAAGCTTACCTAATAGATATCCTGATTGATAAATATTTTGATTTTTAAATTCTTCTTTTTCTAATCCTTGTGGTGAGAATATAAATACATCCGTTCCATCTACTTCACATATCCCCGGACATTCCCACATAAATCCAAAGTTCTTATACTCTGTATCTATTTCTCCTTCAAGTTTCCAATCCTTAAAATCATCTGAGCTATATAATAAGGTTCTTCCTATTAAATCATTAGTTTGAACTCCAATAACAAAATAATATTTACCACCTTTCTTAAAGGCTTTTGGATCTCTGAAATGAGCTGTATAACCTTCTGGTCTATTTTTATCATCTACTACAGGACCATACTTTATTACATTACCTTCTTCATCACATACAGCTCTACATTGATAAGATTCTCTATTACCTTCTTCATCTTTAACATTACCTGTATATAATAATTCTAATTTTCCATCAACCTCTAAAGCACTTCCTGAGTAACAACCATCTTTGTCATACCAGTCAGTTGGTGCAAGTACTAATTTAGGTATAGTAAAATCTACAAAATTTCTAGTTTTAACCAATCCCCAATGTTTAAATTTATGTTCACATCCGTATGGGTTCCATTGAAAGAATAAATGATATTCTCCATTATAATAACTTAAACCATTAGGATCATTAATTAAACCAATTGGAGTTTCAAAATGATAGTTTAATTTCCAATTATCATTACAACTATTATTACTATAAATATTTACTACATCTAAATTTACTTCTTCTAAAGACTTAAACCCTTTCATTTTCAACCTCGCTATAATTTTATATTAATTACATAATATTAATTTATTTTTTTAACACTATGTCTCTTTATTAACTCTAATTTAATCTCTATATCATCTATCACTTCATCTAATTCTATGGAAGCTACTACTGCTTCAGCAGCTTTTCTCCCTACAGCTTCATAATCAATATTAACCGTTGTTATTGTTGGGTGAACTGCTAATCCTATATCATATCCACCAAAGCCTGCAACTGAAAAATCTTCTGGTATACTATATCCTTTTTCAAATGCATATCTAACAAAACCCAATATTATATTATCAGTAGCACCTACTACTGCTGTTGGTTTTTCTTTTATTACTTCTTCACTTACTTCATAAGCTTTGTTAAAAGAAAAGTCTGTTTCTATAAACTTTATATTACATTCTATGTTGTTAAATGCCTCCAAAAAACCTTCTTTTCTTTCTATTCCAACTGCTCTATCCTTTTCACTTACTCCTAAAAATACTATGTTTCTATGCCCTTGATCTCTTATATATTCTCCTAATATTCTTCCTGCTTTTCTATCATCTAGTTTTACACATTTAAGCAAACTATTACTTTGGCCTGTATATATTATAGGTATACTTAACTTATTTGACATAGAAATATTTTCTTTTGTTATACTAAAAGACATTACAACAATTCCATCAACACCTTGTTGATTTAACTTTTCTATACATTCTAATTCTTTTTCTTTATTTAATTCACTAGATAATATTAATATTTGATATCCTTTTTCCTCTAACTTTTTGTTTAAACTCTTTAACATTTTTCCAGCTGTATATGAATCAAATCTAGAAATAACTACACCTATTATTCCACTATTTTTAGACTTTAATCTTTTCGCAAAAAAATTCAATCTATAACCTGTCTTTTCTACTGCTTCGCTAATTTTATTGGCTGTATCTTCGCTTACATACCCACCATTTAAATATCTAGATACTGTACTTTTAGATACTCCAACCATATTAGCAATATCTTGTATTGTAATCTTCATATATAATCCTCCTATTCAAAGGGACCCCATCCTCTTTTTCGTAAGATATTATATCATATAACTAGAAATAGAGAGTTCTAGTACTTTCATTAGAACTCCCCTTTCTATATATTTTATTCTTCTGTCTTAAAAAATACGTAAGTTAATATAAATGCTACAGCTATTGCTATTGCCATTGCTATTATATATCCAACTATATTAGTATTTAAGTATAATAATAAACCTGGAAGAGCTGTAACCCCCATTCCTGTACCAGCTAAGTTAATTATTCCCGAGAATAAACCAGCTGCTGCTCCACCTACACATGCGAAAATGAATGGTTTTATGAATCTTAAGTTAACTCCAAATATAGCCGCTTCAGTAATTCCTAAGAATGCTGGAATTGCTGATGAAATATATAATGAACGTTTCTTAGCATCTTTAGTCTTTAATGCTACTGCAAGTGCCGCTGCACCTTGAGCTACAATAGCTCCAGTAATAATAGCATTAAATGGATTTAATCCTGTTGAAGATAATAATTCAACTTCTAATGCATTAAATACATGGTGTATACCTGATACAACAATTACTTGATGGAATGCACCTATGATAGCAGCTCCTATACCAAATGGTAACGATATAAATGCGGCACATCCCGATAAGATGTATTGTTCACATGTATGCATTATTGGTCCAACTATTAATAATCCTAAAATCATTGAAATAGCTAATGTTAAAAATGGTGTTACTATTAAATCGATTACGTCTGGTACAAATTTTCTAAATGCTTTTTCAAGTTTAGAAGCTATGATACCTAATATTAACGCTGGTAAAACCGAACCTTGGTAACCAACTATTGGAATACTTAATCCCATTAAACTAATATAAATTGGAGATACATCTCCTGATGCTACTGAATAAGCATTTGGTAAATTAGGTGATACTAACATAAGTCCTAGTACTATACCTATAACTGGCGTTCCACCAAACTTTTTCATTGTTGACCAAGCAACTAGCGCTGGTAAGAAAGCAAATGCTGTATCTGTTAATACTTCTGATAATGTATAGAAAGTCTCATTCATTTCTATACCTAAACTAGTTAACAGACCTCTTATTCCCATGAATAATCCTGTTGCAACAAGTACAGGTAGTATTGGTACGAAGATATCTCCTAATGTACGAGAAATTTTTTGTGGTAATGTCATGTTGCTGTAAGCTTCTTCTTTAGCATTACCTGGATCTACACCTTCTTTATTCATTTCAGCAAATACCTTATTTACAAAACCTGTGCCTAATATTATTTGATATTGAGTTGCAGCAAAGTTTTGACCCTTCACTCCATCTATATTTTCTATTGCCTCTTCATTTATCTTTGATTTGTCTGCAACTATAAGTCTTAATCTTGTAGCACAGTGTTCCATAGATTTTATATTTTCTTTTCCACCAACATTCTTAAGAATTTCTCTAGCTACAACTTGTTCTTTACTCATGTCTTAGACCTCCTTTTATTATTTATTGTAACGGTTTACTTAAATTCTTTATGTACTTATAATACCAGTTCCACATTTCTAATGTCAAGTGAATATTTTATTTTTTATTATTTTTTAACACCTTTGAAAACCCTTCGTATATATAGATTTCTAGCTATTATAATCATGCAAATTTATATAAAAGCTCAAATATGGTACCAATTCCACATTTGGTTTCACACCTTTTCATTTATAGTATTACATCTTTGTATTAATTGAAGTCACTTTTTTTAGCCATACAAAAGGTTCTAAAAGAAAAATAATTCCTTATAAAAATACCATTTAATTATTTTTCTTTTGGGTTCTTTTGCGGCACTATAATTATTTTTAACGTATTTGACAACTTACATATCAAAAAGCTAGTAATAATCAGTGCTCCCTCTCAAAAAAGTTTTAAAATTTCTTATACGTTAAAAAAAGAGAGCTGTAACTACTAAAAACAACTCTCCTTAAAAATTCACTTTTCAATTAATTTATTTATAAAAATATCTATTTCCTCTTCTTCAAGATATATTTGTCCTAAAGCTCCATGTTTAAAATCATCTTTATTTAAACAATGAAAATCTGAACCTGCTGTATAAAACAATCCTTTATCTTCGGCTATCTTTAAATAATATTCAGTTTCCTCTTCCTTATTTTTATAATACTTAGCTTCTATTCCATCGAAATCAAACTCCATTAACTTCAAAAATATTTCTCTTTTTAGTACAACAGGATGAGCTAAAACCACTTTTGCTCCATAATAATGTAAAAACTCAATTCCTGCACTAGTCGAAAGTTTACCACCTTCTGATTTGTAACCAAGCTTCCCCTTGCTATTAATAGCACAAAGTTTAAACTTACCTTTTCTTATAAGAGATAGATTCTTCTTAAATTCTTCATCATTATACCTATCATCAGGGAAATATCCTAATATATGAACTCTATTCCCCTTATATCTAGTAGAAACTTCTATTCCTGGTATAACCTTTACCCCATATATATTTCCTACCTTAATAGCTTGATTATTTCCACTCACAGTATTATGATCTGTTATTGCAATTATATCTAAATGTCTATCCTTTGCAAGTAAAACTATTTCTCCTGGTTTAAGATCCCCATCAGATTCTGTTGAATGGATATGAAAATCGCCTTTTTTATACACAACTACTCCTTTAAAACATTAATTACGACTTATTAAAAATCAAAGTATACCTTTCTTACTTAAAAATTAATTTTCCTTCACAATACTAATAGATGCTCCCTTAATCTTTGCTGTTCCATTTAATTCAACTTTCTCATCAGTTAACAAATCAATTCCATTAAGTTTTATAGGAACATTTTTTGTATCTTTATTATTATTTATAATTACTGTAATTTTACTTTCTTCTAAAGCTCTGGTAAATACAATAACATTGTCTTTACAATACTTTTCTATATACCTTCCATGAATAAGTTCTTTATTCTCTTTTCTTATTTTAATAAGCTTCTTATAATAATTAAATAAATCCATATTTTGATGATTCTTATCCCAAATCATACACTTTCTATTTTCAGGATCTGCCCCACCATTTAATCCTATTTCATCTCCATAATATATATAAGGAATACCTAAATAAGTGAATTGAAAGCCAACAGCTAACTTCATAAAATCAACATCATCATTACATTCAGTTAAAAAACGTTTTGTATCATGGCTATCTATAAGATTCCACAACTGTTTAGTAATGGAATTCATATATATTACTCTATTATTTGCCAGCAAGTCAGAAAACTCATAACAATCAATAGTTTTACTTCCAAAGAAATCTGTAACTGCATCTTTAAAAGTATAATTCATTATTCCATCTAACTGATCTCCCCTTAAAAAAGGAGCTGCTTCATTCATTATTTCCCCAACTATAATAGCATTTTTATTAACAGATTTTATTCTCTTTCTAAATCCTCTCCAAAAATCATGACTTACTTCATCACAAACATCTAATCTCCAACCATCTATTCCAACTTCTCTAATCCAATATTCTCCTACTTTATATAAATACTCTCTTACCTCTTCATTATTTGTATTAAACTTTGGCATATTTCTATGATCCTTACCAAAAGTATAATACCCCCCTTTTTCAAATGATACAGGGTATTTATCAATAAAGTACCAATCTGCATATTTAGACTTCTCTTGATTTTTTAATACATCTTTAAAGGCAAAAAAGTCATCACCAGAATGATTAAATACTGCATCAAAAATGATTTTCATACCTTTTTCATGGCACTTTTGTACTAACTCCTTCGCTAAATCTACTGTTCCAAATTGAGGATCTATATCAAAATAATCTGCTGTATTATATTTATGAGATGTATTTGACTTAAAAACTGGAGTTAAATATATAATATCAACACCTAAATCTTTAAGATAATCTAATTTATTAATAATTCCTTGTAAATCCCCTCCATACATGCTTCTATAAGTTAATTTTCCACTACCCCAAGGTAATGTTTCCTCAGGATTAATACTTTCATCTCCATTGCAAAATCTATCAGGGAATATTTGATAAACCACACTTTCTTCAACCCACTTAATATCCTCATAAAGGTCATCCTTAGCTATATAAGGGAATGAAAAAGGGTATATTTCCTTATTTTCCAAAGAATTTTGTATTCCTCTTTCATTTAAGTAAACCTCTACATTTTCATTATCAATTAACTTAAAATAATAGGCATATCTATTTCTATATAATTGTATTTTACATTCAAAAAAACTATATAATTTTGTTTCACATATTAAAGTCATTTCCTTTTCTTTATATCCTTCAGTATCATCATACTTATCTTTGTAATAAACCAGTACTTTATTAATGTCTCCTCTTGCTGTTCTTATTCTCAAATTTAAACCATTTTCCACTCCATATGCATAAGGTACATCTGTACTATGATATATTCCATACTTGTTCATCATCTTCACTCCTTCTTAATGACTTTTATCTTATGCAGAAATTATAACAAAATTAATTTTGAATATTTGTATATATTTTGTATAATATGTATATAGTTACTTCAACTTATTTTTAGGGGTGATTTTTTTGTACGACAACTTTAACCATTTTATTTCTGATGTTAACATATTTAGTAATCAAATATCTGAATTAATAAAGTTAAGAGACAAACCAAAGATACTAAAAATAATAAAAGATAAGCAATTATTCGAATATACTAATGAACTTTCCATAGAAAACAAAAGAAATGATCTTATAATTTGGAATGCTATATACTCAAAAGAAATTATAAAAAATGGAGTGGCCACTAAATATCTTCACCCTATTTATAATAAATTTTATAACAAAATTTCAGCATTAAATAACTTGAAAGATTTGCAAAACTTAGAATTAGATATGGTAAATACATATGTTAATTTACTAATTTACGATATAGAAGTTACCAATAATTTTGTTATAAATAAAATCTTAAAGTATCTACATCTAAATATAGAATCTGAAATTTCTCTAGAAAAACTAGCTGAAGATCTAAATTTATCTGCTAGTTATATTTCTAGTTGTTTTAAAAAACAAATGGGAATATCTATTATGAAATATGCAAAAAAAATAAGAATTGATAGAGCTAAAGTCCTACTTACTACTACCGATATAAGCATATTAGACTTATCTGTATCTCTAGGATTTTATGATCAAAGCCATTTTTCTAAAACTTTTAAAAAGTTTACTGGTGTATCACCTTCAAAATATAGAAATGAAAATTTTTCATAATTCATGGTATAATTTAACTAAAGAACTTAGGAGGACAATCAATGAAACTTTCTCTAAAATACCCTAAATATAAAGAACTTGGAGTAGGAGTAACACTCCTTGCCTTTTTCCAATTAGCTTGTGCTATAACTGTAATAGTACAATCTATTGATCTTATAAGAATTAAAAATGTTGTAGAGATTAGTAATATTCCATACTCACAACTTTATTGTGAACTAATAACATGTATATTTCTTGTTATATCTTCAATACTTATACTTTATCAAAAGAAAAGTGGAATAATAATTTATATTGCCATGCTTATAGCAAGCTTAATTATAAATATAATATTTAACGGATTTCATTTAGGTGATTTATTTAGATCCTGCTTATCTTCTATAATCTTTTTATTTTTTATATATAGAAAGAGAAATCTTTACTTATAAATAAATAGGCTGCCACATTAAAGATTAAATCAGCAAAATCTTTAATAGAGCAGCCTATTTTAATTATTTTCTATTACATATATTTTTAATTTTCTCTATACGTTCTTTATATTTACCTTTTTGTAATGCAGGAAAAGCCTTAAATAATCTTTCATATCCAAATTCCTTATTTTCAAAGTATTTTCTATACTTACCTTTTAATTCTTCTAGCTCTTTTTTTCGCTTTTCTATATCTACCGTTAAAATAAATCTCTCCCTTACATCTTCTACATTTTCTTTAACAACTTCTTGTTTCTCCATAGCTACTAATACTCCATCAGATAAATTCTCCCCTATTTCATCTGATAAATCTTTCAATTTAGAAACTAGTTCATCCATTATATATAATCTTTTCTTAAACTTTAAGATAGTAGACACAGTTACAATAAAATCAATAAAAAAAATAATTAAGCTTATTGTAAGTATAATATATCCCAAAACTTTAGGCGTTACTTTAATAAGATCATATATTAATGGTTCAATTACGTCTACAACCACAATACATGCCACTCCCCATAATAATGAAAATTTTAAACAAATATATCCCCTAATATTAAAAGGGTCTTTAGAATAATCCCACCACTTATCATTAAATATTTTTTCTAATATAAGTCCTGTTATAAATTCTATTAAGCTAGTTAATAATACTGACCCTATAAATAAAATAAATATGTTATCCTTTAACGGTTCAAGAACAAATAAAACCAAAACAACTCCTGCTCCATAAATAGGACAAACTGGGCCATTTAAAAATCCCCTATTTACAAACTTCCCCGAATTTACTGTTGCATAAATTACTTCAGTACACCAACCTATAACTGAATAGAAGCAAAACAACATCAATACTTCATAAATAGAATATCTCATAATAACAGCCTCCTCATTTTATAAGTTAATGTGAATTTTACACTATTTTTATAATTAAGTCTAATTCTATAATCCCATTAATTTATTACTTATTATCATATACTTTAATACCTTATAAAAAATATGTAATTACTTCAACCATATAACATAATCATTATGATATTTTATACATTATACAAAAAATATTATCTAAGTAATATTTTTTAATATCCATAAACAAAAAGAGTTAATGAGTTTAAGTAATACCCAAACACATTAACCCTTTATTTAAAATAATTTCTGAAATAACTTATTAGTTGTTTAAGAACATCTTTAAATCATCTTCAACATTTGTAATTCCGCCAATTCCAAAGTTTTCAACTAAAACTTTAGCTACATTTGGTGAAAGGAATGCTGGAAGTGTTGGTCCTAAATGAATGTTCTTTACTCCTAGATATAGTAATGATAATAATACTATTACTGCTTTTTGTTCATACCATGCAATGTTAAATGCTATTGGTAATTCATTAAT
>CAKVLD010000018.1 GCA_934755305.1 uncultured Clostridium sp. | reverse complement strand
CCTTTAATGTCCTCTACTCACTACATATTCCACAAACTCACATCCAATATATACCTGTTTATACTATACTTATTCTCATGATATAATATGAAAGCTATAAATTCCATTCCGTAGATGGATGGCTACGGTGGTTTGTTCATTTTTCCGCCTTGGGCTATTGGTATTTTTGCCTTAGCTTAAGGGGGTGGTATTAGATATGCTTGAACTAATTATAATGAGTATATTAATTATACATATCATTAAATTAATATTAAAACATAATATATTTATTTCAATAATAAGAATAGATATTAAGTTTATTGGTTTAAATATAGAAATTGAAAACAAAGAGAAAAAGCACCCATCCGATCAAGAATAGTGCTCATCTCTTAATTAATCTAAATTTAATTATCTAATAGCCCTAAAACCTAAAAATGTTCTAGGAAGTCTAGTGTTACCAGCACTAGACTTTTCTTATATATTTATTATATCAAGTTTCTTATAAAAATAAACTGTTATTTAATTACATTTTCAATTTAATATTTATAATAAAACTGTCACACTAATGTTACACCAACTTTAAAGTCCACTCCTCACAGTTCCAAATATATTTTTTGGTTCTTTTGCGGCACTATAATTATTTTTAACGTATTTAACAATTTTACATATCAGAAAGCTAGTAATAATCAGTGCTCGCTCTCAAAAAACTTTTAAAATTTCCTATATGTTAAAAAAGAGATAGAATTATTACCTTCTATCTCTTATCATTAAAAACTATTTATTATTTTCAATTTTAACTTTAAATACTGCTATTAATGTACCAATTAATGAAATAGCCGCTGTAATAAAGAATACTCCATTAATACCTGTTTGAATATTATTCTTATTAACATCGAATATAATTCCATCTATTGCTGCTGCAAATAAAGGTGATAAAGAATTAATAAATGTTAATAGTGAAGTACCAATTCCTAATTCTGATGGATCTAATGTAGATTGTGCAGTAGGTGTAATTGAAACTGCTCTAAAACTTTCTGCAACTCCAGTTAATGCTAAAGCTATAAAATAAACCATTATTGGTGTCTTACTATTAGAGAAACCTAATACTAAAAATGAAAATGCTACTAAACCATTTGCTAATATCATAGCTACCTTAGCATTTTTAGCTTTCTTACTAACCCACACACCAACAATAATTGGTAACACCATTATTAATATTGTACGTGGAAATTGTATTGAACCAGATACTGTTGTAGATTTTCCTAAAACCTTTTGAATTGATAATGGTGCATACATATTCATAGCTTCTTGATAGAAAAATGCGATAACTCCAACTAATAATAATGTTCTATATTTCTTATTAGCAAATAAGTGCATTGGTATAATTGCTTCCTTAGCTTTATTTTCAGCTTTGTAAAGTAATGCCCCTAAAATAACGGCAGCTATAAATCCTAATATAATTCTTGGATTTGTCCATCCTATTTTAGGTCCATAATTTAATGATAATAATAATGCACTTAAGAATAAAGCAAGTAAAACAACACCTTGATAATCAATTTCTGCTTTTTCTTTTCTTACCTTGTTAGGTAAATTAAATGCAATAAGTAAAACTCCAATAATTAATGGTACTACTGGAAACATTATTCCAACCTTTAAGTAACCTGCATCTGTTAATATACCTGCCACAATACTTCCTGCAAATCCCCCAATAGCTATTGAGCTTGAAAGTAATCCCATCTTCTTAGGCACATCTTGTGGTTCATTTATTTCACGTATTAAAATATATGGTGCGGCTGTAAATGCCCCTTGTGCTGCTCCTAAGATAAGTCTTAATACCATGAATGGAACTATTGATGTTACAATACCCATTCCAATACCACAAATAGTTGCTACAATACCAGAAATAATTATTATATTTCTTCTTCCAAATAAATCCCCAAGTTTACCACCTATAGGTGTTAAAATGGCCAACCCCAATGATGCAAATATTGTTAATGTAGAAAAATAACTCATAGCATTCATTTCTTCTAATATTGGACCTTGAATAACTGCTAAGCTAAGTCCAAAACATGCAATGGATAACATAAGACAAATACAACCTAAAGTTACTAATCTTCTTTTTGTATTTGACAATGGAATTGCCACATTCATTACTTTTTCTTTCTCAGTATTCATAAAAATCCCCCTCTTTATTCAATATTTTTATCTATTTATGATTTTCAAGCCACCTTGTTGCACAATGTGCTAAATAAGCTGCTCCTATTGGAAGTACACCTTCATTAAAAATAACCTTTGGGTTATGACTTGGTGCAACATCCTTATCATGATATCCTGCTGATAAAAACATATAGCAACCTGGTACCTTTTCTAAAATATTAGCAAAATCATCAGAAGCACTTGCTTGTATTCCTGGAACCCCCATTTGACCAGGAACTTCAAGTTCTCTCATATATGACAAAATTTCTTTTGTAAATTCAGGATCACATATTAATGGTGGAACCTCTGAAATCATTTCAACTTCAGCTCTACCTCTATAAACTTCAGCTATTTTACTAGCTACTTCTTTCATCCTTGAAACCATTATTTTCCTATTCTCTACAGAAGTTGTTCTAATAGAACCTTGAATTTCTGCTGTTTCAGGAATTATATTGTTAGCATAACCTGCTGATAACTTTCCTATAGTCATGACTGCAGGCTTAGAGCTATCTACTTCCCTTGCTATTATTTCTTGTAAACCAAGATAAATTTGAACTGCAATATTAATTGGATCTATGGATTGTTGTGGATATGCTCCATGAGCTCCTTTTCCATATACAGTAATCTTAAAACCATCATTTGAATACATCATAGTATCCTTATCATTATACATATGTAATCCAACTGGCATCTTACCAGGGCCAACATGATATGCTAAAGCTGCATCTACCTTTGGAGCTTCTAAAATACCTTCTTCTATAAGTGCTTTTGCACCCTTAAATATTTCTTCACCTGGTTGAAATACAAGCTTTATACTACCTTCAATTGCCTGTTCATTTTCTTTAAGTAACTTAGCTGCACCTAGTAACATTGCAGCATGTAAATCATGACCACAAGTATGAGCTGCATTATCACTATTTGAAGCAAAAGTTTCTCCACTTTCTTCTTTCATTGGAAGTGCATCCATATCTGCTCTTAATAAAATAGTTTTCCCATTACCATTTCCTATTGTTGCAGTTACGCCACATCCTCCTATAACCTTGGGTTCATAACCCATTTCTTTTAATTTTGTCATTACAAACTCACAAGCTTTAGGTAAATCCATTCCTACTTCTGCATTTTGATGTATATATCGTCTATTTTTTGATATTTCATCTTTTAGCTGAGTTGCTCTTTCAAAATAATCCATACTAACACCTCTCCTATAATTTTTTATTCATAGCACCATTTACCATTTATGGTAAAATATCCAGTTACCTATCATTATAATTTAGTATTTTTATTATGTAAACATGTTTTACCGCAAGAACTATAAATAGAATATAATTCGTCATTTTATTCGATATTTTTTAAAAATTTAGCTCTAATTGTTTCTTTATTTCACCCTGTATATTTTCTCCAAATGCATCTTATACTGCTTCTATTATTACTTCATTATATGTAGGATGTGCTTTCATAGCTTTTTATAAGTTCTTATTAATTAATTATTTATTTTATGTGGAACCACATATTTTCAATGTCCAATCCTCATAATTCCAAAATCCTACCCAAACACCATTATTCCATTCTTCCAAAAACCTCAAATTTTACTTCTTAACAGCAAAAAGGTTGCTTCACTAATTACTTAGCTTAACAACCCATTTTTATTATCTTCTATAATTGAAACACTTCAACTTCATCCTTAAGATCCTTAGATAAATTTTGTAGTTCTCTTGAACTTTTAGTAAAATCAATTGCTGAATTAGACACTTCTGATGCTGAAGCTGATACTTCTTCTGCTCCTGCTGCTGTTTCTTCCATTATTGCAGAAAGATTTTGAAGCTTGTCAGCTACTGCATTTTTCATCTTATTAATACCTTTAATTTCTGATGCTATAATATTAACATTTGAAGTTAAATCTTCAACTGAAGAAATTACATTATTAAATACTATTTCAGATTCAGATACTACTTCTTCTTGCTCTTCTACTACATTTACAGTATTTTTAACATCTTCTACTACCTCTTCAGTAATACTATTAATATTCTTAATAACCTCATCTATCTTTTTAGCTGTTTCTGCTGTTTCTTCTGCTAATTGTCTTATTTCTTCTGCTACAACTGCAAAGCCTTTTCCTACTTCCCCAGCTCTTGCTGATTCTATTGCTGCATTTAAAGCTAACATATTTGTTTGATTAGTAATTTCTGAAATCACTTCATTCATCTTTCCTACTTCTTTAACACCTTCAGCTACATTTCTTACTACTTCATCTAACATTTTAATAGCAGATTTTGTATCTGAAGATTTGTTCATAAGCTTTTTAACTATTTCAATACCATTTTGTCCAAGCTCATCTGTCTTTACTGCCATTGTATTAACTTTTACTGTTGTATTTTCCATGTTATTCATACTCTTAGATAAGGAATCCATATCATTAGAAATTGATTGTAAATCATTAGCTGACTCTACAGTTCCTGATGTTATTTGCTCAATTGTTTGGCTTACAAGTTCCATAGATGATGATACTTCATCACTCATATTAGCTAATTTTTCTGAAGTTGTACTAACTGATACTGTTGAATCATCTACTCTTTTTATAAGCTTTTTAATATTATTTAACATTCCATTATAATTTTCTTCTAAATCCTTAAATTCATCGTTACTTTTAATTTCTAGATATGCGTTTAAATTACCTTTAGATGCTTCTTGTAATTTTTCTATAGTTAATGTTATATTCTTTGAAAGGTAGAATGCTATAGCTCTAATTATTAATCCAACTATAACAACTAAAACCACTAAAGCAATTGCTAAATTTAATATTACACTTAATTCACCACTTCTTACTTCCTTTGCTGTAGTTTTAAGTATTATCTTCCAACCACTAACTTCTTCTGTATTATAATAGCTTTCATAAATTTCGTCTTTATATTTATAATTTAATCTTCCTTTAACTGAATTTGCTATTGTTTCCCAATCTTTATAATTATCTTTATCATTCTCTCCTATCAATGATTCATCTGATGAAATAATAACATTTCCTTCTGAATCTAAAATGTTCATTTCTCCTGTTTCACCATACTTAACTTTTGATAATTGTTTAGATAATGTATTTAAGTCTATGTCTACTCCTACTACTCCAATAAACTCTCCATTTCTTTCTACTGTCTTAGAAATAGTAATTACTAATTGTTTAGTAGTAAGATTTACATATGGACTACCTACTGCAATATTAGGTGTTTGTTTTTTTGCATCTATGTACCATTGTCTAGATGTTGGATCATAGCTTGAATCTACCTTATCATCTGAAGATTCAATCATATCCTTTTTATCATTTGCAAAATACATTGCAACAATCTTGTTATCACTTCTTGCAATTAGTTTTTCATTTTTTTCTAAATTTGCATATTCTGATTCTACTCCTATAGTTTGATCATTATCTATAAATTTTTGTAACAAATCTCCATACCTTTGAATAGTCTCATTGATTCTATCCTTTGTTATTGTTGATAAAATTTCATTATTACTTTCAAAGTTTTTATTTGTGAAAAATTTTAGATTCCAAACTGTTAGTCCACTAACCAATACTAATGGAATAATAACTGCTAACAACATAGTTCTAGTTAACTTAATCTTTATACTTTTTCTATTCTTTTTTTCCACTTTTATACTCCCCCTTCTGCTGCATATACTACTATTCTCGTATTATTTTCCATTTTCTTTATATTTTTTCAAATTAATCTATAATCATTTTACGACATCTTTTTTACCACTTACAATTATTAAATTTTTTTCACTTTATATTAAATTTATTTTTAACTTTTCAACAATTGTAAATTAATAATTTTCCTTATTATAAAAAGATGGGGCTGTCGCACAATTAAGAATTAAGAATTTAAAATTCTCAATTAAAGTTTAATGCGACAACCCCATCCTATTTAGGTACAACGTAAATATTTTTACCTTCAAAGCCACAATCTCTTATTAAATAAGCTGACCCAACTAAAGAAGCAAATTATCTCTTATTAACTTCATTATAAAATCAATATTATCATCTAAAAAAAAGTGTCCTCCCTCTAAATTATGTACACTTCCTTTACCTTCTGTAACTTCACACCATCCATATATACCTTCTTTAGGTATTGTGTCTTTAGTTCCATTTAAAACAGTAACATCACATTTTAACTTTTCATCTTTTTCTTTATATGTGTATGTTTCTAGTATTTTAAAATCACTTCTAAGTATAGGTAAACATAATTCTAATAATTCTTTATTTTCTATAACTTCCTTTGGAGTTCCCCCAAGTTTTATAACTACTTCTATAAATTCATCATCTGGTAATAAATATCTATCTTCTTTATAATTACTAAATTTAGGACATCTTGAACCTGAGAAAAACACATGTTTTGGAATGTCATAGCCTTCTTTAACTATCTTATAATATAATTCATAAGCTAATACACCACCCATACTATGTCCAAAAATTCCGTACTCCTCACCATCTATTTCATCTTTTATTTGTTCAAAAATATCATCTACTGCTTCCTCTAAAGTTTCATAGAAATTTTCACAAAATCTTGAACCTCTACCTTTTAATTTTACAGGTATAACTTTTATTTCTGGCTCTAATCTCTTTCGCCAGCTATAATATATTACTTCTGAACCACCTGCATATGGTATACATATTAATTTCATATTTTTTCACCTCTTTAAGTTCCATATAATTGAATTATATATTCTTTTATACAAAAATAACAGTCTTTTCGTATAAGACTGTTACTTTTTTACTCTCTATTATCATCAATCATATAAAGAAGTGCATTACATATAGCAGCTGCAACATTGCTTCCACCTTTGCGCCCTCTTGAAACAATATGTGGTACTCCTGATTTTATAATAAGTTCTTTAGATTCCACTACATTTACAAATCCAACTGGAACTCCAATAACTAACTTTGGATCTATTCTTTTTTCTTCTATAAGTTCATATAACCTAACTAATGCTGTAGGTGCATTTCCTATAGCAAATATTAATTCCTTATCTAAGCTTGCTGCCTTATCCATACTAGCTGTAGCTCTAGTAGTTCCATTCTTCTTAGCAATTTCAGCTACATCTTCATCAGACATAAAACAATAAACCTCTCCTCCATGTTTAGCTAAGGATTTTTTATTTATTCCTGATTTACCCATTTGAGTATCAGTAACTATACATGCTCCTCTTTTTATAGCTTCCATAGCTTTATTTACTACATCTTCTGAAAAAGTTAATGTATTTACATATTCAAAATCTGCTGTAGTATGAATTACACGCTTAATAATCTTTTCTTTATCCTTATCAAGCTTTATATCTCCTAGCTCTTCTGTAATTATTTCAAAACTTCTTTTTTCTATATCTCTTGGTAACACATTTTCTAATTCTATCTTCATTTTTATACCTCTACATTTCTATTCCTACTCTAGCCATAATTCCTTCGTCAAAAGGATGTTTTATCTTTTCAATATTAGAAACATAATTAGCTAAATTAATTAATTCTTCTTTAGGGTCTCTTCCAGTCATAACTACTTCCAATTTTTCTGGCTTATTTTTTAGAAAGTTTAAAAAATACTCCTTATCAATAAGTTCATAATTATAAGTAGCCATAATTTCATCTAATACTAATAAATCTATGTCCTCTTCTATAGCTTTATTTATAACTGTAGTTAAAAGCCTAGAGTAAACTTCTTTTGCTTTTTTCTTTTCTTCGTCACTCATAAATTTGAAAAATCCAAAAGCTTTTTCACAAGGTACTACTTCTAAATTAGGTAAAGTTTTTAATACCTTTAACTCACTTGATTTGTTATTCTTTAAAAATTGAGTAAATATAACTTTCATACCACTTCCAACTGCTCTAACACTTAGTCCAATTGATGCAGTAGTTTTTCCTTTTCCATCTCCACAATAAATATGTATTAATCCTTTATTCATACTCCAGCCTCCAAAATCTCATATATTTTTTTCATGTCAATATTTTCTCTAACTGTCTTAGCTAAAATGTCATATTGCTTTTCTTTATATTTTTTGTGATCAAAAGTTAAAATATCACTATAATCTAGATTTTTTTCTTTAAATAAACTAGTTATTAATCCTTTAACTACTTCTTCACTATCAAAAATACCATGAACATAAGTACCATAAACATTATCTAAGTAAGCACCATCTAGCTTTTTATTATCTAGCTTAGTTAAGTTTATATTTTCCTTTAATATTTTTGTACTTCCCATATGGATTTCATAACCTTCAAAATTTGATTTTGATAAAGTTTTTAATTTACCTTCAATTTCATTAAATTTACCCACAACTCTAGTTCTTATTTTCTCTTTATTAAAAACAGTTTTCATAGGTAAAAGATTCATTCCTTTAATTTCTCCACCTGACTCTACTTTATATGGATCACTTAAAGTTTCCCCAAGCATTTGATATCCGCCACATATTCCAAATATTATTTTACCCATGCTAGCTTCCTTTAAAATCTTAGCTTCTAATCCACATTGTCTCATCCACAATAAATCTTCCATAGTGTTTTTAGTTCCTGGAATTATTATCATATCAGGATTATTAAGTTCCCCTGGAGTTTTTACATACCTTAATGATACTCCTTCAATTCCTTCTAATACATTGAAATCAGTAAAATTAGATATTCTAGGAAGTCTTATAACTGCTATATCTATAAGACTTTCTTTAGTATTTCTTGTAAATCTTTCACTTAAACTATCCTCATCATCAATATCTACATTCATATAAGGAATTACACCTACCACTGGTATTTTGCTCATATCTTCAAGCATATCAACACCAGGTTGTAATATAGTTTTATCTCCTCTAAACTTATTTATTATAGTTCCTTTTATTAAGGATTTTTCATCTTCTTCAAGAAGCATAACTGTACCCATAAGTTGTGCAAATACTCCACCTCTATCAATATCTCCTGCTAGGATTACTGGTGCTTTTGCCATCTTTGCCATTCCCATGTTTACTATATCTTCACTTTTTAAATTAATTTCAGCTGGACTACCTGCTCCTTCTATAACTATAATATCATACTCTTTATCTAACTTGTTATAAGCCTTCATTATATCAGGTATTAACTTCTTTTTATACTTAAAATAATCTACAGCTTTCATATTTCCTAGCACTTCACCATTAACTATTACCTGTGATCCTATATCATTAGTAGGTTTTAATAGAATAGGATTCATAAGAACTGAAGGTTTAATCTTTGCTGCTTCAGCTTGCATAACTTGTGCTCTTCCCATTTCTAATCCTTCTTCTGTTATAAAAGAGTTTAAAGCCATATTTTGTGATTTAAAAGGAGCTACTTTATATCCATCTTCCTTAAATATTCTACAAAGACCTGCAACTAATAAACTTTTACCTACATTAGACATAGTTCCTTGTATCATTATTGCTTTTGCCATAACACGTTCACCTTCTTAACTTAAAATAAAAATCAAAATAACTTTAATTATTGAAAATATAATCATTCCCAAAAATGCTGATACATATAAAAGTTTATTAGCTCTTTTTATATCTTCATATTCTATTTCTCTTAAAGAATCTCCAATAGTTTTCTTCTTATACAATTTGCCAAAATAATAAGCATCACCTGCAAGCTGTACTCCTAAGGCTCCTGCACAAGCTGATTCTGTTTGAGCTGAATTTGGACTTGCATGATTATACCTATCTCTTTTATACATCTTATAGGCATTCTTTCCATTCATCCTAGTAAAAAATGCTGATAATATTATTAAATATGCTGATATTCTAGAAGGTATATAATTTACTATATCATCTAACTTTGCAGCTACTCTTCCAAAGTAAAGATACTTGTCATTTTTATATCCTACCATTGAATCCATAGTATTTATGGCTTTATAAAATACTCCAAAAGTAGCTCCCCCTAAAAACATAAAAATAATAGGTGCTATAATTCCATCTGAAGTATTTTCTGCTACTGTTTCTACAGCTGCCTTTGTTACTCCTTCTTCTGTAAGACTTTCTGTATCTCTACCAACTATCATAGATACATTAAATCTAGCTTCTTCTAAATTATTATTATTTAAAGATTTATATACTTTCATACTTTCATCCTTTAAGGATTTAGTTGCTAAAAGTTGATAACAAACAAAAGATTCTATTACTAATCTTAAGTATACATTTATCCTTTCAACTAAAGTTAAAATGCTATAAATAAGTCCTGTTGAAATACCTGTTACAAGTACTACTAATATAAATCCCCCTATAATCTCACCTTTATTAGTTTTAGGTAATAACTCTCTTAATCTATTTTCTAAATTACTAATTAATTTTCCTATATAAATAATGATATGAGGAAAATTTCTAGGATCTCCAAAACATAAATCTAATATAAACCCAATAATTAAAGCAATTAATGTTAATTTCATATCTACTCCATTTTTTCCTTAATAAAAATTTGCTTTTTACCGCTTGTCCATAAATCTTTATCTATTTCTATAATATATCCTTCACAATTTTTAACTTGAAAGTCATAATAACTTCTATTATCTTCAGAATAGTTATCTAAAATAGCCATTATAGTACCTCCATGAACTACTAAAGCAGAAGTATTTATATTTTCTTCAATCATATTATCTACTACTTTATTAAAAGCCTCTACACATCTACCTTTAAACATTTTTATATCTTCTCCTCCAGGAAAAGGTAGTGTTCCATTACTATCTATCCACTTTTGATAATTTTCATTATTAGATAGTTCTATGTAATTTTTATTTTCAAATTCTCCAAAATTACATTCTCTTAACTCCTCATATATTGTAAGTTCTAAATCTTTATAAATTATCTTTGCTGTTTCTATACATCTACACAAAGGACTTACATATACCTTTTGAACCTTTGGAAATACCTTTGACTTTGCTAAAGTTATTCCTTCTGTACATAAATGCTCATCTGTTATTCCTATGTATCTTTTTTCTAGATTTCCTTTAGTTTTTGAATGGCGAATAAGTAATATTTCAATTTTTACCAGCTCCTTTTATTACAGTACCCACGCCGCAAATTACCCTATGAACCTCTTTTGCTTTTTGAGCTATCATGCAGCATATTCTACCTGTAACTTCTCTATAACTTCTATCAAATTTGTCCATGGGAACTATACCATAACCTATTTCTGTAGATACTATAACTATTTCCGGATTTTCATTAATGAACTTATCTATTATCTTTTCAATTACTTCTTGAGTTTTACCTTCAGCAAGATTATTTTTTATAAATAAATTAAGATTATATATTATCTTTTTACTTTTTATATATTCTTCTTTTGAAATATCACAAGCTTCCTCTAAACTAGCATTAGCTATATCTAGAGCATACTTAAGTTTACCTTGAAATTCTCCACCTATAATAAATTTCATAAGATGCTCCTTTCATATTATCTAAATAAACATAATTTTCTCTAATACAACTACAGTTATAGCCATTATAAGTTCTGATATTTGCAAGAAATATCCTGCTAAATCACCAGTAATTCCACCAAACTCTTTCATAGACATATGTTTATAATATAAGAAAGTTACTATTGCACTTATAAATGCTGAAATTCCTAAAAACTTATCTACTAATATCATAATTACTAGAACTATTAATATATAAAAATACATTGTATATTTTACTTTTTCCTTTTGAGCTGCATCAGAAAAACTAGCTGCTAAGCCACTATTTTTTGCACATTTAAAAGTTACAATACTTAAAGCACTTAATGACCTTGATAAAACAAAGGAAAGTGCTAATATAAATAAAGTTTTACCTTTAACTTCACTCCATACTCCAAATTGTAATACAAAATAAATTGCTGCACTAATAATAGCAAAGGCTCCTGTATGTGGATCTTTTAATATTTCTAACTTTTTTTCTTTTGAAGCATAAGAACTTAAGGCATCTGAAGTATCTAAAAATCCATCTAAATGAATTCCACCTGTTATAATTACAGGAATAATTACATATATAGAAGTTCTGAATATATCTCCTAAAGATAATATTTCTGAGAGCTTACCAAATGCTAATACTATAATGCCCAAAACTGCACCTACTAAAGGAAAAAAACACATAGCATATTTCATATTATCTTTATTCCAATCTGTTCTTGGCATAGGAATTTTTGAATACATAGAAAATGCTATTTTTAATGAATTAATTAACATGTTCTCCCTCCTTTTTGTGGTAAATCGGAATAGAATACACTACTTCTACAACCTCATTGGCTATCTTACCTAAATACTCATTTATATTTCCTAAGTTTTTTATGTATTCTTCAGTTTCTTTGCTATATTCAACTCCATCTGAAAATACTTCATTTGTTACTATTACTAAGTTTAAAGAAGAAGACTTTAAAGCTTCTATTCCTTTAATAATAGAGCTTACAGCATTTTCTTTACTTCCATCCTTACTATACATTTCATTAGCTACTAAATTTGACATACAATCAATTAATACAGTGGATTTTTTAGGAAGATTTACTGAAGATAAATTTACCGCACACTCTATAGTTTTGAAATTTTTATCTTTTCTCATATTTTTATGTCTTTCTATTTTTTTTAAAGACTCTTCATCATAAGCCATCATAGTTGCAATATAAATTAAATTTTCACTTTTATAGGAACAAGCTTTGTTCTCTGCAAATTCAGACTTTCCACTACCGCTTCCCCCTGTTACTAATGTAATCAAAAATTTTCCCCCTTAATCTAAAGGTTTATACTCTTCTACATTTATATCTTGAAAAGTACTCATATTGTTATATATACTAGCTGCCATTTCTAATATTGGAATAGATAGTATAGCTCCTGTTCCTTCACCAAGACACATTTCACAAGTTAATAATGGCTTTAGACCTAATTCTTTAAGTAACATAAGACCTGCAGGTTCTTTTGAAACATGAGAAGGTAATAAATATTCTTTTACTAAAGGATTTAATCTTACTGCTATTAAAGCTGCTATACCTGATATAAATCCATCAATTATTACTGGCACCTTATATAAAGCTCCACCTATAAATACTCCTGTAAGGCCTGCAATATCAAATCCCCCAACTTTACTTAATACATCAATAACATCATTTTTATTTATATTTCTTAATTTTATTGATTTTTTTATTACCTCTACTTTTCTTTCAAGTCCTTTTGTAGTTAATCCAGCACCTCTTCCTGTAACTTCTTCTACTTCTTTATTAAGTAATATAGAGGCTACAGCACTACTTGTAGTAGTGTTTGCTATGCCCATTTCACCTGTAGCTATTAAATTGTATCCTTTTTTCTTAAGTTCTGATACCAAGTTTATACCTTCTTCTATAGCTTCTACACATTCTTCTCTAGTCATAGCATCTTCTTTTAACATGTTTTTAGTTCCATAAGCTACTTTTCTATTTAGAACTTTAAAAGGTACTATTTCTTCATTTCTATTTAATGAATCTTCAATATCACTTTCCACTCCAATATCTACAGGAAAAATATGAACTCCTGCATCTTTACACATTATAGCTACACTAGTTTCTTCCTTAGTAAAGTTTTTAGTTACAATAGCTGTTACCTCACTACCTGTTTGAGTAACTCCTTCTTCTACAACACCATTATCTGAACACATTATTACTAAAGCTTTTTTATTTAAATTAACTTTTTTACATTCAGTTATAGAAATTATTTTAGTTATAGCTTTTTCAAGTAACCCTAAACTATTTAAAGGCTTAGCAATACCATCCCATCTTAATTTACTTTCTTTTGCATAGTTTTCATTAGTACTTTCAATACTTTTTAATGCATCATCTAAATTCATTTTTTCCCCCATATTCTATACATTTATTTAAAAATCTATACGGCACTTCTAAATTAGAATAAAAATATAAGTGTGGAAATCCTGCAAATAAATTTTCAGTAGTATTTATACATTTCCAACTTCTTTTCCTTAAAGGTTTTTTTGCATTAAAATCTTCACCACATATAGTACTATCCCAATAATGAAATTCATGTGCCTTTATAATTTCTCCCTTTTTACATAAAAAGTTGTCCTTTAAACATTCTATATCTATATACCCAAATCTGCCAAGCTTTGAAGTTTTATAAGAGTCACCATCTAAAACTTTTGCCATAGGAAAAATATTTCCTTCTTTATCTTCTAAGGAGTTATTTAAATACATAAATCCTCCACACTCAGCTAAACAAGGCAATCCTTCATTAATCCTTTTATTAATATCTTCTAAAAAACATATATTCTTACTAAGTTCTTTAGCATAAAGTTCTGGATAACCCCCTCCAAGAATAATTCCATCTATTTCTTTAGGTAATTCTTTATCTCTTAAAGGACTAATATACTTAATCTCTGCTCCCATTTCCTTCAATAACTCTAAGTTATCTTCATAATAAAAACAAAAAGCTTCATCTCTTGCTACAGCAATTTTAACTTTATGATTTATTTTCTTTATTTCTGGTTTTGTATATTCTAACTTTTCTGAAGCCTTAGCTAAATTTATTATTTCATCTATTTCTAAAGTTTCTTCTAAAATCTTAGCTAAATTATTTAACTTTTCCTTTAAATTTAATACTTCCTCTGGCTTTACAAGACCTAAATGCCTACTTTCTATAGTAAGATCTTTTACATCTTCCACATACCCTAGTACCTTAATCTTAAGTTCTTTTTCTATAAGATTTTTTATATCATCATATATCATCTTGGACATCTTATTTAAAATAACACCTTTTATATTACTATCCTTAGCATATTCCATAAAACCTTTTATAATAGGCAATATAGATAAACTCATACCTTTGCAATTAATAATAAGTATCACTGGTGTTTTAGTTATCTTAGCCACATCATAAGAACTTGCTTTCTTAGAGATTCCTGCAAGTCCATCATAAAATCCCATAACACCTTCCATTACTGATATGTCCATATCTACAGAATTTTTCTCTAGTAAATACTTAATCTCATTTTCTTTAGTAAAAAAAGAATCTAAATTTCTAGACTTTGCTCCTATTACTTTAGAATGAAACATAGGATCAATATAATCTGGCCCACATTTAAAGGAAGCTACATTAAGCCCTCTGTTAACTAACGCTTGCAAAATACCACAAGTAATTAAAGTTTTACCTGAACCGCTAGAAACAGCTGAAAACATAATTCTATTACTCATAGTTTTCTCCCCCTTTAAAAGTTATTATATATATTGGATCTTGCCCCATCATCATATTATATTTTCCAACCTTTTTACTTTTAGATACTGAAACTTGAACTATATCTACATCTGTTAATGGAAGAGTATTTATACAATCAATAGTTTCTCCTACAGTTTCTAAAGTTATTGAATTAACTACTATTTTAACCTTTGGATTTTTTAATAATAAACTTTTTATAATTTCCTTTAAATTACCAGAACTTCCTCCAATAAAAGCATGGGTTGGAGCTTCTAATTTTTCCATAGCTTCAGGTGCTACACCTTCTATTACATGTACATTAGGTACTTTAAAATGTATTTTATTTTTATTTATAAGTTCTATTCCCTTAGGATTTTTTTCTATAGCATATACCTTTCCCTTTGAAGATAGCAAAGCCATTTCTATAGCTACAGACCCAGTACCAGAACCAACATCATATATTATAGAATCCTTAGTTAAACCTAGTTTTGAAATAGAAATACTTCTTACTTCTTCCTTAGTCATAGGAACTTCCCCTCTTATAAAGTTTTCATCAGAAATTCCATGAGTAACAATCTTTTTATTATAATTTTCATTAATTATAACCATTACACTTAAAGGCTTTATATCTTTATCTATAAAATCCTTTGGTTTTCCTTTATAAATACGTTCATCATCATAGGATAGCCTTTCTCCTATAGCTATTTCTACATTTTCCAGATTATATTTTATAAGTTCTCTACAAATATTATAAATGCTATCTTTTCCACTTAATAAAGCAAAAACTTTATTATTATTTAAAACTGCTTCTACCACATTAGCCTCTCTACCATGAAGACTAATCAATTCCATATTTTCCCAGGAAATATTAAGTTTAGATGCAAAATACACTAAAGAAGATATTCCACAAATATTCTTAACTTCATAAGTTTTTAGAACTTCTAATAACTTTTTAGTTCCACTATAAAATCCTGTATCTCCAGACATAGCTATTGCTATATTTTTATATTTTTTATTCTTTTCTAAAAAGTCATATATTTCTTCTGGCTTGTAAGATATAAAAGTATCTTTATTAAATACTTCTAATGATTCTACCATTCTTTTAGCACCTATTATTAAATCTGCCTCTTCAAAAGCTCTTTTACCTTCTATAGTCATAGTATTTATATTTCCCATGCCTATTCCTACTATAGATACTTTTCTTTTTTCAAGTATGTTAAATCTATTTTTAACAATTTCTATTACCTCTTCTAAAGTTTTCCCCTCTTCTTTCGCAGGTCTTCCTATAACAATTGGTGTTACTCCAGCCTTTAGACATGCTGATATTTTTTCATTAAACCCACCTATTTTACCTGATTCTTTAGTAACCATATATTTAGCTTGAATTTGCTTTAATAGTGCTACATTAAATTCTTCTGTAAAGGGCCCTTGCATGCATATTAAATTTTTTCCTTCAAATCCTAAAGATATGCAAGATTCAACTACTTGAGCTGTAGATAATACTCTAGCAAATAATCTTTCTTTATAATTATTAACTACAGTAAACTTAGCTAATTCCTTACTTCCTGTAGTAACAAGTACATTTCCTTCTGTAGTATTTAAAAGACAGGCTGCTTCTTCTACTGAATTTACATATACACAAGTAGATTTATCATAATTATTAATGCTATCTCTTAAAAGCCTAATATAGTCAGTATTAGTACTTTCAGAAGCTTTCACTATATTTTTAGAAACTTCTACTGCATAAGGATGAGTAGCATCTATAACTAACTCAAACCTCTCCTTATCCATTAGATTTTTCATATCTTCTTCATTTAATCTTTTAGTAGATATCCTTATATTATCTCCCTTTGGCAAAAGTTTTTCTCCATATTCAGTAGCTACACAAAAATAAAGTTCTAGAGAGGACTTTGATAGTCTCTCTGCTAGAATTCTTCCTTCTGTAGTTCCTGCAAATATTAAAATCTTACACATTTTTATATCCTCTAGGAGTTACCATTTTTCCACTAACAACTTTTGTTTGTGAATTACCTATATATACTGTAGTAAACATATCTACCTGTTTATCTCTTAATTCTTTTAAAGTCATAACTTCCATAGACTCTCCATCTCTACCTATGTTTCTTACAACACCACAAACTGTATTTTCACTTGCATGTCTTAGCATTATATCACAAGCTTTTTGTAAATAATCATGTCTCTTTTTACTTGAAGGATTATATAAACATATAACAAAATCTGCCTTTGCAGCACAATCTAATCTTGCCTCTATCTTTTCCCAAGGAGTAAGTAAATCACTTAAACTAATTACTGCAAAATCATGTATAAGAGGTGCTCCAAGTACAGCTGCTCCACTTGAAGCTGCTGTTATTCCTGGTATTACTTCTACCTTAACATCTTTAAAATCTTCCCCTATAGAAAGAATAAGTTCTGCCATTCCATATACTCCTGAATCTCCACTACATACAAGAGATACTATTTTACCTTTTCTAGCTTCTTCAAAAGCTAATATACATCTATCAACTTCTCTTTTCATAGGAGTTGTTAAAAATTCTTTTTCTCCAAAATGATTCTTTATAAGGTCTACATATACTGTATATCCTACTATAACTTCACTTTCTTCTAAAGCTTTAATAGCTTTTATGGTCATTTGTTCATATTCTCCAGGTCCAATACCTACTACATATAATTTATTCAAAACTTACACTCCAATCTTCTTTAGCTATGGCTACTGTAACACCATTTCTTGCTTGTTTTCTTACTATTAATTCACCAAGGTTACTTCCTTTAACTGCTGCTCTTTCACATACATTACTTATACCAGTTACACTTTTTACAAAACTTGATTCTGTAAACTCTCCTTCTATAGCTTTTAATTCTTCTGAACTATATACATTAAATTTAATATTATATTTATTACAAAACTCTATAAGTCCTTGCTCTTCCTTTTTCAAATCAATACTGGCTATCATTTTTACTGAATAGATAGAAATATTATTTTCCTTTAAAACACAAAAAACTAACTCTTCTATATTTTCTATAGGAGTATTTTTCTTACAACCTATGCCAATAGTTATTACTTTAGGTATTAAATTAAATGTATTTTTAAAAATATCTTTTTCACTCAATGATATACAAATCCCAGTATCTCCATTATTAGATAAAGTTATCTCCTTAGGCAAATTGCCTTCTACCTTATATTCAGTATATAAAGGTATAACTTCTCCATCTAATATTTTACTAGAAATATATTTTATCTTTTTTATATCACATATATGCAAATTATTCTTTACCGCAAAATTATCTACTGCAAAACTATTATTAATATCAGTAGCTGTAGTTATTACTTCTGTAGCTTTTATTTCCTTAGAAATTTCTTTAGAAAGGTTATTTGCACCACCTATGTGACCTGATAAAATAGGAATTACAAATTTTCCACCTTCGTCTATTACTATAACAGCTGGATCTAAATCTTTTGATTTTATAAAAGGTGCTATAGATCTTACTGCTATCCCTGTAGCACTTATAAATATAATAGCTTCTTTTTCCTCAAAGTTATTTTTAGTCCAATCCTTTAGAGAATTATTAATAGATAATATATCTAATTCCTTAGCATACTTATCTATAGAATAACTTTCACATTTATGTCCTATATTAATTAAAATATTATTTAACTTTTTATTTAAAAGTCCACCTTTTCTAGTAAAACTAATTAAACTTATATTCATTATCTACAATTTCCTTTTCTAAACTCAGTAGTAAAGGATGGATTATATAATTCTGAACGACTATAATCAGAGTCTAATACATCTCCAACTACAATTAAAGCAGTTTTAGTAATATTATTCTCCTTAGCTGATTTTGCTAAAGTACTTACTGTACATCTAATTACTTTTTCATCTGGCCAAGTAGCCTTATAAACTATTGCAGCTGGTGTATCTTCATTATATCCACCTTCAACTAATCTAACTTGCAACTTTTCTAGAAGTCCTGTACTTAAGAATATTACCATAGTAGCTCTATGAGATGCTAAAGATGCTATTTCTTCTTTTTCTGGTACTTTAGTTCTTCCTGCCATTCTAGTTATCATTACTGTTTGAGATACATCAGGAAGAGTATATTCTGTTTTTAAAGCTGCTGCTGCTCCACAAAACGAACTTACTCCTGGACATACTTCATATTCTATATTATGTTTATCTAATAAATCCATTTGTTCTTTTATAGCACCATAAATACTTGGATCTCCTGTATGAAGACGAACTGTCATTTTATTTTCTTTTTCTGCTTTAACCATTACATCTATAACTTCTTCTAAAGTCATTTTTGCACTATTATAAACTTCACATTCTGTTTTTTTATAATTTAATAACTCTGGGTTAACTAATGAACCTGCATAGATTATTACATCTGCTTCTTGTAATAATCTTTGTCCCCTTACTGTAATAAGATCCACTGCTCCAGATCCTGCTCCAACAAAATTAATCATTTTTAGTATTCTCCTTAACTATTATTAATGAATAATAACTTGATTCATCATTTATTTCTTCTACTTTTTTATATACTTTTTCATTTTCCATACCACAGTTTTCTACCATGGTAACCTTTAAATTTTTATTAGCTAAAAGCTCTTTTACCTTTCTCATATTTTTACCACTTTTCATTAAAACCTTTGTCCCTGGGAATTTTAGAGATTCTTCTACTTGATAAGATGCAGGTATTACATGTAATTCCTCTGCTCTTTCTACTAGACCTTCATTTATCTTTGCTGCTGCTGCACAAAAAGATGTGATTCCACTAATTATCTCTGTTTCGAAGCCTAGATTTAAAATTCTTTTATGTACATATATATATGTTGAATAAACTGTTGGATCACCTAAAGTTAAAAAGGCTATATTCTTTCCCTCTTTAAGTTTTGAAATTATTTTTTCAGTAGCTATTTTATAACTGTTTTCTAATATATCTTTATCCTTAGTCATAGGCATTTCTATAGTCATTATTTCTTTATCTTTAATAGATGGTACTGCACCTTCTGCTATTTTATAAGCAACACATTTTTCTATAGACTTATTAGGTATTGCTATAACTTCACTTTCTTCTATAATTCTTACTGCTTTTAATGTAAGTAATTCTGGATCTCCTGGCCCTACTCCTACACCATATAATTTTCCCATTTTCATTTATATACTTCACCTACTTTTTAAACTTTTCTAAAAGCATTTTAACATCTTCTGTTTCTCCTAAAATGCCATGCTTATTTGAGAACATAATAGCTCCTACTTTATATTCATTACTTGCCCTATGTTTTAAGTGAAAATTAATTCTCTCCATAACTAATTCCATAACTTTTTCTTTTAAATTATTTTCCTCTAAAATATCTAATGCTTCATCTGTAGTAATGCAATTTATAATTCTTTTTAATATACTAATATCTGCTCCTGCTAGTGCTGCATAGGAAGTCATAATTTCCATCCTTGCATCTGCTACCTTTGAATGAGTATTCATTATTCCTCCTGCAAGTTTTATAAACTTACCTATATGACCTATAAAAAGAACTCCTTTTATTTTAAATTCCTTACAAAAATCTAATGTCTCTCCTATGTAATTTGAACATTTTAGTGAATTACTAATATCTATATTCATATTTTCCTTTGAAAAATCTTCTCCATAATTTCCTGGAGTTATAATTAAATAATCTTTATTATTAGCAGCATATTGCTTAATTTCAACCTTTATAGTTTCTATAAGTGCTGCTTCACTCATAGGCTCTACTATTCCACTAGTTCCAAGTATAGATATACCACCTTCTATTCCAAGGCGTGGATTAAATGTTTTCTTTGCTATCTCTACACCTTCTGGTATAGAGATTTCTATATCTAGTCCTTCTTTATAATCATTTTCTTCGCATATCTTTTTTACTTCATTATAAATCATAGATCTAGGCACTTTATTTATTGCTGCTTCATTAACCTTACACTGAAGTCCTTCTCTAGTTACACGACCTACACCTATTCCACCATCTATTGTGATTTCCTTATCTTTAGACTTAGATACCTTAGAATAAATTAATATGCCATCTGTTACATCTGGATCATCGCCAGCATCCTTTTTTATAGCACATTTCACATAATCTTTATCCTTTTCTACTTCTAATACTTGAAGTCTTAAAAGTAATCCTTTAGGAGTCATAAGTTCTATAAACTTTATAGTTGTATCCCTTAAAAGCATTATAGTAGCTGCTTTACTAGCTGCAGCTGCACAAGAACCAGTAGTATATCCAAGCCTTAGTTTTTTATTATTTCTATAGATATAATTTTCGCCTACTATTTCATTTTTTATTTCTTCTATCATAAAAAAATTACCTCATTATATCCTTTATTGATTCTATAAGAATTTTATTGTCTTCTTCACTTTTAACAGCAATACGGAAATATTCTTCACTTAAATTTCTATAATTACTACAAGATCGTATTAATATTCCTTTTTTCTCTAATTTATTCTTTATGTTACTGTCTTTTGATTTAAATAATATGTAATTAGTTTTAGAATTAAACACTTTAAAGCCTAAGTTCTTTAACTCCTTCATAAGATATTCTCTATTTTCACTTATGTATTTTTTAGTTTTTAATACAAAGTCCTTTTCTTTTAATGCAGCCACACCACATTTACTAGCCACAGTAGATACACTCCAAGGTTGACCTACCTTTGATATTTTTTCATTAATTTCTTCATTGCTACATAACATATATCCTAGCCTTATACCAGCCATAGCATACATCTTTGTAAAAGCTTTTAGAATAATTAAGTTTTGATAGTCCTTTATATATTTTGCAATACTTATGTTTTCTTCCTCTTCTAAAAAATCTATAAAACATTCATCTACAACTAAAATTACTTTATTTTCTTTACACCTATTAGCAATTTTTAACATAACCTTATAATTTATAGGTATTCCTGTTGGATTATTAGGATTACATAAAAACATTATATCTAAGTCTTTACTAATCCTATTTAAAATATCTTTTCCTATAGAAAAATTATTTTTTTCTTCTAAATCATAATAATTAATTTTACAATCAGTTAGCTTTAAAGCTTCCTCATATTCTGCAAATGTTGGTGCTAAAATTAAAGCATTCTTTGGCTTTACACCTAAAACTATTCTAAAAATAATATCTGCTGCACCATTACCACATACAATATGATTTTCATCTGCATTTTCAAATTTTCCTATAGCTTCTCTTAGCTCTCTACATAAGGGATCTGGATAATTTATATATGAATCTATATTATAAACAATAGCGTCTCTTACAGACTGTGGCATTTTCAAAGGATTAATATTAGCAGAAAAATCTATTAATCTATCTCCTTCAATATCTCTCTTTGTATAAATATCTCCCCCATGAATTAATTTTTCCAAAACTATTCCTCCTAAAATTAATTATCATTCTGTTTGATTTCTATAATAACATTGGAATATAACTTTGTAAATTTATTAAAACTTTTATAAGAGTATAATATCCGTTATTTGTTGACATATATATTTGCAAATGATATAGTTTTATTTAACAATTTAGTATTTTTAGGTTACTTAATGTATTAATAGGGAATTGAGTGAGATTCTCATACGGTCCCGCCGCTGTAATGGAATAGTAATATTTATATATCACTGTATTTTTATATGGGAAGATTAATATTATGTTTGACGCCTAAGTCAGAAGACCTGCCTAAAAATAAGATATACATCTTCGTTACGGAGAATAACTTGGTGTATTTTTAGAGTTTAAATTTTTTTATTTAATAACTCTTATTTTGTTGCGCCTGTTAGATCTTAATAGGCTATTTTTTATTCTCCAAAAATATAAATATAAATTGGAGGTTCTTCTATGAAGAAAAAAGAAAAATTACTAATTATCATTTCACTTGCATTTGCTTTATGCTATAGTGTAACACCTGTAGCTAATGCAATGCATATTATGGAAGGTTATTTACCTTACAAATATTGCATTGCCTGGGGAGTTATTTGCCTACCTTTTTTAGCATTCGGATTAATATCTATTAAAAAAACTATTAGAGAACATAAAAAAACTCTTTTAATTTTAGCTATGGTTGGAGCATATGCTTTTGTATTGTCTGCATTAAAAATTCCATCTGTATCTGGAAGTAGTTCTCATCCTACTGGTACTGGCCTAGGTGCCATACTTTTTGGACCTACTGTTATGAGTGTTATAGGAATTATAATTTTATTATTCCAAGCCTTGCTTCTAGCTCATGGAGGTATTACAACTATTGGTGCTAATACATTTTCAATGGCAATAGCTGGACCAATCTTAAGTTATATTATCTATAAAATTTCCTTAAAAGTTAAGCTTCCTAAAAAAATATCAATATTTTTAGCTGCTACTTTAGGAGACTTATTTACATATTGTATTACTTCCTTTCAATTAGCTTTAGCTTATCCATCTGAAATTGGAGGCACTTTGACTTCTATGGATAAATTTATGAGTATATTTGCAGTTACTCAAATTCCTCTTGCAATTATTGAAGGTATATTAAGCGTCATAGTAATTATGGCATTAGAAAATTATGCAAAAACAGAACTTACAGAACTAGGCTACTTAAAGGAAGGTGAATTTAATGAATAACTCAAAAGTTAATAATATAAAAACTGCTATAATACTTCTTCTACTATGTGTAATTATTGCTGTAGTACCTTTAAGCCTTAATAAAGAATCAGAATTTGGTGGTTCTGATGATAAAGCTGAAGAAGCAATTTTAGAAATAAATCCTGATTATGAACCATGGGCATCTCCTATTTATGAACCACCAGGATCTGAAACTGAATCATTATTATTTTGCCTTCAAGCTGCTTTAGGTGGTTTAATTTTAGGTTATGGATTCGGTACATTAAAAGAAAGATCAAAACTTAGAAAAGAGAAATAAAACTTATGATTATGATAGATAAAATGGCTTATACATCTAATCTTAGATATGTAAATCCAAATCTTAAATGTTTTTTTGCTTTTACTACATTAATTATATGTCTTATAGATTCATCTATATTAGTATCCTCTATAACTATATTAACAATGGTCGGAATTACTCTAATTTTTAATAAGACACCAGTAACTTATTATTTAAAAATAATGACTATACCACTAGCCTTTATCTTACTTAGCACTATAACAATTATAATTAATGTAACAAGTATTCCTCTAGATCTATTTGCAATAAATGTTGGTAAATTTTATTTGTCTATTAGTTTAAAATCATTATTTTTAGGAGTAAACTTAATACTTAAATCTATTGCTTGTATATCTTGTTTATATTTTTTAGCATTAAGTACTACATTTACAGACATCTTATTGGTTTTGAAGAATATTCATTGTCCAAATATATTAATAGAATTAATGTTACTAATATATAGATTTATTTTTGTACTTTTAGATATAGCACATAATATTACTTTATCTCAAAATTCTCGTCTTGGTAATAAAGATTTTAAAACCTCGCTAAAATCCATGGCTGAATTATTAAGTGTATTATTAGTTAAATCATTAAAAAAAGCTTCTGCTTTATATGATTCAATGGAATCAAGATGTTATAACGATAATATTAATGTACTTTTTGAATGTAGTAAAGCAAGCACAAGGAGTATTATTTTAGTTATTTTATTTGAAACTTTTATATTAATTATTTCTTTATTTATTAGTAATTAAACACAGGAGTTTATTATGGAAGATTTTATTATTAAAATTGATAATCTTCATTATAAATATGAAGATGGTAAAGAAGCCTTAAAAGGTATAAGCTTTAATATAAAGAAAGGAGAAAAAATAGCTATTTTAGGCCCTAATGGTTCTGGAAAATCTACTTTTCTCTTAACTTTAAACGGAATACACAAGCCTACTAAAGGAAATTTATACTTTAATGGAAAACCATATAATTATTCAAAAAAATCATTACTTAACTTAAGAAGTAAAATTGGTGTAATATTCCAAGATTCAGATAACCAATTATTTTCATCTAGTGTTTTTCAAGAAATATCTTTTGGTGTATTAAACCTTGGAATAGATGAAAATACATCTAAAAAACTTGTTGAACAAGTAATTGAAGAATTAGATATTACACCTTTTAGAAACAAACCTACATACGCTTTAAGTGGAGGTCAAAAAAAACAAGTATCAATAGCAGATATTCTTGTTATGAATCCAGAAGTAATTATATTAGATGAACCTACTTCTTCTCTTGATCCTAAACATACTGCTATGGTATACAATATAATTGATAAATTA
The DNA here is from genome assembly GCA_934755305.1 of uncultured Clostridium sp. Taxonomy (GTDB): domain Bacteria; phylum Bacillota; class Clostridia; order Clostridiales; family Clostridiaceae; genus Clostridium. Next base: position 21,536 of record CAKVLD010000018.1, on the reverse strand, counting down.
AATAAAAAAAATATTACTGTAATTTTATCTACTCATGATGTAAACTATGCTTATAAGTGGGCAGATAAAATAATAATTTTCTCTGAAGGAAAGGTATTAAAAATAGGTAGCCCAAAAGACATATTTAATGATACAATTACTTTAAAAAAAGCAAATTTAGAAAAACCTTATGTTTTAAATTTCTTTGAATGCTTAGTAAATAAAAATATACTATCTTCTAATTTAGAATTACCTAAATCCTTTGAAGACTTAGAAAACTATATTAATAACATTTAAAGGAGAAATTTTATGAACAAAAATTATGATAAAGCCATTTTAGTAGTTAGCTTTGGAACTAGCTATGAAGAAACTAGAAAAAAAACTATTGATGCTATTGAAGAAGATATTAGAAAAGCATTTCCTGATTACAGAATATATAGAGCATTTACAAGTAAAATTATAATAAAAAAGCTTAAATCTCGTGATAATATTCATGTAGATACTGTATCTGAGGCATTAGAGAGAATGATAAATGATGGCATAAAAGATCTAATATTACAACCAACTCATGTTATTAATGGTATAGAAAATGATTTTATGCTTGAAGACTTAGCTAAACTTAAAGATAAATTTAATTCTATAAAAATAGGTGCTCCTTTATTAACTTTTACAGATGACTATAAAAATATAATAAATATTTTAACTAAAGAATTTTCATACATAAAGGAAGATGAAGCTTTAATTATTATGGGACATGGTACTAATCATCATACTAATGCTACTTACGCTGCTTTAGATTATACTTTTAAAGAGATGGGTTATAGAAATATATATATAGGAAATGTTGAATCTTATCCAGAACTTGATAATGTAATTAACTTAATAGAACATAATTCTTATAAAAAGCTATATCTTACACCACTTATGATAGTTGCTGGAGATCATGCCATTAATGATATGGCTAGTGACGAAGAAGATTCTTGGAAAAGCATACTTGAAAATAAAGGATACAATGTTGAATGTATAATAAAAGGTCTTGGAGAATACAAAGAAATACGAGATATGTTTATTAATCATATACAAATGACATTTTAATATTAACTTCTTTTAAAAATAATAACATGTAAAAAATAAGCATTTTAAATAGATGCTTATTTTTTCACATATTATTCAGATTATCATATTAAATTTTATTTTTTATGCATTTTTTATGAATTTATATAAAATATTATTAAAATATTATCATAAAATAGACATTAAAATATCATTTTTGCATATAATTAAGCAGTATTTTAAAAATGAATGAAATTTTTTCATATTTATAACTTTTATTCTTCTTTTGTTGTATAATACTACCGAGATACAAATGAACAACTAAAAAATATACAAACGAAAAGGGGAATTTTATGAAAAAGATTAATCTACTCTCTTCATTCAAGAAAAAAACCATTAAAAAAACTATTGTGACAACATTTTCTATTCTTATGTTCACAATAACTACCACTCTTTCTTGCATGATTTATCTACATGTAAAGAAAGACTTACGTTTACTTAGTACTTCAATGCTATCTGAAATTGCCACACAAGCAGCAAATACATTTACTACACAATTAGATGGAAATATAAATATGGGAGCACATTTTTCTACTAATGATATATTAACTAGATCTGCTGAAGAACCTATGAATAATGGAGAAGGTCCAGGTCCTATGTCTAATGATGAATTAATTAAGATTCTTTTAGAATCTAATAAAAACACATATGGCCATACAGATATAGGAATTGCTTACTCAGATGGTATAGTTAAATATGTTTCAGGTATAGAAAAAGATAGAAAAGAAGCTTTATCCTCATCATTTGAAGGTTACTTTTCAATATCAGACCCGTTCTATAGCGAAGACTACAATACAAATGTAATTTCTTATTCAATTCCTGTAACAAATGCAGATAATGAAGTAGTTGCAGTTGTAGAATATTTAAGAGATACTAGTGAAATAAGTTCTGGTATTAAATCAATAAATGCTTTAGAAAACGGAAAAGCTTTTGTTATTGATACTAATGGTCTTTTACTTGCTGGTTTTGAAGATGAGGGATTAGAAGTTAATACTGATATTTTTGAACTTGCTAAAAAGGATAAATCATACGAATCTCTTGCTACTATGGCTAAGGAAATGATTAGTGGACAAACCTCTTCTAGCGAATTCAAATTAAATAACAATTCTCAACTTGTTGGTTTTTCACCAGTTGAAGGTTCTACTTGGATTATAGGTGTTTATGTTCCTAATTCAGAAATATTCTATAATATTAATAGGTTCCGTTATGTTTCAATAGGATTTTCTTTAATTGCTTTAAGTATATTTATAACTTTAACATATACTTTTGCTAATATAATATCAAGAATTATAGAATCATTATCTAATAATATAACTACCCTATCTACAGGTGACTTTAATGTTACAATACATGAAAAATTATTAACTAGAAAAGACGAATTTGGTACTATTGCTAATAGTGTAGATACTTTAAAAAATTCTATTAGTAGTATGATACTAAACATTAAAAACATTGCTAATGATATTGATGATAGTTCTACTAGTCTTTCAGCCTTCTCGGAAGAATTATCCGCTTCAACTGCTGATATTTCAAAGACTTTAGACGAATCAGTTAATGCTAATGTAAAACAAGCTTCAGAATTAAATTCTATATCAGAAAATACTAAGGTACTTTCTAATAAAGTTGATGTAGTTTCTAACTCTATCTCTACTGTCCACACAAATACATTAGATATAGAAAAACAAGCTTTAAATTCTGAAAGTATCTCAAAAGATATGATAAGTTCATCAGAGAAATTCCATTCTGACTTTAATGAATTTAAAGATAATATAACTATGCTTTCTGAAGATATGAATACTGTAACTAATATTATTAACCTAATAAATAATATCTCAGACCAAACTAATCTATTAGCTTTAAATGCTGCTATTGAGGCTGCAAGAGCTGGAGAAATGGGAAAAGGTTTTGCTGTAGTTGCAGATGAAATTAGAAACCTTGCAGAACAAAGTAAAGAAAGTTCAGAAGAAATTCATAGGATAATTACTCAATCAGCTAAAAATACAACAGATATAGTTGAAAAAACTGAGGCTATGAATAAAGAACTAAACATACAAAGCGAGCATATTAATGAATTTATGAATGCATTTAATTCAATTAATAATGCAGTAGCTAGAGTTATACCTGAACTTAATAATACTTATAAAGAATTTGAAGAATTAAATGATATGACAGAATCAATGACCCAAAGTATCTCAGAAGTTTCTGCCATATCAGAAGAAATGTCTGCTTCTGCTGAAGAAATAGCTGCTTCTTCTGAAGAGCTAAACAAAGGAAGTTTAGAAGTAGCTCAGTCTGCTCAAGAACTTCAAGAAAGCACTAATAATATAGTTAAAGAATTAAATAAATTTAAACTATAAAAATTTTTAAGAGGATGTTATTACCCAAACATCCTCTTATTTTTTTAAGTATTCAAAATGGTATCTACTAAATTAATATCTTATCTTTCTTAATACCTTTATCTAATAAGTACTTTTCCATAAGATCTGTTTCATTATTATCTTTATTCTTTATTGAACCTGATAAAACTATATAACTATTATTATTATCTTTATACAAAGACTTTACTACTCTATCTAATCTTCTTCTTAATGTTATAGTTAATGATTCACTATTTTCCATGCCTGTACCTAGAACTAAAATGTAATCTGTATCCTTGGCACTTACCTTTGGACATCCAATTATTACACTTTCTATAGCAATAAAAATCAATAAAGCTATAGCTAAAATTGCTATGTTAAACATTTTAATATATTTATTTAATTTTGTTCTTTTTAATAATCTAGCTATACAACTACATGTTCCTAATATAATCATAAAACAAATAAAATTTTTGATTGAAATTGTTATAGGCTCATGCAATAAATTTACGGAAACTATATATATTCCTATTAAAGAAAAGATTCTAATATACGTTTTTTTTATCATACTAATTTATGAAATACAAACAAATATTAAGGAAATAGTATTTGATATAAAAAAAGAAAAAATAATAAATGGTGATATATAAATACTAAAAGCGTAGAAAATTAATATAAAGCTTTCTACGCTTTTTTAGGCTATACTATTTTTAAAATTTATCTATTTAAAAGTTCTTCCACTAGCTGCCTTAAATCATCTACCTCTTTTTCCAATTCATTTATTCTTGAATTTAGTTTTTTCGTATCACTACTATGGACTTTACCTTTTTTCTTAACTTGTTCTCCACCATTTGTATAAGCAACTTTAGTAGTAAATGGATTAGATATATTTCTATACTTAGGATTATAATATCTACCTGGACCTGCTTGTTGATATTGTTGTTGTGCATTAAAAACTTGAATTACTGCAGCTATTATCTGAAGCCAATTTCCTAAGGAGTTAGCTTGCATGATAGGCATTTCCCCTGAAAGTGTATTACTTATTATTTCAGTAATAACTAAAAGAAACATAGGATCTATATCTTGAAATCCAAATAGAATATCCAAATTCAAATCTCTACAAAAGTTAGTACTAGCTCCTCCAGAAGGATCAATTTTACACTTCTCTTCTCTATTTTTACAGGGTCTATAACCGCATTTTTTTAATATTTCATCCAAACATTTATACTTATCATCATCCATATATCACCTAAATATATAACTATATTTTTTTATCATCCAAATTTTCAATATCATCAATTCTTTCTTGAAGTAAATTCAATTTCTCTTTTAATATATTTACTTCATTTTTCAATAATTCTACTTCTTCTTTATATTCTTCACTTACATTTTTACTAGTATTGCAAAAAGGATTTGTTAGATTTCTATTATTAGGATTATAACAGCTTCCAGGACCACTTTCTAAATAAGTTACTTGAGCTGCATAAGTTTCTAAGATTTGTCCAACTAAATTCAATATATTGGATACAGAATTAGCTGTATTAAAAGGTAAATTTCCTGAAATTACATCTCCTATTATTTCTCCTATTACCAAAAAGAAAAAAGGATTTATATCTTGGAAACCATTTGGTGTATCAGAATCAAAATTAATACAAGGATTATCTATTTCATCATTATTATCTACCTTAAAGCTTTCTTCATCCTTTTCATAGCCTAAATATTTTAGAAATTCGTCTATGTAATTTAAATCACTCATAATTATGCTCCTATATATAGTGGTCTTACTATCATTTTATACAAATTCACCTTATATGCTACATAAAAAGAGGATGTGGCACAATTCATAATTAAGAATTTTAAATTCTCAATTAAAGTTTAATGTGACACCCCCTTTTCTACAATTTTTTTATTCTATCCCAATAAGCTTTAGTATTACTTTCTATCTTATTATCACCATATTCATAATAAATCTTATTTTTAATATTATTAGGTAAATATTGCTGCTTAACATAATGATTATCAAAGCTATGGGGATACTTATATGTAGTTCCACGATCTAAAGCTTTTGCCCCACTATAATGAGCATCTTTTAAATGATTTGGGATATCATCTATTTTCATAGTTTCTAAATCTGAAAGTGCTTTATCTATAGCTAAATATGCAGAATTAGATTTAGGTGAAGTTGCAAGAAGTATAGTAGCTTCTGCTAGAGGTATCCTTGCTTCTGGAAAGCCTAATTCCCTAGCTGAATCCACTAAAGATTTAACTATTAAAGCTGCTTGTGGATATGCAAGTCCTATATCTTCTGATGCTATTACTTGAAGTCTTCTACATATAGATATTAAATCTCCTGCTTTTATAAGTCTAGCCAAATAATGGATAGCTGCATCAGGGTCACTTCCCCTTATAGATTTCTGAAAAGCACTTAAATAATCATAATGACTATCTCCATTTATATCATAAGCAACTACCTTTGTTTGAGTACTATCTTTAGCTACCTGTAAATCTATTTTTACTATTCCACTAGCATTAGGATTAGTAGAATTTAAAGCTACTTCTATTGCATTTATTGCTTTTCTTACATCTCCATTACTAGCCCTTGCAATATAATCTAAAGCTTCATCATCTACCTCTAAAGTAGTTTCATTAAAACTTTCTCTTGAAATATTAACTGCTCTATTTAAAGCTTCTTTAACATCCTCTTCACTTAATGGCTTAAACTCAAATATAGTTGATCTACTTAAAAGAGCCTTAAATATATAATGATAAGGATTTTCTGTAGTTGAAGCTATTAATGTAATCCTTCCATCCTCTATATATTCTAGTAGAGATTGTTGTTGCTTTTTATTAAAATTTTGAATCTCATCTAAGTATAAGAGTATCCCATTTCTCCCCATGAAAGTATCTAATTCTTTAACTATGTCTTGAATATCTTTTAAAGATGCATTAGTTGCATTTAATTTATAAAATTGTTTATTAGCTGAAGCTGCTATTATATTAGCTACAGTAGTTTTTCCTATTCCAGGTGGCCCATAAAAAATCATATTACTTATAGAACCACTTTTTAATATTCTATCTAATATCTTATTAGAACCTAATATATGTTTTTGCCCACAAACTTCTGAAAGCTTAGTAGGTCTGATTTTATCTGCTAATGGTTTATACATCTTAATATTCCCTCTTTTCTACCTTATATATATTACCATAAAAATATAAATGTTAAAAAGAATGTTTTTTATAAAAAAACTATATTAAACCATCTTTTTTCAAAACGGTCTAATATAGTTTTTATCACTTTAAACTTCATAAATATAATTAAAAATCCTCCTTTTCAAACATGGAAGGCTGATTCGTTTCCTAAGTCAACCCTGAAGATAAAACTTTATCTTGACGCAATATCATAGACCTAAATCCTTAGATATTTTTGTTCGGAGTTATTAAAATTTATTTTCTGTATCTTTCAAAACACTACAATTATTATCTTTAACACTACTTAGAATAATAATATCTATACTTTTCATCTTCATTAAAGAAATCTGAGTAATCTACATTAAATAAAGGTTTCTTTATTTTAGAAATATCTATTTCTCTTGCTATAAGCTGAGTCAATACTCCTCCATAAGATATATTTCCTTGAAGTATTGCACCATAGATTTTTCCATCCTTATGAATTACTTTTTTATAATTTCCAGCATCATCTTCTTCACTTTCAATCTTATATGTATCATCTGGAGGAGTATTGATACCTAACGACATTGTAGGAATGCCTAAGAAATTCATTGTTGACTTACTTGCAAAGAAGTCTGTCATTTCTGTATCTGTACCTGTCATATTATCAGCTGCTACAAGACCTTCCTTAGTAGCTACTGACCATATAGGCCCTCTTCCTGTAACATCTCCCGCTCCATATATATCCTCTATATTAGTTCTTCCACGAGAGTCAATAATTAATCCAAACTTGTCACATTCCACAGGGGTATCTTGTAAAAATTCCACATTAGATCTTACACCAGCACAGCATACTAATAAATCACAAGGAATATATTCACCATTACTTAAAAGAATTTCTTTTATATTTTCCTCTTCATCAACTATAAGTTCCTTAACTCCTACACCATAATATTGTTTAACACCATGTGTATCATAAGCTTTTTGATATGTTAATGCTGCCCTTTCATCTAATTGAATAGATAACATTCTATCCTGCATTTCAACTAAAGTTAGTTCTTTACCATAATCTAAAAGTCCAGTAATTACATCTATCCCTACAAGTCCAGCTCCCATTATTACAATATGTTTGCATTCTTCTTTTTTTGCTTCATTCATTATAAATTCACAATCATCTAAGTTTCTAAAACCTATAGAATTTTTAGCTGTTTTTAAATGTGGTATTGGTGGAAAGAATGTATGAGCTCCTGTGGCAATTAAAAGCTTATCATATTCTACTTCTTTTCCATTTTCTAAAATAACCTTTTTATCTTCCACCTTAAGTCCAGTAACAGAGATGCCTTTAATCCAATTAATATTATATATTTTCATAAAGTCATCTTCCATAAACTCAAGACCTTTAAGATCACGAATACCTTCCATATAATAATGAAGTATACATCTTGAATAAACATGTTCATCCTTTGATATTAATGTTATTTCAGCATTTTCATCTCTTAATCTAAGCTGTCTTGATGCATTTATTCCAGCTGCTGATGCTCCTATTACTACAAATTTCATAATCTATTACACCTCCTCTAGAGTCAAAGCTCTCATAGGACATCTAGCTACACATTGAGGATCACTGCCATCATCTTTAGCACAACTTGTGCACATATCACATTTCATTATTTCCTTATATTTTATTCTGTCACTTTTTAATACACCAAATGGACATGTCATTATACACATATAACAACTTGAACATCTGCTCTTATCATACAGTACAAAACCACTTTCTCTATCTTTTCTCATTGCTCCAGTTTGACAAGTATAAACACACTCTGGTCTATCGCAGTGTCTACATAATATTGGTGCTTCTGTTAAGTTACTATCTACAGTTACTCTAATTCTTGAATCACAAGAATCATGACTTACAGTACATGCAGTGACACAAGTTAAACAACCAATACATTTACTTCTATCAATCCTTATTCTCTTCATCTTTATAACCCCCTAGATTTTTCTTATATTAACTGGCGTAGTCTTAAATGATGGTTCTTTTGAATATTTATCATATACTGAAGGAGTTAAATTATTACACTCAATATAATGCATAGGAGCAAAGATTTCATCATACTTTACATTATCAGTTGATCTAACTAAAAACTCCGAAGACTGTCCATTTATAGAATCTACTCTTACAACTTCATTTTCTTCGATACCTAAATCTTCCAAAAGCTTTGTATTAAAAAAAGCATAAGCTTTATCAGAAGTTACATCTGTTACAAATCTAATTTCTTTTGTTCTAGTTAAAGTATGCCATTGACCTGCTGTTCCTCTTCCTGTATTTAAGGTATAAGGAAATTCTTTTGTGTTAGGTATAGGATTCTCCATAACATCTTCAAATATAAAGTGGGCTTTATTATTTTTAGTATAGTATTTACCATTTTCAAACAAACGTCTTTGATTATCTGTTAACTTATCTCCTTCTTTAAATGGCCATTGGATACCTTTAGAACCTTCAAGTTCATCATAATCTATACCAGTTATTTCACAAGGCATATATCTTGAACATTCCTTCATTAAATTAAAAGCATCTCTTGGAGTTTTCCATCTTTCAAGAAGATTACCCATACCTAAAGCTTTACCTATACCAAGTAATACTTCATAATCAGTTTTTTCACTTTCCTTTCTTTCTAAAGCTGGACGCATTGCAGATACTCTTCTTTCAGTATTAATATAAGTTCCTTCCTTTTTAATACCTGGAACTACTGGTAAAAATACATCTGCCATTCTTGATGTATCAGTATCATCATATATATCTTGAACAACTAATAATTCTAATTTTTTTAGAGCTTCCTCAAAAGTTTTATTATTAGTCCATGAATGTCTTGGATTTGTACATATTACCCATAAGCCTTTTATCTTACCTTCAATAACTTTTTCCACTATTTCGTTGTATGTTATTGTTGGCTTATGTGCTATAAGATTTTCATCTACCCCTAAAACTTTAGCAACTCTTTTTCTTCTATCTTCATCAGCATAATCACCACCACCAAAAAGTCCAGTTGTATTACTAAAAACTCTTGAACCCATAGCATTGCTCTGACCTGTTATTGAATTTGCTCCTGTTCCTGGTCTTCCTATATTTCCAGTCATTAATGCAATATTTATAATAGCTTCTGCTGTTCTTACTCCTTCATAACTTTGGTTAACTCCCATTGTCCACCATAAAGAAACTCTTTTACCTTCATGAATAAGCTCTGCTAATTCTAATATTCTCTCTTCTGATATTCCAGTAGCTTTAGCAGCTTTTTGTACAGTATATTTCTTAACAAATTTCTTAAAGTCTTCAAATCCTTCTGTATATTTTTCAATATAATCTTTATCTATATAGTCTTTTTCTATTAAGATATTAGATACTGCATAAAGTAAAGTTAAATCTGTCTTTGGCTTAATCCCATACCAGTAATCAGCATGGATAGCTGTTTCTGATTCTCTTGGATCTATAACAATTAATTTCTTATTTTTATTAGTTCTTATTCTTCCCCATAATATAGGATGAGCTATTACAGGATTAGATCCAATTAAAATTATGGTATCAGAAAGTTCAGCATCTTTTAATGTGTATGGAGGTGCATCAAATCCAAAACTATGTTTATGAGCTACAACAGCTGTTGACATACAAAGACGAGTATTACCATCAAGATTTGTTTGCAAAAAGTTTCTCATAATATGCCCTAAAAGAGCAAATTCCTCAGTTGTTAATTGACCAGTACTAATACCAGCTATGCTTTCTTTTCCATATTTATCTTGTAACTCTAAAAATTTTTCTGCCACGTACTTATAAGCATCTTCCCACTCTATCTCTTTAAAACTACCATCTTTTTGTTTTACTCTTGGCAGAGGAGAACACTTAAATAATGTAGCTTGCCTGTCTAAAGAAAGACCTTTTATACAGGAAAAACCATCATTAACTGGATAGCCTTTTGTAGGTATGACCTTTACAATCTTGTCATCTTCAACATAAAAATCTAAGTTACAGGCTAGTGCACAATAATTGCATGTTGATTGAACTTTTTTCATTATATCCCTTCTTTCTTTTTATATAATTAATACTTTGTATCAATAATATGTTTTCCCAAAAAATATATATTATTCCCTGCATAAGTAGTAATATTCTTAATTTCTTCTAAAGTACAAATTTACTATGTAAAAACAAAAAAGAATGAGCAACACAAAGGTGCTAACTCATTCTTTTAAATCACAAAATATATTTTTTTGAATTATATGTTTTTTTGCATCATATATTTTTTTGCATCATATATTTTTTTACTAATCAAAACAACTATTAATGCCACAACTCCCAAAATACAAAGTCCTAAAAATAAATAAAACCTTCCAAGACTTTCAAGAGCTCCAAGACCTATATCTTTTGATTTATTCTCCAAAAAACTCAAAACTGCAAATACTACTATCCACACCAAATCAATTAGATAGAATATAGTAACTTTCTTCATAAATTTTCACCCCATAATTTTTATATATGCTTTGAAAGTAAATAATAAGATTCAGTATAATGTGGATGTTCAAGACCACCTAAGCCTGATCTTACAATTCCTGATTTAGCAGCTTCATATCTATCTGCTATATTTAACTCAACTCCAAATCTATAAGCATCTATTTTTTTAGCCATAAAAGCTGCAAGAAGCTGCATAAAATACTCTGGTTGTTGACATACAGTAAAATCCCATCCTACTATGCCTGTACCATTATATCTAGTTATTTTACAATATGGCATTGCATTTGATGGTATTTTAGCAATAGCTTTTTCTCTACTTTCTTTTGAAGTTCCACGATTCTTAATAGTTATTTTATCATTACTTCCATTTCCATGGCATCTACAGCTAAGTACATATGCATCATTTCTATTACTTATTATTTTAGAAATAGCATTTAAGGTCTTTTCCATACCTAATGTATCAGGATTATAATCACCAATTCCAGTTAAGCTTTCCCATTCTTTTTCGTAATTTTCATCTATACTTATAGTATAAGATTTTCCATAATGTTTAAATCCCCAGGCAGTAACAGGCAAATATGGCACAAAATCATCTTTATTTAGAACATTATATATTCCTGCATAAGTAGTTGTATTAGTAGCATTACTTGCTGTAGTAGTATTAGGTGCTGCAAATGTATAACAATAAACATCCTTTGAAGCATCAACTAACCTTGCTCCTAAAATATTAGCAATACCCGCTCCTCTTGAATGTCCTGTTACCCAATAAGCTTTCTTAGCTGATTTATCTAAATATGATTTACTTTCATAATCAGTTATACATTTTAATATTCTAGTAGCAGCTACATCAAAACCTTTATGATTTGAAGTTATAGTCCAATCTGAAAATTTGCTCTTATTAATAGTACTACCAATATCAAAATTACTTTCCCACTCTTTAATAGTTCCATTTGTTCCTCTAACAACTACTACAATAATTTCTTTAGTAACTCCATTATAAGTAACTTTTCTATGACCAATATAAGCTTCTGAAACATCAGAATCAGTATACATACTAGCTAAATTATAATCATTAACATCTTTAATTCCATGCTTAGTCATAAATTTAGTAAGATTCATACCATCATATGAGCTTCCATTATAAATAACAGAAGAAAATAAAGATGAAATAGTTGCAATACTGCTATTATATTTTTTAGTAGTAGCAAAGAAATTTCTATAATCCATAATATAAGAAACTTTAGAAGTTGCAAAACCTGTCTTTAGATTACCTATAAAATTATTGTTATTAGGTGCTGTATCTACATTATCTTCAATTCCATCATAATCTGAATCATTAGAAGATGATGAAGTACCTCTAAATAATTTGTTAGTAGAAAGAGCTGTTTTATTATCTCTCTTTCTTTTACTTTGCAAAGCATCTTCCTTATTAATCATGAAGTAAATTCCTGGCTTATTAATTTTAGTAGTTAAACACTTATTTTCCTTATCATTTATTGTATCTAAAATAGTAAAACTATTATTTTCATAATGGCAAATTTCCATATTATTCACTCTATCTTCGTCATTATTCTTTAAATAATTAGTATAATCAAAACTTAAAGTTAATTCTTCATTATCTTTGTACTTAGAATCAATATTAATCCCTTCTCCTACAACTCCCTTAATATCCATAAGTGGTGTAGTATCATAAGAATTTATAAAGACATTTCTATCTAGAGATCCCTTTACCATCCCACTTAAAGTTGGTTTAAATTCACATTCACCTTCTAAAGCCACTTCTGATATTCTATTACTAGATAAAGTTTGTTCAATCATTCTTTCACTATCTTTTGTTACTCCATCAGAAGATGATTTATTAGGATCTAAGTTAAGCTTAACTTCATCACCATCAAAAAGACCATCACCATCTGTATCACTTATTACTGGTGAAGTTTTATAAACTTTAACTTCTTCAAAATCAGATAAACCATCACCATCTGTATCTTTTTGAGTTAAGTCTGTTCCTAAAGATACTTCTTCTAAATTAGTTAATCCATCATTATCATAATCCTCACTGCTATCATAAATTCCATTATTATCACTATCATCTTTGGCTGGATCAAGACCTAACTTTATTTCTGTAAAATCATATAATCCATCACCGTCAGTATCAACTTTTCTAGAGTCTGCCCTAAATACTTCTTCTAAACCGTCTTTTAAGCCATCACCATCTAAATCTTTAGATAATAAGCTATTCCCCTCTTCTTTTGTTTCACTACTTACTTTTACAGGATTTAAATTAATACAGCCTGTAGCCATAACTACTAATAAAGCTTGTACAATTAACTTTTTAATCCTTTCTCTGCTATTTTTCATTATAATCCCCTATTTTTCTTTTCTTACCAATATTTTATCATTTACATTTTTATATGTAAATATTTATATTTTTACCTCAATTTAGGAATAATGTATTTTCAAATTCACGGTTCTTTCTTATACGTTAAAAAGGATTAATATTTCAATTACTTAAACATTAATCCCTTTAACTTCTTGACTGTATTATTATGACTCTTTTTTTAATATATCTATCCCTATAAATTCCCCATCAAAAGATTTTCTTATAATACATTCATCTTTTATCATAGCCTCAAAATAGTTATTTTCTACCAGAAAGTTCTTATAACTTACTATGTAGAATCGTTGTAGATTACCATTGAATTCAACTCCCTTATCTCCTAGAAATTCTATGAATGCTTTTATATCTCCAATATAGCTTTCAATAGTTTTAGGACTCTTACCATCTTCAATTAGACTTCTCTTGAAGCTCTCTACTATCTCATTCATTGTTATTACTCCTTTCATTTTTCTTTAACAATTTTGTTATCCAGTTATCTGTATAACCTAATTTCTTAGCAATTTCTTTGCTATCGCTTACAGATTTACCTTGAAGTTCCTTCATTACATAAGCTTTGGAATGTAACCTCATAGGAAAATTTACTTGTTGACCTCTGAAATATTCATGTATTTTTATAGTTACTTCTAAACCTAGTAATTCAATTAGTTCTTAATATATTCCATTGAAATCTGATTTATCTATACTCAATCCATCCTTCTTGAAATAGAAAAAGAGTTAATGCTTCCTTCATTAGAAACATTGATTATTACTTTAGTTTTTATCTGATTAGATTTTCTTTAACTGATACATTTATTACTTCATCTTAATCAATTATATTTATTATCTTTCTTGATTTATTATCTTTTGTATGTTAATTACTTAGTCATTCTTTATTCTGATTAGTTACTATTTATTATTTCTTCAATTTCTTTTATTTTTCAGTGCTTTTCTATCTTTTTCTACTACATATATTATGTTCTTAATTTCATTAACTTTTAAGTGGAATTATTGAACCTAGGATTTCCTTATCTTTCAGCTTATGATAGTCTTCAATCCTAGTTCTCTTAGCTTCTATAATTATTTCAGTAAATGAAAAAAAGGTTAATGCTCCATCACTGAAACATTAACCTTCTCAACTTCTTTCACTGCATTATTTATATTATGCAGTTTATTTTTTCATAATCTTTATCTAAGATATATTACACTAACAAATTACTCAAATTATGCAGTAAGTATATTCTTAATTATGCTATTAGTTTCAATCTATCCCTATCGACTTATAATCTTTCTACATCTATAAGTTCTGACCATAATGCCTTTCTCCCTATGGCACTCATTACACCTTCGAAGTTATCACAATTATCTTCTGTTATATCTGTATCTCTCCACACAGTATCACACTCATCACAAATGTACAATACCACCTCTGTTCCTTTTATAGTTGCCTTATTTATTACTCCTTGACCATCACAGAACGGACAATATATCATATTTTTCTCCTCCTTTATTATTTGACTGGAAATCCTGTTACTACCTCAGATGTTCCATTTTTAACTACAATTCTAATTGATGTTTCTCCATTCGTACCAACTACTCTTCCCATTGGAATATTAAAAGCTTGATTTCCATTCTTCTGTAATGTTGGTGTTACACCACTTCGCATTGACCAAGCTTCATCAACTACACCTAAAACTTTATCTTTTGGAACGTTGAATACTGAATGTAATGGCTTAGTTGGGTCAGGTGATGCATGTTCAAGAACATGTAATACTCTATTACCTTGTTTAGACCCTTGACCATAAATAAGTCCTTCCGTTGACTCCCATACTCCATTTCCAACTGATTTAAGTTTTCCAGCTTCACTTACCCCCTTAGTAGCCTTACCACCAACACTACAATCATTATGTACCAATACTCCAATATCAGCTACATAATAAGTATGATAGTCTTCCACCTCAAAGTTATAAACAGTAACAGGACTTTCAAGTTTTTCTATTTCTACACTAAATACTTCTGCTATACTTTCATCTACTAAAACAAGGGAATCTCCTGTCTTTAGATCTTTTGCAGGTATCCATCCAGTACCTTGTACATAGAAAGGATGGTTTGTTGTTGTATCTATTTTTGTTTCTTTAGAATCACTATTCTTTACAACTAAGTGTACCAAAACATTAGTTTCATTTACAAATGTTTTCTTAACTTCTTTTAAATCTACTTTACCAGTTGCTACATTCTTAGCATATACTTTGTCCCCTATTTGGATATCTTGTATTTCTTTACTTCCTAATTCTGATTTTACAAGTGTTCCTGATACAAAGCATACAGGTCTATTAGCATCACCTGGTAGAGTAAATGTCTTACTAGTTCCATTTACTTTTTTATTTAAACTACTCTTACTTGCATTATTCTTAAGTTCTGTAGCAGTACTTTTACTTAACTTATTATTTAACTTTGTAGCATTACTATTAACTACACTACTAGGTTTTATAGTATTAAAGTTTCTCTTTAAAGATGTAGAAATATTGTTTACCTTATCAGTTATATTCTTAACTGATATTACATTTGCAAGCTTATCCTTTATAGCTCCCTTACTTTGTACAGAATTTAACGTCATTCCTACAACAGGTTTTGCTACTTTCTTTATGACCTTTGTGGCTGCTTTTGCTGCTTTTCCACCTAAATAATTCGTAGCTACTGTAGTTACTACACTCTTGGTTGACTTTTTAGATGCCTTATATATATCTTTTGCAGTTGATACTGCATTTACTACTTTTAATGTTGTTCCTACTCCTACAGTAGTAACTCCTACACCTACTGCAGCTCCTACTGCTGCACCTTTAACAGCTGCTTTTCCATAAGTCTTCCATCCTGCATTAAACTTACCATCATCTTTAAAATCTTTAATTGCTGTACGAGCTACATTGACAGTTGCCCCTACTACTGCACCTACAGCTGCTCCAATTGCTACATGAATCCAATGTCCATTTGGATCATCATATATTACTGGATTGTTATGGCAATATGTATATCTATTTAAACTTAACGGATCTGTAATATCTCCTGTATAAGTATCCTCTTGCAGAAATCTTCCTATCTCTGGATCATACATTCTGCTTTGTAAATAATAATAATCTACCTCTTCATCATATACATATCCTGAATATCTATATGGATTATTAAAGTTTCCTTCTGTACTTTCTATATTTCCAAAGGTATCATAAGTATATTTTGCTAAAGTTTGTCCAGTTGGATTAGTTAAAGCTACTACATCTCCATGACCATTATACTTATAATATCCAGTTTCAGAGTTAACTTCTCTGCTTAAAAGTTTTGTACCATATATATTTTTTGCTGTTACATCATTAGAACCATTAAGTTCAAGTAATACATCTTCTCCATCATAAAGATACTTAGTAATATTTCCTGATGCTTCTTTTTCTACTCTTAAACCTTTTGAATTATACTTATTAGTTTCTAAAAGCTTACCATCTTCACTAACATCTATTAGTCTATTATATGAATCATAATTTAATATTCTAGTCTTTTCTATTTCATTTGTTGAAGTATTTAATTGTACTTCTGACAGAAGATTACCATTATTATCATACTTATATGTAGTTTCTTCATTAGTATTAGTGTAAGTTCTTAACAGCCTATTTTCATTATCATATTCATAATTTGTAAGCTTTGAATTTCCATTACTTATTTCAGTTTCTGTTAATCTGTTTCCTGCTTTATCATAAGTATATTGTTTTTCTACTCCTGTAGGAGCTATCTCTTGCTTTACTCTATTTAATTTATCATATGAATATGTTTTTGTTCCAGAATTATCATTAATCTTTGTAATATTATTGCTATTATCATAACTATATCTATAAGTATCTGTTACATTTCCATTTGAATCTATATGTTTTAATTCATTAAGAGTATTATTCTTATTAAAAGTATAAGATTCTATAGAATTATCAGGGAACTTAATTTCTTTTAAAGCACCATTTGAATAGTAAGTATAATCTATCTTTTTATCATTAGATTCTACACTACTTAATCTATTAGTAGCATCAAAAGTTTTTAATATTTCTCTACCAGTACTATCCTCAATCTTTTCTCCATGCTCAATTTTGTTATCTTGATCAGAAGATTTTATATCATAAGTATATGTAAAGCTTCCTTTACCTTCTATATCTTTTAATACTGTTCTATTTTCTGCATCATATTTATAAGATGTAGTTTCAACTGGATCTTTAATATTTATAACATTTCCTACATTATCATACTCATAAGTAGTAACATTATCTCCGTTAGTTTCTTTTATCTTTCTACCAAATGCATCATATTCATAACTAATTACATTACCATTTCTATCTTTAACATTCTTAATGCTTCCATCAGCATTATATGTATAAGATTGCTCTTTTCCTTCAAGAGAACCATTATTTGCTGCAATATATTTAGATACTTTATTAGCTGCATTATACTTGTACTTCACAGTATTTCCATTTCCATCTGTCATAGAAAGTCGATTTTTATTATTATCATAAGTATAAGTAGTAGTTTCTCCTAAAGCATTAGTTACAATAGCTAGGTTTCCATATCCATCATATATATATTGTGTAGCATTTCCATTTCCATCAACAACTTTAGCTACTTGTCCAAATAATTATCGGGGCTTAAGAGATAACAATAAGTATTATTACTTTTTTTATAGTACTTATATAATGGTTTTTGTATATTTTCATTCTCATCTGTAACCATATCTTGTTCTAATAGCTTTCCTCTAACATCAATAGCATCAATATGAACTTCATCCTTAGAAGAAGTTAGTAGTAATTTAACTTCATGTCTTCCTTCTTCTTCAAATTCATAATCAAATTCTATTCTATTACCTCTAGGAAAATTAAGCTTAGAGCTTGTATGATTTTTTGTAGTAATATATTCTCCATCAATATATAACTGAGCCTTAAATCTTTCGTATTCATTAGTAGTTATACTATCTTTTTCTGGAACAGTTCCTACTAAAACTCTAAAACTTTGTCCTTCTACAACAAATCTTACTTCTGATTTTGATCCCCATAACAAACTTAATGTGGAGTCATAGTATTCATCTGAAATAAGATACTTATTAAACTCCAAGATCTTTGGCTTTGTAAATATAGTAATAACAACATCTATTAAAAATAGTGCAAAAGTTATTCCTGTTAAAGTAACAGACTTGCTACACATATAATACAAAATAAAAATTATTGCACCACAATTAATTATCCCATTAATAAGCTCACTAGCTAAAATATCTCGAATAATCATATTACTATTTAAAATTAAGCTTCCTGCTGGATTTAAAATTATATTATTATCTAAAACATCCCATTCCCTTTAAATCACTATTGCTATTTAAATGCATAAAAGTTACATTTGGAAGGACACCATTAGCCCCTCTCTTTCTAGTTAATTGATTAACATCTAAGCTTTGGAAATCATCTGCTGATACCTTTACACCTTTCTTTAACCAAGAATTATTAGTATAATTCTTTGCAGGTAAATTAGCATTTTTAAAGCTTGTTCCAGCAAAAGCTATATTATAATGCAACACTTCTCTAGTACTTGGAATATCAGTGGCATCAGTAATACTTACTCTTTCTAACATATCAAAATTACCAGCTCTATTATTATAAGCAGTGTTATATGTCCAAGTAGCAGATTGACCTGGTTGATGATTTGCATAAAAACCATGAGAAGCATTATTAGCAGCTAAACAATTCTTAACAACATGAACAGGAACAGTGCTAGGAACTCTACCAGTACCATATCCCCCTATTTTGAAACCATTAGAATCTCCACCAGCTCTCATATTAAAAGCCCAACATCCATCAAAAGTATTAGATCCCTTAGAACTTAAACAATCATAACCATCATCACTACAATTCCAAGCACGACAATCCTTAAAAGTAACACCATCAGCATGGGCACCAAAACCATCAGTATTACCTATAGAATTACTTGTTGTACCAATATTATTGTACGAATCACATTTAATACAGCTACCTGTAGCATGATTTATAAAATAAAAACCATTTGCATTATTATCATGACAAGATACTTGATTAAAAGTAGCATTACCTTCTACTCTAAAACATTCAGATTGTTTCTGATTACCTACAGGAACTCCTGTAACTTCCATACACAAAAATGTTACATTAGTAGTTTTTGGTGCTATATGGAAAGCTGCAACACGCTTGTTAGTTGGAATATTTGAAAAATCAAATACTGGTGGATTCTTTGATGAATATGCTCTATATAAAATTCCGCTCTTATTTATTTCATTTACATAATAGTAGTTACTATCTTCCTTGTCTATTTTAAAATCCTTATAAACTCCCTCCATAATATATACTGTATCACCTGAAGATGCAGCTTGTTGAGCTCTTGAAAAACTCTTAAAAGGTGAAGAATATGTTCCTAAATTTCTATCATTTCCATTTGGAGATATATAATAATCTGCTGCCTTTACTGCCATGCCCTTAGTCCCTATAGCTAAAGCTATAACAAAAACACATGAAGCTACTTTAAGTAATTTACCATTTGCTTTTCTTCTTAAAATCATTTTTTCTACATTTTATTTCATCTGTTTTCTTTAGTTTTTATCTGAAGTTCCTATATCTGAAAATGATAATCCAATAATCTTCATCCCTAAAGGTATATTTAATTCTTTTATAATTTTTTGCAAAAAAATAAATGCTCTAAATAAAGAACATTATCTCAAGTTTGGATAATATAAATTTTAAATTTCAATACATCCCATGTTACTGTTAAACGAATTTTAAGAAGCTCCGAGCTTAATAACTATACAGATTTAAATACATCCCATGTTACTGTTAAACCCTCAGCCTTTGCTGGTGCGTTTTTCTCTACCTTAATTTCAATACATCCCATGTTACTGTTAAACATAAAAACTTATACAAAACTTGAACAATTAAGTCTATTTCAATACATCCCATGTTACTGTTAAACTCTTTTGCACGAGTTATAGCTGTATAAAATATATTAATTTCAATACATCCCATGTTACTGTTAAACTTATCAATTCCAAATGCCATCAACTAGCACTTGTATATTTCAATACATCCCATGTTACTGTTAAACACGTATATGGTACTTTAGAACAATATATAGGTTCCATATTTCAATACATCCCATGTTACTGTTAAACCTATTTTTAATTCTTAGTAAGTTGATATGTTTTATAATTTCAATACATCCCATGTTACTGTTAAACAAATTATAGCCTTCAACAAATTTCTAATAGTTGCAATTTCAATACATCCCATGTTACTGTTAAACAATTTTAAGGGATGGAAAGTTGAAGAAATCAAAACATTTCAATACATCCCATGTTACTGTTAAACATATAGCAAAGATATTCAAGACTCTATAGAAAACAAATTTCAATACATCCCATGTTACTGTTAAACTATTATTTGTTTTACTAGTAACGGCATTGTTAAAAAATTTCAATACATCCCATGTTACTGTTAAACGGAATAAGATATTCAGAGTTTGTTAATAAAGTCGGATTTCAATACATCCCATGTTACTGTTAAACTTAACGCTTCTAAAGAACTTATGCATGAATTGGAATTTCAATACATCCCATGTTACTGTTAAACATATTAAAAATTAATGGTATTGCAGAGCAATTTGAATTTCAATACATCCCATGTTACTGTTAAACGAGTACAATTTAGATAGTGTTTACGAGTCTTCAACTATTTCAATACATCCCATGTTACTGTTAAACAACAATGAATGTGTAATAAACTTTGACTTCTGTGGATTTCAATACATCCCATGTTACTGTTAAACAGTTCACTTCTTAAGTATTTTAATTGCTCTAAACTAATTTCAATACATCCCATGTTACTGTTAAACAAAAAATATAAAAGGTATTATAGTAGAGAAATAAAAATTTCAATACATCCCATGTTACTGTTAAACGAGTACAATTTAGATAGTGTTTACGAGTCTTCAACTATTTCAATAC
>CAKVLD010000017.1 GCA_934755305.1 uncultured Clostridium sp. | reverse complement strand
TAGTAACCCTTCTTCTTGGTGGTTCTTGAAGCCCTGTAAAATATGGCTTTAATGGTGCCATACCTGCATTTATTAATAATAAACTATTATCATTTTTAGGCACTAAAGGAAAACTCTTCATTCTTAAATGCCCTTTACTTTCAAAAAAGCTCAAATACTTTTCTCTTAACTCATTAGCTCCTAATTTGTTCATTTTTCTTACCTCCATTGTTTTTACAATATAAAAAAAGCTCTCATCCCTAATAAAAGGGACGAAAACTTGTATTTCCGCGGTACCACCCTAATTATGCAAATTAAAATGCATCTCTTAAGTATAATATAGCTCCTAGGTAGCTTCAATATATATTGTAAAAAGTTTTCACCAAACCACTTTCTCTCTAGATATCAATAATATATTTACTCATCCTAATCATTGCTTAAATATGAATTTATGTTTTTAATTATATTTTAACTTTTATAATCTGTCAATGTTTTTAATCTTCTTCTAAAAAACATAATAATTTACGTCTTCATATATAACTTTTAATATTACTCCTAAAGGAACCGCTACTATCATTCCTATAAATCCTCCAAAGTTTTCTCCTATTATTAATAGAATTATTATTATTAACGGAT
Source organism: uncultured Clostridium sp. (assembly GCA_934755305.1). GTDB lineage: Bacteria > Bacillota > Clostridia > Clostridiales > Clostridiaceae > Clostridium. The sequence continues at coordinate 49,930 of CAKVLD010000017.1, read as the reverse complement.
GCATATTTATACTATTACCTGTTATTTTAGGAGATAATATATTGCCTTCTATTTGCTGTACAATAAACAAAAGAGAAGTTACCCATAAGCCTTTTGTTGGTGATTCTAAAAATGATATTAATATTATTGGAATAGCTCCAAGTACAGAACCAAAGTAAGGTATTATATTTAAAACTCCATTAAAAACAGATAATATAACAAAAAACTTAACTTTAAATATTACTAATATAATTAAGGTACATATTGCAACTATTAATGATAAAAACAGCTGACTCACTATATATCTTTGAAGTAATTTATTAATATCCTTGCAAATACTTTTTATTAAATTTCGTTTACTGGATGGAATAAATGAATAAAATTTATGTGATATTTTTTCATTATCACACAAAAAATAATATACTATTATTGGAATCACCGCTAAAGATATTAAATTTTTGCCTATTATAATAAAATAATCAATTGATTTATTAGTTAACGCTCCTGTTACCTCTAATATTTTATTATTAAGTTCATCAAAAATATATTTAATATAAGATTCACTTACTATATTTAAACTTATTATCTTACTTTTTACAGTCTCAATTATATTTATAATGTCTTGTTCAAAATTGGGGGCTTCTTTAAAAATAGCTGGAAAAGCAAAAATTACAATTATGCTAATTATAGTTATAATTCCGCCTAAAATTAATATAGATGCTGTACTATCTTTAATTTTTTTATTTTTTATAATTTTCTTTAAAGGTATTAATATATATGCTATTATATATGAAACAGTAATAGTATCTATAGTTTTTTTAAATGCAATATTTAAAGCATATAATAATGAAATTAAAATTGCAATTACTATTATAAATATGTAAATATGCTTTTTAGTAAGCCTTTTTAACATTTTCATTTCTATTTATCTCATGAGGAATATTTTTAAATACTATATTAGGCTGACCTAAATATAGTATATATTCCTCACCCAAAACTGAATTATTTATTAAAATTACTTCCTTACCTTTTAATAAGGTATCTATAATTCCTGAATTTAGAATTATCCCTTTTATATCATAACTCTCTTCTTCTATAAGCAAATCTTCAACCACACCCTTGCTATTACCTAATCTGTCTATTACCTCCATATCCCTTATATCTGAAAATCTTATTCCTTTTATTTCAGAAACCTTCTTTATTAATATTTCTTCATCTATTTGAATTATATCTTTTATATCTACATAGTCATTTTTAAAACCAAAGGTGTTAATTTCCAAGCCTAATACTCTTCCAGTATAAAAATCAATTAATATTTCTTTAGAAGTGCCTACTTTTTTACCATTAAGATCATAAATATTTTTCATATATAAATCTTTACTCTTAAACATGAAAATACCTTGCTAAAGAACATATTTTATTTTAGCAAGGCTATTCACCTCCTTACTAAGTTTAATAACCTAAATTTAATTTTCCCTTTTTCTTTTTATATTATTCTTACTATACAAATTAATTTATTAGTGTATAAATCAAAATATTATTGTAATTATTTTTCCATACAAATACAACTATATTTATAATTTGAAAAACAGCTAAATCATCTGTTAGCAAAACCTTATAAAACTTTCTTTAGCTGTTATCCTCCCCCTAAAACATCAAATCTCTTAATAAGGTATAAAGTTAGTTATACTCTAATCCCTTGAATTTTACTCAATTTTGTATAAATTTTCAGATAGTTTCGAAAACGATTTTTTCGACTTTTTTCTATTGATTTTTATCAAATTTAATGTTACATTATGTGTGAGGCAAGAACTAATAATTACTTTTAGTTAATTTCCTCTATTTTTTAAAATTCATAATAAAAAAATATAATAATTTTAAAGTTTTTTACGAAAGAAGGAATTGTTGTGAGACAAGAATGGAACAATTTTAAAACTGGTAAATGGACAAAAGAAATTAATGTTAGAGACTTTATTCAATCTAACTACACTGCTTACGAAGGAGATGCTAGTTTCTTAGCTGGTGCTACTGAAGCTACTACTAAACTTTGGGATGAAGTAAGTGAATTATTTAAGAAAGAAAGAGAAAATGGTGGAGTTTTAGATGTAGATACTAAAACTGTATCTGGAATTAATGAATATGCTCCAGGTTACATTGACCAAGCTCTAGAAAAAATCGTTGGTGTACAAACTGATGCTCCATTAAAAAGAGCTGTTATGCCTCAAGGTGGTATAAGAATGGCAGAAAACGCTGCTAAAGCTTATGGATATGAAGTAGATCCAATGATATCTGAAATATTCACAAAACATAGAAAAACTCACAATCAAGGTGTTTTCGATGCATATACAGATGAAATGAGACTTGCAAGAAAATCTGGTATAGTTACAGGTCTTCCAGATGCATATGGTAGAGGAAGAATCATAGGTGACTACAGAAGAGTTGCTCTTTATGGTGTTGATAGATTAATAGAAGACAAGCTTCAACAAAAGAAATCTTTAGAAGTTAGCTGTATAGATGAAGACATTATTAGATTAAGAGAAGAAATCTCTGATCAAATAGTAGCTCTTAAAGAATTAAAAGCTATGGCTCAAAGCTACGGATTAGATATATCAGCTCCAGCTACTAACGCTAAAGAAGCTGTTCAATGGTTATACTTTGGTTACTTAGCAGCTATAAAACAACAAAATGGTGCTGCTATGTCTCTTGGTAGAACTTCTACTTTCTTAGATATATATATAGAAAGAGATTTAAGAAATGGTGTTATAACTGAAGAAGAAGCACAAGAAATAATGGACCACTTCGTTATGAAGTTAAGATTAGTTAAATTCTTAAGAACTCCAGAATACAATGACCTTTTCTCAGGAGATCCTACTTGGGTTACTGAATCAATCGGTGGTATGGGATTAGATGGTAGAACTTTAGTTACTAAGAACTCATTCAGAATTCTTAATACACTTTACACTTTAGGACCATCACCAGAACCAAACTTAACTGTACTTTGGTCAACAAGACTTCCTCAAGGATTCAAGGACTTCTGTTCTAAGGTTTCTATTGATACAAGCTCTGTTCAATATGAAAATGATGACTTAATGGCTCCTTACTGGGGAGATGACTACGCTATAGCTTGTTGTGTATCTGCTATGAGAGTTGGTAAACAAATGCAATTCTTCGGAGCTAGAGTTAACCTTGCTAAGACTCTTCTTTACACTATAAATGGTGGTAGAGATGAAAAGTCTGGTGTTCAAGTTGCTCCTAAGATGGAACCAATTACTTCAGAATACTTAGATTACAACGAAGTTATGGACAAGTTCGATAAAATGACAGATTGGTTAGCTACATTATATGTTAACACATTAAATGTAATTCACTACATGCATGACAAATACTCTTATGAAAGCTTACAAATGGCTTTACATGATAGAGATGTATTCAGAACTATGGCTTGTGGTATAGCTGGTCTTTCAGTATGTGCTGACTCACTTTCAGCTATTAAATATGCTAAAGTTAAGCCAATAAGAAACGAAGAAGGAATAGCTGTAGACTTCGAAGTTGAAGGTGACTTCCCTAAATACGGAAACGATGATGATAGAGTTGATGATATAGCTGTATTCTTAGTTGAAAACATGATGCAAAAAATCAGAAAGAACAAGACTTACAGAAATTCATACCATACTCAATCAATCCTTACTATAACTTCAAATGTTGTTTATGGTAAGAAGACTGGTACTACTCCATGTGGTAGAAAAGCTGGAGAACCATTTGCTCCTGGTGCTAACCCAATGCACGGAAGAGATAACTCAGGTTCATTAGCTTCATTAAACTCAGTTGCTAAGCTTCCATATGAACATTCACAAGATGGTATTTCTAATACATTCTCAATAATACCAGATGCATTAGGAAAGACTCCAGAAGATAGAATTTCTAACTTAAGCAACATGATGGATGGATACTTTGGACAAGATGCTCATCACTTAAACGTTAATGTATTCAACAGAGAAACATTACTAGATGCTATGGATCATCCAGAAGAATATCCACAATTAACTATCAGAGTTTCAGGATATGCTGTAAACTTCATCAAGTTAACTAGAGAACAACAACTTGATGTTATAAACAGAACATTCCACGCGAAGATGTAATTAAAAAGTTAATTTATATTAGAGCATTGCTAAATTTAGAGCAATGCTCTTTTATATTGTCCAAAGCCGTTTCTTTTAATATATATATTCTTTTAATGTATGTATTCTTTTGATGTATATATTCTTATAATCAACAACTAAAATCAATTCTTCTATATAATAAATATAATATAGCTCTAATCAACCAATCCAAGAACATTCCAATCCACACTCCCATTACTCCAAGGTTTAACTCTACTCCTAATAAGTATCCTATCCCTACTCTAAATATCCACATTCCAATAATGGCAGTATTCATTGTATATCCTGTATCCCCTGCACCTTTAAGTCCTGCTGATAACACAAAAGCACTTGGCCATATTATCATAGCTAAACTATTAGCTTTTAAAAGATTTGCAGATAAATTAATTACTTCAGCATTATCTGTATATAACTTTGCCAAAAATGATGCAAAAGGAATAACAAAAACAAATCCCAATGTAACCATACAAAAAGTAGCAAAATTATTCAAATACATTAATACATTTTTTGCTCCATCTATATCATCTCTTCCAACATACTGCCCTACTAATGTAGTTGCTGCAATAGTTAAAGAATTTCCTATTACATTTGGTATCTGAATAATAGACATACCTATCGTGTTAGATGCAATAGATACAGTTCCCATAGTTACTATAAATATTTGTACTATAAACTTTCCTGCATTAAATAATAGTTGTTCTACTCCTGCTGGTATCCCTATTCCAAATATATTCTTTTGTATTTTCATATCAAATTTAAATGGTAATATTCTATTAAGCTTAATTGAATTAATACCTTTTATTAATACAACCATAACCATTATAGTTCCGATTAATCTAGCTAAAGCTATTGCAATTGCTGCACCTTCTATTCCTAAAGAAGGTATTACTAATCTTCCTATACTTACTCCATAAATTAATAAATAACCTAAAATAATATTAATAATATTCATAAACATAGTTATTTTCATTGGTGTCTTTGTATCACCACAACCTCTTAAAATTCCATTTGCTATCTGCTCACATGCAATGAAAGGATAAGTAATCAAAGTAAACTCAATATATATCTTTGCATTTTCTTTTACCAATTCTGTAGCTAATCCATAAAATATATTTATTATAGTAACTCTAAATATCCACATAAAAATTGTAATTATAACAGATACAATAAAACCTGATACAAAAGCTTGTCTTACTACTTCATTTACCTTTTTATTATCACCCTTACCTATACTTTGAGCCACCACTACTGTAGCTCCTACTGACAAAGCTGCAAAAAAAGAAATAAATATGTTATTTAAAGTATCTACCATTCCAATAGCTGATACTGCCTCTTCTCCTATATATCCAGCCATCATTGTATTGCATACACCTAATAACACCACAAAAGTTTGTTCAATCATAATAGGTATTGATAATTTTAGTACATCTTTTCTTATAAACATTATATATCTCCTTCTTAAAGTAAAGTTTTCAGAACTTTGATATTAATTTAAATTTTACAAAAAAGCCCATAAAACAAATTAAACTTAGGAGGATACCTCCTAAGTTTAATAAAAATATATTTTTAATTTAATTTTTCAATTCTATAACCAATTTCTTTATTAGCAAGTTTATAAGCTTCTTTTAATAAGTCTTCTTCACTTTTTTCATTTCCTAGTATAACATCAAAGCTTATCTGATTTCTATCATCAAAATATTTATCTAGTAATTTACTTTCTATCTTATCTTGAGTAATTGTAGAATAATCATCTAATATATGTGTAACTGAAAATCCTTCTTTCTCAAGTTCTCTTCCCATAAGTATACTTCTGTGACATCTTAACGGATCTTGCATTGCTCCTAGAAGAGCTATTTTATATCCCTTTTTACACCCATTTTTTAATCTTTCTATTCCCTCTTTAAATTCCTTTTCATTTACTACTTTAGTAAAATCACAATACCCCTCATCATTATAAGACTCTTTATTTAACCTATTCGCTGCAAATTCTCTGCCCATGTAAATGTACTTAAAACCTTCCTTGGTTAATAAATACTTTATTGTTTCTAAATCAAATTGTAAGTTATATTTTGAATAAGGAATACCTCTGATATCTACAACACAATTAATATTAAACTGCTTTAGCATATCTATTAATCTCTCTATTGTATAATTAGAATGTCCAATTGTATATATTTCCACGGTATCAACTCCTTTTTGATTTATATTATTTATTGTTCTATGTAAATTATTAATTTATCCATAAGAATAAAAATTTCCACCTACTTTTATAAGAAGTATACTACAGATAAATTGTAAATTATAATTATTATTTTTTTATTACAATTATACTATAGATGTTACATTTTTTCAAAATTTTAGCTTATCTTTATTTGTTTTCAGCTTATTTTTATACATTTTACTTATCTTCTTTTAAACTATGTTTACTTTTCTTTCTATGAAAATATATGAATATTAAACATGAAAAATGTTAGTAAAGTAGAAGTTCCTGCAAAATTACAGCAGGAACTTCTACTTTACTTTATTCTCTTCCACATATAACAAGTAATATAAGGTTGTACTTTTGATATTTCTTTACCATTTGCATCAGAAACTCTTGTACTATGATTAATTTTATAAATTTTGTCTGAGATTTCAAAATGATCACCCACAATTCCATAAGAAACTGGTTGATCTGGTACAGGATCATCAGCTAAATATCCAATTGTTTGTGGCGAATTATTATATGCTCCTATCCACGCTTTAGCATATTCTCTCTTGCTTCCTCCTGTTTGTTCTACATTTCTAAAATCCCCATCTGATGCATCAACTCCTACTGGAACTCTACCAGAACCCCATTTTTCCCAAGTTCCTCCCATATAAGAAGTTGGATTAGTAGAGCTTGTACTCATATATATATAGAACCTACAGGATAAAATGTATTTAAAACAATACTTTTTATAGTACCTTCCATTCCATCTAATTTTATTTTATCAGAAGCACTCATAATTCCATTTTGACTTCTAGATGCCATTGGATAAGTAGTATTATTATCTGCCCCCCAAGTAGCAGTTCCATCTGCTGCCCATCTCAAAATTTGTCCTGATGAACCTCCAGGTGGTATATGTTTAGAACCACTACCAGTAGGATGAACATATGCATTTGCTTTAGCTGTTATTCCATCTAACTTTGCTTTATCACTTGCACTCATAAGTCCATTTTGACCTTGAGTAGCTACATTTTTTTCTGCTTTACCATTCCACTTATTTTTTTCTGTATCTGATACAAATCTATGAGATCCATCTTGATCTACTAAACTTGCTTTAGTTTTGAAATTTATTCTTTCATACTCTTTTCCATTAAAACGTCTAAATACTGCATCCTTGCTTACCTCTGCCATAAATTCACCTTCCTTAATATATATTTTTATAAGTAACTTGCTTCACTAATAGCTATAGAGCCATTGCTACTATTATCTTTTATAATATCTAATACTGTTGGAATTATATCTCCAAAGGTAGGCTCTACCTTTATACAGTTATTTTCATAAGTTTCTTTAACCTCACTTACCCTACTATTAACCTCAAAGTTATATTTTTTGCTAATACTAGTTACTATATCTCCAATATCCCATGTATCTCTATACCCTAATGGATTTACCTCGCATTCATAAGAACATATTTCATTATTATTATCTAGGTTAGTCAAAGCTACCTTTGTAACATCACTACTTAATTTAGACTTTTTAGCATCAACTAACATTTCTCTTCTATTTAAACCTGAAACTGAATTATTAATAACAGATAATTTTGAATTATTATCTACGGCATATGCACAATTCTTCATAGGTATACTACTTTCTATATAATTCTGACTTTTAATGTTATCATATTCAAAAGCAAAGATAGCTGGTGGATTAATATTTTGATAATAAGTAAGATTCTTTCCTTCTAATACTTTAAAAATCAATTTTTTATTTATATAATCAAAATCTATAGTGGCCCCTAATCCACTTATATTACACAATTTTGTTATTTCATCACAAAGATTTGTATAACATACTTTATACTCAAACTTTCTTCCTAGATTTGAAGTATTTCCTACAGCTAAATTAGGAATCTTTCTGCTACCTTCTATTATTGCATTATCTTTTACTAATCCTTTCATTATTTCAGATGCATAATTTTTAAATTGATATATATTTTGATCATCCTTTGGAATAACAAGTCTATAAGTAAGCATATATAAAAGACTAAAACCTTTTATCTTAATATCCTCACCATTTTCATCGCTTATTTCTATATATTCAATTATTCCAGCCTTACTCATATCATTATCAATTAATATAATATTGCCTCTTTTTAATAATTCTTTATTAAAATTTCTTACATGGAATTCAAACTCTCCATAAGTACTCCATTTCCTTATGAAATATAATTAAAGTCTTGATTTAACTTAGTAATCATATCATTATACTTCTTAACCTCATTTTCATAATTAATAAAAGTCCTTGGTCTTATACCTCCACAAAGTGTTTCATCAGTTCTTTCATCTATAACTTGAATCTTTCCTTGTTTAGGTACAATTACTTTAGCTAAGGATAATTCATAAACATTTCCCTCTCTTATTAATGTAGGAGCTGCTTCATAAGTCCCTTCTTTTAATTGTATCTTCATAAAGCTACTTCCTTCTGTTTTATCTAAAGTAATTACCACCCTATTAATTATTCTATCTGCAGTAGGTCTTTTTATATTTATACTTAAGTCGCCTTCATTGTATAAATGAATACTTCACAATATTTTTTCCTGGAGCTAATGAAAAAAATACAGAAGATAAATCTATATAATTAAAAGCATTCCTTTCTCCATTACCATCTCTTATCTTAACCACCTTATTACCATAAGCAGTATTTATATATAAAGTTTCATCTTTAGTTAAACTTCTATTTATTCTTATAAATTCTCCTGTAGTTACATTGGTAATACATGGCTTTTCAGCTGGCCCTTCAAATTCAATTTCTAAAGGTGATTCAACTTGTCCTTTTATATCAATAGGACATTGAAATCCTCCATCCTTTTCTATTGACTTAATTTTAAAAGATGTTGGTAATTTAAATTTAAAATTAAGTCCACCATTCCATACTGCTATTACTTTTTTAATCTCATTTACATCTTTAAAATAAGGATCTGGACAAATTAATGTAACAGAAAAACTTAATTTGTCATATATATTTCCTTGATTTATCTTAAAATTTTCTACTTCATAGTCTATTTGTTTAGCACTTTCATCATAAATTTCACCAAAATTTATTATTAAAGATCCTGAATTTATAGGATTAAAAATGTTTATTAATCTTTCTCTTTGTAAAACAAAATCTTCTTTTCCTGTATATTCTGCTGATATATTTATAGTTCTTGATGCAATTCTTTTATTATTTAAAATTCCACCATCATATTGGGAGTTACTTACTACATTTATCTCATAATCAGCACTTTCAATTCCTTCTATACCTAAAAGTTTATATTCATCTTTTATCTCTATAGATCTTTCTTTACTAATCAATTTTATATTTAATTTTTTATTATCCAAAAGCTAAATCCCTCCCTGCTCTCCTAATTGCTCTAGCAGTTTCACTTGGAGATTTTACTGGTTGATTAATAGTTATATTTTGTACTATACCATTATCATTGTTAGTTATACTTGAATTGAACATTCCATTCATTTGTCCACCTACTACATTAGAACATACCTTTGATGTCTCTAATTGAACAGCTGCCTTAATTCTTTTGGTCATATCTCCTATTTTTCCTTCAGTAATTTTATTAAGATTAGGCATTTCAATTTCAAAACCAACACCAATACCCTTTACAATAGATACTATGTCACATAAAAAGTTCCATATATTCCCCGGTAACCTTCTAAACCAATCTATTATTCCACTTATTATGCCTGGTAAATCATTGACAATCCAGTTAATACAGTTAGCTCCAAATTCAATAACTTTACCTAATGCATAACCTAATGCATATCCAATATACTCAGGTAATTTATTAAACCAATTCCATATAGATTCAAGCCAAGCTGGAATTTGTTCCGTAAAGAAATCTACTACTGCTTTCCATCCTGTAGAAAAAACTTCTGATATTAGTCCCCATAAATTAGAAAACCACTCTGGAATTCCTGCAAAAAAGTCACATAAACTTTGAAATGCTGATGGGATTGTCTCTGTAAAAAATGTTACAAGCGCATTCCAAACACTGCTCATTACTTCACCTATAGATTCAAAAATTCCAGTAACAACCTCTCTAAATCCTTCACTAGTATTCCAAAGTACTACAAGAGCAGTTACTACTCCTACAATAGCTGCTGCAATAATTGCGTATGGGTTTGCTTCACATATTATATTAAATGCCTCCATAATACTTCCAGTAGCCACAATAGCTTCTTGAAATACTTGAAGTGTTTCTATAACTGATACTATAAGAGATACAACTTCAAAGGTTAAGAAGGCTGCGCCAATACCTGCTATTCCAGCTATAATTACTTCACTATTCTCTACAATCCATCCAAGTCCATCTAATATAATAGGTAATATCTCATCTATAACTTTACCAGCTACATCGATTACTTCATTAGTTTTAACTACTATTTCATCTATGATTCCTTGAACATCAGCGCTATTTAAATAATCAGCTATCTCACTCACAACATTAAAAACAATATCTGATACCTTACCCATAGGTTCTTTAAACTTCTCTAATATACCTTCTGATACACTCTCCCACGTAGAACTAATATTAGATATTTTATTTGAATATTCTCCTCCCATATCTCCTGCAATTTCTACTATTCTATCACTAACACTTAAAAAACCATATTTTATGCCTGATGTAATATCATTTAATTCAGAAACTAAACTTTTAAATTTTGACTTCAAATTTTCAGCAGCCATTTTTACAGGATCTTCCAAAATCTTCACTTCTACTTCAAGAGTCATTCTATCTGCCATAATCTTCACCCCTTTCTAAAAAACTAAAAATTACATTTTAAAGAACTTTACTTAAGTCACCATTACCTAATAAAGCATTTTCTATTTCTCTTACCTTTTCTATTTCAGACTTAGATCTTGGCAATTCATAAAGTTTTTTCATCTTCCTATAAAATTCTTTTTGATCATTTGGCATATCATTTGGAATATCCATAGCTCTATACCCCATAATCTTTACTATTTGATTTTCTTCATTTAAAGATTTAAACATAGCTTTAAACTTCCACCAATGCAAATCTTCTATATCCTGCAGATCTATCCCATATTGAGATAGAAATGCAGAATATATATTCATCATCATAATCAAAGGAGTAAATTTTATCATTTTTAGAATTACTAACTGTCCCACTCTCATTATTATTCTCTTTGCCACAACTATAAAACCATATTATCTTTTCAATAGCTTTTTCCAAATTTTCAGGAATAACTGGATAATATAACTCAATACCCTTTATAAGCTTTTTCTTATCACTAAGCTCTACATCATCCATCATCATTTCGAATAATATAGATGTTCTAAAGTCCCAATTTATCTCATAATACTTTCCATCTATATCTACTTTTTTTGGCAATAAATCAACCAAAATATTCATTATTTACTACTTCTTCTTTTGGCTCTATTAGGTGAATACTTACTTGAAATTTTCTCAAGTTCAGCACTTTTTTCTTTAACTGCAAGTATTAATTCTTCAAAAGCTTTTAGAGATGTAATTATATTCATTTTTCCTCCAAATACTTTTTTATCTGTTCCTTCGCCAAATAACTCATTAAAACATTCATTAATAGCAATACATTGTCTCTTTATAACTTGTGATCCTTTAAGATCATCCTTAATATTTGAAACTTCCTTTACCTTATCTAGTGCTCTTTCACACTTTTCTGCCACTTCTACATCAAAAATATCCAAGTCTTCTAGTGTAATTCCATTAATAATCATATTTATCTCCCCTATCATTTAATTATTTAGTTTCTGTAAAAATTCTTGTAGTTGTATTAAATTCACCTTCTACTGGTGTTGCATTTGAATAAAGATTTCCACTTACTACAACCTTTTCTCCACCTGCTCCTGCAAAGCTTGCAACTTCACATGTAACATTGAACTTTCTTGCTTTAAATGTATTTTCCTTTTCTGCAACTGGTTCAAATAATTCTACTCTAACATAATCAAATTCTGCTTCTGATCCTGTTAATTGATTTCTTCCTACATTATATATAGCCATTACTGCTGCTTCTGACTTAATTAAATCTGATGTATAAGAGAATTGAGTTTGATATCCTTTTATTACACTTGTACTACACTTATCATTTATATAAGTTTTTGTATCTACTTGAGCTGTTGGATTTTCATCTAAAGTATTAAATCCAACTCCCATTAATTCATAATTGCCTCCTACCATTAAATAATCTGCTAATTGATTTCTTTGAATTGATTCTTTTGACATAATTTTTCCTCCTAATTTTTCAATTGAATTTATTTTTTTATAACCCCTTGGCTACAAATAGAGTTTAACATTCTCTCCTTTTTTCAACTATTTAATAGTTTCATTATTGCACATAATTTTGTAACTATTTATCATAAAAAATAAGATATTACATTTTTCTGTAATATCTTATCAATATAAATTAACTATTTTTAAATTTAATAAGCTAATACTATCATAAACTTTTCAAGTGCTTTTCTTTTTAATCTATAAAATTTATTCCTATCTATCATTAATTCTTTTTGTAATTCATCATTACTTATATCATCTCTAAAATAACAACCATCAATTATTTTTTTACTTTCATAATCTAATCTATCTAAAACATAATTTACTGATTTAATTATGTTTTCTATATAATCCACATTAAAAGTATCTTCTCTCAAATCAAGCACTTTCTTGTCTATCAGTTTCAATATATTAATTTCTGGAACTTCTTTTGCCATTTTATAATAAGGGTAATCCTTCAATATGTTTTCTGTTTTCTTTCTTAATTCTTTATAATATTCACTATTTATTTTCATAACAACTACTCTCTCCTACATATAATTTTATTCTTCTATATATAAAAAAACATTTACACTTTATTTTGTAAACGTAACTACAATTTTTTTTATTCAAGTGGTACCTTTTTTGTTGAATTTTAACCAAAAATGTTTTATACTTACTATTGGTGAAAAGTATTGGTTATAATCAACTTAATTACCAAATAAATTAATTAAAGGAGGAGTTTTTTTTGAAAAATTTATTAGCAAAAATATTAAAAAATTCTGTTTCTCTTATTGTAACAATATCTCCTGCATCATTAGGCTTTTCTGGTGTTGAAGAATTACCAGAATCATTAAAAAAATTAAGATAATTAAATTTAAATAGGATAATGTACAAATACATAAATTCCTATAAAAGGTAAGGACATAAAAGTTTAATATTTTTATGTCCTTATTTTTTACTATTTATAACTAAAAACTTTATACATATCGATATTTATTGAAATCTACATTATTATGCTTTATAATTTATAAAGTAAAATAATTCTATTATATAATAATCAATCCAATAATGAATGTATTTCATATTTTTATATGAATTATAAAAATGACAATTTGTTTAATTAAATATATTTAAGGAGGATTTTATTTTGATCTTAAACTTTTTTGATACATTAACAAGCATATACCAATGTGTTTTTATAAGCTACTTTATTCTTTTTTGCGAAAATCCCCCAAATATAGATAGAAAAAAATTCATAGTTACTTCATTATTATTTTCACTATCTTCATCTTCTATAATTACTGGTACTTTGGGAGATAATCCAATATTTGGTGCAATACTTGCACATATATTTGGAATAACAATAGTTTGGTTTTTCTTTAAAAAACATTTTTTTAATGCATTAACTGCACATACTGCAGTATATACAATAATAACTGTATATTCTATGTTGCTTGCAACTATAATATATGAAGTATTTGACACACTTTTTCCTTATGGAGAAAGGATTTTCAAATTAACTCTTACTATGTATATACCTATGTTAATTTTTATATTAATTTGCTTTAAATACATACATTTTTTTAAAAAGATTTATGATTTTATATTATTAGAACATTTTTCTATAGCTTTATTAATATTAAGCTTTTTCAATGATTTTATTTTAAGTTTTTACGCTTCTCAACTTAATGATGGAGTTCAAATTATTAAAAACTTACTATTTATAACATTCCTAATATTTATAATGTTTGTTTTAATATACTTCTCTAAAATATATAAGAAATCTCAACAAATATCTTTGCTTAATGAAGCCTTAGAAAATAAAAATAAAGATTTAAGAAAAATAAAGCATGATTATGGTGCTCAAATTTCTTATTTATATGGGCTATGTTTAATGAATAGATATGATGATTTAAAAATAGCTTTAAAAAATATTATTGATAATAATTCATCTGTTTCTAGTTCTGTTCAAATTAGTAATAATAACAGTTCTATTCTATATCTAGCATTAGAACCTGCACTAGATAAAGAAATTCATGTTATTATAAAAGAAGAATGTGATTTAAAACTGGCTGATATTGATGAAATGGATCTTTTTAGAATTATATCTAATATAGTAAATAATGCAGTAACTGCTCTTAATGGACAAGGCATAATAATCGCTAAAACTTATGAGTTATTAAACTCTGTTATTATCAAAATTGAAAATAACGGTCCTAAAATTCCTGATGATCATTTAGAAAAAATATTTTCACCTGGATTTAGTACAAAATCAAATTCATGTGAAAATCATGGCTTTGGTTTAAATATAGTAAAAGACCTAGTTGAACAAAATAATGGTAAAATATCAGTAAAAAGTACAACTAACTGTACAGAATTTACAATAACTTTAAAATTAAAGGAAAACTTAATTTCATAAAAAGATGCTACAAAAATTTGTAGCATCTTTTATTTTATTCAATAAAATTCGTCTCATAATACTCTTGCTTATTATTTACTATAATATATCCATAAACCATCTTTGTATCATCAGAAAAACTTCCCATTGTTAAATCTAAATATCCATCTTCTAAATTTATACTTTGCCCTTTTATATACTTTCCATCATATATATCAGCTTCATTCGATTTACTTAAATCAACATCTCCTCTTATTGGGTATAAAGGTATTAACTTATCTCCTTCTTTAATATCTATTATCTTACTATTAGTGTCCTCTTCATTAGCAGGTACTGCACCTACTACCGCTCCATAACTATTATAATAATCATACTTAATTATTAAATTAACCTTTTTATCATCTAATAAGGCAGGACTTAAACACTCTAAATACTCAGAATTATAACTTCTTTCTATAGTACATACAGGTACGCTATTTATAAATGTTATATCATTTTCAATATTACTTGTTACACTTCCATTTCTATCTATATCAACATCACTATCTGTACTAATATAATAGTATATATTATCTTTATATAACTTACATTTAGCTAGATAAATTACAGATATATTCTTAATTTCTTCTTTTCCAAGATTAACCTTAAGTATTTTTTCATTAAAACTTAACTCATAATCATTAAAATCTGTATATTCATCTTTATCTAATAAAAATTTATCATATTCCTTTATAAAGTTAATATAAGATGGTATAAATTGATTCTTTTTATAAGTGTTATACTGATCAGCTAAGTCAACTTTATCATTAACAGGAAGATATATAGATACCCCAGAATCTAACTCTTGTTGATTTTTACTTATCTTATATATTACTAAATTATTTATCTTTTCATTTAACTTACTACTATTATCTGAAATATTCATATTTATTAATAAACTTTTTATATCAACCATTTCTCCTATAGATAGATAATCAGTTCCGTTACCAAAACTTTTAATATTATTTCTATTTAGTGATATATTTCCTATATCATCACTTAAATTGCTATTTAAGTAATTAACCAAATCGCTTACTTTACTTAAATCTAAAAGGGATAAATTTAAACTTATATCTTTATCTTTGTAGAATTCTTCATATCTATTTGCTATTTCTTTTCCTATTTCTTCACCATTAGATTCTGACTTCAACGAACTCAACCATTCATAATTCCAACCATCTTCTGGTTCTAAATCTTCAGAAGCTATCATGTATTTACTATAATCTTTTACAACATTCGCCGTTTCTATATTACTCATTAAACAAGCATCAAATCCGACCAATTCAAAAGTATCCTTTTTAGCTACTGACTCTTCAAAAGCTTGTGCCATTTCAGATAAATTTAATGAATCATTATAAAAAAGTTCATCTGAGCCAAAACCATCTACAGAGCCTCCTCCATGATTCCAAAATACTAATACATATTTATCAGCTGGATAAGATTCTATACCATAGTTAATAAAATCTGCTAAAGTATCCTTCTCCCCCATATTACGAGCTTCAATCTTATTACAGTTACTTATTCCTGTATCATCTATTGTAAATCTAGTATTTCCTTCTCCTTCAAGTTCGCTTTTATACCACTCTTCAGCACCACCAGATTCACAAACTATATTTATATTTTCATCTTTTGGATAATACTTAATCATTTCCTCTATATCTTTAGAAGCTTGTCCGTAGGAACTTTCTAAATTACTTCCATCCATATAAACTAAAACTGTACAATCTTTTTTCTCAACAACACTCTCATAATGCTTAACTTCATTTCCTAATATATCATTACCATTATATTGATAAAGAACCCCTCCAAGTATTAAGGCTAATGAAGCACACAAAGAAGTTCCTACTGTTTTTAACTTATTCATTATTTAAATCCTCCTTTTAAAAAAGGCCACTTATATCCTTTGATATTAAGTGGCCTTTTAAATTTATATAAAAAATCCTATAAGCGTTCTTGATAACCATTTTTTCTTATCTTAGATCTTCTGCTAATTCTTTCATTTGATGGAGTATAACCATATAATTCTCTTTCTTCATCTAAAGCTCTAAATATAGAACTTTCTTTAGCTAAATTAATATAGTAATTACTTCTATCATTTGAATACTCAGTTAAAATTTTATCTTCTACCTTATCTAAAACTTTTCCCATATTACACTTATCATCTATCTTTTCAACTGTATATGGAACAACCTCTCTTAAATTCTCTACCATTGTTTTATTGTTATTCTCAAATTCATCTCTATGATTTGTTACAAGTTCCATTCCTCTATCTATTTCTTTTCTCATTTCAAGTATTTCATTAAAGCCTGTAACCACATCTTCCATAGTCTTAAGTTCATCATCTCTATAGATGGTATCATTATTATTTATTTCTGAATTAACATTATCAATAATTGAATTAACATCATCTATATTAATCATGTTAGCTGCTAAACTTAAATTTGATGTTACAGAATCCATAACTGTACAGAATTCTGCCGAAATTTCTTCTGTCATATCAATAGGTTGTCCAAATTCTTCTGCATATTCCTTACCTATAGTTTCTAATAAGCTTCTAGAACTATTAAGTTCCTTAATTCCATCTTCTAATCTTTGTTTATGAACAGATAATGGTATATTAATTGGTTGGAACTTAGATTTATTACTTCTATAAATATTATTATTTATAGCATCTATATCAGGCTTAACTAATGCATTCATATCTGATGATAATAAATTAATAGCTGAATTCTTTAAGTTATTATGAGAATATGATTTAGATATCTTATGATCTTTTCCTAAAGCATTAAATTCTATATTAACTTCAAACTTCTCTTCCTTTGAGGAAGCAGCAGCTCTTAATTCAAATTTCTTAATAAAGAACAGTTTTAATACACCTTTAATAATGTTATTAACTGCTACCAATACAGCTTCGCCAACTTTACCTGCTATTTTAACAGCCTTACTAGCTACTTCTAAAGCTGCTTTTGCAACACCTATTGAAACATATAATGCTGCTTTTGCAACTTCATATCCTGCAATTTTAGCTGCATTTTTTATTGCTTTAATAGCTTTTCTAAATCCTTTAGCCTTTCTAGTATCTCTCTTACAATCACTTATTTTCTTATTTAAGTCATTAATTTCACTTTGTAAACTATTAACTTTATTTTTAGCTTCATTAATAGCTTTTTGAGCATTATTTATGCCATTTTTATAAGTATTAATTGCTTTTTCTATACTATCAGTTACACTTTTAAATAGCTTTTCAATACCAGTTAAATCAACACCTAACACAATATCAAAATTCATATTATTTGCACTTTGTATATCTGTACTTAACATAAATGTACACTTAAAAAGATTAAATATTGCAAATCTTGCTGCAATAGATATTAATTTTTTACTAAATACTATTCTAGTATCTACATTAAATATAGATGCATATTTTAAATTACCATCTAAATAGAAGTTTAAATCCTTCTTATTTATTGCTAAAAGTGCAGTTGGCCCAGAAACTGTTGGTGAAATAAATTGATATATTATGCTGTTACTTGGCAAAGAATTTTTATTAGTAACATTTTTACTAAAGCTAGATTTATCGAAAGAAAATAATCCAAACCTCATAGGATCTATTTGCATAAAAGTTAATAGTCCATCCTTTTCACTTAAAGAAAAATAAAGTTTCATACTTACATTAAAAATCTTCAATCTACAACAAATAAACATTCCTGGTGTAACCTTATATGATCCAAAGGTAAATTCTTCTGTAACCAAAGCACTATAAAATTGAGCTTTTAACTTTAAATTTCCTTCATTATCTATAAAATAATGTCTCATTCTACTTTTATCTACTAAATGCACTCCATTACTACCTCTAGTAATTTTAGTTTCATCTAAATTGAGACATAATTTTTTATCAAGTACTGTATTATTGAAATGTTCAACAACTTTCTCTACATTATCTAGTATATTACTTGGAAATTTATTTTTAATTGTAAAATCAAAGCCTTCTATGGCTATTTCATCAAAATTCTCTAAACCGCTTACATCCATTCCTGTAAAATTTTTAACAAGACTACTTATAGATAGTTCATCAATTGCTGCTGATATTAATTGTGGAGTAACAGCTTCTCCTTGATAATTTAATACTATAGCAGTAAAAAAGCTTAAAGCTCTTAAGTAAATAGTTCCAAGAATACCAAAGGTTAATCCATTATTATATCCTATTAATAAAGCTGCATCTCCAATATTAAAAGGTCCTGTAAGCTGTGCTTTATTATTAGACATCTCTGCTGATAATAAAAACTTACCCATAGAAATATCTGAACTTATTACAAATTCAATATCCTTTAAACACTTTAAAATTAAGTTTCCTCTTAAATTTAATGAAGGAACTTTATTGTTTCCACTTATCTTAATATAAGAATCTTTAAGAGTTAAAATATTATTATCTACCTTAGGAAACACTAACATGGACATATAATTTGAAAAGTTCTTATTAGCTCCCATATAAAAGTCCAATGATCTAATTCCTAACAATTCTAACATTGCTTTGGTGAATACACTGCTTTTTCCTTCAAAAATAAACTTACTAGTTAATAATAGATCATAATTATTAATATTTGACGGTAAATTTTTCAAAGATATATTTTGAATTAATGCATTGCTATTCTTAACCTTTATATAACTTGTTAAAGACTTTATATCACAGCCTTCCCCTATCTTTACCATAAACATAAAGTTTTCAAGTCCAAAGTAGCTAGCTATATTTCTTATATAAGTAGTTATCTTGTTAAATATACCCTTTTCTTCATATTCCTTCTCTATATCAAAATTGAATATTAAAAGTCCATTACTATCTTTACTTAGGGCTAAAAAAGATACGCCACTTGTATTTAAGCAAACTAAGTTATTATCCTTATAATGATAAAATAAAGCTTTTCCATTTATCTCACCAAAAATATCTGTACATTCTTTGCTAATAAATTCGCTTAGATCCTTATTAACAACTGGCATTATATTGTTTAAACCTAAGGAATCAATAGCTATTCCTCCTATAAGTTCCATGGAGCCATCTTTATTACTAATGGCTCCACTAAACTTTTGGTTACATATATTACCTGTAACCCCTATTCCATAGCTAGGAGACTTTATTTCCATATCTTTTCTACTATACTAAATAAGTCTCTGGAGTTATTAATGCCATCTTTTCTATTACTTTACTTCTTGTTGTATTCCATATTGAGAATGTTACATTTTCAACATTTAAGAAAGTTATTTCTTCTGGTATCACTTCTTTTGAATCAATAGTTAAACTAAAAGCATATTCTAAAGTCTTATCTTGTGACTTCATATATAAAAATGCTTGATTTAATATTACTTTTAAATTTGTAATATCAAACTTAGATTTACCACTTTCATCCTTAGGGGCAACTGCATCAATTTTACCTTCAATTTCACTTTGTTCTATTGCCTTTGCCTTACTATCAAAGTTCTTAATTAAATCATTAACTTGAGTTACTAATTCCTTTATAGTAATTCCCTTATTTTCTTCTGTTTCTGATGGAGCTAAAAGTACAGAATATCCTTCCTTGTCCTTGCTAAATATTGCTGTTTCACTAGCTCCTAAAAGTTTAAATTTTGCTCCTACAAGCATGTTAAAATCCTTTTCTTCTGCCATTTTAAATTCCTCCTTTAAATAATTAAAATTTGTACTTAATAATTGATTAAACAACAATTAGTAGATTCATTAATAAAAAATACAAATTAACTATATTTGTAAACTAAAAAATACATTTTCCATACTTTATTACATAAAAAAAGATGTTGCTTTAATTACAACATCTTAATTATTGTCCATTATACCTGTATGTGTTTTTTCTCAAAATTCTTTATGTTTAAGGCTAATTCTCTTGAATCACTACCTTTTAATATTTTATCTATAGTGCTTACTTTTACTTCATCATATTTCTTAAAAGTTTTCATTGCTTTATCGCAATCATTATAGACCTTCCAATATCCACAAAATAAACATTTTTTACTTGTACATGTCATAAAATCCTCAACATCTTTAATAGGTATTCCTAAAAATAATCCAAGTTCATGAGGGCAATTAAATAATTTATACCTATCCCTTAATTTATTTACATATAACTCTACGTCTTCCTTGTAACAATACCCAAGCTTAATTAAAAAACTTTTTGCTTCTTTATTGAATATATAATCTTTGAGTACCTCTGGATCATATATCATAAGTACCATTCCATCATTACTTTTTCTTAATTCCACAAAATCTAAGTTTAAACTTTTTACAAAATCTATACCATACTTATGCCATTTATCATAGGAATTTTCTTTATTTCTTTTAATAGCTATTGTTGAGGCAGGTTTTATACCAGCTAAAACCTGCGAAAGATTAAAGACAAGTAAATTTTCTATATATTCTTTCTCACCCATTAAATTCAACTTGTTATATAACTCTAAATATCTCATAACTAAAAAATACTAAAGTTCAGCTATTTTTCTACCAAATTCTATACATTGTTCTTCTGTATCACCTTCTGGTTCATTTGAAACTATTAATGGATCCAAGCTTGAAACGCATCCATAAGAAACCATTCTTTCTTCAAAATCTCTCATCCATTGTCCATCACCCCATCCATAAGAACCAAATAAAGCTACTTTCTTTCCTGATACTTTGCTTTCTAATTCTTCTATAAATGGATCAAATTCCCCTTCTTCAAGAACTTCATCACCCATAGCTGGACATCCTAAAATCACAATATCTTCTGTGTTAAATATATCTGAATTTGCATCTCTTACTGCAACTACATCTGCTTCTTTGCCTTTTTCAACTATTCCTTTTGCAATTAAGTTTGCCATTTTTTCTGTATTTCCTGTTCCTGACCAATAAACTATTTTCATATAAACATCTCCTTTAAAATAATTGAAATTCATTCTCAATTAAATACTATCTCTTTTTCCCTCTTTTGTCAAATATTAATTTAATAAAGTTTTTATAAAAAATAATATTGTTAAAGTAAAAAAGAACTAACGTATTTGTGTTAGTTCTTTTTTACTAATTAATCTTTTTTATATGTTTTTTTCTTATGCTTACATCCAGAATTATTTGCTTTCTTTTCTTTTTCTTGTTGAGATGCACATGAACAATCCTTTTTTTCGCTCATAAATTTCTGCCTCCTAAAAGTTAATTTGGGTACACATATAGTTTGTACAAAATTTCACTTTTAATCCTTAGAAAATATTACTTATCTCCTTTAACAGCTATTGCAATTGTAGTTATTAAACCACCATATAATACTGTAGCACCAAGTACTAAAAAACAAATTGCTTCCATTGTCATAATTACTGTTCCTCCCAACTAATATCTATATTTTTATTTTTCCATGGTCTTTTACTAATTAATAAAGCACAAATTATTGTAATAGCTACAACTCCCCAACCATATACTAATAAAGCGCTTAAGGAATATCCTTCATAAGGGCTTTTTATTTCTTTAATAATACTACTTACTAACATAAAAGCTAATATTAATGGAGTAATATATTTTATAGTTATATCCCACCACTTTCCTATTCTAAAATGAGAAACTGAATTAGCATGCTCACGTAAAGATACTGGTTTTACTATCCAACCTATTACAAAAGCTTCTAATAATCCTATAACTACTATTCCATAATTATTAATAAAATTATCAACAATATCTAATAAGTATAATCCTGCATTTGTAGAGTAAATTATACTTCCTAAAAACCCACAAACACAAATAGCTGTAACTACTTTCTTACGACTCCATCCTGTTTTATCTATAATAGGAGCTGAAACCGCTTCTACTAAAGATACTGATGAAGTTAATCCTGCAAATACTAAACATAAGAAGAATAATACACCTAAAATATTTCCCCATGCTCCCATAATGCTAAATACTTTAGGAAATACAATAAATGCAAGTCCTATTCCACCTGAAACCACTTCTTCCATTGGAACACCTTGGCTAGTTGCCATAAATCCTAAAATTGAAAACACTCCTATAGCACATAAAAACTCAAATCCACAATTTGCAAAACCAGTCATAAAAGCACTATTATTTATATCAGAATCTTTAGGTAAATAGCTTGAATAAGTCATCATTATCCCCATTCCTACACTTAGTGAGAAGAATACTTGACCATAAGCTGCTATCCAAACGCTAGGATCTTTAACTTTACTCCAATCTGGTGTAAATAATTTGTTTAATCCAACTACTGAACCTTCTAAAGTAACACCTTTAATAACTATAACTACCATAATAACTATTAGTAATGGTAATAATACTTTATTTAATTTTTCAATTCCACCTTTTACACCTTTGTAACATATGAACCAATTAACTATCCATAATGCTGCTATACCTATTAATACAGCCCAAATTATAGTAGTAAATTCAAAAGGTGATGATGATAATTGTAAAAAGTCATTATAGAAATAACTATTTGGATCTGCTCCCCAACCTTTATTGAAACTTAGCATTAAATATTTAATAGCCCAACTTAAAATCATTGAGTAATATGCTAATATGAAGAATGCATTTACTACTGGCCACCATCCAAGCCATTCCCATCTTTTTTTTGCTCTAGCTAAAGCAAGAGGTGTTGATGCTCTATATTTATGTCCCATACTATACTCTAATACTAATATGGGTATAGCTGCTGTAATAATCGCAATAAAATATGGAACTAAAAAAGCTCCTCCTCCATTGTTATATACTAAATAAGGAAATCTCCATATGTTTCCAAGACCTACTGCTGAACCAACAGCTGCAAGTATAAAACCCATTTTACTTCCCCACTGTTCTCTATTCTCTTCCATATTAAATCACTTCCTTTTATATATTTGATATTAAATATATAATATAATTAAACTTTTTTCAACTCATTTCTTTAATCTTTGCACTTTTATCAATATAACTCGACTTTTTTTGATTTTTTATTATATTTCTTTTTTATTTATCACATTTTATTTACATATTCTAAAATCAAATTTTAAATATTCATCAAAAACCTTCAAAAAAATTCAATATTACTATTATAAATTTATATTTTAAAACGCAAAAAAAGGTCATAGCCTTAGCTATAACCTTCTATAACAAATTAAAAATTATCTTTTATTTTGTTCTTTTTTAGCTCTTCTACAAGCTAAACATCTTATTGGATCATTTTCAAATCCTTTTTCTTTGAAGAATTCTTGTTCTCCAACTGTAAATATAAATTCTTGACCGCAGTCTTTACATACTAATGTCTTATCTGTCATGATATATTCCTCCTAAAACTTAAAGATTTTAAATAAACAATAATCTCTATTTTAAGAGAAACTATTAATCTAAATGAAACCTATAATTTTATTTTTAGCATATTTGCTACTTCCTCAGTATAGCATTCAATATATCTCATTGCAACATTTTTAATTTTTTTCCAGTTGTACTTATATTACTTAACTTAATATTATTATACTTTTTACTTTAAATATTTTATAGGTATGTATTTCTTTTTTAATTTATTATGATATACTATTAATTAATAATTATTATTTTTAAGGAGTGATTTTATGTTAGAAGTAGGAATACAAGCACCAGACTTTACTTTATTAGATAAGGAAGGAACTGAAGTTACATTAAGTAACATACTAAAAGACCACTCAACAGTAGTACTATATTTTTATCCAAAGGACTCTACAGCAGGATGCACTAAACAAGCTTGTGGATTTAGAGATGAATATGAAAAATATAAAGAACTTAATGTGCCAGTAATAGGTATAAGTAAAGACAGTGTAAAATCTCATATGAACTTTGCAAACAAACAAGAACTACCATTTATACTTTTATCTGATCCAGAATTAAAAGCAATAAAAGATTATGATGTTTGGAAAGAAAAGAAAATGTGTGGAAAAACATACATGGGAGTAGTTCGTACAACTTATATAATTAAAGATGGTATTATTGATAAAGTTTATGACAAAGTAAAAGCTGCTAATAATGCCACTGAAGTATTAGCTTATTTAGAAGGTAAATAGAAAATGAATATAATTATTTCACCAGCTAAAAAAATGAATATATGTAATGATGATATAGTTCATAAAACACTTCCTCACTTTATGGAGGAAACAAATAAACTACATAATTCATTAAAGAACTTAAATTATGATGATTTAAAAGCTCTACTTTGCTGTAATGATGATATTGCAACATTAAATTATGAAAGATATAAATCTATGGACTTAGCTAGTAACTTAACTCCTGCTATATTAGCTTATGAAGGAATTCAATACAAGTACATGTCCCCTAGTTCTTTTACTTTTGATGATTTTGATTATGTAGAAAAACATTTAAAAATCCTTTCTGGCTTTTATGGTATACTAACTCCTTTTGATGGAGTAGTTCCTTACAGACTTGAAATGCAAGCAAAGCATAAAATTGAAGAACACAAGAATTTATATACTTTTTGGGGAGATAAATTATATAAAGAACTTACTAAAGATAGTAATGTTATTTTAAATTTAGCTTCTAAAGAATATAGCAAAGCTATAGAAAAATACTTAAAACCTGAAGATACTTTTATCACTTGTGTGTTTGGATCTTTAAAGAATAGCAAAATAAAGGTTAAAGCTACAGAAGCTAAAATGGCTCGTGGACTTATGGTAAGGTTCTTAGCTAAAAATTCTATAGATAATATTGAGGATATTAAAAGATTTTCTGAACTAGGATTTTCTTATTCTGATGAGTATTCAACAAGAAGCGAATTCATATTTTTAAAATAATATGAATAATTAAAAATAGCAGTAGAAGATACACATATCTCCTACCGCTATTTTTTTATTTATTTTGTTTTGCTCTTATTAAATTAATATATTATGCTTTATGATTTGTCATTATATTTTTAACTTCATCTATAAATTCTGGTTTTATAAGTTCAAGCATTCTTGGAATAAAACTCATCATATATTCTTTATTAAAAGTACCTTCTTCTTGCTTAGCAAAGCTTTCAGATAATAATTCTTTAGCTTTTTCTTGATCTTTTAACTCTACTCTTTCCATAATGAAATTATAAAATCTTTCTTGTCCGCTATTCATTTTATTTTTCTCCTTTGTAAATAATATATTTTTTCTTAATCATATATATATATATTACTTCTATTAGACTCTTCATTTCAACAGATTTATTTTTAAATAATAGGATATATTCTTGGAGCTACTGATAGATATCTTAGTTAATATTTTCATTACATTTATAGTTTACATATTAATTATTTCATGTTATTAGATAATAGTGTAATTGCATCAGTTAATGTTAAGTATTAATTCTGTAGAAAACATTAGTGAATATGAAAAAATAAAAACTAGAATATTGAATTCCAATATTCTAGTTTTTGCAAAATAATTTCCATAACTTAATAATACTTCTTTCTTTTCTGAAATATTATTATTCTAATTGTTTTTTCTCACACCATTTTTATTAAATACTTTTCTTAACTTTATTTCAGTTATTGGTATTACTAAAAACAACATTACTAATTCAAATATTTCTAATATTATCATTAATTTTTCATACTCAATAATATCTTTAGGAATCATAAAGCAAATGCATGCTATAAAGGCAGTGATAATTCCACTTATAATCCATACTTTCCCTGCATATTTATGTGCAAAATTCCATGTATCTATATTTTTAGATGACATAATTGTTCTATAACCTATACTTGTATTAATTTCCTTAGGAGGCCTCTTTACAAATAATAAACCACATATCACCATTGTTAAACACATTATTAATGTATAAATTATCATCTTACCCCTTCTCCCTAAAATTATTTTTATAATTACATTATATTCTTGCATCACCTCCCTTTCAATATTTTTACTAACCTTTCTTTTCTATATTTACATTTTCTTCTGACTTTTAATCTCCATCTTTGTCGTATAAATTAAAATTATATTCAACTGCCCAAGGGGCTAACTCTAATAGGTGTACTTCATTATTCATATCTGCAAGCCAAGATGAGTACACCCCAATACCACCACCTACATCATAGATAACATTATTTGTACTTTTAATATATCTTTTTAATATTTCTTTAGTTCTATATAACTCAACTTTTCCAAGTCCTCTTTCTAACCTGCCTTTTTCTGCACCAGAATTATAAAACTTTAATACTTCATCTATATTCTCCATCATCCTCATCCATTACTACTATTTTATTATTATAGCTTTTACATTCTGTTAAAACTTCCCTTTACCTTTACAAGCAAAATTCTGCATTCTCTTGAAATATCCTGCTCCTGCAAAAGTGTATCTTGCCTTTCTTCCTTCTCTAGTTTGAGACTTAGAATTCTCATAAGAAATTATATCTCCTATTGCTAAGGAATTTGGTAATATTAGAAGAGGCATTCCCATTATTAATCTTACTGCATTGTGTCCTGCTAGAGTACCTGTGCATATAGCTTCTGTGTGTCCCACAAACAAGCCACTCTTTTCTCCAGCACATAGCAAGTTATCTCTCTCTATTACTTTCATATTATTTGTTCTTGGAGCCACTGATAAATATCTTATTGAATTTCCTTTGCTTCCTGCATATGGATCTACATATTTAGCATATTCTAAAACTTTGATTTTTCTTATTCAAAAGAATATTCATCAGAAACTGAATTTGTATTTTTGAAATAGATATAAAAAGATAAAATAACTAGCAAATTAAATCTAATTAAAATAGCTGTAAATTATTTATTGTATATTATACAATAAAATATATCTAAAACTTTTATAATATAAAGAGGTAATTAATATGAAAAAAAATTATTAGTACAAGCCTGTATAAAACTTTTATTAGGCATTTTATTAACTACTTTACTTTTATTCTTACCTGCTGGTACTTTTCATTACTGGAATGCTTGGCTATTATTATGTATTTTCTTTATTCCAATGCTTTTTTCTGGAATTATCCTATTTATAAAAAAACCTAAATTACTATCAAAGCGTCTTAACACAAAGGAAAAGCAAGAATATTTATCACGTATTGTTGAAATACAAGAAAATCAAAAAGTAGTAGCCTAAGAAAATTCAACTTTCTTAGGCTACTATTTCTTATTTATATACTTTGAACTTCTTGTAATATACTTTCTAGCTTCACTTCAATTATATCCTCAATTTTACTTATTTAACACATACCTTATATTATTTTCTTTTGCATACTCTTCTGCATAAGAACCCTTTTCACAATATATTGTTACTTCTTCATTACATCCTTTGAATATATTTGAACCTATATATGTCACAGTTGATGGTATATATACTTCTTTTAAATTAGTACAATTTTCAAAAGCAAAGCTTCCTAATGTATCTATTGTTTCAGGTAAAACTGCCTTAATAATGTTCTTATTATCTTTAAAAGCACTTGTTCCGATAATAGTTACATAATTTCCATTAACCATTTCTGGTACATTAAGTTCTGCATCTTCACCATCAAAACCACTTACTTTTAAAGTATATTCTAAATCTTCATATACAAAGTTATTAATAGAATCAGTAATCTCTACAAATCTAATAGAATTATTCTTTGCATATTCTTCTGCATATGATCCCTTATAACCATATATAGTAAGATTAACACATGCTGTGAAGGTATCTTTTCCAATGAAGTTTACACTCTTTGGTATTAAGATACCATGTAAGTTTGTACAATTATAGAAAGCGAAACTTCCTATTGTTGTTAAAGTTTCAGGAAGTATTACTGTTGATATCTTTTGATTTTCTCTAAAAGCTGATGTTCCTAAAACTGTTACAGTTTTATCATTATATTTTTCTGGTACCATTATCTTAGAAGCATTTCCTACAACTCCTGTTACTTTTGCAGAATAATTAAATTCTTCATAAGTAAGTTTTCTTGTTGATTCACTAACTGCTTCAAACTTTATATTATTCTTTCTAGCATATTCTTCTGCATAAGAATTCTTTGCACCATAAATTATTAAATCTGGACAATTTGCAAATGCATTTTTTCCTATATACTCAACATCTTCACTTAATGTTATACTCTTTAAATTTGAGCATCCATTAAATGAGTTATTTCCAATCATAGTAATACTTTCAGATACTTTTACACTTTCTATATTTGTTTTTTCCTTAAAAGCGCCTGCACTAATTGAAGTAATTACTTTTGAATTTACTTTGTCAGGTATTATCATATCTTTTACTTCATTCTCTACTCCAACAACTCTAGCTGTAAATCTATTTTCTTCATATAAGAAAGTTTGCTTATCTTCATCAAATAATTCAAATTTTATATTGTTTTCATTAGCAAACTTTTCAGCTGTTGAATTTTTATGTCCGTAAATTGTAGGAGTATTTCTTGGAAGTATTGCCTGAAGCTTAAAAACTGTTTCCCTATTATAAACTTTAATCTTATCTAATTTTGAACAATAAGATAAAGCCTTTTCCCCTATAACTGAAACATTTTTAGGAATACTTATTTCTTTTATGCTTGCACAATATGAGAAAGCAAGTTTTCCAATGTTAGTTACAGATTCAGGAATAGTTATATCTTCTAATCTTTCACATCCGTAAAATGCTGACTTTCCAATATCAGTTATTCCTTCTGGTAACACAATTTTTGTTATGTTTTCACAACCATAAAATAATGAATTACTTATGCTAGTTAACTTATTTGATAAATTAACACTTGTAAGTCTTGTACATCCATTAAAAGTAGAACTTCCTATAGAAGTAATATTATCAGTCATCTGTACTTTTCTTAAATTGCTACATTCCATAAATACTTCATCTCCAAGTATAGTGACAGAGCTTGGAATATTTACTTCAGATAGCTTAGAACAACAGTAAAATGCTGCATTATCAATACCAAGTAAAGTATCAGGTAAAGATACTGAAGTAATTTCTGTATGATATGCAAAAGCGCTTGCCCCTATTAATAAAACTGGTTTTCCATTTATATGTGATGGAATAGATAGACTGCTTGAATTCTTATTATATCCTGTAATAATAACGTAATTAGAATACTCATCATAAATAAATCCATCAGTATTTTGCGCTCCTCTTATGGAACTATTGCTTACTAAAGTATTAATTTTATTTGCTGCATAAGCATTAACATTAGGTAAAATAAATGTTGTATTAGTCATTACTACTGCCATAATAATTAATTTTTTTAATCGTTTACTCATTTTTTGATATCCCCCCTATTTTTTATATTTTAATTATTTCATTTTATTCAATTTTTTTCAACACAATTTCACTACATATATTACTTTATTATTCAATATTATACTTTTTTAGTTTAAATATACATATTTTCAACAGATTATTAATAATTAAAATGCTTATTTTTCTATATTTTGGTTGATTTGAAACTTTCAGTATGTTATATTAAACCCAAAATATTATATAAAAAGGTGGGATTTTAATGAAAAAGAAAAAATGTAAATTTACTATTTTTGCTACGTTACTATTTTTTACTTTTAGTCAAAACACATTTATAGCAAATGCTATTCCTTCAGATAACGAAGAAAATGCATCTACTCAGCTATTAATTGAGCCTATCAAGAATGTAGATAATACAACTCCTATATCTAGTGAATCTAAAGAAATTTCCAAAGAAGAAATAACTAATGTATTATCTAACTATTCAGATATGCCTAAAGAAAACGTTCCCCATTCCATTTTAGTAGATGATACTGCAAACAATTCTGCTGATTTAGATTATGTTGAACCAATATCCTTATTAACTAATACCTCAAACTCAACTAATTCCCTTACAAAAAGAGCTGTTAGTGTATTAAATGAAGAAACTCCTGCTGAAAACACTAGTAAGTTCAACGTTATAG
This sequence comes from uncultured Clostridium sp., assembly GCA_934755305.1. Classification (GTDB taxonomy): domain Bacteria; phylum Bacillota; class Clostridia; order Clostridiales; family Clostridiaceae; genus Clostridium. Next base: position 18,987 of record CAKVLD010000017.1, on the reverse strand, counting down.
GTATGAATGTTAATACTTATTTATATGGTCAAATCAAAGAAGAAGATGAAGAAAGATGGTATTTAACTAGTGCTCCTAAAGGAAAATTAACTGTATACCTTCAACATGCTTCTGGTAATAATAGCATGGACCTAAATTTATATTTATATAAATATGATCCTAATACAAGTAGCATGTCAAAAGTTGCTTCATCTGTTTATAAAGGAAATTCTCCAGAACAATTAAGTTTTGTTGTTCCTGAAACTGGATACTACTTTATGAAAGTTACTTCTTATAGTGATTTTAATGCAAATAATCAATTTGCTTTAGTTGTTTTAAGTTCTCCAAAATATGATGATAATGAAGCTGACGATAATATGAATACTAAAGATTTAAAAAACTATATGCCAACTTCAATTAACAAGACTCTTGATAATGTTTATGACGTAGACTGGTTAGAATTTAATATTCCTACTGAACAAAATATATACTGTAACTTTACTTATAAAGATACAAATGCAGCGTACAAGATGGCTGTATACGACTCTAGTTTTAAATGTTTAGGAACATTAAATCAAAATAACTATTTCAGTGCTAAATTAGTAGGTAATTTTTACTTAAAGGTGTGGACTGATAAAGGCAGTAACGCTGACACTCCATACAATATTAATTTCCTTGATCTAGATAATCTAAAAAATGCACCTTCTATTTCAGAAAATTCAAACTTTGTATCAGGTAACTTAACTTATACTAAGCCAACTCAATGGTATAAATATGATATAACTAGCCCAAAAGATATTTCTTTTGCCTTAAATGCTGTAGATACTAATTCTAAATGTGCAGTAGATTTTTATGATAGTAATTACAACTTAATATGTACAGCTAAAGATAAACAATTTAGTAGCAGAGAAAATTTCCCAGTTGGAACTTATTACTTTAGATTAAGAAATCTTGATGATTCTAATACTCCTAGTCCTTACTCTATATTCTTTACTAATTACAGTAGACTTAATACTATGGCAACATATAATAGCTTACCAGGTAATATTAGTTTCAACTTAAATTCTTCTACCCCTGATAAATGGATTTATATAAAACCAAATACTCCACTAAGATTTCAAATGGAGTTCCGTAATACTGACGAAAATTGTACTCTAGCACTATATGATAATAACCTTAATCTAATTGCAACATTTAAGTCTAACTATATATATACAGGTACAGTGCCAGCATCAGGTGTATATATAAGAATAGCACGTAAATATTATAATGTATCTTCAAGTGGTTCATTAAATATTACTAACTACACTCCTTCTAGTGGTTCTTCTGGTGGAGGTAGTAATCTTGATGAATTAACAAATACTATTGATAGAATGTGTTATAGCATTGACAAAAAAATTCAAGAAATGATGAATTCTCTTTATATGGTTTTAAGTAAACTATAATAAATATTTTATTACTAATGCATCTTATTAAGATTTTAAAAAGAGGATATATCAAATTACGTACTTTTTGATATATCCTCTTTTATTATATTCTTTATTTCTATTCTTATCATCTTTTATGTTTAAAAACCCTATCTTTTTACTCTTCTTGATACCACTTGCCATTTGTAATAAAAATATATTATCCCAAAATTAACATTTGCAATGTTCTTACTTCAATGTCACTAAGAGATAGCTTAAAAAAAGGTGATAGTTATTACATAGCTGAAATTAACGCTATTAAAAGAATGATAGATATTTCTAAAAAGAAGGGTTTCTTTGTATTCATAATTGATGAAGTACTAAAGGGTACTAATACAATTTTTTAATAAAATTTTTTCTCAACTCTAAATTATTAATTTGCATTAATTTATTGCAATATTCTTTAACTTCCATCTCTAATGCTTCACTTATTCTTACAACATCAAATAAAATATATTCTTTTCCACAAACACCTCTTTTATTAATCATTTTAGGATATAACCATTATGCTGACTAACATCTATTCCTTCTATAGCTTGTACAACATTGAAATTTAAACAAATGAAAAATAAAGCAGCAAACTAAATGCTCACTGCTTTATTCATTTAATCCATTGCTATTTATACTCAAAACTATATTTCTTAATTAGTTCTTCCATTTCTTTAAGCTTTTTATTAGTAAATATCATTGTTTCTGTAAACTTTTCAGAATACTCATCTATTTGATCTCTTAGTAATCCTATATCTCCTGTTAAACCAAATTCATCTACAGCAGTCAACTTATAATCAATAAATAGTGCAATATAAATATTTTCACTATTATCTAATGTAGCATTTATAGGTTTTAGAAGTCTATTTAAAAGAGTTATACTACCATTTAACTTCTTTTTAACCTCTTGTATTCTTTTATCTACAATTCCTTCTACATATAAATTATCATCATCATTAATAATTCCCTCTAACCTTTTACGCAATGCCTTTGTTACATCTTTAGCTTCGATAAGTAGTATACCATGAGTCTTAGACACCTCTAATCCATCTGCTGTTGAACATCCTTTTGCATTTCCTAGTTTATCTAATCCAAGCATAGTTAAATCACTTTCTATAAATAAATTACTGTCATCTATTAGCTCTGGATTTTCTTTTAGCTTTCTAAGAGTATCATCTGATGCAAATAATATTTTTATGGGCTGTCTTTCTATTAACGAATAATTATTAACCCTATTTTCAAGATATTCTAATTTTTCCTCGCTCATTTAAAATCCCCTTACTTTTAATATAGGGTTTGTTAGATCTTTTACTATTTTTAAGGGTTTAACTTCTTCTTTAGATTCTGCATAACCTGCTTCGCTATTATGTTCTACTGTATAATACTTAACATCAACATCACTTTTCTTAGTATAATGAATTAAGCTTTGTAGTATATATGGACTATGTGTAGTTAATGCAAATGGTACTTTTATGTCCAATAGTTTTTCTATAAAATCTAACTGCCATTCTGGATGCATTCCTTCTTCTGGCTCATCAAACATAACTAATGTATTACTATCTATAGATTTATTTCTTAATAATTTATCTAAAATAATAAATAGTTTTTTTCCTGTTCCCAACATCTGCATACGAATTTCATTGCCATTTTCTTTATAAAAAGCATATCCTGATTTATCAAAGCCAAGCCCTTCTTTAATATTAAGCTTTTCATCTAACATGTCTATTGATTCTGTATTTAATTTATCTATTAAATCTTTATCTTGTGCTGATACTAATCTTGCTTTATTATATTCGCCTGTTATCATAGTATCGGCTGTAATAATTAAATTAGAATAACTAAGTACTTCTGTTGATGAAATTAAAGTTGCATCTTTGAACCAATCATATTCTCCAATTATATCTATATCAGCAGAATTATTTTGTTTATATGAATATTCTAATTTATAGCTTTTATTAGTAAATATAAACCCACCTATTTCTTGTAGGAATCTAACAATGTTCTTTCCTAGAGTAGAATTCAAATATCTAAATATATATGTTAAATATAAATGTTCCCTAATTTGTTTTATAAACTTTTCTGTATTATCTCTAGTATCTATACTATATTTATATTGAAACTTTTTAACTTCTAGCTCTATCTCTTTTTCTGAAAGACCTTCAATATTAGTTTTCAATTCTTTTTCTAACTTCTCACAGATTGTTGCTGTCTTTATTATTGAATAAAGAATTTTAGTAATTGTAGATTTTCCTATATTATTATGACCTGCAATTACACAATTATCATCTATTTTTATATCAGCATATTTTAAATTTCCAATATTATTTATTATAAGTCTGGCTGAAGAAGATTTTTCATTTTGATTTATCATCCTAATTATCGCCTCCCTAAATTACTTTTTAATTTATTTTTTAATTTATTTTATTATATCATATTTATTTATCCCTCTAAGTTAATTTTAATTAAAAGAAAAAGACTTAGAACTAACTCTAAATCTTTAATTCATTCTCTATTTAAATAAATCTTCCAAGCTAATCTTTATGTCAGGGAAAACTGTACTTACATATTCATCTTTATCCTTAAATACATTTGTAATCTTATATTGATTATCTATCAAAGAATACTGAACTATATAGCCTTCCTGCTCAACTATATTATATTCAAGAACTCCAAATCTCTGATAAACATCTAACTTTGTTATATAATCATGACTTGCTGTACTTTTGGAAATCACTTCAAATATTATCTTAGGAGGTGATATAAAACTTTCCCCTTGAGTCTTTGCATCATCACATACTACAAATACATCTGGCTTACACTTATATACTTCCTCATTATTTCTAAAAATAACTTCTATTGATTCTGTATGAACTTCACATTTACTACTTTCTAAGAAAGTCATTAATTTAAAATTTAACTTTGATATTATTTTATTATGTTTAATTGAGGTACTTGGTGATAATACAATATATCCATTACTATATTCAGCTTTTCCATCAAACTTTTTTTGAATATCTTCAAAATCCTCTTCTGTGTAGTGAATATTCTTTGCATACATATATTTTTACCTCTTTTAATACATTTTATTTAATTATAACAAAATAATAAATTACTATTCAATACATTCTCCGTGAATGCATACTCTTCCATTGTCAGGACATTTTATATCAAATTCTGCTGATCTCTTATCTCCATAATCTAACTCTCCACCATTTAATAAAGTATAAACCATAGGATACATACAATGCCATAATTCATGACATATTGGTGGACATATATCTTCTACAATATACTCATCACCTTTTTTACAATATCCACTTCTACATTTACTTTCTGTAACCATTAACTTAACCTTAGGCATAACATTTCCTCTTTTCAAATTTATTAATAACAATTTTTTCTAATTGTATTTTTATTATACCACTTCACCTATAAAGTATATATTTTTCTGCATCATATATTCTTTTGATGCAAATATTCTTTTACATAAAATATTCTTATAATGCACATATTCTTATTATATACGCCAACAACACTTGATTTTTCCATAATAGCTCTTAAAAAAGAAATAATAAATTCATATAAAAAACAACAGGAAAAAGAGACATGCCCCCTTTTCCTGTTGCTTTTTTCTTAATGAACTAACACAACTTTTCATTAAAAATATCAGTTAAATTTACTCTATCAACTCTATTTTTTATATCCTTAATATCCATTGTATAAAGACCTAAATCCTGCATTCTCTTAAAGTATCCTGCTCCTGCAAAAGTGTATCTTGCCATTCTTCCTTCTCTAGTTTGAGATTTAGCATTTTCATAGGAAATAATATCTCCTATTGCTAAAGAATTTGGCAATATTAATAGTGGCATTCCCATTATAAGTCTTACTGCATTATGACCTGCTAATGTTCCTGTACATATAGCTTCAGTATGTCCAACAAAAAGACCACTCTTCTCTCCTGCACATAATAAGTTATCTACTCCTATAACTTTCATGTCGTTTGTTCTTGGAGCTACTGATAAATATCTTATAGAGTTTCCTTTACTTCCTGCGTAAGGATCAACATATTTTGCATGTTCTAATCCTTTTATTTTTCTTAGCTTTTCTAGTGGATAATAAGTTGTCATTAGCTTTGCATGACCTGTATCTAATAAAACTATATTCTCTGCAAATTCCTTCAAAGCATATTGTTGACATACCTTACTATTAAGCTTATCATAATTAACGTCTTCTGCAGGTACCTTTAATACAACTACACCTTTTTCATTTAATTCATTTCTTATTTCATCTGATAAACTTTCCTTACTTAACTTACAAGAACCTGACATAGCACCTAAAATATCATTAGCCCTTTCTCCTTGACTATCTGATACTCCACATCTTTCGCTTATACTTATTCTTGGACCAAAGGAAGGACACCTTAACACACACATAGAACATCCATTTCCATACCTTAAACAATTTCCCATTGGCCCTGTAGTTCCTGTAGTTTCAACAAATACGTCTCCTTCTATATAGGTATCATCTGCTAAATATATTCCTTTTATCCTTTTCTTTTCAATCTCTACATCTCTAACTCTCTTCTCCATATGAATGTTAATTCCTATAGATTTAAGGTAATCTCTTACTTCTCCTTCTATCCTATTAACATCATAAAGTGTTGCATGTTTATGACCTGGGAAATCAATATTTCTATGGGTTGATATTTTATCTGTAAGTTTAATAAGTTCTCCTCCACCTAAAGCTATAAGCTCTTCTGAAGCTGTATATCTTCCATTATTTCTCATTATTCCACCTACATTACCTAGGCCTAATAACAAATCTGTTTTTTCATATATATGGACTTCTGCTCCTGCTTTCTTTGCACTAATAGCTGCTGCACAACCTGACCATCCGCCACCTATTATAATAACTTTCATATAAATCTTCTCTCCTCAAAAATACTTCTTGGATCACATTGGACTTTGCAGAATCTTTTTACCTTATGACCAGCAAATCTTGCTGTACATGCTCCACAAACTCCCTCACCACAACACATTTTAAAATTATTACAACAAGATAAAAGTATATCTTGTCTACTTAATTCCTCTAAATAATCAATAACTCCATAAGTTAATATATCTGCACCTGCTAAATGTATTAACTTTATATCTTTGTCATTAATAGAATGTTTTATTATAAAGCGTCCCTCTTCTGATAACTTTCCTTTATCAAGAAGGTTAGTTTCCTTTGGAGAAATTTCATATTCATTTAAATAATTTAAAGCAAAATTTTCTTTAAAGGGACTTTTGTCAATATATACATCAACTTCGTTATTATTTTCTTTAAGCCTTCTAATTACTGGCATCATTGGAGCTAATCCTATACCTCTTGCTAGTACTAAACAGTTATTAGACTTTTGTTTTGCTATATTATTAATTCCAAAAACCCCATTCCAATATGGTCCCCTAATAACTATTTCATCATCTTTCTTAATAGATTGTAGTTTTTTTGTTTTTACTCCTCTTACTTCAATAACTATGGTTATTATATTATTTTCTATATCTGATTTCATTATTGAGATAGGAATATCATAAAAATAGTTTTCATCAGTTCTAATAAAAATAAAGCTTCCTGGTTTTGCAAGGTCTAAGACTAATTTATGGGGTGCTTCGAATTTTATCATTAAAAGCTCTTTTTCTATGTTAATTACATTTAAAACTTTGCAAGGTATTGCTTTTCTACCTTCCTTTGCTTTTAACCCATTATTATAAAATTCCTGATAGACACAAACACCTTTCCAGTTTAAGCAATCACAAAAACATTCTCCATGAAGCTGTGAGCATAATATACATTCTCCTGATTCTGCAAGCTTGCAAGGACAATACTCTGTTCCACAATCAATGCAGTCTATCTTTTCCTTAATCATTAAGTACTCCTTTATAGAAATTACTCCTTTATACTAGAATATTTCTGTCATTCTAAATTGTTACATCATTATCCATAAAATTCATTTCTATTCTTGAGTAAAAGTTATATAATAAGTAGAGATATAGACAAAAAAGGAGAGATGTTAATGGAAATAAGTAGAAACGACCTTTGTTGGTGTGGTAGCGACAAAAAGTATAAAAAATGTCACTTAGATTTTGATGAAAAAATTAAATCTTACGCTTTAAAAGGTTGTATAGTTCCTTCAAGAGATTTAATAAAAAATAAAGAACAAATCGAAGGAATTAAAGCTAGTGCTAAAATAAATACTGCTGTTTTAGATTTAGTAGCTAAAAATATAAAAGCTGGTATGTCTACTGAAGAAATAGATAAGTTAGTATATGACTATACAATAGAACAAGGTGCTATACCTGCTCCCCTTAACTTTGAAGGATTCCCTAAGAGTTGCTGTACTTCTATAAATGATGAGGTATGTCATGGAATTCCTAGCAAAGACATCATCTTACAAGAAGGAGATATTGTAAATGTAGATGTTTCTACTATTTATAATGGATATTATTCTGATGCTTCAAGGATGTTTATGATAGGAGAGGTACATCCTGATCTTAAAAAATTAGTTGAAGTTAGTAAAGAATGTTTAGACTTAGGTCTTAAGGCTGTTAAACCTTGGGGATTCTTAGGTGATGTATCTGCTGCATGCCAAAATCATGCTGAAGCTAATGGATTCTCTGTAGTAAGAGAATTTGGCGGACATGGTATAGGATTAGAATTCCATGAAGAACCTTTTGTTCCTCATGTAGGTGAAGAAGGTACTGATATGTTATTAGTTCCTGGTATGGTATTTACTATAGAACCTATGATTAATATGGGCGAACCTGACATATTTATAGATGAAGCTGATGATTGGACAGTTCTTACTGCTGACGGTTATCCTTCATCTCAATGGGAATATACTGTTTTAGTAACTGAAGATGGATATGAAGTTTTAACATACTAAAATTCTTTTATAAATAGAAAAGACCCTGTGCTATAGATTTTCTCTCTAGCACAAAGTCTTTTTTATTTTAGCACAAAGCCATTTCTTTTAAGGTATTAAAACCTACAATCCCATCTTGGACTAGTTTACGATCTCTTTGGAATTTAACTACTTCATTATAAGTACCTTGTCCAAAAATTCCATCTACTGTTGCTCCTACCCTTAGTTGCACCCACTTTGTTAATGATGGAGTTTTGTAAGGAAGTCCACATAGAGGAAGATTTTTAACTGCTGCTTCTGTCTGTGGGCCCCATATTCCATCTACAGCTATACTATTTCCATATTCACAACATATAGTTTGAAGTTCTTTAACTTTTTGATTTACATCAGTATTAGTAGGAGCTACTGTAGTAACTGTTACTCCTCTTATAGCATCTGATTGCCCTTGACTATTAGGTATTACTATTGATCCATAGAAAATGTTAGCATCACACTCTTGTCCTTGATGAACTTCTGACTCTGAATATTGCCATCCTGCTATGTCTCTCCAGCCTGTATTTACATTTTGAGAAGAATTATAATTCGCTACCCATAATGGGTATTTTTCTTTTATATCTTGAGCAAAATTATCTCTTGCATAATATGCACTAGCATAGATACACATTATGTTACTTCTTCCCATAAGTTCTTCAAACCTTCTACAAAATCTTCTTGTAAAATCTGATATATTCTCCATATCTACTTCCATATCTAAACAATATCTTAAGCTACAAGGTTTATCTTTAACTGCATTATAAAAATATTCTGCCTGTGCTTCTGGATTATTCGGTCTTGCAAAATGATAGAATCCACAGGGTACTCTTAGTCTATGAGCTTCTTTGTAGAATCCTTCCATGTATTTATCTAAGAAATTTGTTGATTCTGTTGCCTTCATATATAAATGTACTAACCCCTCTTTTACTAGTTTCTCTATATTTATTCCTGCTTTGTGATTTGATATATCTAAACTAAACATAAAACTCTCCCCCTATTTCTCTTATATAATATAAAAAAATATTTTAAATCCTCTTATGTAAACATATTATTTAATATATATTTTTATACCTAACAAGAGTTTATATATTAATTATATAATATCATTGGAGTAATCTATTTCATTTATTTTAGTTTTATTGCTTATATGCATAAAATATAAATTAAGGCTGTACGGCATCTAAAAATCTCAAAAAGTTTTATTGCCTAGATACAACTTTTATCTTTAAGGTTCTTTCTTAAATAAATGTTGTCGTAGTTTTCTATACTAATCCTATATCTTCAACTTTTACAAAAAAGTCACCTAATAATAGCTCTTTAAAAAAACTTATATTTATAAACTTTTTTCTCAAATTAAAAATTATAAGCCAACAAAAATATTCTTTTAAATACTTAGTTGCAACTCCATAGAAAGAGCTAAACCAAGATTTATATATCATACTAAAGTTACTTATTAATTTATCAATTTCTTTATTATTAATTTTTTTATTGTTATTGTGTTTTTTAGCTACTCCATAAATATATCTATCTATATAAGGAATAATAACTGAATTTTCATCAATTCTTTCATAAACTTTTTCATTAAATTTATTTATATCCCATCTCTTTTTACAGACAGGTAAACATAAAATAGAATCTTCAGAACCTCTAGCTGATACTATAAAAACTTGCTCTCTTACATCAGTATCTATATGTTTATTTCCTTTAAAGTTCTCCTTTGTTGATGTTTTTATCATATGTACATTTCCTATTAATCTTTCAGGAATTTTACTATAAGTCATTGCATGAAGTACTTTATGTCTCCAATAAAATGCTGTGTTTATATTTATTTTTAATTGTTTTGCACAACATTGTAATGTTTTCTTTTCTAGCATTAATTCTATAAACTCTATCCACTTACTTGACAATTTTTTAGAATAACTCCAAATAGAATTTGTTACTAAAGAAAAAGTTTTCCTACATTCTTTACATCTATATCTTTGTATTCCTTTAAAAAATCCATATTTAATATAATGAGTCCCTCCACATTTAGGACAAGATTTAACCTCACTTTTTCTATAAGAATACACACTGCTTTTTAGTATTTCATTTAAATATTTATTCATATTATTTAAATTATTATCCACTTCTATCATTACTATCACCTCCTTATAGAGTTTTGACAAAATAATAGCTTTCTAAACATTACCAACATTTATTGCAGAAAGCACTGTATATTCAAACATCTAACCTATCAGTATAACTATTTACAGCCATCCTCAAACTCTTAAAAATCAACGCAAAAAAGATACACTAAAATCACAACAATTTTAGTGTATCTTCACCAACTTTATATAAAAGATATATATTAATATCCTTGAGCCTCTTCATTATTTATTAACTTAATAATTCTACTAGTTCCAAGTCTACTAGCTCCGATATTCATGAAAAGTTCAGCTGTTTCTAAATCTGATATACCACCAGCAGCCTTAATCTTAACATTAGGTCCAACATGTTTTGCAAATAGCTCAAGATCTTCCTTTGTAGCTCCATTAGTTCCAAAGCCTGTTGAAGTCTTAATAAAATCAGCTCCTGCCTTAGTTACAACTTCACACATTTTTATCTTTTCTTCTTCAGTTAAAAAACAAGTTTCAATTATAACCTTAAGAACCTTTGAACCACAAACTTGCTTTAAAGTTCTAATTTCATCTTCAATAAGATCGAACTTCTTGTCTTTAACCCAACCTAAATTGATAACCATATCTATTTCGTCTGCACCATTTTCTAATGCATCTTTAGTTTCAAAAGCTTTTGTAGCCTTTGTCATATATCCATTAGGGAATCCAATTACTGTACAAAGTGCTAGTTTATCACCAACATATTCCTTAGCTTGTTTTATGTAAGATGGTGGTATACACACAGAAGCTGTACTATACTTCATACCATCATCACATATAGCTTTAATTTCTTCCCATGTACAAGTTTGACTTAATAAAGTATGATCAACTGCACTCAATATCTTTTTCTTATCCACTTAAACATCGCCCCTTCTCTTAACGTCATCTCTTTCAGAATATCAAACTTAGGAAACTAAAGCAAATTTTTTTTAATCTCTTATGTAACGTTTTTACATCTTTATTTCGAATTGTTCTTTCTCCATATGAAAACTATATTCTTCATTTTCTTCTTTTTTAACTAATTCTTTCATAGCCATACTTTCATATGCCATATTTTCTTCTACATATTTATAAATCTTTTCGGTTTGATTCCATCTATCAGGACAATTTAATACTACTATGATTATATCTTTTCCATTATTATTTACAGAAGATACTAAACATTTACCTGCTTGACCAGTATAACCTGTCTTAACACCATTTGCTCCTGGTATTTTCCATAAGATTTTATTTATATTATTGTAGTCTCTTGTAAAGTTATACTTATCTTTGCTTATTTCTTTAGTTCCTACTACTTCTCTAAATGTATCATATTCCATACCTTTAGCAGTTAATAAAGCTAAATCATAGGCTGATGAGTAATGATCTCTTGAATCTAATCCATGAGGAGACTCAAAATGCGAATCTAATATCCCAATACTTACAGCATAATGATTCATTATGTCCGCAAAACCTTCAATACTTCCTCCTATACCTTCTGCTAATGTTATAGCCGCATCATTACCTGACTTATACATTAAACCGTATAATAATTCTCTTATTGTAATTTCTTCACCAGCTTTATATCCAACCTTAGATCCTCTTATAGAAGCTGCATTTTTACTAACTATAAATTTACTATCTAAGTCACCTCTTTCTATTGTAATTAAAGCTGTTAAAATTTTTGTAGTACTTGCCATTGGTACTAACTCATAAGCATTTTGTTCAAAAAGAACTTGTTTCGATTCTCTATCTAAAGCAATAGCATTATGAGCACTGATTCTTGGCTTATCTTCTTTTGCATAAGTAGGTAACATATTTACATTCAATACTAACGTCGTCACTAAGAGATAAGCAAATAACTTTTTAATAATTATTTTCATTTAAACCACCTCTAAAATCTACTACAAAATTAGTTTGCACCTTTTTAACTATTTAATCCCTTATAATAAAAAAATTTTTAGTTTATTTTAGGATTATAAGGCAATACTAAGAATGTTATATTTTTTGGAGGAATATTATGAAAGTTTTTCTATTAGTTTTATTAATTTTATTTTTGATATCGTTAATTCCTATTCCTGTCATAGTTAAAGCTATATATAATAAGGATGATTATTATGTAAAAATATATAAGTTTTATGTTTTACGTAAACCTACTAATTCAGTAGATTCCAATGAAAACATAGACATTTTAAAAAATAAAAAAATAAAAAAACATATGAATAAAAAAAGATTTATTAATATAAAATCCTTATTAAAAGATTTTATTTTTCCTGATTACTTAGAACTTGTAAGAATGGTTAGTAATAATAAACTTAAACCTCATATATATATTAATGGATATATAGACTACTCTCTTTATGATTCAGCTTATACTGCTATTAGCTTTGGGGTTATATCTACATACTTGCCTCTTTTATATTGGTTTTTAAATCTTATTTTTAAGCCTAAAAAATTCAACTTACCAGTAAAACCAATATTTAAAGATGAATTTCTAATAAATACTGAAATAAAAAGTATAATTACTATTTCAATAGCACAAACTATTTATATGGCATTTTTAATAATTAAAGGTATTTTATTTATTAAGGCATGTAAAATCGAAGGAGGTTATAATAATGAGTGCTAGTCCTGTTGATAGCTTAATGCAAAACACAATGGAAAGCTTAAAAGATATGATTGATGTTAATACAGTTATTGGAGAAGCTGTAGAAACTAAAGATGGAGGTTGTATTATTCCTATATCTAAAGTCAGCTTTGGATTTGCTTCTGGTGGAAGTGAATATCCTTGTAGTGCAGCTTCTAATAAAGTAGATTCTAAATATCCTTTTGGTGGAGGTTCTGGAGCTGGAGTTAGCGTAAAACCTGTAGCTTTTTTAGTAGTAAAAAATGATATGGTTAGACTTCTTCCTGTTAATCAAGATACTACTATTGATAAAATTGTTGATACTGTACCCCAAGTAATTGACATAATAAAAGATACTTTTTCAAAGAAATGCTCTTCTAAGGGTAAACATAATAAAGACCAAAAAGAAAATACTAATGGATTTGAATCAACCAGCAGTTTTTCTCGCTTAGATCCTAATAATATTTCAAACTTTGATAAAGATTCTACTGAAACTAAAAATGAATAAAAATTAAGTCGTGTAGTTTTTTATATCTAACTACACGACTTAACTATACATTTCTTTCCAATTCTTGTCTTTCCTCTTCTTCAAGAACAAACAAGTCTAAAGTAGGTAACTCATGTAAATCTGTTAAGCCAAATTGTCTTAAAAATTCTTCTGTAGTTCCATAAAGTATTGGTCTTCCAGGAACCTCAAGTCTTCCAACTTCTCTTATTAAATCTTTTTCTACAAGTTTTTGAATAGCACTTTCAGATTTTACTCCTCTGATTTCATCTATGTCAATTCTTGTTATAGGTTGCTTATATGCTATAATAGCTAAACTTTCTAAAGAAGCTTGTGATAGTGATTGTCTTCTATTCTTCTTTAATAGTTTTTGAATATAATCTCCATGTTCACTTTTAGTAGCTAATTGATATTCTCCATTTACCTTAATTAGCTTTATTCCTCTTTCAGTAGCTTTATAGTCTTCCATCATTTCTTTTAACAAATCTTCAGCATATTTAATATTAATTTCTAAATTAATAGCTATATCCTTTAAACCTAAAGGTGCACCACTTGCAAATAACATAGCTTCTATTATAGCTTTTTGAATATCCCTTTTTGATACCTCTTTAAATTCAAATTGCCCAGATTCAAAATTACTCATCCTCTAGCCACCTTTCAATAATTATAGTTCCAAAACTAGAACTTTGATAAACTCTAACCACTCTTTGTTTTATCATTTCTAATAGTGCTAAGAAAGTAACTACACATTCAATTTTACATTCACATTCCATCATTAAATCATCAAACTCTGTAGTTTTACCTTTTTCTATCCTTTGTGATAAATACTCTATTTTATCTTCTATTTTATATTTATCTACATATATTTTCTTTTCAATTACATTAGCTCTATTTTGCTTATTTCTATAAATCTCTAATAAATTATTGTATATATTATATAAATCTAATAATGTAACATTTTTTAATATATCATCATAATTAGTTTCCACTTTCTCTTTAGGCTCTTCTATTATCTCTGCCTTCTTAGTGAAAATACTTCCAGAACTAGTGTATCTATCTCTAAAGAAATTAGTTGCTTCCTTAATCTTTTTATAAAGAATTAACTTTTCTAATAACTTCTTTTCAATATCTTCGTCGTCTTCTTCTTCCTCTTCCTTCTTTACCTTTGGAAGTAATGTCTTTGACTTAATTTCTATAAGAGTTGCTGCAACTACAATAAATTCTGAAGTAATATCTAAATCCATCTCTTTCATTCTTTCTAAATACTTCAGGTATTGATTAGTAACCTTATATATCTCTACATTATAAATATTCATTTGATTTTTCTTTATTAAATGTAATAACAAGTCAAAGGGTCCTTCGAAATTATCTATTTTAATACTTGGTAATTCCATAATGATCCCCCTTTCCTCTAACCTAATTTCTAGAGTCTATCCTTTATTATAATATAATTGATTATTTCTTTAAAGATAATTTTTAATAAAAAGTGGCTTCGCCACGCTTTTATTACTTTAAAGCACATTTTTAATAGCAATTATATTTTTTTAATTTAACGCATCTTGACTGAAGTCACTTTTTTTAGCCATTCAAAAGGTTCAAAAAGAAAAATAATTCCTTATAAAAATACCATTTAATTATTTTTCTTTTTGGTTCTTTTGAGGCACTATATTTTTATTTTTTAACGTCTTAGCCTCTTTGATACCTTTAAACCCTGTAATTATCAGCCTTCCCGCTTTTTCAAACTTTATACTTTCCTAGACGTTAAAAAAATAAGGATACTTATGTTAAAAAATATTAATTAATACTATTTTAACAAGTATCCCTATTTTTATTATTATAGTAATGTAGCTTTTTTATATTCTTTAATTTTCTAACTAAATATTTATTTTAAGTTTTATTATATTAATTTGATTTTAATAATTTTTAATCAAATAATCCTTTTACATTATATTTGATGTAGTCAATTATTCCGCCTTTTTCTATATCTCTGTCTGAGTATACCTCTACTTCTCCTACCTTTTCATTTTCAAGATATACTTCACACTTACCAACTACATCTCCTTTTTTATATTCTTTTTGAATTTCTTCTATTATTATTTTCTTTTCTAATTCACCATCTGCTCCTTTTGGAACCACTACTTCAAGGTCTTCTGCTGCTTTAGCCATAAAGTACTTATCTGTTTTTTCTCCCATGAAAACTTGATCTATATCTTCATCTTTAGCTACCAACTTTTTACCTTGGAATTTTGAAAATCCATAATTTAAAAGAATACCTGCATCTCTATTTCTTATTTTATATGTTGGTGCTCCCATAATTACTGATAACATTCTTACACCATTTCTTTTAGCTGTAGCTGAAATACAATATTTAGCTTCACTTGTGTATCCAGTTTTTAATCCATCACAACCTTCAAAAAATCTAACAAGTTTATTATGATTAACTAGTTCTATTGGAGATTTTCTACCTTCAGATATAGTTTCCATATAAGTTCCTGAATAATTTAATATAGTTGGATGCTTTAATAATTCTTGAGACATAATCGCTATATCTCTTGCTGTTGATACATGACCATCTGCTGGTAGACCATTACAATTTTTAAATGTAGTATTCTTCATTCCTAATTCTTCTGCTCTTTTATTCATAAGAACTACGAAATCTGCTTCTGTTCCACCTATGTATTCTGCAACTGCTACTGCCGCATCATTTCCTGATGCTATAGCTATACCTTTAAGTAATTCTTCTAAAGTTCTTACTTCACCAGTATCTAGTAACATTGTGCTTCCACCCATTTTTTTAGCATTTTCACTACAAGTAACTTGATCTTGTAAAGTAACTTTTCCACTATCTACAGCTTCCATTGCTAATAACATAGTCATTACTTTAGTTACTGAAGCTGGAGCAAACTTTTCATCTATATTTTTTTCATAAACTATTTTTCCTGATATAGGCTCCATAAGTAAAGCAGATCTAGCTTCAATACTACTTACTCCCCCCTGTTCTCCTTCTACACCTTTTTCTTCTTTTACCTTTTTACCCTTACCTTCTTCCTTTTCCCTATGTTCTTCTTCAGCTTTTTCTTCTCCTTCTTCCTTTTCTGTATGTTCTTTCTCTGCTTTTTCTTCTCCCTTACCTTCTACTTTCTTTTGTTCTTTCTTTGTATCATTTTCAAAGGCAACAACAGTTGATTTAAAAGGCATCATAAGAAAAGCAAAAATACAAATAATGGTAATAGAAACAATTTTCATGTACTTATTTTTCATTTGATAAACCTCCTTTCACCCCTTATTATCTCCATTCAAGTATAAAATATAACTTTATATTTCTTTTTGGTTCTTTTGTAGCAATATAATTTTATTCAAGTTTTCTACAAATAATCTTATAAATATAATTTCCTAAAAAATAAAAAACAGTATAAACTTTATTAAAAATTAAGTTTACACCGTTTTAAATTTATATGTTAAATTTCTTAAACAAAACTATTATTCTCTATCTAATTACATCATATATTAATGGAATAGTCTCTTCATAGCTATCTGATATTATTATCTCTTTAAGAAGGGATTCTACTGCTTTATTTCCCTTAATTTCTGAATTTGCATAGATTGTAGCTAAAGATTCTCCTTCTTTAACTTCATCCCCTCTTTTTTTCTTTAATACTATTCCTACTGATAAATCTATTTCACTTTCCTTTGTAGCTCTTCCTGCTCCAAGTTCCATAGCTATTATTCCTACTGACTCTGCATGAATCTTAGATATAATTCCTGATTTTTTTGCTTTAACATCTATTTCATATTTTGCCTTAGGGAATAAATCTGTATTATCTACCATTAATTCATTTCCCCCTTGAGCTTTTACAAATTCCTTTAACTTCTCAATAGCTTTACCATTTTCTATTGTTTCTAATAATAGTTTTCTTGCTTCTTCTAAACTTTCAGTTTTCTTAGCTAACACTAACATATTACTTCCTATAGTTAAGGCTAGTTCCAATAAGTCTTTAGGGCCTTTTCCTTTTAAAGTATCTATAGCTTCTATCACTTCTAATGAATTACCTATAGCAAAGCCTAAAGGTTGATCCATATCAGAAATTACAGCTACTGTATCTCTACCTACATGCTTACCTATATCAACCATTTCCTTAGCTAAAGCAACAGCATCTTCTGGGGTTTTCATAAATGCCCCATCTCCAACTTTAACATCTAAAACTATTGCATCTGCACCAGAAGCTATTTTTTTACTCATTATACTTGAAGCGATTAATGACATATTATCTACTGTTGCAGTAACATCTCTTAATGCATATAACTTTTTATCTGCTGGTGCAAGTTCTGCTGTTTGCCCTGCTATAGCCATACCTATATTGTTAACATTATTAATAAATTCATCTTCTGTAAGTTCTACTGAAAACCCATCAAAAGCCTCTAATTTATCTATAGTTCCTCCAGTATGTCCAAGGCCTCTTCCTGACATCTTTGCAACTGGTACTTTGCAAGCTGCAACCATAGGAGCTGTAACTAATGAAATACTATCTCCGACTCCTCCTGTAGAATGTTTATCTACTTTAATCCCTTTAATTTTATCTAAATTAAATTTATCACCTGACTCAACCATAGCCATTGTTAAGTCAGCTGTTTCTCTTTTATTCATTTTTTGAAAGAAGATAGCCATCATAAGAGCTGATACTTGATAATCTGGTATTTCTCCTTTAGTAAAGCCTTCAACAAAAAAATTAATCTCTTCTGTTGTAAGCTCCTCTCCTCTTCTTTTCTTTAAAATAACATCGTACATTCTCATAAGTATATCCCCCTAATAATTTAAGTAAATTTTATTCAAGCAATAAATTACATTATTTATTAACTACTTAACTAAGTTTACCATAAATAAGTGTAGGTATGTATTATCCTTAGTATCTAATTATAATTTTTCCTGATTCAAATAAATTATCCCTAAAACTTATAAATAATATTATTTGTAAAAACAAAAATTTATCCTTAAGCCCTTGGGTGAGACTTTTTGTATATTAAATTTATCTTATCGCTATTTATTATTTCATAATAAGTATCCATATAAGTAAGAACTTGATTTCCAAGTAACTTTTGAACAGCACGTACATTAGCACCATTTTGTAACATATGAACTGCAAAAGAATGTCTAAAGGTATTTAAATTAACATCTTTATTAATTCCTGCTCTATGAGAATATTCTTTAACTATTCTCCAAATACCTTGTCTAGTTAATTTTTGACCATTTAAATTTACAAAAAGATTATTTACACCTGTTTCTGCTACTTGATCTCTAATATTTAAGTAATCTTCAATAGCTCTACAAGCACTTCTTCCTATAGGAATTAATC
>CAKVLD010000016.1 GCA_934755305.1 uncultured Clostridium sp. | reverse complement strand
CCATTGTATATAGTAATAGGGCTGGAACAAAGTATGGATTAAGGAAATATGAAGAAGCCATAGAAGATTATAATAAAGCGATAGAATTAGATGTAGATAATTATAGATTTTATAATAGAAGAGGAAATGCAAAATATTCACTAGGTCAATATGAAGAGTCAATAGAAGACTATAGTAAAGCGATAGAACTAAATCCAAAAGATTCTGTTTTATATGGTAATAGAGGAAATTCAAAATATAAAGCAAAAAAATACAAAGAAGCAATAGAAGATTACAATAAAGCAATAGAATTAGATAAAGATAATTATCGTTTTTATAATTATAAAGGAAGAGCAAAAAAAGAATTAGGTAAATATGAAGAAAGTATAGAGGATTATAGTAAAGCTATAGATTTAAAACCAACAAATCCTATTTTATATAGTAATAGAGGAAATGCAAAATGTGAATTGAAAAACTACGAAGAAGCCATAGAAGATTATAATAAAGCAATAGAGATAGGTAAATGTAATTATAGATTTTATAATAGAAGAGGAAATGCAAAATATGCATTAAAAAAGTATGAAGAAGCTATAGAAGATTATAAAAAAGCTTTATATAGAAATAATAAGGATTATAGAGCATTTCATAGCTTGTGGCTAGCATGCAAAGAGCTTAGTGAAATCAAATATGAAGTTAATATTACAGAAGAAGAATTTGATTCAAGTTTTATTATATATATATTAGATAATATAAAAGATCCTAAGTTAATATATAAAATAATTTTATTATACAAGTATGTTATGGAAATTAAAAAAGAATGTATTTATACAGAATTTGAAGAAGTTGCACATTATACTAAGTTGAACAATATAAAATTTTTAATAAAAAAAGATAAAAAAATAGAAGATGGAGATTTTAAACCTGCCAGATTAAGATTAAATAATGTAGCTTATATGAATGATCCTACAGAAGGAGAAATTTTATTAGATATGTTAAAAAATATTAATTCTACAACCATAAATTCGAATATAGAAGAAATTTTAAATTATTTATATTATGAAACTCCAAGTAAGGGAAGAGAAGTTGTAAATGGAGATAATCACACGTATTTAATTAGTTTCTCAGAAGCTATTGATACTTTACCTATGTGGGTTCAGTATAGTAAAGATGGTACTGGATGTTGTTTATTATTAAAAAAGGAATTTTTTGATGAGAAAGAAGATATAAAAGTTATTGGTAATATGGTAGAAACTTTAAATCTAAATGCAACAGACGAAGCGGTTGATCAAGTAGAAGATAAAAATGATGAATTTGTAAGTAATAATAAAGTGGAAAAATATTGTTTATATAAAGTTAGGTATATAAGTGAAAACTATGATTCTTTAAATGCTCCTACAAGGGAAAATATAAAAAGTATAGCAAAAGTATTGTTAGATTTAAAAAAAGACAATGTCTATAAAGAATATAAAAATATCATAGTAAACATGTTAGATCAAATAAGATTCTTATTTAAAAGTGATGACTACGCTCATGAAAAGGAAACAAGAATTATAAAATTTGCAGAAGGAGATACAGTAAAACTTACAGGTAATGAAGAGGGATTTAGGGTTCCACATCTATATATAGAAGTGGATAAAGATTTAGAAATATCAGAAGTAATTCTAGGACCAAAAGTTGAACAAGCTCCTGAAATAGCAACCTACATAAAATACTCAGATAATAATATAAAAGTAACTAAGTCAAAAATAAAATATCAATAATAAATAAGTAATGAACAAGCATAAAAAAGCAATGGTTAAAAAGGGGGGAACCATTGCTTTTTTTATGATTTTATTATTTTTAGGGGAAAATAATAATGTTCAATAACTACTTTATGATATTAATTTTATCCCTAAATTGTGACAAGTATATGTCAAAATTAAATAATTTTATTTACTATTTTTTCAGCCTTTGGTAAACATAATTGAATAAGTGGACCTGTAAGTAAAATACCTATAATTGTTCCTAATCCAACTACACCACTTAATAGAAATCCTATAACTAAGAATAAACAATCAAATAACATTCTTATTACTCCATAAGGTTTATTAAAGTTGTCCACTATTACAAAATATAAAAGGTCATTTGGTCCTATACCTATATTAGCTGATTTTAAAATAGAAAAACCTATAGCTATTATTAAACAAGATAAACAAAATATTAAGATTTTAATTAATATGTTATAAGTTTCAACTGGCACATTACTGAAAAGGTAAACACAAAAATCTAAAAATATACCAACAAATGTTACAGAAAGAAGAGTTCCTATATTTATATTTCTTCTATCAATACAAAGAATTATTAAAAATAATACTAAACTAATTATTCTATTTGCTGCTCCAACAGTTATGTTTAATTTGGTAGATAATCCTTGAGTAAATACTGTAAAAGGATCTGAACCCATATTTACCTTTAGAGTTAAAGCTACTCCAATTTGGATTATAAATAGTCCTATAAAAAATATAGCTAATTTTTTTACAAATGATGACATGTTAATATTTTTAATATTCACTTTTAAGCCTCCTAATAATTGCAATTTATATTTAAAAATATATTACATAAAAAAT
Source organism: uncultured Clostridium sp. (assembly GCA_934755305.1). GTDB lineage: Bacteria > Bacillota > Clostridia > Clostridiales > Clostridiaceae > Clostridium. The sequence continues at coordinate 49,193 of CAKVLD010000016.1, read as the reverse complement.
ATTATATAAACCATAAAGGATTAATGTCAATATTTTTATTATTTTTTCTTAATTAAATGTATTGTGGAACGTAATTATTCTTTGAAACAAATAACGTCAATATTTCTAATGATGCTAGTAATATGAAATATACATATATACATATATATATTTAAGTGATATTTACGTCAAAAAATATATGCATTAAAAGAATATATGCATCAAAGAAATATATATGAAATACAAATATAGTGAAACTAAAATATGCAAAAATAAATTTACAAAAATATAAAATTTTAAATAAAATTACATAATATGATATACTAGTAAATATGAAGAAAAATTCGATTAAAGAAAAAGGTGATGAAATTTTTATGGAAAATCCATTTGTTAAAGAAGGATGTTTAAGTTTAAATGCATCTATAAATAAATTAGTCTTAGAAGAGATTTCTAACTATGAAATTGATGAGAATCTTATAGGGAAAAGTGCATTGGAGGTATTCTCTAATAGTTTATTTATAAAAGAAATTAAGAAGAACTCTAAAGATTTAAAGCTGAATTTAGAAAAGATAGCAGAGAAAGATTTTGTGCAATATTTAGATAAATGTTTAGAAAGTGAAGATGAAGTTGTTAAAGGAAAAGCTTTAGAAATTGTTTCTTTATTTGGAATACGACTTGGAGTCATTTTGTTGACACTAAAGACGGGAGAAGTTAAAGCTCGTAAAAATAGAGAAGATTGGGATATTGATAATTGGAGATTTTGGAGTCAGCTAGAGAATGTAATTTTGGTTGGATGCCTTGCAAGTTCTAATATTGGTAAAAGATTAAAACTTTGTGTGGAAGAGGTGTTTAAAAAGGCAAATGAACCTTGCTATAATATTATTTTAAGTGAAAATTCTGCAAATGTTGCTCTTAAGGGCTGCATAACCTATATTAATAAAAAAGAAGAGAATAAGACATATTTTGTTTTTGACCTTGGACAAACTTATATAAAAAGAAGTGTTGTTACCTTTAATGATGGACAAGTTAAGAATATAGAAATTTTACCTAGGGTAGCTTCTAGACATGTAGAATGGGAGTTCAAAAATCATATAGATGAAGTTAATGAAGCTATGAAACTTAATAATACTATTTTAAATGCAATTATTGATGCTATGAAATATAAAAAAGAAGAAGTTGGAGATGAAATAGTTATAAGTATAGCTAATTATGTGAAAAATGGATTACTTGTGAATAGAGGAGGCTATGGAAAACTTAGACTTATTGATGACAATTATGAAAGATATTTATCTCAAAAGTTATCTAAGAGAGTTAGGAAAAAGTTAAAGGTAAAGCTAGTGCATGATGGAACTGCTATGGCTGCAAATTTTAGTGGGTATTCTAAGGCGGTATGCATTTCTCTTGGAACTGCCTTTGGTGTAGGATTTCCACTTTAAATATAAATTTAGGAATGAAAATTTACTTATTAGGAAAAAGTAATATGCAATAATTAATGTTCATCATGATGAAGAATGGTGTATTCCAACTTATGAGAAAGAGAAAGAAGTTACAGATGAGCTAAAAAGTTTATGGACTCAAATAGCAACTCGTTTTAAGGATTATGATGAACATTTAATATTTGAAACATTAAATGAACCAAGATTGTTAAAATATTATCATAACTACTTTGCTCAGAAAGGTATTCCAGTAGTAATGGGTAAGTTCGCTTTAATTTCAGAAATTGTGGAGGTAATTATGAAAAGGGAATTAGGTATTGCTAGGTGTGGTTTGGCATGTTGTTTATGTGCTGAAAATACAAAATGTTTAGGTTGTAATTCAGGCGAATGTTCAGGTAAGGAATGGTGTGTTAATAGACAATGTTCAATTTCTAAAGATATAAGCCATTGTTTTAAGTGTGATGAAGAATGCAAAAAAGGATTGTTAAATAAAATAAAGCCTTATGGATTTAGTTTGTTTATTAAAAGATATGGTGAAGAGTATCTTTTAGATTGTCTTGAAAGAAACGAAAAAAATGGTGTTATTTATCATCGTGAAGGAATAAGTGGGGACTATGATGATTTTGATGATGTAGAAAAGCTTATAGAATTTATAAGAACTGGAAGACAATAGGACAACTTTTGTCACTTAAACAAGAAAAATTGAATATAATAAATTATAAGAGTCTAGAGAACATACTATATCTAGACTTTTTTTAATGTAAAGGAATTTATAAATTTTTTTGATAGTGAATACTGAATATTACAGGCTTTCAGTTATGTAAGATATCAAATACGTTAAAAATAATTATAGTGCCTCAAAAGAACCAAAAAGAAAAATAATTAAATGGTATTTTTATAAAGAAGAGAGGTAAGGGCCATAGAACAGGGAATTTTATTTAATAATAATAAAACAAGAGGTATGGCAGTATATGTGTTAGAAAATTCTAGTGATAGTGAAATCAATATTATAAAGAATCATGTTTCTACTATATATGATATAGGATTTAATAGCATTGAATTCAGTTTTAAATATGATTTTTTAAAGGATAAAGATTATAATGGATATTTAAAAAAGTGTAAGGTAATACTAGATGAAATAAAGAAGTATAACTTCAAGCATGTTATGTTAAAAATAAATCACCTATCAAATTTTCAAGAATTAAAGAGTAACATATATTTAGAAAGTTATAGAATCTTTCTAAGAAAAGTGTTAAGCGATTTTTTGGAATATAACTTTACTATTATTTCTATAAGCAATGAGGGAGGATACCTTACCTCGTCAAAGTATACTGATTTTTGGATGAAGGAAATAGAATATATACGAAAGTGTTATTCAGGTCTTATTACTATGTCACCACATTTGAATGAAATAAGAAATATAGAGTTTTTGGACAAGCTAGACATTATAGGTGTTAATATTTATCCATCTATATGTTATCGAGAAGATTTTAAGAAGATGCCTTTTAGTAAATTATTTGATAATTTTGCTCTTAATGGTAGATTTGGTTATTTAAAAGAGTTGACTAAGAAGTATAATAAGCCTTTTTTTATAATTGAATGCGGTTGTCAACCTTATGTAGATAGATTATCAAGTCCTGGTGAGTCATCTATACCTAGTTCTATCAATAATGATGCTCAAACTGTTTATTATAAGGTAGCTTTGCCTACTTTAGAATTAACTGATTTTATAAATGGATATTTTATTTGGGAAGGTAATGGAACTGGAAGTTATGATCCTTTTTATAAGGGAAGAGAAAAGACAAAGAAATTTATTGAAGATTTTATGGAGAGGATAAATAAATGAACGATATAACAGAAGAAGTAACTATTTTAAATACTGCAAATCATAATGGAGGAGGAAATCCTCATAATCAATATGTTTTGAATAGGCCTTTTGAAACTAGTACTGTAGGCTTAACTAGTAAAGATTATTATATTAAAATTGCAGAGTTTTATATATTTAAGAAGGGAAATTATTCGGATTTTTCATGTATATTAGAATTTACAAATACTAGAGAACCGCTATTTAGACGTTGTGAATTATTTTTACAATATAGATGGAATGGAACAAGTAATTTAACTGTATCTATTGATCCTAAAACTTCTTATAATATTGATATTAATGAGTTTGAATTTAGAGTGTCGGAGGATAGCTTATATTATCAGACTATAGTTTTATACTATAAAGTAAGATCAACAGGAGAAGTTGTAGGATATAAAGTTAGTAATTTTCAAAATTATAAATGCGATTATCAACTTTTTGAGGGGGAATTTATCTCTATTTATAATTTAATTAATTCAGTAGGAGAAATTAATATACAAAAGGTAGTTCTTAATGAAGTTTATACTAGACAAATTAGTATTTTAAGTGAATTAAGTGGGAATTTAGAGTTAAGTGTAAATAATATAGAGAAAGAGTTGAATATTAATGCTATAATAGGGATAGGGAATTCTAGTAGGGTAAGTGATATAGTTATATGTTATTTGCCTTATTTTTTAAAGACAGACAAGATATTTATAGTACCTGTGGAATATAGTAATGGGGATTTTGGATTTGCTTATATTATATTTTATAGCGAATCCAATGCAGTAGTAATTAAGAATTTTGATAAAAAAATATCTTTGCCTTCAGAGGTTAAAAACATCTTTTTATCTGACTTAAGAATTGCAATAACTGATGAAAAATAGAGACTTGTTATAAAATAAACAAAATTCAATTTTTATAAAAAAATTATTTTTAGGGAATTTATTAAGATATAGAAGTGGGGGATTTTTATGTTAAACAAGATTTTTTCTTCTTTAAAATCTTTAGGATTTAATAATGTTGATAATGTAGAATTATACTCAAAAGAGGAAAAGGAAAAGAAGTCAAAGTTAAAAGAAGATAAAAAAAATGAGATAGATATTAGAACTTTATTATATGATAAGAAAGTTAAATGTCCAGTATGTAAACAAGAATTTTCAGCAAGAGTTGTAAAAACTTCTGCTGGAAGGGTAAAGTCTAGGGATTCTGATACATGTATAAACTATGAGGTAATTAATCCTATGTTATATGATGTATGGGTATGCCCAACATGTGGATATGCAGCTTTAAAAGGAGAGTTTTCAAAGATTAGATCTTTCCAAATAAATGATGTTTTAATGAAGATAAGTAACCAATGGTTAGGTAAGGAATATCCTGAGCTTTATGATGAAAATATAGCTATTGAAAGATATAAATTAGCATTATTAAACGCTGTTGCATTAAAGAGTAAGGATAGCACAAAAGCTATTTTATGTTTAAGAATAGCATGGATATATAGAAGTCTTAAGAATGAAGAATTAGAAAAAGAATTTCTTAAAAAGGCTTTAGAAGGATTTTTACTAGCATATGAAAAAGAAGATACACCTATATATGGATTAGATACTTATTCTCTTATTTATATGATAGGTGAATTATACAGAAGAACTGGAGATTATCATAAGGCTATAGTATGGCTTGGAAAGGTAATCACAGGTCCTGGAGCTGGTCCTAAGATTAAGGATAAAGCTAGAGATATGAGAGATTTAGCAAGAGAAATGGAAATTGAAGCTGCTAAATTACAAGCTTAAAATTTTGTTCTCGATAAATAATAATTGAAATAGTCTAATTTAATAAAAAACTACAAATTTGTTAAAATGAAGATAAAAATTGAACCAGTTGAATATATGGAATCACTTACTTTGTTTAAGTTAGTAGAAATTAATTAGGAAATATTTAAATGAGGATGTATCATTTAATGGATTTGAAAGTTTAAGGGGAAACTTAGGTTTTGAATTTATTATTTTGATACATCCTTTTTACGTGCAATTGAAGTTTAGATATCTATTGCAATATACACATCCATATAAGTAGTACCGTTAATGGAAAATACTTTTTCAAAACAAGATAGCACTTTATTATCATCTCTATGTTTTAATTTATTTACTTTCATATAATACATTAAGGCCTTATAAGCATTAGGAATTAAGTTGAATGGAGCAGTAAATGGGTTTTTTATAGTTATTACTGCATATTTATTTTTATTTTGACTTATTATTTCTAAGTTCTCATCTTTAAGTTTAAGGTTTTCTGGTAAAATGCAAGCAGCAGTGTAACCAGGCATGTGATAAACATTTATTTGTTCTTGAGTTAGAAAAGGAAAGTCCCATCCAATAATGTTGGGATTTTCTATTTTATAAGTGGTTGCTAAGGTATTTACAATATTTATCGCATCATTTTCAGGATTTTTACTAATTACTTTGTATTTAAAGTAGCTAAATGCAGCTACTTCCTCACATCTTATGTTTAAATAGGCATCATTAGAAAGATTTAAATCTCCTAAAATTAGTTGATCCATAGAGCAAGAGAAGAATTTACAAAGCTCTATAACTTTATTCATTTCAGGATAAGTAGCATCTAATTCCCACTTTGAAATTGTTTGTCTAGATACATTAAGTATTTCGCTTAATTCTTCTTGGCTCATGTTATTGTGCATTTTTCTTAGAAATTGTAGGTTTTCTCCAAAGCTCATAATAATATCTCCTTTCTTATTTACAAGATCATTATAATTGTAAAATAGGTTAAATTCTACCAATAAGCTCATCCTTTTTTTATAGAATATGCTACTTGAAGTTGCCATGAAAATTCCTTGAAGACGAAAAAGTTAATTAAGCTTTTCTTTACAGCAGGAATATTGAATTTGATGTATTAAATTGATATAATTTCCACGTTAAATAAAAATAAGGAGGTATTAATAATGGCAGTTTCAAGTAAAAAAATACTTAAGTATGTAGTAGCAATAATTACATTAGTATCATTAAGTATAACTAGTGGAATTAACGTAAAAGCTACAACAATATCAAATGGAAAAGAGGAAGAATTAACAAATGAGGTAAAAGGTAAAGTACAAGAAATTGTAAATGAGATAAGAAAACCACCTATTATTGTAATTCCAGGTATAATGGGAAGTAATTTATATCAAGATGAGGAATGTAATAATCTTGTATGGGCAAATGTAAATTTGAATCCTTTTTCTAGTACAAGCCTTTATAAGTTAGGAAACAATGTAGATATATCTAAAAATCTATATCCAAAGGTAGCAGTAAATGAAGTGCCTCTTTCAGAAGATGATAGAGAATATGGTGTATTAGGTGTTTATAAAACTATAATTAACAGACTTTGTAGTGAGTTTCCAGATAGAGAAGTGTACTTTTTCTCTTATGATTTTAGACAAAGTAATGCTGATACAGCTAAAAAGTTAAAGGATTTTATAGATAATAAAATTAAGGCTGATTCAGTAGATTTAGTATGTCATAGTATGGGTAATTCTGTAGCAGCAAATTATGCTCTTCTTGATAAAAGTAAGATAGACAAGTTAATATCTTTAGGAGGGGTACATGAAGGAGCACCTAAGATAGTGAATGCTACATTAAAGTGGTCAGTTATTTCTACCACATGGAATCCAGCAGATTTTCTTTTAGGACTTTGTGGATTACAAAAGAAAGTTAAAGCAGGTTTTAGTTCTATATCTGAGTTATTCCCAACAAAGAAATATTTTAATTCTACTACTTTTTCTACTAAGATTAAGGATGGAGCTTTATCAAGTCATACTGAAAATCTAAGCTATGAAGGTTATGAAAAGTATTGCAAAACTATTTTTGGATTAGATAAGTATAATAATTCAAAAAAAGTTCAGTCTTCATTATATGTAGGAAATACAGGAATATTAGCTACTATTAATAATGCATATTTTGCAATTGGAACTGGAGAAAAGACTATAAGTGCAGTTAATTTTAAAGATGGAAATACTTTAGATGATTTAGAGATAGATTCTCTTGTATATGAAAATAATGGGGATGGTACAGTACCTCAAGCTTCTTTAACTATGATGAATACTTTACAATCTTCAAAAACAGCTAATGTTAAGTTCTTTGAAGGCATTGATCATGGTAAGGTTATAGTTGATGATACATCTTTAGCTTGGATTGTTGATGTAATAAGAACAGGGGATTCTACTTTAGGTTCCAAGACTATAACTAAGGGTAAACCTTACATAGTTTTACGTGCAAAAGCTCCAGCTGATATTAATGTAAGTAAAGATGGACAAGAGTTAGATTCATCAGAAGAGAACTTATCTCTTGAAAGTGATTATGGACGTTTGGATTTTGTTGGTGGAAATGACGATATTAAGATGCTTGCAATAGATGATGAAGAATCAGATGAATATAGTATTGACTTAAAGGGAACTGATGAAGGAAATATGGATTTTTCGGTTGCTTGGTATGATGAGGATAATAATCTTAAGGAGGAAAGGGTAATAAAAGATGTTCCTATCACTGCAAATACTAATATAACTACTTCTGTTAGTGAAAATAATGAAACTAATCTAATAGTAGATGAAGATGGTGATGGTAATGTTGATTCTACTGTAGCTTACAGTAAGGAAAGTGAAGAGAGTAAGGTAATTACTTTAGCTAAGAAAGATGATTCTGGAGATGACAATAATTTTGTTGATGATTCTAAGACTTACAATGGAATAGAGGATTCTAAAGAAAATAAAGAAGATTTAGAGGGAATTGTTGCTGGTAATGATGGACAAGCAGTAGGTGAAAATTTATCTTCTGAAACAGCTGTTATTGCAAGTTGTACAACTAGTAATAGAAATTGGATGGTAGGAGTAGCTGTTTTAGTGGTTTTTGTAGCTCTTGGTGGATTGTATTTTAGAAAAAATAGAAGAGCTAGATAGGGTTTAGATCTTAGCTTTAATGTGCTTTTTAAAATAAATGTTGTTAAAATTAATTTTAATTTTAATTAACAAAAAAGAGGACAAGAATCTTATAGTAGTGTAAATAGGTAAATAACTATTTATAGACTATAAGATTCTTGTCCAATCTTTATTATTTAATATAAAATAACAACATTTATCTTAAAAAGAACTCTAGGTAGTACAATTCATACAAAACCATAGCTATAAAATAATAACATTTATTTTAGAAAGCCTCTAAAAAATTTTATTAACTAGCACAGCTAATTCGGTCCTACTATTTAGATTAAGTTTGTCTAATATCTTAGTTACATAATTTTTTACAGTACCCTCTGTTAAAAATAAAATTTTACAGATTTCCTTATTATTTTTCCCTTCAGCAACTAAAGTAGCTACTTCCTTTTCGCGAGGAGTAAGCAAATTAAAATCATTAAGTATATCTTGTAGTGCAGTATAAGTGCTACTTTTAATAGATTTAAAAGCATTAACAACTTTTAAAGTTACTTTAGGATCTAGGAACATCTCTCCATTATAGACTGATTTTATAGCATTAAAGATATAATCAGAACCAGCATCTTTTAAAAGATAACCATCAGCTCCATAATTTATAGAATCGAATATATATTCATCGTCATTAAAAGAAGTAAGTATGATTATTTTTACGGATTTATGTAAATTTTTGATAATTTTGGTGCATTCTATTCCGTCCATTAAAGGCATTCTAACATCCATAAGAACCACATCAGGTAGTTTATTTTTCATTAGATTTAGAAGTTCAATACCATTTGTTGCTTCACCAATTATTTTTACTTCTTTATATAAGCTTAGTAACATTCTTATTCCTTCTCGAACAAGTTTTTGATCATCAGCTATTATAATATTAATCATTTTTAGAATCCTCCATTAATATTGGAATACAAACTTTAATGCCAAAACCAAGCTTTGAGGTATTGAAATAATTAATATTTCCATTTAAATCAGAAATTCTTTTTTCAATACCAAGTAAACCATTGGATTTTACAATTTTGTTACAACCAACTCCGTTATTTGTGATTGTAAGAATCAAGCTATTATTTTTCTTAATAATTTCAATAAAAATTTTACTGGCATGTCCATGTCGTATACTATTTGTTATACATTCTTTAATAGTTTTATACATGGCTGTCTTAATATTTGAATTAAGTTCATCTAGATTTTCAATTGAAATAAAATCAATATTAAAATTATCTAGCATATTAAAATTAGCTAGCAGTTCTCTAATTGAATCATTAAAATAAGTAATTTCACGATCTTTTTTTAATAAGGTAACAGAGTTTTTAAGGTTATTAATACTTATATTTGTAATCTCTTCGCATTTTTGTAATATTTCTTTAACTCTAACTGGATTATTATCATAAATTTTATTTGCAAATTCTAAATGCATATTTAGTGAGATTAATGTATGTCCAAGTGAATCATGTAATTCTTGAGCTAGTAAGTTACGTTCTTTAGAAACAGTTAAATCTTTTATTTCCATAGCATATTCTTTAAGTTTTTCATTTGCTATGCTTAAATTTTTATTTAAGTTATATACCTTTTCCTTTTCTCTTCTAAGAATAACTCTAGAATAAGTAGTATACATTAAACATAGATAGCTTAATATAATACCAATATAAGAAGATAAACTAGCCCAATTGTTTGGTAATCCAATATCTAGTGTTAATAAACCTATGTAAGAAATTAAGTGTAAAATCACAAAAAAAATAAACTTAATTCCTTTAAATTCCAATAGTTCTGTTAATGGAAAAATTACTAATGAAGTGGTCTCAGTAAGCATTAGTAAATATCTAATAATAACAGCCATAATCATTTCTGTTAATAAAGAATATGAATATATATTTGAATCAAGTGACAACTTTTTTCTACGAATGAAATCATTTAATATTATTATTAAAGTAAAAAGTATCCAAAAATATCTTTTTACAAAATTTTTAGAAAAAAGATAATATATATGTATAAGTAAACTTAAAAAAACAAAATATTTAAAAAAAAGTATGAACTTTTTAAACATTAATTAACCCGTCCCCCATAAATAATAATCCCAATAATATATTATAACATTCTCCTCATATAGACAATATATGACTAAAGTAATATATTAATTTGTTACTTATGTAACTAGTAATTTTACAAATTGTGCAATAAAATACAGGTATAAAGACAGAATATTAAAAATAAACAGAAAATAAGGGGAATTATTTAAAAATGGGTATGTAAATGTTTGAATTATTATTTTTATCTTATAAAAGTAATATTCATAATAAAATTTTTAAATAAAGGGGATGAATAATGTGTTAAAGAAGAGGTTATATGCATTTCTTCTGGTTTTAGGTATTTCATTAAGCTTTACATCAATTGTTTCTGTTAACAGTGTAAGTGCAGCAAATGTAAATACATGGGCTTCTTCTTCTGAGTTTAACAATATTTCTTTGGCTAAAGGTTATAAAGATTTAAATCAAGGAAATCCTTGTATGACTCAAAGATTTACAGCAGATCCAGGAGTAATGGAATATAACGGAAGAGTATACGTATACACAACTAATGATGAGTACATGTATAGTAATGGTCAAGTAACTGAAAATAATTATTCTAACATCAAGACTATTAATTGTATGTCTTCCAGTGATATGGTGAATTGGACAGACCATGGATCAATCAATGTTGCTGGAAATACTGGGGCAGCTAAATGGGCTGCTTGCTCTTGGGCACCTACAGCTGCCCACAAAACTATAAATGGAAAGGAAAAGTTCTTTTTGTATTTTGCAAATAATGCAAATGGAATAGGTGTATTAACTAGTGATTCACCTACAGGACCTTGGGTTGATCCAATTGGCCGTCCTTTAGTTAGTAGATCTACTGCTAATTGTCAAGGGGTAACATGGCTTTTTGATCCAGCTGTATTTGTTGATAGCGATGGTACTGGATATTTGTATTTTGGTGGTGGTGTTCCAAATGGACAGGCTGCGAATCCAAAAACAGCACGTGTTGTTAAGCTTGGGGCTGATATGATTAGCCTTGCAGATACTCCTACAACTATAGATGCGCCTTATATGTTTGAAGATTCAGGAATAAACAAAATAGGCAATACTTATTACTATAGTTATTGTACAAATTGGGCCTCAAGACCTAACAACAACACACCAAAAGTTGCAGTTATTGCGTATATGACAAGTAACAGCCCAAAAGGACCATTTACTTATAGGGGGACAGTACTAGAAAACCCTGGTAAGTTCTTTGGTTGTACAGGAAATAACCATCATACCATTGTTCAATTTAAAAATAAAAATTATATATTCTATCACTCACAATGGTTAGAAAATAAGATGGGTACAAACAAAGGATATAGAAGTACTCATGTTGATGAAGTAAACATAGGTAATGGAAAAATATATGAATCAAAAGGTACTCTTACTGGAATTAAACAATTAAGTAATGTTAATCCTTATACATCTAATAAGATGTCAAATATGGCTTGGCAAGGTGGAATAAAGGTTATTGGACAAGGTAACACTACAGTTGAGATGGATAGGGGAGATTGGATTGGAGTTTCTAATGTGGATTTTAATTCTGGTGTAGCTTCAATTTCTTTAAGAGCAGCTTCTCGTACTGGTGCTGTTGTAAAGGTGTGTACAGATAACCCTCAAGGTCCAGTAGTAGGTTATATATCTATTCCAAATACAGGAAGCAACTATACTTTCAAGAATGTATCAGCAAATATTTCAAATGTAAGTGGAGTTAAAAAGTTATTCTTTGTAGCTTCTAATGATTGTATGATTGATACTTGGCAATTCTCAAAAAATCCAACTTCAAATGATGGTGGAGATGTAACTCATAGCAATATTCCAGGAGAAACAAAGATATTAAATGATGGATGGTACTACATTAAAAATAAACATTCACAAAAATATTTACAAGTAGCTAATAATATAGGAAAAGCAGGTCAAAATGTTGAGCTTGGAACAGGTACAGGAGTAAAAGGTCAAAAGTGGTACTTAAAGAATATAGGTAATGGATATGTTACTTTAAAAAGTGCATTAGGAGATTTTATGCTAGATGTATCAAATGGGGAAAATAAAGATGGTGCAAATATAGGAATTTATCATGCATATTCAGGAAATGCTCAACAATTTATGGTTAAAACTACTTCTACAAGTGGTGCTTATACTGTAGGAACAAAAACTAGTAATTTAACTAAGGTTCTAGATGACTATAATTTTGGAACCTCTGATGGGACTAATGTTTGTCAATGGAGTTATGGTGGACAAGCTAATCAACTATGGTACTTTGAACCAACAAATAATTAAATAAGGGGGAAAATATTATGAAGAAAATTATAAGTATCGCAGTATCAGCTCTTTTAGCTGTATCTACTGTATTTACTTTTGGTGGGACTAAAGTAGAAGCTGCTAATATTCCTCAAAACGCTAATCTTTTAAATACTTATGGAAAGGTAATTCCTAAAATAGGAACAGCATGTGTATCAAATGAGATTTTAAATCCAAATATATTACAATATGCTAAAAGAGAATACAACAGTATGACTGTTGGTAATGAAATGAAACCAGATTATATTTTAGGATGGTCAGCAAGACAAATATCTTTAGGTCAAGCAAGAGCTAAAGGATATTATATCCCAGATAATTATCCAGAAAGTACAGTTCCAGATTTAGATTTTACAACTGTAGATAAAGTTTTAAAAACTTGTTATGAAAATGGACTTGCTTTACGTGGTCACACTTTAGTATGGCATTCACAAACTCCAGATTGGTTCTTTAGAGTTGGATTTAACAAGAACAATGGTTATGTAAGCCAACAAGTAATGAATAAAAGAATGGAATACTTTATTAAAACATATATGGGACATGTATGTGCAAGTAAGTATTCAGGTATAGTATATGCATGGGATGTTGTTAATGAATTTTTACATGCTAAAAATTCAGGATGGCAATATATATATGGAAAACCAAATACAAGGGCTCAATTTGTAAAAGATGCATTTAACTATGCTTATGATACATTATCTTATTTTAAAATGACTGATAAAGTTAAGCTATTCTACAATGATTACAACACATATATGGAAGTAAATGATGTAATTAATTTAATTAACTTTATAAATTCAGGTAGAAAAGTTTGTGCAGGTATTGGTATGCAATCTCACTTAAGCACTAATTTCCCATCAGCTGATTACTATAAAGCTGCTTTAGATGCTTTTAGAAGAGCAGGCTTTGAAATTCAAATTACAGAACTTGATGCTGGATGTACAGATTTAAATACTCAAGCACAATACTATTACAATATAATGAAAGCTATATTAGATGAAAAGAAGCAAGGTGCTAATATAACAGCTCTTGTATGGTGGGGATTATGTGATAATAATTCATGGCGTCATAATGAAAAACCATTATTATACTCAGATTTCAATACTAAGAAACCAGCTTACAATGCAGTATTACAAGCTTTCTTTGATGCTGGATATAAAATGGACGGAAGTTCTTCAAATGATCCAAAACCATCTGATACACCAAATACTTCAGTTACTTTAAAAGATGGATGGTATTACATTAAAAATAAACATGCTCAAAAATATTTACAAGTTGCAAATAATACAGGTAAAGCAGGTCAAAATGTTGAGTTAAGTGCAGGAACAGGAGTAAAGGGTCAAAAATGGTACTTAAAAAATGTAGGTAATGGATATGTTACTTTAAAGAGTGCTTTAGGTGAATTTATGCTTGATGTTGCAAATGCTGAAAATAAAGATGGTGCAAATATAGGAATATATAATGCATATTCAGGAACAGCTCAACAATTTATGCTTAAAACTACTAATACTAAAGGTGAATATGTAGTAGCAACTAAGGCTAGTAATTTAACTAAAGTTCTAGATGATTATAATTTTAGTACTTCAAATGGTGCTAATGTTTGTCAATGGACTTATGGTGGTCAAGCTAATCAAATATGGTATTTTGAGCCAACAAATAATTAAATTAAGTTAATCTCTAAGCTAAAAGAGTATAGTATGAATCCCTTAAAAGCCAATATATTTATAAAGTATAAAACCTATACTCTTTAGCTTAGTGATATATTTTTAGGGAAATGGAATGATTTTATGAGAAAAATAATAAAAAGAACATTAGTAGTTGCGTTATCAGCCTTGTTAAGTTGTTCAAGTTTTACTGGAATACCTATAAAGGTAGATGCAGCAGTTACTGCTAATATAAATACAAATTCTAAAAAACAAACTATCAGAGGGTTTGGGGGAATGAATCATACAATTTGGGCTGGAGATTTAACAGCAGCTCAAAGAGAAACAGCCTTTGGAAATGGAAATAATCAATTAGGTTTTTCTATATTAAGAATTCATGTAGATGAAAATAGAAATAACTGGTATAAGGAAGTTGCAACAGCAAAAGCAGCTATTGCAAAAGGAGCAATAGTTTTTGCTTCACCTTGGAATCCACCAAGTGATATGACAGAAACTTTTACTCGTAATGGTAAAGCAAATCAAAAAAGGCTTAAAGCTAGTAAATATGCTGACTATGCAAGATATCTTAATGATTTTGTTACCTTTATGAAAAATAATGGTGTTAATTTATATGCAATATCTATTCAAAATGAACCAGATTATGCACATACTTGGACATGGTGGACTCCACAAGAAGTTCTTAATTTTATGAGAAATTATGCTGGATCTATAAATTGTAGAGTTATAGCACCTGAATCATTTTCATATTTAAAGAATATGTCAGATCCTATTTTAAATGATTCTAAAGCTCTTGCTAATATGGATATTTTAGGAACTCATTTCTATGGAACTCAAGTTAAAGATATGTCATATCCACTTTTCAAACAAAAAGGTGCTGGAAAAGAATTATGGATGACAGAAGTATATGTACCTAATAGTGATGCAAATTCAGCAGATAGATGGCCAGAAGCTATAGATGTTTCTTATAATATGCACAATGCATTAGTGGAAGGAGATTTCCAAGCTTATGTATGGTGGTATATTCGCAGATCTTATGGACCAATGAAAGAGGATGGAAACATAAGTAAACGTGGTTATTGTATGGCACATTACTCTAAGTTTGTACGTCCAGGATATGTAAGAGTAGATGCAACTAAGAATCCTAATTCTAATGTTTATGTTTCTGCTTATACTGGAGATAATAAGGTAGTAATTGTAGCTATTAACAAAGGTAATTCAGCTGTAAATCAAACATTCAATATTCAAGGTTCTTCTGTTTCTAAGGTATCTAGATGGACTACATCAGGTTCAGCTAATTTAGCTAAGGGTAGCGATATTAGTGTTAATAATGGACATTTCACTGCTTATTTACCAGCTCAAAGTGTAACTACTTATGTAGTAACTAAAAATGGTGTTAGTGTTAATCCAACACCAACTCCAAGTGGTAATATACCAGGACAAACTAAGACTTTAAATGATGGATGGTACTACATTAAAAATAAGCATGCTCAAAAATATTTACAAGTTGCAAATAATACAGGTAAAGCTAATCAAAATGTTGAGTTAAGTGCAGGAACAGGAGTAAAGGGTCAAAAATGGTACTTAAAAAATGTTGGTAATGGATATATTACATTAAAAAGTGCTTTAGGAAACTTTATGCTTGATGTTGCAAATGGAGCAAATAAAGATGGAGCAAATATAGGAATATACAATTCATATTCAGGAACAGCTCAACAATTTATGGTTAAAACTACTAAGACAAATGGTGAATATGTAGTAGCAACTAAGTCTAGTAATTTAACTAAAGTTCTAGATGATTATAATTTTAGTACTTCAAATGGTGCTAATGTTTGTCAATGGACTTATGGTGGACAAGCTAATCAAATATGGTATTTTGAGCCAACTAATAACTAAATTAAGTTAGTCTCTAAGCAAAAGTTTCTTGAGTTGTAATTTTTCATAAACTCTCGTATGTACAAAAAGAAGTTACTTTTATGCTTAGTGATATATATTATCTATACTCTTACTAAAGTAAGGGTATAGATAATTTAATTAGAAATAAATATTAGATATATGTTTGGTAACTAGAATATGGAGGTTAATAAAATGAAAAAAATATTAATAAATCTTTTTCTTAGCTTAGTAATTTTATTAAGTTTAGGATTTTCTTATTCTGTAAGTGCAAGTGCTGCTATATTGCCAACTATGCCACCAGATGGATATAATAAAGCTCATGGAAATCCAGCAGGTAAAGTACAAGATGTAAATTATTATTCAAAGGTAACTAATAGTCAACGTAAAATGGTTGTTTATACACCACCAGGATATAATTCAAGCAAAAAATATCCAGTAATATATGCAATTCATGGAATTAATACAACCCCTTCTACAATATTTGCTGATTGGTGTGTAGGTGCAGGTAATTCTGCGGATAACCTTATTGCAGAAAAGAAAATTGAACCAGTAATTATAATTGCTATGGATAATAATAATGTAGATTCTCACAGAGAATTATTTGAAGTAGTAATGCCTTATGCAGAATCACATTATTCAATTATTAAAGATGCAGATCATAGAGGTATCTACGGTTACTCTATGGGTGGTGGTGTAACATTGGCTGAAGGTATTGGAAACTTAGATGTATTCCATCATGTATGTCCAACATCATCAACACCATTTAATCATCCTTCAGATGATAAAATGTTTCCAAATGGAGGGGAAGAGGCTAAAAAGAAATTAAAAACTTTCCTTCTTTCATGTGGAACTAAAGATTGGTGTGGCTTCTATAATCAAAATAAAGCTACTCATGAATATTGTGCTAAAAATAACATTCCACATTATTGGCTATCAGTAGAAGGTGGAAATCATGATGGAAAGGTATGGGGAGCTGCTATGTGGAACTTCTTGCAATTAGCTTTCCCATCTAATGGTAGTGTTACTCCAACTCCAAATCCAGAACCAACACCAGATCCTTCTGCTACTTTACAAGATGGATGGTACTACATTAAAAATAAACATGCTCAAAAATATTTACAAGTTGCAAATAATACAGGTAAAGCAGGTCAAAATGTTGAGTTAAGTGCAGGAACAGGAGTAAAGGGTCAAAAATGGTACTTAAAAAATGTAGGTAATGGATATGTTACTTTAAAGAGTGCTTTAGGTGAATTTATGCTTGATGTTGCAAATGCTGAAAATAAAGATGGTGCAAATATAGGAATATATAATGCATATTCAGGAACAGCTCAACAATTTATGCTTAAAACTACTAATACTAAAGGTGAATATGTAGTAGCAACTAAAGCTAGTAATTTAACTAAAGTTCTAGATGATTATAATTTTAGTACTTCAAATGGTGCTAATGTTTGTCAATGGAGTTATAGTGGAAACAACAATCAAATATGGAGTTTCGAACCAACAAATAATTAATCTAGTAGTTGCTATATGATTATAAAACAGTCTTTGATAAATATATTCCTTGTAGGAATATTTGTAAGAGGCTGTTTTTTGTATAATTAATTAAAAATTATTTATTGATATGCTTTTGGAATTTTGAAAATAATTAAATGTAATGGTATAATAACGTAGTTTGTTAATTATTTAGGGGGATAAAGATGAAATCAAAAAAACTAATAAGAAGAGTTATTACAGTAATTACTATTATTGCTATGATTATTGTGCAATCGTCTATAGCAGTACAAGCTAGAGCAGGGAGCCATAGTCATAGTAGCAGTCATCATAGCAGTAGCCGTAGTAGTGGGAGAAGTACTAGAAGTATTTTTTCAAGAAACAGAAATCGTACTTTTATTAATATTAACAATGGACATAGAAATTCAGGTGGTTCTGTTTCTAGATTTTTTAGAGTTATAATAATTATTATGATAATCATTGTTATTATAATTTTAATCTGTATTATAAGAAGTCATTTGAAAAAAAAGAAAAAGTTTTTTCCAGCAAAAAAGATAAATCAATTAGATGATAATTCTATAGAAATAGTATTATCTCAAGGTGGCATATCTAATAAGGATCAGGTCAATAATAGAGTTGAAGAAATATATTTTTCAGTTCAAAATTCTTGGTGTAGTAGAAATATGACTTTCAGTAAGGAAGATATGAGTCTTAGATTATACAATGAGTATACTTTTAGAGTAAATGAAATGATAAGAGAAGACGAAATAAACATATTAGAAGATATTAGGTTGTTAGATGTACAGTTAGAGGCAGTGTGTGCAGATGTAATGAATCCCTTTATAATAGTAAAAATTAAAGGTAGTATGTTTGATTATTGGCAAACATATAGTACAGGAATAATTAAAAAAGGAAATAGAAATAAAAAAACAAATTTTGTAGAATATTGGAAATTAGTGGTAGAAAATAACACATTTGTTTTAGATGAAATTATTTAAAAGTACAAAAATAATATAGCTAGTATAATTGATAAATAGAAGTTTAATTAATATTTAAGGGTATAAGTTTTTTATATTGATTCAATGGTACTAATTGAGTAAAATACAGGTTTGGCGAAAAAAATTATAAAAAATTTATACCACTAAGTGCACAAAAAAACAGATAAGTTTTACACTTATTTAACAAAATTACAAATAATACTAGCATACAAAATAAAAAAAATATTTTTATGATATTATATTACTATGCTAAAAAATGTGGGAAAGGAGATAGAATATAATAGAATTAAAAATTATATTCTTTTAAGTAATGGGTTATGATGATATCAAGATTAAAAAAACGAATATTTGCAAGTAGTCTAGCAACTACATTAATAATTACCATGATACCATCTTGGGTTTTAGCTAAAGAAGAAGCAGTTTCAGAAGAGAATTTAAGAAAAAGTGTAGCAAATAAAATTGATAGTTTAGATTTTGAATATTTAGTTACAGGAATGATAATTAATAATATAAATACAGAAATAACCAATAGGGTAATTGAAAGTATTAACAAATGTTTAACGAAGGAAGATATAGAGGTTTTAACAGAATTACAAATAGAAGAGATTTTCAAAATGTACAGAAAGGATGTCTCATTAGATAAAATAATTGCAAACGATATAATATCCAAGATAATGACATCTGATTTTTTAGAAGAAATAATAACACGAACTATCGAATATTCTGTTTTAAAGGCTATGGATAGTGTAAAAATATCTTTAGTTAAGGAAAATGTCAAAGGTGGAAAGTTAGAGATAATTAATAGTATAGTAAATGAGATATTTAATTCCAGCAAAAATAATGTGTTTTATTATGATTACGAAGTTAAAAATAGTGGAATCAAGGTTTTAGGATGGAAGGATTCGCCTATAGAAAGTAGGGTAACAAAAGAAGTAAGTGATATGTTAACTAATTTAGAAAATATAGATTTGAATAATTTTAATTTAGACGATATAGAATATTATACAGTAGTTTCAGACTCAACTGCGTTAGCTATAGAAAATATTATGAAGGAAAGGATAAACGCAATAAAATATGAAATAGATAAGGTAGTTTAAATATTTATATGGAAAAATGTTGAAAATAAAGAATCATAAGGATATAATTTAAGTAATAATAAAGTACCTAAACATTTACAGTGGTAAAAAGGAGATGGACTTATGATTACATTTTTATTTTGTTTAACGTTTTTAATGGCTGGATATTTTATTTATGGAAAATTTATTGACCAAACAGTAAATTATAAAGTGGATAAGACTCCAGCAGTAAAATTAGAAGATGGTATTGATTATGTGCCAATGCCTTGGCACAAGGTATTCTTAATTCAATTCTTAAACATTGCAGGAACAGGACCAATATTTGGGGCAATATCTGGTGCTTTATTTGGACCAGTAGCTTTTTTATGGATAACATTTGGTTGTGTTTTTGCAGGTGCTACTCACGATTTTTTATCAGGTATCATTTCGATGAAACATGATGGAATATCAGTATCTGAAATTGTTGGAATTTACTTGGGAAATAATATGAAAAAGGTTATGAGAGTTTTTTCAGTAATTTTATTAATATTAGTAGGAACAGTCTTTGTAAGTTCACCAGCAGGTTTATTATCTAATATGACAGGTATATCCCTTACAATATGGACAGCTATTATAATTGTTTATTACATTATTGCAACTATACTTCCTATAGATAAGGTAATAGGGAAGATTTATCCAGTATTTGGAGCGGCATTGCTTATAATGGCAGTAGGTCTATGTGGGTCTATGATAATAGGACAATTTAACGGAACAACTCATATGATGGAATTAACTTTATCAAATTTACATCCAAGTGGATTATCAGTATTTCCATTCTTATTTACAACAATTGCATGTGGAGCTTTAAGTGGATTCCATTCAACTCAATCTCCAATGATGGCACGTTGCGTACATCATTCAAATGAAACAAAAAGAGTATTTTTTGGAGCTATGATAGTTGAAGGAATAGTAGCTTTAATATGGTGTGCTGTTACAATAGCTTTTTTTGGTGATACATTATCCATAAATAAATGTATGGCAGAAGTAGGTGGAGCTTCAGGTGTAGTTAATACAATTTCTAAGGGACTACTAGGAACAGTGGGATCAATTCTTGCAGTTTTAGGTGTTGTAGCTTGCCCAATTACAAGTGGAGACACTGCTTTTAGAAGTGCAAGACTTACAATAGCAGATGCTTTGAATTACAAGCAAGATAGGTTGAAAAATAGGTTTGTTTTAGCGATACCTTTATTTATAATATGTATAATATTAACTCAAATTGATTTTAATATAATATGGAGATATTTTGCATGGTCAAATCAAACTCTAGCTACAATATTCCTTTGGACATGTTCTGTTTATCTTTTAAAGAATAATAGAGTTCATTGGATTACTACAATTCCAGCAACATTTATGAGTTATATAGTAGTATCTTATATATTGCAAGCTCCAGAAGGACTAAAGATTGATGGAACTATATCAGATATTATTGGAATAGCAGCAGCAATTGGTGTATTTGTTTTGTTTATGGTTAAATCACGTATTATAAAAAGTGAAGCTAGTGTTGAAAAAGGATTAGATATAAAAGCTTAAAATAATTAGTATAGAACAAGTCTTAGTACATTAAGTTAGAAGGCTTGTTCTTTTTTTGAATTTAGTATTAATATAGGGCACTAAAGTTATATTGTAAAACACTGCCAACAAGCTTTAAAGAATAGGGATAATATCTTAAAATAAGATATATACTATAAAAATACAAAAAAATATTAGGTTTTGAATAATTTTTACAAAAAGTATTGATTATGGTTATAAATTTGTGGCAAAATTATAATATGTTTTATGATTACTAATGGTGGAGGAGTAGAAATGATTTATATAATAGCTTTAGGAATATATTTAATAGTAATTATATTAATAATATTATTTTTTAAGGCAGCAACAAGAAAAGATAAAGATTCACATATAAGTATAGAAATGAAAAATACTAAGAAGTATGTATCTATTACTGAACTTGTAAAGGATTGCAAAGAAAAAGATAGAGAATTTTATAAGTCTGTTTTAATGGAGAAAGAAAATTTATCTGAGAAGTACTTACAAAAAGATCTAGAGGGTAAAATAAATACTATACAAACAATGAAGAAAATTAATAATAAATAAATTTTTAATTGATAATAAAAACACCTATTTTTAAGTGATATAGACTTAAAAATAGGTGTACTTATATTAATTATTGTGCAAACATTATTTGTTTAGTTTTATGAATAACTTCACCTTGTTCATTTGATATTTTTACAGATACTAAATATTTACCACTTGTGTTTGGCTTCCAATCTATTGAACTGTTATTACCTGAATATATATTAACATTAGAGGCATTATTAGAGACTGCAGTAAATTCATAATAGAAACCATCAACTTTAAAATTAGTATCTATTTTTAATGAATCACCTAAGTTAATATTATAGGAATCAGCTGTTAAATATTGACCATTTTTGAAGTTGTTTATTGAATTACTTATATTGTAATTATTGATTATATTTTTAGTTTGAGGATCTTTTACAATGACTTTGAATAAGTAATTACCAGAAGATTTAGGTGTAAACTTGATTATTGAATCAGTTGTATCTTCTGCTAAAGTTGATTCAGTACCATTGTTACAAAGTATAAAAGTGACTTCATTTTGGTCAAAGAAAGGTTTTCTGTTATTAATAAAATCATTTTTAGAGGTATCCTTAGTATTTTCTGATACTTTAGAAACTTTATTTAAGGCATCATAAGAAAGCCAGAAGAAACCATTATTATTATCATCAGCTCCCCAGGAATTTGCAATTTTTAAGGCTCCTCTTTCATTATCTTCTATTTGTCCATCTTGGTTGATATCAACAGCAATATTATCATTGTATCCAACTACAGTTAGAGCATGACGACCTGAGAATACAGTGTTAGAATAGTATACAATGTACTGAGAAGTATTATCTACTTGAATATTAGTTCCTACCCTAGCATTCATATATGTACTGAAATTAAGTATATATCCTTTTTGTAATAGAAGTTTAACTGCATCTATATTTTTGCATAAATCTATAATTTTTAATTGTAGTACTACCGTTGTCAGTTCCTCCATTAGTTACATTATAAGTGAACTTTGGAGATAAGGTTATTCTGTTTTCTAAAGAGTTATTTAACTTTTTATTTACAGCATAACTCATTTGATAGTAAGTAGCAGCAAAGGCTGTGCATGAACCAATATTTTTTTGATTTTCTATTTCAGGAAAATAAGGTGTTTTACTAAGATCAACTATACCGTTTTCTTCTTTATACATGATGCTTGAATCATCTGAAAGAGCACCTCTAAAGTTTTTTTTAGCTTGTTTTGTTGTAAGCTCTTCATTGATTTTGTCTGTTATGCTACTACATGTTCATTTTTCCAGTCTTCTTCTTCTTCTGTTAGTTCACAATTTCCAAATTTGTGTTCTTCATCATTAGTTAAAATAGTATTTGAAGTTTGATTTTCTTCTGCAGATTGAACTGGAAAAGAAGTTGTTATAAAGGATAAACTAAATACTATTGTGATTTAATTTGATAATAATTTTCTTTTCATGATACCCCCTTTATTATATAATATAATAAATAATTACATTTTTAAGTGAAAATGTAAAATGTTATTGGTACAAATTTAAGGGGGCAGAATAAAAAAGGCACAATTTACTACTCTTAAATAGCAAACTTATGCCTTTTAAGTGCACTTCTTTTTTTAGCATTAAGAGTAAGTTAATATTTTTTACTCCATCTAAGTTCGTCATGGCATAACTCTATTTATTATTTCTAGTACAACAACATAGTAACTGATTAAGAGTACAAGCGTTGGTACACATAAGATTGTTATTTGAATACATCAAATAATTACTATAATATTGAGTATTCCACCAGTAAAGGATTATAAGTAATACTAGTAATCCTTGAGTTTGACATAAGACATTACTGAAAAGGCCTAATACATTTGCATTATTTGCATTAGTTGCATTTTGTAAGCAAAGGACGTCATCAAAGTTTACAAGATTATTACCTGAAGTATTTGTAGTATTTAATGCGTTAAGAGTATCTGCGTTGAAAAAGTCAAAATCCTCCATAAACCAAACCTATAACATTGCTGATATAATCCATATTATGAGAAAATAGGGAATAATGATACATTAAAATAATACATTTCATATATTAATTTCTTTTTTTAATAAATGTTGTAATTTTTATGGATAGATAAATTAAAGATTCTTCATATAAAGTTCTTTTTAGGATAAATGTTGTTATATGTATAAGAAAAGTTATAAAAAATAGTAGTTTCAAAGCTATACAAAAAATATATAAAAAATAACAACATTTATCTTAAAAAGCACACTAGCATAAAAAATAGAAGCCCAAAGGACTTCTAATATTGTGGTTTTGTTTGGGCTGATTTTTTGTCTATGGACAAGTTATAAGAAAGTCCGATAGCAACTAATATTCCACCAATAATCTTACCTATAGAAACTTCATTAGAAACTAAATAATCAATAAAAATACCAATTCCTATTTGTCCAATAAATATAAGTAAAGTCATATAAAATGCAGATATTTTTGGTGCAACATAATTAGAAAGAGAAATTGAAAAAATACCAATTATTCCACCTATGTAAGCGTAAAAAGGAACAGAAGTGCTAGTTATAGCCTGTAAGTCAAAGTTTTCATTAGCAAAAAATAAAATCAAAGAAGAAAAAAGTAATCCGGTTAAAAAGTTGTAAAAGGTACTTTGAAAAAGTCCCATTTTATCTGCAAGATTTGCATTTACAATTCTAGAAATAACAATAGTTACTCCAGATAAGATTGCAATTAGAATATATAACATAAAAAAATCCTCCCTAATAAACAGTCATAATAACTAGTCCAATTAAAATAATTCCAAGACCAATTAACTTTTTAGAATTAAACTTCGAAACATTAACTCCAAGCAAGCCATAGTGATCTATAATTATAGAAGATACAGTTTGGCCAAGTAATCCTAAAGCTGTAACTAAAGCTGCTCCAACATGAGGAAAGGAAAAGTTACAAAATAGAACTGTAAAAACACCAATAACACCTGCGCTATAAAGAGTAAGTGGTAATGTTTTATCAAAAGTTAATTTTGATTTTGTTACAATTAGTACTACTATTACACCTATAAGTCCAGCTAAATGAATTATTACAGTTGATGAAAAGTTTCCAAGATATGTAGATAAAATTCCATTGAAACTAGTCATTAGACCTATAAGTATACCTATAAATATTGATAAAAAATTAAACATAAAATAAGTCCTCCTAAATTTCTATAAATAATTTAGCATAAAACTATTGAATTGTAGTATGACATATGTCATAGTAAAAAAGATTATTTAATTAAGAGGCGCGTGTTATGATTAAAGTTAATGATGAGAAACTTAAAAGATTTTACATGGAAAAATATAATATTAACAATATATTTAGTCAGGATTTAAGTAGAGTTATGGAGATACATTTATTTAATAAAGGCGAAAATATATGTATACAAAATGAAAAGATAGATAAGTTATATTTTTTTGTGCAAGGAAAATTGAAAGTTTATAGAGTTTTGGAAAATGGAAAGTCGCTTTTGATTGCTTTCTATTATCCATTTATGACTTTAGGTGATATAGAATTAATTAATTATGAAAATGCAGATGCTAATGTTACAGCTATTGAAGATTCTTATCTTATAGCACTTGATTATGAAAAGGTTAGAAACATTTTATTAAAAGATGTTAAATATTTAAGATATACTTGTGATTCTTTAGTTAAAAAGTTAAAGCAAACTTCAAAGAACGGATCAATAAATATACTTTATCCATTGGAAAATAGACTTGCAAGTTATATTTTAGTTACTGGTGAAAAGATAGAGAAAGATTTTGTATTTAAAGAAAATTTAACTTATTTAGCAGAATTATTAGGATGTAGTTATAGACATCTTTTAAGAACTATAAAATCATTAATGGAAAGAAAAATTATAGAAAAAGAAGAGGATTACTATAAAGTATTAAATTTTAGAGAACTTAAGGATATAGCATCAGATTTATACGAAAATTAATAAAAAGTAAGGGAGCTTGACATCCGGCGAAAGACAAATCAAGCTCCCTAAATCAGCACTATTGTACCAACTGCTCATTTAGAATAACATATGTAAGATCATAAGGCAAGAAAAATATATATTTTTCATTCTTTTTATTCATTTCTAGATTCATTTTTCATTTCCCAATAGATTATAAAGGACATAAATCCTCTAAGTAAACTTACTGCTGCAATAATAATAAGTTCGTCTAAACTCTTTACTAAAACTGTTTTTAAGATTTCAGCTGCTAATTTAAATTCTAGTCCTGTAGCTAAAGTGTTGGCAAATTTAAATTTTATAGGATAATCAGTTTTTTTAAATAGTTGAAAAACATAATGATAGAAAGCTTTCATAGATCCAGTTAATACAACTATTATCCCCATTATTTCAAGGATGGTTATAAAAAATGGTAGATATTTATTAATCATTTCCTCCAACATACAATAATCACTCCCAAAAAGTTCTTCCGTAATATAGTATCTTAATTTATTCAGAAAAAATACAGAATTATTTTATTTTACCAACATTTATTTGAGAAAGCACATTAAATGAAAAGTTTTCACTTTACACAACAACATTTATTTAAGAAAGAAATTTATCTACGAAATTCATAGTCATAAAAATAGTATAAAGATACACAAAATGATATAATATACATATACTGCAAATTAATAAGAGGGGAACGATGTTGAAGATGGAAACTTTTAATTTTCAAACAATAGAAGAGACCATAGAATACATAAGTCAAGAAAGTGATAAAGGTTATGTTATTTTTTGTGGTCCAGAGAAAGTAAACTTATTATCAAGCAAAGTATCAGATAATGTAGTATTATGTTCGACTTCAGGGGAATATACCCAAAATGGATATAAAACCAATGTAATCGCTGGATTTAAGTATGACCTATTAGAATGTGAAGCAGTAGAAATAAAATATCCACCAATAAAAAGCCTAGATAATTTACAAAGAGCATACAATAAAGTAAAAGATAATAAAAATGCTTTCTGCTTACTTTTATGTGATGGATTATCTGGGATGGAAGAGTGTATAATGACAACTTTATTCTTCATTGATAAGAAATTTAAAGTTATAGGAGGAAGTGCTGGAGATTATACAAACTTTAAAGAAACCCCAATTTATATTGGACATAAAAAAGTTCATAGTATAGCTTTCTTCTTTAACTCAAAAAGAAGAACTCAAATTGTAAAAGAAAATATATATGAACCTTTAGGTAAAAAATTATTAGTCACAGATGCAGATCCTATAAAAAGAGTTGTAAAAACATTCAATAATAAACCTGCAAGCTCTGAATATGCAAGAGCTTTAAATGTGCCAGAGGAAATGCTAGAAGAGTATTTTATGAATAATCCTTTGGGAAAGATATCTAGGAAGTTCATAGATATAGCATCTCCAATGAAGGTGAATAGTGATAAGTCTATAACATTTTACTGTCAAGTTATGCCCAATACTTTTGTAGAAGTTTTAAAACCTATGGATGCTGTAGATACTATAAAATCAACATTAAACAAGGCGAAATTCAAACCAAACTTTGTCTTAGCATTAAACTGTATACTAAGATGCTTAAAATTTGAAAAGGAAGGTTTGTGGAATGATGTGGACAGGCAAATTTTAAGTTTAAGTAAGAATACAACAGGTTTTATATGTTATGGAGAACAATTTTATAAGCAACATTTTAATCAAACTATGGTGCTTTTATTAATAGAATAAGTTTTAGGGGGAGAAGTTCATGTTTGAAAAATTAAGAAACAGAAAAAAGGCAGTGGTAGCCTTAGAAGAACTAACTGATAATAAAGAAATTGAAGTTAAAGAAGAAGAAAATAGAGATAAATACAAAAAGGAAGTATCAGTTTTAATAGATCAGATGGATGTTAACTTAAATGACTTATTAAAGATAGAGGGTAATATCACCTATGGATTAAAAGATCTTTTAGACGGGAATAGGTATACAACATCTCAAATAAAAGAAACTGAAGGTCATATAGCATCATTATCAGAAAGTACAGAAAGTATGAAGAATCTTGTTTTAACAGTATTTGAAAATATAGATAAAACAGCAGATAAGCTAGGAGGTCTTGGAAGTAATATAAATGGGTTATCTACACATATGAGTGATGTATATGATGTATTTAATGACGTAGTAAATTCCTTTGCAGAATTAGAAGTAGAATATGAAAAGATAAGTAAAGTGGCAAATCTTATTATATCTATAGCAAGCCAAACTAATATGCTATCATTAAATGCTGCAATAGAAGCAGCAAGAGCAGGGGAGGCTGGTAAAGGTTTTTCAGTAGTGGCAAATGAAATTAAGAAGCTATCTGAAAATACTCAAGAAAGCATAAAGGACATTATAGATACTACAGACAAAATGACAAATATAATGAAGGTTTTAAATGAAAAATCTATAGATGGTGCAAATTTTGTTAAGAATACTATAGATGAGTTAACTAACGCAGAAAGCCAACTTAATGCAATAGTATCAATAGGTAAAGGCATTACAAGTAGTATGGACAAGGTAAAGAAAGCCCAAGAAGAAAATAAAAAGAATATGGAGGCTATAGATGAAAATCTAAGTAATATAGTTCAAAAATCTAGTGAAGATGATGATGAACTTAAAGAATTAATTTTAGAAGTTCAAAATAAGGCAGATTATTATAATAATATTTTAAATCATCTTAATCAAATAAAAATACTTAGAGAACAAGATAAAGGTAAATATAATGTTGACTAGTTAAAAAAATAATGTTAACTTTAAGATATATGCTGATGAGTTCTGTAATTGTTATTGCAGAAATTATCAGCTTTTTAATGTTAAAAATCATTAAAAGTATGAAGCTTTAAGGCTTTTTTATTTTAATAAGGAGGAAGAAATGAAAAAACTATATGATGAATATAAAGAAATGTTTGCTTTTTGTTTAGTTTCTATTATTTTAGGATTAGTAGTAGGAGGTATAGATACTGTTTTTGGAAGAGTATTAATTGCTATTACTGATTTTAGAGCAAGCAAAGAGTTTTATTTACTTCCCTTTTTAGCTATAGCTGGTTTACTTATAGTATTTTTATACACTAAGTATGGTAAAAATAGTGTAAAAGGAATGACTTTAGTATTTAATAGAGCCCATGGTGAAGAGGAGGAAATTCCTAAGAGGCTAGTACCTTTAGTTATGATTACAACTTGGTTAACTCATCTTTTCGGAGGAAGTGCTGGTAGGGAAGGTGTAGCAGTTCAAATAGGTGGAGCTATAGGTAATATAGTAGGGGAAAAACTAAATTTAAATAGAAAATTAATAATAATAACAGGAATGGCAGCAGGGTTTGCAGGATTATTTCAAACTCCAGTAGCAGCAGTATTCTTTGCCTTAGAGGTGTTAGTTGTAGGAAAGTTAGAGTATAGAGCATTACTTTCAGCAATAATAGCATCCTTTACAGCAAGTTTTACCTCTCACTCTTTAGGTCTGGAAAAGTTTTCAGTAGCTTTGAATACAAATGTTGATGTTAATATGGAATTTATAATTAAGCTTGTTATAATAGGCATTTCCTTTGGTATTGTAGGTGGATTTTTTGCTTCTTTTTTAGGAAAAGCAAAAGCTTATTTTGGAAAATTATTTGAAGAGCCTAAGAAAAGAATTCTTGTAATAGGAATAGTTTTAAGTATAGTTTTACTAATATGCCATAAAGGAAGATATTCAGGGCTTGGAACTAATTTAATTTCTATGAGTTTTAATGGAAGTGAAATATATTTATATGATTGGTTCTTAAAGATAATTTTAACTGTAGTTACTTTAGCAGCAGGGTTTCAAGGTGGAGAAGTTACTCCTTTATTTTCTATAGGAGCTACTTTAGGAGCAGTTTTGGCTACAATATTAAATATGCCAGTTGTTTTAGTAGCAGCTTTAGGGTATGCTAGTGTTTTTGGAAGTGCAACTAATACTTTGTTAGCACCTATGTTTATTGGGGCAGAGGTATTTGGATATGAATATATGCCTTATTTTGTTGTATGTTGTGCACTTGCTTATGTGTTTAATGGTAATGTTTCAATATACGGTGCACAAAGAAAAAATGGAAAATAAATGTTGATAATCAATTAAACTAAATAGTAAATCGTATTAAAGTGAAGATGTATAGATGTTATGATAATTTAGAAATCTTATGTTGTTGATTAAGTTCAGGCAAATAGATAAACAGAACCAACAACACAAGATTTTTTTGTATAAAAGTATAAAATTTTATTAACTAACTTCGGTTATTAGCATGAGGTGGAGAGAACTACAATATGAAATCTTCTTTTAAAAGTTTATAATCTACAGAAGATTGTAATTCGTGAATTTGGTTTTCCCATGCATCAATATTAACCCTAACTTTTTTAAAACCAAGCTTTTCATAAACATGTTGAGCTCTTAAGTTTTTAAGATTAGTATCAAGTGTTATTTCTTTAACTTTCATATCGTTAAACAAAAAATTAATTAACATCTTTAATAAAGTAGTACCATAGCCATGATTTTGATAAGCAAAATCACAAATTTTTATTCCTATTTCAGCAACATTTTCTTCAATTGTATAATTCATTTCACCAATACTTTTAGAATCAAATTCAATTATTAATATCTTTGAAGCATCAGTTTGTAGTTCTAAATTCTTTTTTAATGTATCTATGCAGGTATCAATGCCATTAGGAAAACCTGCATGAGCCATAATAGAGCCATCTTTCCACCAGGTAGCTAATGTTTCTGCATCTTCTTTTGTTGCATTTCTAATTGTTAATTGGTTATTCTTTATGTACATTAAATCACCTCATAATATTTCTAAGTTTTATTGATTTTTTTAATAAGTAGTATGCTATTTATAGATTATTTTTAAAGTTTATTTATATGGAATATTATAACAAATAATACTTTTTATACAATAAAAAATATGTATAATATAAAAAGTTAACCCTCCTCGCACTTAATAGAGGGTTAACTTTAAAACATATATATTTAAGTGTATTATGCTTTTAATATTTAATTAAGAATTATTTAAGTGTATTTAATCTTCTAGCTGTATAAGGTCTAGCTTTACACTTAGAAACTGTCTTTATAGTTTCTATAGCATGAGGTGGAGTTTGTTCTAAAACTACCATTTCAGTCTTGTTAGCATTTGCCCATTTTTTGAAGATAAATGTATGATCTCCTGCGTGATTTAAGATGTCACCAGGTTGTAAATCATTGTAACTTATTTCCTTAGAAACATTTGGTAGAGTGCTGGTAGTATGTCTACTAATTCCCCAAGCTGCACTTACAAATCCACTACAATCATTACCAAAACGTGGTTGTGTTTGAGGTGAAGTAAGTGTTAAGCTACCAGAGTAATTTTTAATACTGTTTGTAAAATTACTTGGACTTGTCATTTGGTTACCTGTTTGTGAATATGGCATTCCTGTATATGTTGTTCCAGTTTTGAAAGTAGTTTGTCCTTTCCATCCACTGAATTGTTTAGGAGTTGTCCACTTCATATCTACCATTGCTTGAGCTCTAGCTATGATATCTTTTCTAGCTTGAGACACATTTGGAGTAGGTGTAGGTTTTGGCTTAGTTTTAGTAATGTATTGAGAACTTACATATCCATAGCCATTGTTATATTTAATTTTATACCATCCATTAGATGCATTACCTACTAAAGTAACTTCAGTACCATTAGCAAGTTTTCCTAAGATAGCTGAACTAGTATTAGGAGCTTTTCTAACATTTAAGTTACCTGATGAGATTTTTACATATCCTTTAGAAGTAGTTTCAGCAGGTGTACTAGAGTTTACTTTAACATATTGAGAACTTACAAAACCATAACCATTATTGTATTTGATTTTGTACCATTTACCATCGCTAGTTTTACCAACTATAGTAACCTTAGTCCCCTTAGCTAATTTACCTAAAATAGTTGAACTAGTATTAGCATCCTTTCTAACATTTAAGTTACCAGAAGTAGTGTTAACAGTTCCAGTTGCACTATAGCTAACCACAGAAGTAGCAGCAGAAGCAATAGTTGTCATTTGAGGAAGTGAAAGAGTTAAACCTTCAGCTCCTGTAAAAACTAATGCAGCAAGAACTAAGCTTGCAATTTTCTTTTTCATTACAATTCCCCCTTTTATATAGTGTATTTACATAAAGTAATAAATTATGTAATAATTGGATTATACTACTATATGCGGAAAATTTCCACAAAATTTTTTATTTAACAAAGTTTTTTTGTATAGAAAAAAGTTTTTTAGGATATTTTAAGAAAAAGTTTAATAAAAAAATGAAAATAATTAAAAGATTTTGTTAAATAAAAAACAAATTGAGTTTATATTCTGAAAATTAAAACTAAATCTACAAGGTCTAGAGGAAATACAGAAAAAGAAGAGAGAAAGTAAGATTTTTGCATAATAGTACATTATATAATAAAATATAGTAATATCAATCAAAAGAGGAGGAACAGAGGTGGAATATTTAATAGTATGTCCATTAGTTTTTATAGCAGGTTTTATAGATGCAATTGCAGGAGGGGGAGGTCTTATATCACTTCCAGCATATATGATTTCAGGAATTCCAGTACATTTTGCTATTGCAACAAATAAAATGAGTTCATCAATGGGGACAAGCATTGCAACAATTTATTATGCTAAAAATGGATACATAAGATGGAAACTTGCCTTTTTTACTTCAGTATGTGCTTTAATTGGAGCACCTATTGGAGCAAGTATTTCACTTATTATAAGTGATTATTATCTGAAAATATTAATGTTAGTTATTTTGCCTATAACAGCTTTTTATGTATTTAACAAAAGCAGTTTAAAAAAGGAGGGGAATGGAGAAGGAGTAATAAGTGTAAAAACATATTTATTATGTATGATAATTGCATTTTTCATAGGAATTTATGATGGATTCTATGGACCTGGAACTGGTACTTTTTTAATGCTTTTATTAACTGGAGTAGCTTCTTTAACCATTAATGATGCACAAGGTATAACTAAGGTTATTAATTTATCATCTAATATAGCAAGTCTTATAACTTTTCTTATTAATGGAAAGGTAATTATGTTATTAGGATTTACAGCAGGTTTATTTAGTATTGCAGGAAATTTTTTAGGAGCTAGATTCTTTAAAAAGGGTGGAGTGAAGATAGCTAAACCTGTAATTTTAACTGTACTTACTATGTTTTTTGTAAAGATATTATTTGAGATTTTCTAGAGGGATTATTTTTCATTATAAGAAAATACAAAAAGGTCTGTAGCACACCAAAAAAGCTACAGACCTTTTTGTGTAATATTAAAAAATAATATTACATCAATAATGCATATTTAAAAAACGCAATTTATTATATAATATAGGATACACTTCACTTAAAGGAAAATCTAATTTATCGTAGCTATGACAACAATAAAGCATATCATTATTATCAATTAACTGTGTAATTATACCAGAATGAGCGAAATATCCTTTAGGGTTAGAGAAGAATTGAAGAATATCTCCTTCATGTATATTATCTTCTAAGGTAGCAGGTGTTCCAAAACCTTTCCTCATAAGATAATAATATAATTCATTTACTCTAAGCCAAGTATTAGAATAAGGCTTCCAAGTTTTTGATAAAGGTATATTACCAGCTGCTAAACATTGAGAGATAAAGTTTGTACAATCTCCACCTCTGTCATTAAAATCTTCATATTTAGAATTATAATTTAATGCATATTTTCTAGCATAGGAGATAGCTAATGATTTATTAGGATTTAAAGAAGATGAAGTTTTGTTAAAGCGATGAAAAGTAGGTAGTATTTTAAGATATTCTTTGTATAAAGAATCAATATTATTGATTTTTTCAGAATAAAATTCAAGCTTTGATATATGATTTCTACTAAATAAACTATTGTAAGGCTCTCCTGTACTTAAAAGAGCATATTCTTTATTTTCCGTAGAAAATATCTTTGAATTTTTAATTAGAAAATTAAATTGTAATATCTCTTTACTAGTTCTATTATTAACATTATTTAATTTAAAAGAATGAATTACAAATACTTTTAGAAAATATTTATTTGAAAGTTTGTTAATCTTTATGCTCTGTATTTTATATTTTTCTTTCAGCACAGTATTTCCAAGTTTTTCTCGCCAAAGATGTTTAAATTCTTTAATAATTAATATTTCATCAATAAGTTTTTCTTCACTTACATATTTTTTGAACATCTCTTTATCTAGTGTTTTATAAGGTTTAGATAATACCTTAAAGAATTTATAGAGGAAAAATCTAAACATAAAAGTACTCCTAAGTAGACTTATTACTTACTATTTAATATATGAGGTGTAATAAATTTATGATATAATACTGAGAGAAAAATTATATAGATTATAATATATATAGTAAAAAAAATTAACTTTACATATGGAGTGAAAAAATATGAGGATAGTATATATATCGATATTAGTAGTTATGATATTAATAAATGTATTTTGCTTTTTAAAAAGCAAGAAGTATTTTAAAATGGTAAAAGGTGATGATAATGAGTCTAAGGCAAATTATGATAAAGGATTAAAGTATGTGAAGGCATCTGTAGTTATATCATTATTAATTTGTTTAGGTGGTTCAGTAATGATATTATTACAAGCATTAACTAAATAAAATAGGAAAAGGTAAGATGTATAAGATATTTTATGCACCTTACCTTTTTTGTAGTATTCATTGCTTCCTACCCCTTTTTTTTAAAAAGTATTGAGGAATAAAAAAGTCCTTGTAGAGAAATACTAATTTTATATTACAACAACAAGGAGGTTAATTTATGAAAAAATTTATATGTACAATATGTGGCTATATTCATGAGGGAAATGAGCCACCAGAAGAATGTCCTATCTGTAAGGCATCAAAGGATAAGTTTCAAGAAATGAAAGATGAATTACAATGGGCAGATGAACATCGTATTGGAATAGCTAAAGGTTTAGCTCCTGATATTATTGATGATTTACGTGCTAATTTTATGGGTGAATGTACTGAAGTAGGAATGTATCTAGCCATGGGACGTCAAGCAGATAGAGAAGGATATCCTGAAGTTGCAGAAGCTTATAAGAGAATAGCTTATGAAGAGGCAGATCATGCATCAAAATTTGCAGAAATATTAGGAGAAGTTGTTATGCCTGATACTAAGTCAAATCTAGAAGCTAGAGTAGAAGCAGAATATGGAGCTTGTGCTGGTAAAAAGAAATTAGCTACTAGAGCTAAAGAAGAAAATCTAGATGCAATACATGATACAGTTCATGAAATGTGTAAAGATGAAGCAAGACATGGTAGGGCTTTTAAAGGATTAATAGAGAGATATTTTAGCTAAGGAGGAGCAAAAATGAGTAAAATAGTATGTTCAGTTAATAGTTGTTCACATAATAAAGAAAATATTTGCTATGCTAATAGAGTTAATATTGGTGGAAAGTCAGCAGAAAAGGATGAGCAAACATGTTGTGGATCATTTTTAAATAAATTACTTTATAGTGATCTTACAAATAATACAAATTCTAATGGGGAATGTGATGCATTAGTTTGCTTTGCTACATCATGTAAACATAACTGTGAATCTCTTTGTAATTTAGATAGGATTTTAGTTGATGGTTCTCAGGCTGAAATATATACAGAAACAATGTGCAGTAGTTTTGATCCTGAATAAAATTTAAAAAAAATTTTTACTAGTATAATTTATACCATTTGTACAAACTATAGATTTGTAAATAGAATTCTTTTTTATAAATTTTATAAGGGAGTGTATTAATATGAAAAATAAAATGTTAAGAAACATGAAGTCTAAAATGAGAAAGAGCAAAATGAAGAATAATATATTGGTAGAAATGGCAGAAGATATGAAAGATATTATAGCTAAAGCTAAGAAATATAAAAAGATGAAATAATCATTGTAGTAGGTATATTAAAGGCATTCAATATATATAATAGTATTGAACGCCTTTTATTATGGACTTATAGTAAATATTAAAAAAATAACTAATATCTTGTAGATATGAATATTATTTGTAGGTAAGAAAAGATAAAAATAATAATAAATTACTAGAAAAAAATACCTTTAAATGTAAAATATATTTACATATTCCTTATTAAAATATATAATTAAAAGGGTATTTTCAATGGGTGTGGGTAACTTAATTAAAAAAAGGTAGGAGAATGTTATGATAATAAATATGGAGAGACAAAGTGTGTCTATGAGAGATGATAGAAAGGCACCTAACAGAAAAAGTTTTGAAGTTATAGGTAGTTGTAGTCTTAAAAGTTTTATAAAAATATTATGTGAAAGCTATTGCCCTAGAATGTATGAAGAAAAAGCAGTATGGATATTATGGGACAGGCATAAAGCTATAGCAGTATTTGATAGTATAACTAGAGAGTGTGTATATTTAACAAGTAGAAAAAATATTGCACTTCAAGACTTAACTAAAAAAGATGATTTAGCAGAGATGTATTTATATTACAAAGGAAAAACTAATATAGATGATGTTGTTTATGAACTAAATGAAGAATTAATAGGATAAAGTTGCCCTGATGTATATATACTTTATTATAATTAATTGTTATAATTTGTAGTATATATATTTATTTAAATTGGGGTGATCTTATGAATATAAAGAAGTATATTGAAGAATTAGAGGAGTATGTACCAGGATTTCAACCAGATCTAGAAGATCCAGAAGTGATAAAGTTAAATGCTAATGAAAACCCATATCCTCCTTCACCTTTAGTATATGAAGCAATTAGGAATATGAATATAGAAAAGTTTAGAATTTATCCAGAGTCACAAAGTATACTTTTGAGAAGGGCTATTGCAAAGGTATACAATACTGATGTTAGTGAAGTATTTTGTGGAAATGGTTCGGATGAGGTTATTTCCTTAATAGTAAAAACCTTTTTAGAAGAAGGAGGAAATATAGTTACGCCTTATCCAACTTATACAGTTTATAAGGTAAGTGCTGCTATGGAAGGCATTAGTTGCACATTTGTAGATGTAGATGAAAACTACGAAATAAATGTTGAGGATTTACTTAATGTAAAGTCAGATGCTATATTTTTAGTTAATCCTAATGCACCTACAGGAATATTATTATCTAGAGATAAGATAAAATATTTACTAGATAATTATAATGGATTAGTTGTAATTGATGAGGCATATATGGATTTCTCAGATAAAGATGAAACTATGATAAAATATATTAATGATTATAGTAATTTAATAGTTATGAGAACTATGTCGAAATCTTATTCTTTATGTGGCGCTAGAGTAGGATTTTGTTTTGCAAATAGAAAATTAATTGGATATCTAGATAAATGTAGAGATTCATATAATATAAATTATGTAAGTCAAATTGTTGGAATAGCTTCAGTTGAAGATCAAAAATATCATTTAGAAACAATAGAGGCAATAAAAAGAAATAGAACTTATCTAGAAAAGTGTTTAAAAGAACTAAATTTTGACGTTATTCCATCAAATACAAATTTTATACTTTGTACACCAAGAGGAAAAAAGGCTTCTGAAATAGTAAAAGAGTTAGAAAAATATAAGATATATATAAGATTTTTCAATAGTCCAAGGATTGATGATAAATTAAGAATAACAGTAGGGACAAAGGATAATATTGATAAATTAATAAGTGCACTTAAGGACATACTATAAGTGTAAAAATAGATTAGGCTATGTTTAAATTAAGATTTTATAAATCTTCATATAGACATGGCCTTATTTTAAAGGAGTACATAAATTTATGGAAATATTAAAAGAAGATTTTTATGGAAGAAAAACTTTACAAGTTGCAAAAGAATTACTAGGAAAATATTTAATTCATGAAGTAAATGGGAAAATAATTGGTGGAAAAATAGTAGAAACAGAAGGATATTTAGGTGTTTTAGATAAAGGTGCTCATGTTTATGGAGGAAAGAGGACACCTAGAGTTATGCCATTGTATGGTAAGGAAGGAACAGTATATATTTATACTATTTATGGTATGTATGTTTGTCTTAATGCAATTACAGAAAAAGAAGGTGAGCCACAAGGGGTTTTAATTCGTGCTGTTGAACCTCTTATGGGACTTGATTTTATGGCAAAGCAAAGAAATAATAAAAAGTATGATGAATTAACTAAAAAAGAAATTCTTAATTTAACATCAGGACCATCTAAGTTATGCATAGCTTTAGATATTACAAAGAAATTAAATAATACCATGTTCTTTGGTGGAGAAATGTATATAGCTAATAAGGATGAGGAGCTTAAAAAATTGTTTGAAGTAAAGGAAGAAAAGTGTGGCAAGATAGTTAAAAGTAAAAGGATAGGAATAGACTATGCTGAAGAGGCAAAAGATTTCTTATATAGATTTTACTATGAAGATAATCCATATGTATCTAAGAAAGATAAAAAAATTAAATAAAGTTTTAATATTTTTGTAAATAAGAATAAAAACATTAAAGTGCAAATAATATTAATATGAACCCATCTATATAGGAAGTGAAGTTATGGACGAAGAAACTCTTGCACTTTTAATGTATCTTGATGAAGGTTTAGTTAAAAATTTATCTTCTTTATTTTTAAGTGGATATATAGATATAAGAACTACAAAGCTTACCCAAGATAGAACTTTAATAGGAACAGCAGGGTATAATAATAAGGAATCTAGTTTTGGAGAAGATAGATATTTTGAAGAAGAACGACAAGGATTTAAAGGGAATAACTGTTCTAAAGTGGAGCAGTTAGATACAGGAAATTCAAGTAATGCAAATTTGGAAAATAGAGAATTCATAAGAAAAGAAGAAGAAATAAAGACTATATATACAACCTTTAGCTTACATAGTCAAATATTATCTAGTTTAAGTTCTGCACAAGCTATGAAAACCTTCAACAATAGAACAATAAATGCTGGAGAAGTGTATGAAGGAGAATATGTAAAAATACAAGGTAAGCTTACTACAGAGAATATAAATTCATATTTAGATTGTCTTCTTTCTGTATTTAATTGTTTTGGTTGTGATGCTCTTGATTCAATAATTGCAGATAGGAAGGAAAGTCTTATTAAAGGAAAAGTGCAAAAGATAATGAATTTTAAAGTTATTAATACAATGATAACTCACTTAAATGATTTATTAAATAAGAATTCTACTGAAGATATGATAATGACTTGTGGAGATACTCCTGTTGTAATAAATGTTAATGATAATTTTTTTATGAATAATAATTCTTATATTTTTGATAAGGTAGATTGTCCATGCACAGTTTTTGGAAAAGTAATTAAGGTTGCTAATAGTGGTGAATGTATTAGTTTGTTAAGGAAGACAGCACAACACGAATTTTATGAAAAGGTATTAAATAGTTGTTTGCCTTATTGTGAGGTATTATCTGAAAATGGAGTAATAATACCAGCTATGCCAAGACTTAGCTGTAGAGGTGTTTCTCTAGTAGTAGTACCTGTTAGTATATGTATGTAAATAGTACTGGGTTTAAAACTTAGTACTATTTTTTAAACAAATTTTTACTATATTCATATAATAAAAGAGATAAAATTCTAACAATTAATTTACTAAGGAGGCATAACTCTGTATGGCTAATGGTATAGATGTGTCTATGCATAATGGAAATATAGATTTTGCAAAGGTTAAATCTTCAGGATATGAATATGTGTTTATTAAAGCCACTGAAGGAACTACTTATCAAGATCCTTTATTAGAACAAAACTATAGTAGGGCTAGAGGTGTTAATCTTAAAATAGGTTTTTATCATTTTTTAGTTGGGACAAGTAGCCCTGAAACACAAGCTGAGAACTTTTTTAATAATATAAAAAATAAGGTTAATGATTTAAAGCCTTGTTTAGATATTGAAAGATCAGGATTTGAAGTTATGGATTATGCAATTAGATTTATAGAGAGGTTTAAGGCTTTAAGTAATATGAGTATTTGTATTTATACATCGCCATATTTTGCTAATACTTATTTAGATGAGAGGCTTAGAAATTATTCTTGTTGGATAGCGAATTATGGTAAGGAGCCTTGGGATCCTAGTTCTACGAATGTTTGGGGGAATGTATATTGTGGTCATCAATATACTGAAACTGGAAGTATTCATGGAATAAGCGGAAAAGTAGATTTAAATGTTTTTAACAATAATATTCTAAATGGCGGCAATGAGGAGGAAGAAGATATGGATTATAATTATAATTTTAGTGAACTATATTATGCAGAAAAAAATCCAGATGTTGTAGCAGCCTATGGTGATAGTAGAGAAGCTTTACTTAAACATTATAATGAGTTTGGAAAGAAAGAAGGAAGGTTACCAACACCACCAACAGAAAATTTTAACGAAGCTTATTATCTTTTAAATAATCCAGATGTAAATGCAAATGTATCATCAGGACATGGTTTTGCATCAGGTTTAGCTCATTATAGATATATTGGATGGAAAGAAAATAGAAAGTGGACATTACCAAGTTATAAAACACTTGATGCACTTTATGAGTTTAGTGATTACTACTATAGAAAAAAAAATCCAGATGTTGTAGCTGTATATGGTGAAAGCAGAGAAGCTTTAATGAATCATTATAATCTTCATGGTAAAAGTGAAGGAAGGTTACCAACACCACCAACAGAAGATTTTGACGAAGCTTATTACCTTTTAAATAATCCAGATGTTAATGAGGCTATTAAGAATGGATTAGATTGGTGTGTTAATGGGTTAGCACATTATAGGTATGTAGGCTGGGAAGAAAATAGAAGTTGGGCAAAACCTGATCTTAATGAGATGCAACAGGACAGAATTAATAAAGAAGTAGAAAAACGTATTGAGGAATATAAAGAAAAAATTAAAAATGAGATAAATAATATATTATAGATGTTAATTAAAAAATATACGAACAATAATTAAAAAATATATAAAAATGTTTGACAAAACCAAGTTGATTATATAAAATTAACTTAAAAAATAAATACTGATAAAAATGTTAAGAAGAGGAAAAGTAATATTATCAATTTTTTAGAGAGGCTATGGTTTTGGTGTAAGTAGCTAAATTGATTTTATGAAAATGGAGCCTTGGAGCATTAATTAAGTTTAAAGTAGGGCTATTGCCAAAAAGGGTGGAACCGCGGAAGTAATTTCGTCCCTTTATGTTGGTATAGCTTTTTTATTTTATAAAAATTTGAATAGGAGATGAAGAGTATGAAGTCAATTTTAACAGTAATAGGAAAGGATCAAGTAGGTATTATAGCAGGAATAAGTAGTGAATTACAAAAGTTTAATATTAACATCTTAAATGTTAATCAAACAATAATGGATGGATATTTTACAATGATAATGTTATTAGATCAAAGTAATGCAAATGCCAATATTGATGAAATTAAAAAAGGTTTAGAC
Source organism: uncultured Clostridium sp. (assembly GCA_934755305.1). GTDB lineage: Bacteria > Bacillota > Clostridia > Clostridiales > Clostridiaceae > Clostridium. The sequence continues at coordinate 7,988 of CAKVLD010000016.1, read as the reverse complement.
ATTAAAGGTAAAGAATTAAAGGTAGATATAAAGATACAAAGAGAAGAAATATTTAATTTAATGCATTCAGTATAAAAAATCTAGGGGGGCACGAACATGAGTAATTTCACAGCACAAAATGTTTTAGAAACAATAAAAATGATTGAAGAAGAAAATCTAGATGTTAGAACTATTACTATGGGGATATCATTACTAGATTGTATTGATTCAGATGGGGAAAAGGCTAGAGAGAAAATATATAATAAAATTATGACATCAGCTAAAGATCTTGTTAGGGTTGGAAAGGAAATTGAAAATGAATTTGGAATTCCAATAGTAAATAAAAGAGTTTCAGTAACTCCAATATCAATAATAGCAGGAGCTACTGATGAAGAAGATTATGTTGAATTTGCAAAAACTTTAGATAAAGCAGCAAATGAACTAGGAATTGACTTTATTGGAGGATTTTCAGCTTTAGTACATAAGGGGTGCACAAAGGGAGATAAAATACTTATAAAATCTATACCAGAAGCATTAAAAGTTACAAGCAAAGTTTGTGCATCAGTAAATGTTGGCTCAACTAAATGTGGTATTAATATGAATGCTGTTAGAGATATGGGCGAAATAATAAAGGAAACAGCTGAATTAACAAAAGAGCAAAAAGGTTTTGGATGTGCAAAGTTAGTGGTATTTGCTAATGCAGTTGAAGATAATCCATTTATGGCTGGAGCTTTTCATGGTGTAGGAGAAGCTGATAAAGTTATTAATGTAGGTGTAAGTGGTCCAGGAGTAGTTGAAAGGGCATTACAAAAGGTTAGAGGAGAATCTTTTGACGTAGTAGCAGATACAATAAAAAATACTGCATTTAAAGTTACTAGAATGGGGCAATTAGTAGCAAAAGAAGCTTCTAAGAGATTAAACGTACCATTTGGAATAGTAGATTTATCTTTAGCACCAACACCAGCTGTTGGAGATTCAGTTGCAGCAATACTTGAAGAAATAGGTTTAGAAACTGTTGGAACTCATGGAACTACAGCAGCTTTAGCTTTATTAAATGATGCAGTTAAAAAAGGTGGAGTTATGGCATGTAGTCATGTTGGAGGATTAAGTGGTGCATTTATTCCAGTATCAGAAGATGCAGGAATGATAAATGCTGTATTAAAAGGATCATTAAATTTAGAAAAACTTGAAGCTATGACTTGTGTATGTTCAGTAGGATTAGATATGATTGCAATTCCAGGAGATACACCTGCATCAACTATTTCTGCTATGATAGCTGATGAAGCTGCTATAGGTGTAATAAACAATAAAACAACAGCAGTAAGAATAATACCAGCTCCAGGTTGTAAAGTTGGAGATATGGTTGAATTTGGAGGACTTTTAGGAAGAGCTCCTGTTATGAAAGTAAATAAAAATTCTTCAGAGCTATTTACTGCTAGAGGTGGTAGAATACCAGCTCCTATTCATTCATTTAAAAACTAGATAAATAATAATCAAATTATAGAAAGGGTCTGTTCATATAGTGCGACAGCCCCATTTTTTTATTGTTAGTAAGGAAAATTAGTATATAATTAAGATTATGATAGAAAGAATATTAAAAAACCAATTGTTTAAAAATATGAAAGAGGAAGATATTAAGAACATATTAGAGAGAATAAACTTTCATAAAACTTCCTATAAAAAGGGCGATATTATAGCTCATGAAGAAGATGACTGTAATTCTATAGGATTAATATTAGAAGGTTCTATACAAATAGAGCGTTTATACTCTAATGGAAATAGTATTATATTACAAACACTTAGAGCAGGAAATGTTTTTGGAGAAGCGTTAGTATTTTCTTCTTATAGACTATATCCTGCAACTGTTGTAGCAGCTGAAGATAGTGTTATAATGTTTATTAAACGTTCTGAAATGTTAAGTTTATGTTTAAGTGAAGAAAGGATATTAGAGAATTTTACTACATTATTAAGTGATAAAATATTTATGTTAAATGCAAAGGTAAAAAGTATATCATTTAAAAGTTTAAAAGAAAGGGTTGTAAATTTCATAATAGAAAAAAGTAAAGAACAAAATAGTTTGAATATAAAACTAAGAGGCAGTAAAGAATCAATAGCAGCATATTTAGGTATGCCAAGACCATCTTTTTCTAGAGAACTTATAAAACTTAGAAATGAAGGGATAATTAAATTTGATAGAAGTAGTATAACTATTTTAGATTTTGATTTACTAGAAGAACAATTATTTGAATAAAACACATATACCTAAGGAGAAAAAATGAAAAAGAAATTTGAAGATTATAAGTTAAGTGATGAAATATTAAGAGCTTTAAAGGCATTAGAATATTTAGAGCCAACAAAAGTACAAAAGGCTGTAATAGGAGAAGCTTTGTTAAATAAAGATTTATTAGTAAAGGCACAAACAGGTTCAGGTAAAACAGCAGCTTTTGTAATACCTCTTTGTGAAAGAGTTAAGTGGGAAGAGAATACACCTGAAGTTTTAATTTTAAGTCCAACTAGAGAATTAGCAATTCAAATTAATGAAGATGTTAAAAATATAGGAAGATTTAAAAGAATAAAAGGAGTAGCTTTATATGGAAAGTCACCTTTTAAAGATCAAGCAAGGGAATTAAAAAATAAAACTCATATGGTAATAGGAACTCCAGGAAGAGTATTAGATCATATAGATAGAGGAACTTTAAATATAAAAAATATTAAATATTTAGTAATAGATGAAGCAGATGAAATGTTAAATATGGGATTTATAGGTCAAGTTGAAGGAGTTATGAGAAGACTACCTAAAAAGAGAACTACCATGTTATTTTCAGCAACTATTCCAGAGGAAATCCTGAATTTATCTAATAAATATATGAATCGTCCTGTTAATATTGAAATAGAAAAGGAAAATGCTATAACTAATAGGATTAATCATTATATGTACAGACCTTTAGGAAGTGAAAAATTAGATACTTTCAACAAAGTATTAATAAAAGAAAAGCCAGAAACAGCAGTAGCATTTTGTAGAACAAAAGAAAATGTTGATTTAGCCTATGACTTTGTAAGTAAGAAAGGATATTCAGCAATAAAAATTCATGGTGGAATGCTTCAAAAGGACAGAATTGAAGCTATGGAAAAATTCAAAAGAGGAGAATTTAGAATTTTAATAGCTACAGATGTAGTAGCTAGAGGTATTGATGTAGAGGACGTTACTCATGTAATTAACATAGATGTACCTGTAGAGAAGGAAGCATATGTACATAGAATAGGAAGAACAGGACGAGCTGGTAAGAAAGGTGTAGCTATTACTTTTGTTACTCCTTATGAAGATAAGTATTTAGATGCAATTGAAGAGTTTATTGATTATAAGTTAGAGGAAAAGAATTTAAATGATTTAGTTGTAGATAGGGATAGGGAAAAGGAAGCTGTTGAGTTTCTAAGTAGAAGAGGTAAGAAGAAATCTAGTAAAGCTAAGAGTGTTAATAAGGGAATTACTAAGCTTTATTTTAATGGTGGAAAGAAGAAGAAGATAAGAGCTGTTGATTTCGTTGGTACTATATCTAATTTGGATGGTGTTTTAGGAGAAGATATTGGTATTATTGATATTCAGGATAATGGATCTTATGTAGAAATATTAAATGGGAAGGGGAAGATGGTGCTAGAGGCACTTAAAAATAAAACAATTAAAGGGAAAAAGTTAAAGGTTGAAATTGCTAGGAAGTAGTGTGGTATTAGTTTAGATGTGGTGAGAACTGAAAAATCTTCATAGTGTTGCTTCTGGTCATGTTAGTTGAATTTCGCTAAGAATTTCTATCTTCGTGTAAGTTAAGTTAGACGGAAGGGTAAAACTCGCCGTAGCTCAAACAGTTACCCTTCTAGTCGTCCAACTTAACTTCCCCAAAGATGAAATTCTAAAGCTCATTCAAATAATGACCGCCAGCAACACTATGAAGATTTTTCTGTGTACACGACACTCTACACTTAAGAAGAATAAATGTTTTTATTATGTATAAAAATATTTGATGCAGAAATGCATTTGATGTAAAAAAATATTCTATGTAAAAAAACATTTGATGCATAAGAATATTTGATGTGAAAAAATATATATGCTTTTGCTAGAAGTGGCTTGTTTACTGGATTTAGCAAGATAACTATGATAGGTATAGATATGATAGTTAAATCAAAAATATTTTTTTGAAAAATAGAATTAGATTTATAAAAATATTTTCAAAATAATAAAAAAATTATTTTGGAATATTTTTTTCATTTTAAGTGAGTAACAAAAGTAATTCTTTAGCAAGTAAAATTTAGAGTGGGTTAGTTGTGCCGATGCATAAAAACAACCATATTGTAAGGCAAAGATGAATTACTTCTGTTATAGTCTTTTTGGAAAAAGTACTTTGTAACAAATTAAATTATATGTTAGTATTATAAATATTAATAAAATATGTAGAACTTTGCAGAATAAAAATATTAATAACATTTTTAGTAAAAGGTAGGTTAAAGTAATGGATTTTAAAATAGAAATGGAAGCTATAGATAATGCCATTACTGTATACGATAAAGCAATAGGGGAATTAAAAGGACATATATCAAGATTAGAATTTTTAAATAGTATGCTAAAGGATGCTAGAGAGAAACTAGATGCTTTGGTAACTGAAGGGGAACAAATATAGGATAAGTTAGGGGGATAACCTTTTGAGAAAACTAATAGTTGATTATGGAGAATCTACTGAGATAAATATAAATTTAAAAAATTCCTTAAATAGTTTAGAAAAAGAATTAAGAAATACAGAAGAAGCAATAAAAAAAATAGAATCTCTAGAAGGTGGGTATAGATATTCTAGTGAAATATTAAATGAGTTGTATTCTCAAAAAAGAGAAATAGAAAAAAGTTATGATGAAATAAATTATTTTCAAGGGAACTTTACAAACTTTATAGAAAAAGTAAAAACAACAGACGAAGATTTAGCTAAAAACTTTAAAGGTAGAGTTGAATCTTATTGTAAAGAAAATAAAATAGAAATAACGTCAGATTTTGATGTATTCTTAGATAAGGTACAAGCTGTTTTAGATGTAGCAGGTTTTATACCAGGTGTGGGAGATATCTGTGATTTTATAAATGCAGGAATATCATTACTTAGAGGACATTGGCTGGAAGCAGGAATATGTTTACTTGCTATGATTCCATTTTGTGATATGATAAAATCATTAAAATATAGTGATGAAGCTGCAAAACTTTTAAAGTATGGTGATGAAGCTATAGATGGTGTTAAAACTATAGCAAAAGAGGGAGTAGAAAAAACAGCAAAACAAAATAGCAAATTCTTAAGGCGTGGTGAAAAAGCTGATAAGATGTTTTCCACTATAGATTTGGGAGATGAATTTGCAGTTACATATAAAAATGGAGCTACAGACACTATAAGTAAAGCAAGTACAACTGCTGAAGGTAGTAGGTGCCTCGGAAATGGATGTTTTGTAGCTGGAACTTTAGTACATACTGAAGAAGGTATTAAGAAAATTGAAGATATCAAAATAGGAGATAGGGTATTATCTTTTAATGAGGAAACTAATGAAACAAGCTATAAAGAAGTAATAGATACAATAGAGAGAAGTACTTACGAAATATGTACAATAGAGCATAGTAATGGTAAAATACAAAGTACTACAGGACACTTATTTATGGTAGAAGGTAAGTGGTGGAATTCTGCTATAGAGATTGAGGTAGGGGATAAGTTAGTATTAAGTAATGGAGAAGTTACTGATGTTTTAGATGTTTCTGCTGAAGAAGTATCTTATCCTATTAAGACTTATAATTTGAGTATTGATGAGGATCATACTTTCTTTGTTAGTAGTGATGGAATATTAACTCATAATACTATTAAGGTGAATAGTTGTACAACTAAGACCAGCTATGTGAAGTCAATAGCTGATTTAAAAAATACAGAAAATTTTAAAGATGGAGCATTAGAACATATACTAGAAGGAGAGATAAATAAGAGAGGGAAGGCAGTAGGGTTTCATTATGAAGGATTTCCTACATCAAAAGGCAAAATAATAGAAGGCACTAAGTCAGTACCTGATGAATTAGGTATTTATACTGGAAAGGTTGAAATAAGTAGTATTGTCAAAACTGCAAATGGTGGAAAGTCAACGTTTTTCCCAGAAAGCTGGACTGCTCAGGATGTAGTAGATGCAATTAATGAAGCTTATAATAATAAGCAGTTTATTCAAGGTACAAGAAATACTTACAGAGGTAAAACTGCAAGTGGGTTTAAAATAGAAATGTATATTGATAATGATACGAAGAAGATAATATCAGCATTTCCAAAGCAATAATGAGGTGAATTAAGTGAATTATAAATATAAATTTAGTAAATTGGAATATAGTGATGGGGATAAGGATTTAATAATAATTATGGAAGAGAGGTATCAAATGATAGCTCAATTCTTAATGTCTGATATACAAGGCTCAGATCCTGGTTATGTATTTGAAGCTATTGATAAAGTATTAAGTGGAGAAAGTGACTATGAAGAGCTGAATGGAAATGTGTGTGGTGTTGAGATTCATAAGGATAAGACGCAGGTATATGATAATTTAGCTGAAGATGGTATGGGAAATTGGTGTGAAGTTGACACAAAAGATTTAAGAGAACTTGTGGACATATGGTGTAAAGAGGTTAAGAAATTTAAAGAGCAACACAAATAAGCTATTAAAGATAATAAATTTTTTAATAGTTTCATATGATTAATTGATTATTGAGGATTATGACAGTGGTTCATAGTCCTTATTATCTCTCATAATAGCATAAATGATATGTGTAAGTTTATGAGCTACTGCGCCCACGGCAGTGAGATGGTGCTTACCTTCACTACGCTTTTTGTTATAATAATCATTAAGAGGAGTTTCATGTAATGTACAAGTTGAAGCACATAGAAATAAAGCTCTTCTAAGATAAGGAGAACCACGTTTTGACATTTTATTATTATTAGCTAAAAATTGTCCTGATTGTTTGACTGTTGGATCAATGCCAGCATAAGCAACTAAAGCTTTAGCACTTTTAAATCTAGTTATATCACCAATTTCACTAAGAATAATAGCAGCAGTTACCTTGCCGACTCCAGGTATAGATTCAAGATGAGAATCAAATTGATTATAATAAAATTCAATTTCCTTGTCTAAGTCTTTAATTTGATTCTCAATAAATAAAACTTGCTTAATTAACTGTTTAAGTTGAAATTTAAAAGCAGAGCCTGTAAAAGGTATTTTGAGCAGCTTCCTGTATCTTTTCGGCTTTGGCAAAGCCAAGCTGTCCGCGACTATGTTCTTTCAAAAAGTCAGCCAATTTATTTGTATCAAGTTCAAGAAGGTCTTCAGGAGTTTGATATTTTTCTAATAATTTTTTACAACTTATACCCCAAGTATCAGAAAATAATTTTTCATATTCAGGAAATATCTGATCAAGAACAGTGATAATTCTACATTTAAGTTCTGAAACACTGTCAATTAGAGATAATCTGTAGCGGCATAGTTGCCTTAATGATAATATTTTTTCATCAGCTAACTGAGTTGTAGTAAATCTTCCGAATCTGATAACTTCTGCAATAATGAAAGAATCCTTGGTGTCATTTTTAGTTTGTCTGATATAAATATTTCTAAAACTATCAGATTGAATAGGATTTATAACATTAATTGTATAACCTTTTTCCAATAGAAAAGAATAAAGAGAAAGCCAGTAATGTCCTGTAGCTTCAAGACCGAAAATAATCTCTTTATTACCTATATTTTTGTTGATTTGTTCAATAAGTTTGTTAGCTCCGCTATGCGAGTTTATTTTATACATTAACTTAGGTTCTTTCCACAGTTAGTTGAATACACCTATATTTTATTATATAATTTTAATGATTAAACTAAAGTGGTCTTATGTCAATATCTTTGACACAAAAAGTCAAACTTTCTATGCTGTACTTCTAGCTAATAATTCACATTGTTCTGGAGTCATGTAATTAATAGA
>CAKVLD010000015.1 GCA_934755305.1 uncultured Clostridium sp. | reverse complement strand
TCTTTAGCTCAGTTGGTTAGAGCAACCGGCTCATAACCGGTAGGTCCGGGGTTCGAGTCCCTGAAGGTCCACCATTTGGGGGTATAGCTCAGTTGGGAGAGCACCTGCCTTGCACGCAGGGGGTCAAGAGTTCGAATCTCTTTATCTCCACCATGAGAAAAGCTATGAATATTATTCATAGCTTTTTATTTTTTTATAAATATAAGAATTTTATATAATTTATCGTAAATAATATGTATAGAAAGATTATTATAAAATATGGTGATAAATGTAGTAATTTTACTATTTATAATTATGTACAATATAATATAAATTTTATATAATTAATAATATAAGCATAAAATAAGTTGTAATTTATATAATTATATTTCGTATAGGACATATGCTGATAGAAAAATGTCTTAAGAATGGAGAGTATTTTAGTGCGTAAGATAGAAGAATTAGAAAAAGAACTAAAGGAATTAAAATTAGAAAAGAGACAAATTTTACTTGCAGGAAAAAGTACAGAAAATATAGATAATAAAATTAAACAAATTGAATTAGAAATTGAAGCTTCAAGATAGCATATAATTTTATTAGTAATAATTTATCATATATATGCATATAAAAAAACATAGAACAATAAATAGAAAGATTTTATTTATATGAAGGGGTGCTGGTATATGATAAGGACAGTAGTGTGTCAAAAGGAAGGTTGTTGTGGAAATAAGTTCTTTATTGAAACTATAAATGATAACCTACAAATTATATGTAAAGATTGTGGGACAAAATATTTATTTGATATAAGTTATTATGATTTTATCATGCTTTCTAATTGTTCAAAATGTAATAATGATACATTTAAGCTTTTTAAAGATGTTGAAAAAGAAGGAATATATGCAAAGTGTACTGAATGTGGAGCACCACCAGAGAAGGTATATATAGATTCTGATGGTATACAAGTATCATATGAATCAAAGTTATTACATGATATAAAAGAATTAATGTATCAAGTTGATCAAAGAATATGTAATTTAGAAGTTAAAGTAGAAGCAATGGAAAGAGGACAAGATGTTTTAGAAGAATCGCTAGCGTATATTAATAAATATATAGTTGAAAATAAATAATTTTTAATTATTTTATTATCATCTGTGAAGAGGAGCTTATAATGAAAAACAAAAAGAAAAAAATAATACGTTGGGTTATGCTTATTTTGTGGATGGTATTTATCTTTATGATGTCTCAACAAAATGGTGAAACCTCTAGTGAGCAAAGTAGATTTGTAGTACTAATATTTTCTTCACTAGGAATAGACTTTAATGGACAGTTTGGAGAATTATCTACTTTTATTATTAGAAAAACTGCACATTTTACTGAATACTTGATTCTATATGTTTTAGCCTATAGAGTTTTAAAGATGTATTTTAAAGATAAAAAATCTATAATTTTAAGTTTAGTATTCGTGTTCTTATATGCATCTTCTGATGAATTTCATCAATCTTTTATTCCTGGGAGAGGTCCATCTTTTAGGGATGTGTTAATTGATACATCAGGTGGGGGATTTGCTGGGATATGTATTATTATAAATAATAAAATAAAATCTAAAATAAAAATAAGCACTATTTCGTAATCAAGAAACAGTGCTTATTTTTATTTAAAATCACTTACGTGAATTGTTGTATATCCATTGTTTTTTAGAGTACTTATTATTTGTTGTAATGGTGAATCATTAGAATAATTATTTTCTATAATATTATTTGAAATATTAAAGTTTATAAAATTCAATTCTTTTATTGTATGATAAAAGAAGCTCGCTAGTTCACCTGGTCTAGGATTACATAATTCATTCTTTATATATGAAATATCTAAGTCTTTAACATAACCTAATGGTGTAGGAATATATAAGTTGCTATTTGATTTTTGCAATTTTGTATATATAAAATAGTTCATAGGCTCATATAGATATTTAACGTATTCTGAAATTATTTCTTTTTCTTTTTTAGTGGCTTTGTAATGAGAACTTTCAAAGAATGTATAAGGTATATTCAATGCAGTAGCAGTGTCTATTGCGTTTTCGACTATAGCACGTGTAGCTTCTTCTGTATTATTTATTGATTTAGAAAGTTCTGTACCACTAAGACTTGTACTATCTTTATATTGATGGGTATAGCCGTGAAGTCCTATTTCGGCACCACAGTTAATTAAATAATCCATTAAGTTAATAAAACCAACATTTCTAATATTATGTTCAGTTAATAAATCATTATCTATATTATCAGTTGGGCATTTATATCTAGGTACCCAAGCGATATGAAATCTAATATTGTTAGATCTTAAAAAGTTTCCTATAATTTTAAACTTTATTTGAATGTCTGAGTTTAACATTGTATTATCAGCAGAAAAATCTTCTAGTCTAATTAAAGCTACAGTACCATCTTCTAATTCTTCAGTGAATTCTTTTTTATCATATAAAGGTTTAAGTAGAAAAATTGTATTTTCATCATAGTCAAAAGTAACTGTAAGATTAAAGATATATTCTATATCTGATAAGGATATATAAGGTTGTTCATCATGAACGATTAAATTTCCTCTTAAAGAATAATTATGATTATTTATATTACAGGAAGTATCAGTTAGTATATAAGTAGTAGTACTATTAATTAATGTATAAGAATTTTGGGATACATTTTCTGATACAATAAAATTTAATGCTTTAGAGATACTATTTAGTGGAATGTAGTACCTTTGAGATTTTTCTAAGATAGATATGTCAGATAAAATATTTCCTAAAACATTTACTCTAATGTTATTAACTTCTCTATATGGTATTTCTGAAAAGTTATATTTAGGTGTATATAGACTATTAAAATTATTATCAGGTATTTGAGATGAAATTACTTTGTTATCTTTTACAAAGACCTTATTTTGAAAAAAACTAAAATAAAAAGCTATACAATAACAAAGTAAAGGGATAATCATACAGCTTAGTGGAATTAAGAATTTTTTTTTGGTAATTTTCATGAGATTCCTCCTACAATAAATTATAAATATTATATCACATAAAAGTTCTTGTAGAGAAATAATATACATATTATTCTTGATTTTATTAATATCATTGTAATAAATTATAAAAACACTATAATAGAAAGAATGATATAATAAAATTTGATTATAAATAAGGCAGGTATTTATATATGAATAAAAAATTGAATAAAAGAGGTATAAATAATTTAGCGATACACAAATGTTTTATTACTTTTGTTATATTAGCTTTATTATTATTAATGTCATTACTCGTTAAAGGAAGTTTTGATCAATTGAAGGATTATAGTAGTAATAAACAAATTTTAGATTTAGCATTTATATTATTTTGCATAGTTATGTTATTTGGCGTTTATTTTCTTGATAAAAAGAAAGTCTCAAAAAAGATAATATTAATGATTATTCTTAGTATAGGTTTTTTGCTGCGTATTTTTTATGCCTTTTCAATTGATAGTAAACCAGTATCAGATTTTGCAATAATGTTTTCAACAGGAACTGATATATTAAACGGAGATTTTTCAAATTTATGGGGAACTGGGTATATAGCAAGGTTTCCGCATATAACAATACCAACGTTGTATTTTGCTTTAATACAATTAATTTTTCCAAAGCCTTTATTAGCAATAAAGTTTTTTAATGTAATAGCTTCAACTTGTAATATATATATTATTTATTGTATTGTTAAAGAGTTATTTAATATTGAAAGAGAAGCTAGGATTGCAGCGGTAATTACAGCTCTATATCCTCCATTAATTCTTTATACAGCAATATATACAACTGAGAATATAGCAATACCATTCTTTTTATTAGGAATTTATTATTTTATATTAGTAATAAATAATAAAAAGAAATGGAAGTATTTATTACTAGCATCAGTTTATTTATCAGTAGGTAATTTATTTAGAAAAGTTGCTGCTATATTAATGGTTGCTTTTATATTATTTTTAATTGTCTCTTATAGAGATGCCATTAAGAAAAAATGTATATATATAATAATAGTTATTTTAGGATTTATAATTCCCTTTGGTACAGTAAGTTTAGTATTACATAATACTGGAGTTATAGAATATCAACTATGGAAGGGAAGGGAGCCTTCCTTAACCAATATTGTTAAAGGGTTAAATATAGAATATAAAGGAAAATGGAATCCAGATGATGCAAAGATACCTGATAATTATAATTTCGATTATCAGAAGATAGAAGAGGTATGTAAAGAAATTATTGAAGAAAGATTAACAAAAACTGAACCTAGTAAACTTATAGAATTTTTTAAGTATAAATTTGTTAGTCAATGGACTATAGGTGATTTCTCAGGGGCTTATTGGGCTGAGCATGGATTAGAAGATAGTGATATGTTTCTTAAGTTTAGCGAGAAAGGAATATGGTTTAGCCAGTTATTTTGCGTAATTCTTATAGGATTAAGTTATATAGGTCTTTTAAATTTTAAAGAATCTATAAATAATAATGCTATTGCTATTATATATTATGTATTTTGCGGATATGGAATATTGTATTTAATAAGCGAGAATCAAGCTAGATATGGATATGTTGTATGTTGGGTATTTATATTAATGGGATCAATAGGAATTAACTTGATGGACAAAATTTTGAGGAGGATATTATTATATGGAAAAGATAAGTAGGTTTTTATCTGGTTTTATGTTGAATGTATTAAAGGTGTTGCTAGTGATATTAGTTTTTGTTAGCTTTGGAACTATATCTAGAGCTTTAACTTCTTTCAATAGGAGTGCTATTATAACATTAATAATGTATGTAGTAGCTCTTATAGGAGGAGTAGGAATTATTAAATCAGGGTTATCTAGTAAAATTAAAATAATTAGTATTTTAGGGATAGCACTTATTTTTAGAGTTATTTGGTTACTTAATATAAATAGTATACCTACATCTGATTTTAAAACTATTTATGAAGGGGCAAAATCATTATTAAATGGAAATACAGATATGTTTTGGGGGACTGGATATATAGCTAGATTTCCCCACTTAACAATAATGGTATTATACATGGCTATGATGCAGTTTTTATTTCCTGCAAGTAATTTAATAGCTATGAAAATAGTAAATTTAATTTTAGGAGTATTAGTAGTTTATTTAGTCTACTTAATAGTTAATAAGTTGTTTGAAGGTAAGAAGTATGGGTTATATTCTATGATTATAGCAGCAATATTTCCTCCTTTAGTAACATATACAGCGGTATTTTGTACAGAAAATATAGCAATTCCATTTTATTTAGCTAGTATTTATATATTTCTATTAGTAGTTAAAGATAAAAAGAATAAATTGTTACTTATTCCTTGTGGAATAGCACTTTCATTAGGAAATTTATTTAGAATGGTTGCTCTAATTATTTTAATTGCTTATGGAATATATATTTTTGTTTATACAAATGAAGGATTAATAGATAAAATTAAAAAGTTACTCTTAATTAGTGTATCTTATTTTATAATATTAATTTGTGTAAGTTCTGTATTGCAAGCTACTAAAATAACAGAGTATCCTTTATGGAGTGGAAGTGAACCTTCTATAACAAATGTTTTAAAAGGAACTCATTATGAAAGTGGAGGTAGATGGAATGAAGAGGATGCAGCACTTCCTGAAAAATGCAATTATGATTATGAGTTAATTGAAGAAAAGAGTAGAGAAATAATAAAAGAGAGATTGACTACTACACCTCCTTTAAAATTATTAGGTTTCTATGTTAGAAAGTTTTCTATGCAATGGAATGAAGGAGATTTAAGTGGAGTTTTTTGGTCTCAATTATCAGTACCAGAAGATGAAATAAAAGTAAACTTAGCTGGAGGTGGTACTGGAATTTTACAAGTATTTTATGTTGTTATAGTTGGATTGATTTTAATAGGGACTTTTAATAGAAAGGTTATAAAAGATAATTCTGAAGTTATGTTGTTTTATTTGATTCTTTGTGGATATGGAGCAATGTATTTAATAACTGAGTCTCAACCAAGATACTCTTATATAGCTTGTTGGGTATTTATTATATTAAGTATTCTTGGAATAGATAATTTAAAAAAACAATATAAAAAAATTAAGGAGAAGAATTTATAATGAAAAAAATGAACATAAAGATGAACAGAAAAATTGCTGTTTTTATTGGATTTCTTCTTTTATTATATATTAAGAATTTATTCTTTATATTTATAGGAGCTTCTAATGATGGAAGGAGTTTTAATGGATTATCCATAGACTATACAGTGATTATTCCACATTTAGCCATTCTATGTTGCCTTGCATTTCCTGGATTGTTTTTTAGAGAAAAAGGCAAATTTATCTATTTTACAATAATAGATGTAGTGTATTCTGTTTTTTTAATAGCAGATCTTTGGATATTTAGGGCTAGTGGTTATTTCTTTGGAATTAAGTATATAGTATTCCCAGATTTATTTAATCCGTTAGGACAGAGTTTATTTAATCCTAGTCTAATTGATTTATTATTTATTATAGATATACCTGTAATAATATATCTGTTAATTAAACGTTCAGGTAAGTATGATAATAGTAGATATATAAAGACAGCAATTATGGGAGTATTAGTGAGCTTAATTATTATTTTTGGATGGCATTATTTATTTGATATTAAAAGAATTGCTGGTACAGATATTAGATTTATTCAAAATGATTGGGAAGCATCTTGGAATCCAGCTACAAGGGTTGCTATGAGGTCTCCTATAGGAGATTTTATATACGATGCATATACAACATTACAAAAGGTTAATTCAACTACTGATGAAGAAGAAATGGACAAGATAGATAAATGGCTTGAATGGAATAATGAAAATCTGCCAGATAATGAGTATAAGGGAATAGCTAAAGGAAAGAATGTAGTATTTCTTCAAATAGAAGCTTTGGAAAACTTTGTTATAAATCAAAGCATTTATGGACAAGAAATTACACCTAATATGAATAAGTTAATAAATAATGGATTATATTTTAGTAATGTCTATGAACAAAATAATGCAGCTAACAGTATTGATTGTGATGCCATGGTTAATACAGGAGTGTTAACTTTAGGAGATTCAGTAACATTTTTAACTTACCCTGAAGTTAAATTTAATTCATTAGCTAGAATTCTTAATAGTAATGGGTATACAACTGTTTCTACTCATGCTGAAAGAAGTGGCGACTGGGGATGGCTTGAAGCTCACAAGGCAGCTTTGGGATTTAGTAGTAGTTGGGGAATAAATGATTATAAAATTGATGAATATGTTGGATTTGGATTATCAGATAGAAGTTTTTATACTCAATATGTAGATAAATTAAGTACTTTAAAAGAACCTTTTTATTCAGTAATTCCTACATTATCAAGTCATGGGCCTTTTGATATAAAGGATGAATATAGATATCTTGATTTACCAGAGGATTTAGACTCTAATAGATTAGGAGGGTATTTCCAAGCTATACATTATGCAGATAAGCAAATTGGATTGTTTATAGATATGTTAGAGGAAAAAGGTCTTATGGACAATACTGTAGTTGTTATTTATGGAGACCATGGTGGTGTTCATAAATATTATACTGAAGATGTAGAGGAAAGTGATATTCCAGGAGATTGGTGGCAAGAATATAAAAGACAAATACCTTTTATTGTTTATGGAAAAGATATACCAAAGGAAACAATAGATACAGTAGGTGGACATATTGATATAATGCCAACTATATCTTATTTATTAGGAGTTAATACTGATAATACTGCTATGGGAAGAAATCTTTTAAATACTAATAGAGATGCTTCTGTAATAAAAGGTGGAATAGTTGTTGGGAATCCTACAGATGAAGAGAGAGAAAAGTTAGAAGAGGCATATGATATAGCTGATAGTATAATAAAGAATAACTATTACGAAAAAAGAAATAAGGTAAGTTAGCTATAATAATGATATAATGTGAGATAGTGTGTATTTTATAAAAATACTTAATATAAGTGGAGGTAGTTTTAAATGAATGAAACATTGTATCTAGTAGTACCTTGTTATAATGAAGAAGAGGTATTACATGAAACATCAAAAAGGTTATTAGAAAAGATAACTGGAATGATGGAAAAGGGCATCATAAATAATAAAAGTAAGATATTATTTGTAAATGATGGCTCTAAGGATAAGACATGGAGTATAATTGAAGAATTACATGAAAAAAATAATATATTTAGTGGAATTAATCTTTCAAGAAATAGAGGTCATCAAAATGCTCTATTAGCAGGACTTATGACTGCTAAAGAATATGCAGATATGACTATATCTTTAGATGCTGATTTACAAGATGATATAGATGTAATAGATAAGTTTGTTATGGAATATTACAGTGGTAGTGATGTGGTTTATGGGGTAAGATCTTCACGAAAAACTGATACATTTTTTAAGAGAACAACTGCTTTAGGATTTTATAAATTTATGAATGTACTGGGAGCAGATACAGTATATAATCATGCGGATTATCGTTTAATGAGTAAACGTGCTTTAGAAGGATTAAGTCAATTTAAGGAAGTAAATTTATTTTTAAGAGGACTAGTTCCATTAGTAGGATATAAACATTCTATAGTTGAATATGAACGTCATGAAAGATTTGCAGGAGAATCAAAATATCCTTTAAAGAAGATGATAACTTTTGCTTTAGATGGTATAACATCTCTAAGTATTAAGCCAATAAGAATAGTTACTGGACTAGGATTCTTTATATGTTGCTTTAGCTTTATAGCTTTAATATATTCAATAGTAATGAAGCTTATGGGAAATACAGTAACAGGATGGACTTCTATAACATTATCTATATGGATGCTTGGAGGAATCCAACTTTTATCTCTTGGAGTAATAGGAGAATATATAGGTAAGATATACAATGAAACAAAGCAAAGACCAAGATTTATAATAGCAGATAAATTAATTAAAAATAATGAAGATAATATGTAGGTGACATAATGAATAGTTTGTTTATAAAAGCTAAAAATATGTTTTTATCAAAAGAGTTTATAACATTTGTGATAATAGGAGTAATTAATACTTTTAATGGTACAATTTTTTCTTACATATATTCTAGTTTTTTAAATGAAAATATAGCTTTTATATGTGGGTATATATCTGGTTTAATAATATCCTATATCTTAAATAGTTTAATTACTTTTAAAGAAAAACTTGAATTTAGTAAATTTATTAAATTTGCAATATCATATATACCTAATTTTATTATTCAAAATATAGTAGTTATTTTAGTATTTAATGTTTTAGGATGGCATAAACTTATAGCTTATGGTTTGGCTGCCATAATTGGAGTTCCTGTAACATTTATATTAATGAAATTATTTGCTTTTAATAAGAAAAATAAATAGAAATTTATTATTATAAAAAGTATCTAGAGATTCTAGGTACTTTTTATTTTTAGGGGGAAGGGGAAATACAAGCTAGGATACTTTTTTTATATTAGGTAATTCCATAGATAAGAATATATACACAAAAAAAGAAGAAATATATATTTTCTATTATGGACTATTTTTATATGAGAAAACATAGGAATTATAGTAGCTAAGTTAGCTTATATATTAATAGAGTGTATTAAAAATCCTTATGGAAGGTAGGTGAAGTCATCTCTTAAAAATAATAAGAGTTTGGCAAAGATATGAAAGATTATTGTATTAATAATTTGAGAAATGTAGGATTAATAGGACATAGTTCTACAGGAAAAACTTCATTAACAGAGGCCTTGTTATTTTATTCGAATACAATAGATAGGTTAGGTAAAATAGAGGATGGTTCAACAACATCAGACTTTGATCAAGAAGAAAAAAAGAGAAAAATTTCGATATCTGCATCTATAAATCCAATTGAATGGGAGAATATAAAAATTAATCTAGTTGATATACCTGGATATTTTGATTTTGTTGGAGAAAGTATAGAGGCTATGAGAGCTATTGATGTAGCAACAATAGTAGTATGTGGAGCTACAGGTGTTCAAGTTGGAACAGAAAAAGCTTGGGATTATTGCAATAAGATTAAGTTACCAAGAACATTTTTTATAAATAAGCTAGACAGAGAAAATTCAAGTTTTGATAAGACTCTTGATGAATTGAAAGAAAAGTTCGGTATTAGTGTTGTTCCAATTCAGTATCCAATTGGATCTGAGGAGAATTTTTGTGGAATAGTAAATGTTATTACTAAGAGAGCTCGTATTTATAATGAAAAAACCAAAAAAATGGAAGTTTCAGAAATCCCAAAAGAATTAGTAGAAAAAATTGATGAATGTAAGAAAATGATAACTGAAGCTGTTGCAGAAACAGACGAAAACTTATTGGAAAAATATTTTAATGAAGGTGAATTATCAGATTTAGAGCTTTATGAAGGATTAATAAATGGTTGTGCATCAGGAGATATAGCACCAGTCATGTGTGGTTCAGCATTAAAAGTGGTAGGAATGAATACTTTACTTGAGGATATAGTTGAATGTTTCCCCTCACCTAAATATGCATTAAAGCAAAAAGCTGTTAATATAAAAAACAATGAAGAAATGTTTGTTGATTTAGAGCAAGATAAACCTTTTTCAGCATTTGTATTTAAAACTATAGCTGACCCATTTGTAGGAAAGATATCTTTATTTAGAGTTATTACAGGGGAATTAACAGAAGATAGTGTAGTATCAAATACTAATAAAGGTAAACAAGAAAAGCTTAATCATATGTTCTTTATGAGAGGTAAAAATCAAATACCAACAAATAAGATTGTAGCTGGAGATATTGGAGCTGTAGCTAAATTACAATATACATCTACTGGAGATACATTATGTGCTTGTGATTTGAAAATTAAGTATAATGATCTTAATTTCCCAGAAGCAATAATATCAAGAGCTGTTTTGCCTAAGACTAAAGGTGATGAGGACAAGATTTCATTAGCTTTAAATAAATTATTAGATGAAGATCCAGTGTTTAAAATTTCTAGGGATATAGAAAATGCAGAAACAATAATATCAGGTCTTGGAGAAATTCACTTAGAAGTAATTGCTAGTAAATTAAAAAATAAATTTGGATCTGAAGTTATTTTAAGAGAACCAAAAGTTCCGTATAGAGAAACTATAAAAGGTAAAGCTGATGTTCAAGGAAAACATAAAAAACAATCAGGTGGTCATGGACAATATGGTGATGTTAAAATTCTTTTTGAACCAAGAAATGATGGTAAAAAAGAACTTGAATTTGTAGATAAAGTAGTAGGAGGAGTAGTTCCTAGAAACTTTATTCCAGCAGTGGAAAAAGGATTGAGAGAATGTATAAAACATGGTGTTTTAGCAGGTTATCCAGTAATAGGACTTAGAGCTACATTACATGATGGCTCATATCATCCTGTGGATTCTTCAGAAATGGCATTTAAAGTCGCTGCATCTATAGCTTATAAGAAGGGCTTAGAAGAGGCAAAATCAATATTATTAGAACCAATTATGCATATGGAAATATTAATACCTGATGAATATATGGGAGATGTAATAGGAGATTTAAATAAGAAGAGGGGTAAAGTTCTTGGTATGGAGCCAGAAGGGAAGTTACAAAAACTAATAGCAGAAGCACCTATGGCAGAGTTATTTAAATATGCTACTGATTTAAGATCTATAACTCAGGCAAGAGGAAGTTTTGTAATGCATCTTAATAAATATGAAGAAGTTCCTCCAGCAGAAGCTTTAAAAATTATAGATAAGAGTAAAGAAAATAATCAATTAAGGAATGAAGCTTAAAAGAATATACCTGAGGAAATAGAAGTTTTATTAATGTAGATTACTACATGTTACAAGTAAACTTTCTATTTCCTCCATTTTTTGTACTCAAAATGAATATAAAGGAATAAGTTTGAGAAAACTAAATGTAGTATAAGTAATAATAACATAGCTAAAAACATAGATATAAACATAAATATTGATTAATAGTCTGTGGAATATGCTTAAGTAGGAGGATGAACATGTCAGATTATAAGATGGATATTAAAGGTACTATTGGGTTAAGTGAATATAGTAATATTCATGACTATCTTGGATTAGTAGATAGAGATGATAGTTTTACTATAACTTTAAAAGAAAATAGCAATCAAGAAATCAATATTATTAATTCTATGTTGGTGAATAATAGTTTCCAGATTTTATCAGAAGGATATGATAATAAAGGTATATATCATATTTGTGCATATAAAATTAAATAAATTTTAAAAATAGTCTTTATTTTTATATAAATTATATTTAAAATAATAAATGTAAACATTTTGATTTTACGATTATTTTAAGGAGGTTGTTATGAAAAAGTATGTTATAGGGATTGACTTAGGTGGTACTAAGATAAGTACTGCATTATCTACATTCGAAGGCGAGGTTGTAGAAAAAGTAGTTATACCAACAAATGCAAAAGAGGGTGAAATTCCAGTTCTTAATAGAATAATAGGAACAGTAGAATCAGTTTTAGAACAAGCTAAAGTAGACGTAGCAGAAGTAGAAACAATAGGAATCGGTTCACCAGGACCTCTAGATGCCAAAAAAGGAGTTATTATTAGCACTCCAAACCTTCCATTTAAGGACTTCAATGTTACTAAACCATTAATGGACAAGTTTGATGTGCCAGTATACTTAGATAATGATGCTAATGTAGCAACTATTGGGGAATTTATGTTTGGAGCTGGAAAAGGAAAAAGTAATGTTGTATACTTTACAGTAAGTACAGGTGTTGGTGGTGGTGCCGTATTAAACGGTAATATATATAGAGGAAACACATGTAATGCTTTAGAAATTGGACATACTACTGTAGCTCCTAATGGGCCAAGATGTAATTGTGGTAATGTAGGTTGTTTAGAAGCAGTAGCTTCAGGAACAGCTATTGGAAAAAGAGGAATGGAAGCAGTTGCAACTAACGTTGAAACTTCATTAAAATCATATGAAAAAGTAACTTCATATGAAGTGTTTAAGGAAGCAGAAAAAGGAGATCAAGTAGCTAAGGATATAGTAGAAGATGCCTTAAACTATCTTGGAATAGGCGTTGCTAATGCTGTATCAATTTTTGATCCAGAAGTAATTATTATTGGTGGTGGTGTTACTCAAGTTGGTGACATATTATTCAATAAGGTAAGAGAAGTTGTTAAGAAGAGATGCTTTAAGAGCATGGTAGAAGCTTGCGAAATAGTACCTGCTGGTTTAGGAACAGATGCAGGAGTTATAGGAGCAGTAGCATTAGCAATTTTAGAAAGTAAAAATAATAAATAATACTTATAGATTCTAAAGCTCAGCAGAAAGAAACTGTATTTCTGCTGAGTTTTTTTAGGGGGAAATATGACAGAAATATATTTAACAAGACATGGACAAACTTTATGGAATTTAGAAAAAAGATTGCAGGGACAAGGGGATTCTCCTTTAACTGATAAAGGAATAAAGGGTGCAAAGCTATTAGGTAAAAGACTAGAAGAGATTAAATTAGATGTAATATATACAAGTCCTATAAAAAGAGCATTAGAAACAGCAAAGTTAATTAAAGGGGAAAGAAATATTACGCTAATAGAAGAAAAGGGATTGATGGAAATTAATTTTGGAGATTATGAAGGTCATACAGAAGAAGAAATGCTAGAAATTGGAAAAGGACAAGAGATAAGCAAAATTTTTAATGGTGAAATGGATGTAGTTCCTCCAAAGGGAGAATCTTTAAGAATGGTTTATAGTAGAGTTAAAGATACTCTAGATGAAATATTATCTAGAGAGAAAGGAAAGAAGATATTAATAGTTACTCATGGAACAACATTAAAAACTATTGTAAGTTACTTTAGAGAAGATAATGAAATATATCACGAAATAATGGGACAAGCTACATTAACTAAGGTGATTGAGAAAGATGGTAAATTTACTTTTGAATATATAAATAATGGAGATCACTTAAGTTTAGATACTAATCAAAAAGTAGGATGGTAAAATAGTTTTTTGAATAAATATCTTTAATAATACATACTTTAAGATAGAAGGTTCTTTTTAACTAATAGGCATTAGAATTTATTTTACTACACATCATATTAATAATAAAAGAACTATTCATTTTCTAAGTTTATGTCTTAAAATTTAAGGGAGCTTTTTGCTCCCTTAAATATTTTCTATTATGTTATAATATAAGGTAAGTTACATACAAGGGGGTAAAAGAGATGAGAGCAGAAATAATAGCAGTAGGAACAGAAATTTTGTTAGGAGATATAGTTAATACTAATGCTCAATTTTTATCAAAGGAATTAGCAGCTATTGGTATTGGTGTTTATAGACAAGAAGTTATAGGTGATAATAAAGATAGACTGCTAGAAGCAATAGATAATGCATTAAAAAGAAGTGATATTGTTATTACTACAGGAGGGCTTGGACCTACAGCAGATGATTTAACTAAAGAAACTGCTTGTGAATATTTTAATATGAATTTAGAAGTTCATGAAGAATCTTTTAGGTTATTAAAAGATAGATTAAATAGAGTAGGAAAGGAATTAACAGAAAGTAACTTAAAGCAAGCTTATTTTCCAAAGGAAGCTATAGTTCTTAGAAATGATAATGGAACAGCTCCTGGAG
Organism: uncultured Clostridium sp.; assembly: GCA_934755305.1. GTDB lineage: Bacteria > Bacillota > Clostridia > Clostridiales > Clostridiaceae > Clostridium. The sequence continues at coordinate 38,023 of CAKVLD010000015.1, read as the reverse complement.
CTATTTTGGAAAAAGATAATAAGTGTATAATAGTGCTTCCTGGTCCACCAAGAGAAATGAAACCTATGTATGAAAATGGGGTTAAGGAATTTCTAAAGGCTAAAGGTAACGGAATAATAAAATCTACAACTTTAAGAGTATTAGGAATTGGAGAGAGTTATGTTGCTGATAAGTTAAAAGATTTTATAGAGAATGGCAAAAATCCAACTGTAGCTCCTTATGCAAAAGAAGAGGATGTTATCTTTAGAATAACTGCTAAGGCTGATAGCGAACAAGAAGCCTTAAGACTTATAGAACCTGTTAAAGAAGAGATAAAAGTTAGATTAGGAATGGACTATTATGGTGAAGGTGAAGATTTAACTATTGAAAAGGTAGTTGGAGATGAGCTTGTATCTAGAAAGTTGACTATATCTACAGCTGAATCTTGTACAGGTGGAATGATTGCAAGTAGACTAATTAATTATCCAGGAATATCAGAGGCATTTTTAGAAGGAGCAGTTACTTATTCAAATGAAGCTAAAATGAGAACTTTAAATGTTAGAGAAGATACTTTAAAAGAACATGGAGCAGTAAGTGAAGAAACTGCAAAGGAAATGGCATTAGGAATAGCTAATAGAACAGGATCAGATATATCTGTAGTTACTACAGGAATAGCAGGTCCAGGTGGTGGTACAAAAGAAAAACCAGTTGGATTAGTATATATAGGTGTATATTATAAGGGAGATGTAAAGGCTTATAGACATGTATTTAATGGCGATAGAGGAGAAGTAAGACGAAAAGCTACTGTAGAAGCATTAGATAAGGTAAGAAGAAGTATATTACAAGATAAAATAGTGGGATAAAAGAATCAATCCCTCTTAAGTTATTAAGAGGGATTGAAACGTATATAAATAAAATGGGGGAGAGGCGATTATAAAAGCATCTCGCTTCATTTATAATTCTTTCCTTAATATCAAAAAAATATACATGTTAATTTAAAAAATAGGAGAAATTTAAATGAAAAAGTTAAAAAGAAGTAATATTTATTTTTTAATAATATTATTAGGTGCTATGTTTTTACCATATTTATTAGCACTTGTGTATTATTTACTAGGGGTTAGAGATAGTAGAGTCATGCTTTCAGTTAATCATATAGTTTTATTTTTAGTTCCAGCAATAATATATTTTGTAGTAACTAAAAGTAATGTTAAAGAAACACTTAGGTTAAACAAAATTACTTTAAAGCAAGTAGCATTAATAATATTAACAGCAATAGTAACATATCCGCTTATGTCGTGTTGTGCTGTAATTAGTTCCTTATTTGTTAATAATAATGTAGCTGATTATGTAGGATCTATTTCATCAACTCCATATTTAATAATGATATTATTATTTGGAGTTATGCCAGCTATTACAGAGGAGGTTACTTTAAGAGGAATAGTATTATATGGATATAGAAATCAGACTAAGTTCAAAGCGGCTTTATTTAATGGATTATTATTTGGAATATTCCATTTAGATTTTCATCAATTTTTATATGCAAGTGTATTAGGATTTATAATGGCATATGTAGCTTTAATAACAGATAGTTTATTTTCTTCAATGTTAATGCACTTTACAATAAATAGTATATCAGTTACTATGCAAAAGATTGCCACAATAGGATCTTCGATACCCACAGATGTAAATAATGAAAGTATTGGAGTTATTCAAACATCAGTTGGTATGAAAATAATGACCATATTGTTTATGCTATTTGTAATGTTTTTATTATCAAAAGTTGTTAAGAGAGTTATAAAAGCTTTAGAAAAAGCAAGTGTAACAGATGAGTATTATTATGATGAAGATGATGAGGACGATGAAGAATTTGATGGTTTAGAGAAAGATAAGCTTATAAATGGACCTTTCATAGCTATAATATTGGTATATTTACTATATATGTTTTTTCTATTACCATAAGAGCAAAAATCTCGATATGTTTTAAAAATAGTGTAATAATAAACTATTTTTAAAATATATCGAGATTTTTTTATAAATTATCAGGGATGTTTTTTATATCGTTACAAAGCATAGAAAAATTATTTTTATTAATCCAACCTCTACAATTTATATCACTTGTAGTAGGTAAGTCTACGTAATACCAAGTAAGATTTTCAAATAAGCATTCATCAAGAATTTTAACTTGTAATTTTTCTTTAGTTAAATAAACTAATATAGAATTTTCTATTGGAGATAAAAATAATTTTGAATTTTCATTTAATAATCCTATAGAGACATCTGGTGTTGAAAACTTTATTTTAGGAATTCTTTTACAAGTATATTTTGTAAGTTCATGTTTTAAAATGGCATTATGTCTTTGCAATGCAACTAATTGATATTTCAAATCCATTTCTCGTTTATTAAAGTATACAGTAATAAGATATAAAGATAAAATTAATAACAATAAAATTATTATATATTGCATAAATAATACTCCTAAAGTAGAGATACATATATAAATATATTTAAATAATATATAAATAATTACTAAATTTATATGACTTAAAAAAGCATTAACATAACTGAAATAAGAGGAATATTATATTGTATAATAACCTGTTTTAGAGGTGAATTTTATGTTTTTAAATTTTAAAGATTTAGATACATTAGATGTTAGCAATAATGTAGCAACATCTATGTTAAAGAAAAAAATAGATGAATTTGAGGATATAGATGAATTTAATTTATCTACTTGGGGATTATTTCTTTTAATATCAGTATCAGCAATTGCAGCTTTAGGTGTAAATAAGTTATATAAAGCTCTTCCAGGATTAATAACAGAAGCAAAAGAATTATTTGGTATAGTAGAAGAGGAGGAAAAAAAAAGTTATACTCCTAAACAGTTAACACAGGAGGAACTAAATGACATAATAGATATAGCTGGTTATGGATATGACGGAGTTCAAGATATATTTTACTCTACATTAGATGCATGGCAAAGAAAATATGGCTATTGCAAACTTTTTGATGAATCAGCAGCTCCAATGGGAATGATTATAGATTGTGAACCTATTTATTTCAAATATGACAAAAAAGATTGGTTGATTGAATTTTGGAAAGGACAATATGACTTAACAACAGGTTGTGAAATAGGTATATATAAAACAGCAGAAGAAGAATTAAATATCTATAGTAATTCAAATAATAAAATCTATAAAGCAGTTGGAGACGATGAACTTATAGAAATGGAATGTACTTTAAAGAAAAATGGTAAGAAACTTTTCAGTAGAAAGGACAAGCATTGGTGGTTAACAGGATTTATTCTAGGTGAATATTCAGAACCAGAAGATTTAATAATGGATTTAAGTATAACTTTACAAGATGAAGGGATGTTAAAAGCATTTGTAGAGGCATTAAGAAAGACAGGTTACACTGATAATGATTTAAGCATAAATAATAGTACAATAAATATAACTTTTAATAAGCCATATACAAAACAACCATTTACTAGAACAGAAAAGACAGATGCAATAATTCAATTGAAAAATGAAGCTATGTGTATTGCTTACCAAGAAATAACTAATCAGTATACAAATTCATTAGATAAGATAAATAGTTTGCTTAGAGAAGCTCCAGAATTATATGATAAATTCATGGATATTACTGGAATGAAGAAGCTGGTTGCAGTTAGTGATAGAGTTAAAGGATATTTAGAATAAAGTAGAGGGGCTAAGGGTTTAGCCCCTAAGTATAGATTAATTTAATTAATGGTATCTAAAATAAATATATAAGAATATAGTATAGTTGAGAGTGCTAGTTTCTAGGAGGATAAATGAATATATTAAAGCGTTTATCTAAGATTTTTTCATCGGCAGATATAGTTAAATTTGATGATACATCTAAGATTGTTATAGTAAGTGATTGTCATAGAGGCGATGGGAATTTAGCAGATAATTTTTCAAAGAATCAGAATATATATTTTTATGCATTAACCTATTATTATAAAAATGGTTTCACATATATAGAAATTGGTGATGGAGACGAGCTATGGGAAATAAAGAAAATGGCTGATATAAAACAAGAACATAGTCATGTCTTTTGGCTTTTAGCTAAGTTTTTTAAAGAAAAGAGGCTTTATTTTCTATATGGAAATCATGATATGGTAAAAAAAGATGATAAATTTGTAAAAGAAAACCTTTATGAATATTTTGATGAGAATACAGGAAAAAATGAGAACTTATTTAAAGGTATAAAAATTCATGAAGGGTTAGTTTTATCTTATAGAGGAACTGAAGATAAAATTTTATTAATACATGGTCATCAATGTGACCTTATTAATGATATTTTTTGGAAGGTAAGTAGATTCCTTGTTAGATATCTTTGGAGACCTTTAGAAAGCTATGGTGTAAATGACCCTACTCGTACAGCTAAAAATTATAAAAAGAAAGAGATGGTAGAAAAACGTTTAATTAGGTGGGTAAAGAAAGAGAAACATATATTAATATCAGGCCATACTCATAGACCTATGTTTCCAAGTATAGAAGAAGCACCTTATTTTAATGATGGAAGTTGTGTTCACCCTAGGTGCATAACTGCAATTGAAATAAAAAATGGAGAAATAATGCTTGTAAAGTGGTGGGTAAAAACTAAAGGTGATGGTTCCTTATTTATAGATCGAGATATTTTAGTTGGTCCTACTAAGTTAAAGGATTATTTTAATGCGTTGAAAAGTTAAATGTTATTCACATTTATTTATAAGATATCCACAGGTATTTATATAAAAATGAAATACTTGTGGATATTTTTTGAATTTGAGTTTACTAATTAAAGGTTGGAGTACAATGAAAGCTTTAATACAAGCTTTACAAATTGAATTAGGTATAACAGCAGATGGGGATTTTGGTCCTACTACAAGTTCTTATTTCAAAGAAATATCAATAAATAATTCAAGTAACAAAAATATAAATTATATTTTACAAGGAGGATTATATTGTAAGGGATATGAAGCAGGAGCTTTTGATGGAGTTTTTTCAGAGAAAACTCAAAAAGCAATAAAAACTCTTCAATCAGATGCTGGTATTTCTCAAACTGGAAGTGTAAATTCAAGCTTAATGAAAGCTATATTAACAATGGATGCATTTAAGCTATTAAATTATGGGGATTATCATGGAGACTCCAATATAAGAAAAATTCAACAAAGTTTAAATGCTAAATATTCTAGTAATGCAAGTTTTGCTAAAAAGATAGGATTAGTACCTTGCGATGGTATATATGCTAGAACAACAAATAAAGCATTGATTTTTGCACTTCAAATTGAAGAAGGTGTTTCACTTGTAGATGGAGTATGGGGTACAAAGACTAAGGAATTAGCACCAACTCTTTCACTTGGAAGTACTAAAAAGAATTTCATTTATATATTACAATATGCCTTGTATTGTAATGGATTTAATCCAAATGGTTTTGATGGAGGTTATGGAAATGGAGTAAAAAAAGCTGTTTCTGATTTTCAAAGTTTTTCAGGGTTAGATTCAGATGGAATTGCAGGAAAGCAAACATGGGCATCTTTATTAGTTAGTACAGGAGATCCAAATAGAAAGGGAACTATGTGTGATTGTTCCACAACTATTACAGCTGCTAAAGCTCAAACATTAAGAAATAATGGATATAAGTCTGTTGGTAGATATTTGACAGGAAAATTTAAGATGACTTCAAGTGAATTAAATACTATATTTTCAGCCGGTTTAAGAGTATATCCTATATTTGAAACTGGAGGATATAAATTATCTTATTTTAATGCAGTACAAGGAAATAAAGATGCTAAAAGTGCAATTGCAGCAGCAAGTAGTTTTGGATTCGAAGCAGGTACTATAATATATTTTACTGTTGATTTTGATGCTTTAGATCAGGATGTAACATCTTCAATACTTCCATACTTTAGGGAAATATCAGCAGTATTTAAGAGAACTAAGACAAAATATAAAATAGGTATATACGCTCCAAGAAATGTATGTAGCAGAGTATCATTAGCAGGATATTCTTGTAGTAGTTTTGTATGTGATATGTCATCTGGATTTAGTGGAAACTTAGGGTATTCACTTCCTAAGGATTGGGCTATAGACCAGATATCAACTATAACAATAGGCTCAGGTAACGGCCAAATAGAAATAGATAATAATATTAGTTCTGGTAGAGATATGGGGGTATCTAGAGTTACGCTTGGAAATGATGCTGCAGGTATATCTGATCCAAATACAGAGTTAATAGAAAGAATAGTAGTGTCATGTAGTGAATATGATGCAGCTTTAGAAGTAGGAGGAGTAGGTATATATGGACGTAGATTCAAATATAACTTTATTGAACCTGCGATAAATGAATTAAGAAGATTTAAAAAAGAATATCCATATGATACAGTAACTTGGTTAATATCACAAACTGATTATTCAAAAGAAGATATTGAAAATTTCAAAGATACAGCTAGACGTTTAGAAGTAGATATAAAATTCTTTAATAGTGCTACTGAATTTGAAAATTATATAAATTCTAATAGAGATGAACGTAAAATAGGATCTTTAACTATATTTTCACATGGTGTACCTGGAGGAGTTGAATTTGGTTATCATCAAAGTAATCAGGCTTATCTTAGCTTTAATATATATCATTTATCAAAAATTAAAGTTAGTTCTTTTAAATCAAATACACATACAGATCTATATTCATGTAATGGTGCTAAACCTGTTGAGGAAAGTTGTAATGATTGTGAATTACTTAAAGATGTATATGGTAAAAATTTCGCAGAAGAGTGGTACAAAAATGGGTAAATTATCCTAAATAGTAGGCTGTTATACGGTGTATGTGGTATAATTTGTATAAAAGTATTATGGGAGGAACTACGTGAAGGATTTTAAAAAAATATTATTAATTTACATGGTTATGATATTTATGTTTTATATTTTGTGTAGGGGAATAGATATATTTAAACTGAACCAGGTAATTACTACAGGAATTGAAGTAATTAGTATGATTTTATTATTTAGAATTTTCAATGTTAATAAAAAATATGTACTTGTATTTTTATCTATATTAACTATATTTATGACTATACTTGCAATTGATGCCGAATCAATTGTTGGAAAATATGAAATGGTAGGATTTTATATGGAGAATGCTTTTTTCCCATATGAATTAATAGTATTATCAATTTTTATTACATTTCCTTTATCAGGAGTTTTAGTTATATTACGTGATTATAATTTGGTAAGTATGGCTTATTATTTAGTACCTTTATTTATGTTTTTAATAATTATTGTATCATTATTGGTATTAAGAATAGGTAAAAAATGCGATACAAGATTAACGTAAGTATTGTACAAGAAAACAAGGATATCCATCGTGAAATGGAATCTGATTGTGGAGGACAAAGAATTCTATTGGTACTACCACTAAACTTGCTAAATCATATTCTAACATAAAGCCAATAGATTCAACTATATTAATTCAATTAGCTAAAAGAATGTTGGTATTAGTATAAATTAGTGAATACATTAAGACGAACTAAGTAAAATAATATTTAGTTAAGAAAGGATGTGTCCATTATGGAAAAGGGCAGAAGAGATACGATGTTGTTATTGGACCTATGGCCGATGATACCATATATGATTATATTGAAGCTTATAGCCAAGGGCAGATGAATAAGAAGAAATTCTTTGAACTTATGAAGTTTAAATATCCTACTCATCAAATAAGTTTCCATACTATCAAAGCTTTAGACTGTATTAATTTCGTTGAATCTTATGAAGTAACTATATAAAGAAGGTGGCTTAAACATTAGTGTTTAAGCCACTTTACTAATATAAGAAATTATTAAATTTTATCTACTTCTATTTTGAAACATTACCTGCCACGTTAAGTACATCCCAAGTTCTTGCAAAAGGTGGAGCATAACATAAATCAAGCATTCCAAGTTGATTTGTAGTAAGCTTTCCTAGAATAGCAGCAGCTAATACATTTGCTCTTTGAACAGAATCCTTAAATCCAGCTACTTGCCCTCCTAAGATAACTTTAGTTTTTGCATCATATACAAGTTTTACATAAATTTTATTTCTTCCTGGATAATAAGTAGTTTGATTATAATCAGAAATAAAAGTAGTTTTATAATCTAAATTTAATTTCTTTGCCATGTTTTCAGTTAGACCAGTAGAAGCAGCTTCCATATTCATAACCTTTATACAGCTTGAACTTAAAGAACCTTGAAAAGTATTATTAAGTCCAGCTAAATTTTCACCAACAATTCTACCAAGTTTATTAGCACCAGTAGCTAGTGGTACATAAACATCTTTATTAGTAACAGCATTTCTTATAGTAGCACAATCTCCAGCTGCATAAATATCTTTAATAGAAGTTTCACCATATTCATTAACTATTAAAGCACCATTAGGTAACATTTCTATATTAGTATCCTTTAAAAAGCTAGTATTTGGTCTAACTCCAGTAGCTATTATAACTATATCTGCATCTACGCTATCCCCTTTAGAAGTTATTACTTTTGAAACTTTTTTATCACCAATTAATTTAGTAATAGATTCATCTAGACGTAAATCTACATTGTGACTTCTAATTTCTTCTTCTAAAACATCAGTAATTTCTTTATCAAATACTGCTTGTAATATTCTATCTTCTAGTTGAAAAACAGTAACATTTTTCCCTTTTTGCTTAGCAGCTTCAACTGCTTCAAGTCCTATGAATCCAGCACCTATAATAACTACATTTTTATTTTCTTCTTTAGATAATAATTCCTTTAATCTTTTACCATCTTCCATGTTTTTTAGAGTAGAAACATTATCTAAATTTATATTTTCAATATTAGGGATAATGCTACTTGCACCAGTTGCAATCATTAATTTATCATAATGATCTTCAAAAGTTTCATTTGTTTTTAAATTATGAACTATTAATTTGTTGTTATTAGAATCAACTTTTGTTACTTCACAAAATAAATTAAGATCAATACCTGATTCTATAAACTTTTCAGCACTTCTAGCTATCATTTCATTAGAATCTTCAAAAAATCCTCCAACAAAATAAGGTAAGCCACAAGCTCCAAAAGAAACAATATCAGTTTTTTCGTATACTACAACTTCATAATCAGGTTGAAGTCTTTTTAATTTTGCAGCTGCACTCATTCCAGCAGCAACACCACCTATAATAATTACTCTCATATATTTTTCTCCTTAATGAATAATAATATAGACAATTGTCTATATTATATATTATAATACATTAATAATAAAAAATACTATAGAAACATATAAGTGTAGTAAGAAAAATGGGAGAATAACAAAGGAGGAGAGAAAAGGTATGGTGAATAGTCCTTTTTTATCAGAATTTATAATGATAACGGATATAAAAACAATTATTTTTATAATAGCGTTAGTAGGGATATTTTTCTTTATTAGAAATTTAGAAAAGAAAAAAGTTAATTTTTCAAAAAGAACAATATATGCAACTATAATTGGACTTATTTTAGGAATAATTATTCAAATGGTAGCTGGATTTCCAGAAAATCCGTCAGAAGTTATATGGTTAAAAGAAGTAAGTAAATGGTATGGATTTATTGGTTCAGGTTTTATGGATTTATTAAAGATGTTAGTTGTACCTATGATATTTATTTCTATATTAAAGGTAATAATTAATATGAAAGAAGGAGAAAATATAGGAACTCTTACTTTTAGATCTATAGGAATGTTACTTGTGACTACTGCTCTTTCAGCAATTGTAGCAATAATAGTAGGTAACCTTATGAAACTTGGAGTTGGTGCAGAAGTTTCAGCTATAGAAGCTGAAATAAAGGAAGTAGTTCCATTAGTAGATACTTTAAGAGGATTATTACCTTCAAATGTAATTGAATCTATGGCAAATGGTAATATAGTAGGAGTAATAATATTCTCAGGCTTTTTAGGTATAGCAGTTAGAAGACTTACTAAAAAATATTCAGAAGTAATAAAACCTTTTGTAGATTTAGTTGAAGCTTTTTATAAGATAATAGTTAGTGTAGCTATGACAGTTATAAAATTTATGCCTTATGCAGTAGTTGCAATGCTTGCAAATACATTAGCAGGTAGAGGAGTAGCTTCAATGATAGCAGTTATAAAGTTTATAGTAGCTGTATATTTATCTATTATCTTAGTATTTTTAGTACATATGCTTATAATAACTTTAAATGGTTTAAACCCACTAAAATATATAAAGAATGCAGGTCAAGCGTTAATACTTGCTTTTACATCTCGTTCAAGTTTAGGAACTTTACCAGTAACTATAGAAACCTTAGCAAAGAACCAAGGAGTTGACGAAGGAATAGCAAGTTTTACAGGAAGTCTTGGTGCTAATATGGGGATGAATGGTTGTGCAGGAATATATCCAGCATTATTAGCTGTAACTATAGCAAACATGGCAGGTATAGAACAAAATATAACTTTTTATGTTATGCTTTTAGTAGTTATAGCAATATCTTCTCTTGGAATTGCTGGGCTTCCAGGAACTGCAACTATGTCAGCTTCAGTAGTTTTATCAGGAGTAGGTCTTGCAGCATATTTTCCTCTTGCAGGTGGAATTATAGCTATTGATCCTATATTAGATATGGGTAGAACTATGTTAAATGTTAATGGAACTATGGTAACTACAGTTACTGTAGCTAGATCTATAGGAAAATTAGATAAAGAAAAGTTTAATAAATAATATTAAGGATTAGATAAATATATATCAAATTTACTTTTAAACTAAAGTTTTTGTTATATTATCGTGGTAGCCTACAAAATGTTATTAATAATGAAGTTATATAATAGATAAAAGTAATAATACATATTTAGCTTATATAGTTACGTATATTAAAGTGGTTTTTAATTACTATCATTTTAATATATTTGATTATATGAGCTATTTTTTATTATAATTTATTACATTTAAAAACTTGACTTGGAGTTAACTCTAAGTGTTAAGTTATATATTAAAAGGTTTACTATTTTATAAAATTAGCAGTACAAAGATAATACTTGTTGAAAAAAATGTAAAATAAGTAACAAAGATAATAAATTGAAAAAATAAAGGAATAGTGTTATAGTTATATCTGAATATTTAAAACATATAAAAATATAGAAAGGGAGTAAGGTATAGTGATGCAAAGTATTGAAGAGAAAAAGTCATCAAAAGATATTTATATTAGTGAAATTAATGATTCAATTAAAAAGCTACAAGAAGAAAAATCTTCGAAGCAACTAGAGTATTTTTTTAAGATTACAAAAGAATATTTTAATGATAATGAATATCAAGTTCAAAAAATAATTGTATTAGGAACAAGCATTCCAGAAGAAATAATTTATGCTTTAAAAGAAGTTCCTTTATGGATTATAGGTGGTAGTTTAGGAACTTATAATTTAGCAGATGAATTTGTTCCAAGAGATACAGATTCAGTAAGTCAATCTATATTGGGTTTTTTAAAAAGAAAAAAATTAGAGAATCCAAAAGATTATACAGTAATAATACCTATAACTTGCGATAGTATGAGAAAGTTAGCTTATATTTTAGAAAAAGAAGTTAATGTTATAACAGTAGATTTTCCAACAGATAAAAATCAAGAATTATCCGCTAAAAAATGGACATCAGAAATGTGGAAGTTAGGAGAGAGGCTTGAAGTTATTTTGAAGAAAAATATAACTAGAGATAGCTTAAAGAAAGCTGTCAAATTAGTTAATGATGCAAGATATGAAATGAGAAGATTTAGAGATTTAACTAGAATGAATAAAGCAGAAATATCTACAACAATGAGTTTGTTTATATTAAACACGTATTATTACAGTAAAGATATATCTAGATGGACCCAAGAATTAAAAAAGATAAATGAGTTTTTAGAGAGTAAAGTAGGTAGTGTGAATTATAATATACCAAAAGTATTATTAATAGGATCACCTATATATTTTCCAAACTTTAAAGTTCCATTTTTACTAAATGACATAGGTTTAGATATAGGTGATACAGTAAATGTAATGACTGAAAAGGTTAATGTAGATTCTAATATAGAGAATAAGGGCTTTTTATTAAGAAATTATTTTAATAAGGTAGTTCTAGAAAGTTATTATTCAGACTGTTCTTCGGCTTATGTTGATAATAGTAATCTATTTGAAGAGGTAAAGAAGCTACAAGATGAATACAATTTTGATGGTGTCATTTATCATGTTTTAAAAGGGCAAATTGAACATGATTTTGAATTAAATAGATATGAATCATTTTTTGTAGATAGAAATATACCTGTATTTAGATTGGAAACAGATTATAAATATCAAGATATAGAACAAATAAGAATAAGAGTAGAAGCTTTTAAGGAAATGTTGATACAGAATTTATATAGACAAGAGAGGTGTAATTAATGAAAAAGAAAAAATATATTATACTTTTTGTACTAATAGTCCTTAGCATAGGTATTATACTAGGAAATAAGGTATCTTTTTATAAATTTGATACATCTATTTCTAGTTATAATTTTAGTACTGAAAAAAGTATCAGAAATGATATTAAAGATAATATATTATATTTTGCTATTGAGAATGATAATCTTATGCTAAAGAATGATGTTTTGTTAGATAATTCAAATATAAATGTATATGCTTTGACAAAAGATTCAGTGAAAGAAGTAGATAGAACTTCGGAAAAGCTAGATAAGAGGTATATTGGAAGTTTTTTTGCTATAGCACCAGAAATAGAAGTAGATATAGATGATGATGGAACAAAAGATAAGGTTTGGGTAGGAGCAAAAGGAGATACATTACTTACTAAAGGAGGAAATGCTAAATTTTCAAGTTTTGATAAAATACCTTTTGAAGTAGTATTATCAAGAACAAATCAACTTACTTTTTATTTTAATGGTGAAGTATTAGCTAATAAAGAAGTACATATAAGTACAGAAAATAAATCAAATGAAAGTTTTTGTACTAATGAAAAGGGAATAATTGATGATATTAAATTAAAAGACATAAGAAACGGACTTAATTTTAAATATAAAGATTCAGATGGAAAATATTATTTGCTATCTTACATGTTAGAGGAAAATTCCATATTTACACATAGACACTTAGAAGCTATGATTCCTATATTCTGTATATTTGGAATATCATTAGGAATTATAGTGATTATCATATCAATACGAGCATTAAAAAATAAAAAACACTTTAAGAATATAAAATCCCAAATAACTATAGTAAAAGATAATTCAAAAAATAAAAAAACAAATAAATATAGATTTTCTATGCAGACCTTCAGATGGATATGTATGACTTTAAGTTTTGTAGTATTGGTCTATGGAGGGCGTATAGTAGGTAAAACTTTTTCTAAATTTAAGTTACCTACATTTGCTTGCCCTAAGAATGGGGATCAATTTGTAGGAAGCACTTGTTATAACTTAAGTCACTTAAATACATTTTTACAGGGAAATATAACAGAGATTTTAACATTTTTTATAACTACTTTTGTAATTATTGTATTGTTTGGAAGGACTTTATGTGGATTTGTTTGTCCTTTTGGTTTTATACAAGATATTTTAGATAAGATTAGGCAGATATTAAAAATAGAAGGTATACATTTTACAGAAAAAATGTACAACATATTAAAGCAGGTTAAGTGGATGATGGTTATATTATTCTTTGGAGGATGTACGGTTGGCCTTAATTTCTGTAATATTTGTCCTGCTATTAGCACATCACCTGCTTTTAATGGATTTAAAATAAGTTTATCTCTAGGAGGTTTTTTACTTATATTTATTATTGTTATGTCATTCTTTAAGAGAAGATTTTGGTGTAATATTTGTCCTCTTGGGTTATTTATTGGATTATTTTCAAAGATATCAATATTTAAGATAAGAAAGAATTGTCAATCTTGTACTGAATGTGGAGGTTGTTACGATGCTTGTCCTATGGGAATAAAAGAAATTTATACAGAACGTGAAAAAGAAGATATAACAAGTAATGATTGCATTATGTGTGGAGAATGTGTAAAGAAATGCCCAGAAGATGAGGCTATTTCTATGGCAGTAATTAAAAAGAGATTTTATATATCTTCAAGATTTAAATTCTTCGGTAAAAAGAAAAAAAGAAAAAGGAGATATTAATTATGGAAGTTATGAGTAATGAAGAAAAAAGACAGCAAAGGCAAAGAACACGTTTTATAAATAAATCAACTTATGTTTCAGTAAAATATTTAAGACGATTATCAGAGCTTAAAGGTATGCCTGAAAATGCAAAATATTTTATGAATATCTTAGAAAATGTATTTGCAAATATGAATGACATCTATAAAGAGGAAGGAACTAAAACTGTAGGAACATATTGTGTAATGGTACCAAGTGAACTAATCTATGCAGCAGGGGCTATCCCTATTAAATCTTGTAGTGGTAGTTATACAGCTTTTAATGTAGGAGATGAAGTTGCTCCTAGAGATGCATGTCCTGTAATAAAATCCATAATAGGTTTTCAAGAAAGTAATTGTATGCCAGTTTATAATAATTGCGATCTTATGGTGGTTCCTACAACTTGTGATTGCAAAAAGAAGTTAGGGTATCTTTTAAAGGAATATAAGGATGTATTAACTCTTCATATACCTACCTCTAAAAAAGATGATGAATCAATAGAGTATTATATGAAAGACTTATTCAACTTAAAAGAAAAATTAGAAGATATTACAGGTCAGAGGATAACTGCTTCAAGGCTAAGAAGTTCTATAGAAATGATAGCAGAAACTCAATATGAAATATCTAGATTTTACGAGTTAAAGAAAGAAAATCCATCAGTAATAAAGGGAAGTCATGCTTTAGCAATTATGAATTCATATTCTTATGATAGAGCAGACAGATGGGGAAGAGCATTAAAGTTATTGAATGATGAACTTGAAATGAATTTAGAAAGAGGAAAAACAGTATCTAAATCTAAAAATCCTAGAATAATGATAACTGGTTCTCCTATAGTTTTTCCAAATATAAAAATACCTTTATTAATAGAAGAAATGGGTGGAATATTAGTTGCAGATGAAACTTGTATGGGTGAAAGAAGCATGTATGATCCAGTAGTTGTTGTAGATAATAGCTTTAATGGGATGATGAGAGCATTAGCTAGGAGATATGTTTTACCTTGTTCATGTCCAACTTTTGTGGATAATAAACAACGTATTTATAAAATTAAGCAAATGATTAAAGAAAATCAAGTAGAGGGTGTTGTATATCACGTATTAAGAGGATGTTTAGTATATGATTATGAATATTCAATTTTAGAAGAAGCTTTAAGTGAAATGGGAATTCCAATAATAAGGCTTGAAAGTGACTATAATGAAGAGGATATAGAACAATTAAGAATAAGAATTGAAGCATTCATAGAAATGATTAAATTTAAAAAGTAGAAGAAAGGAAGGAGTTTAAAAATGAGTAATAATTATTTTGTAGGAATAGATGGCGGATCAACTTATCTAAAAGCAGCAATGATATGTAATGGGAAGGTAGTATGTGTAAAAAAGTGTGATAGTGGTATAGATAACTCAGGTTCTGCTGAAAAATTAATTAATGAAATGGCAGAGGAGCAAGGTATTACTAGAGATGATATTAAGTATATTATGGCAACTGGATATAGTAGAAAAGTTATAGAAATTGCAGATGATGATGTATCAGAAATTACTGCTCATGCATATGGAGTAAGACTTACAGCTCCAAAGGAATTCAATCCAGGTATGATAATAGATATAGGTGGACAAGACAGTAAAATAATATATTTAGATAAGAATTATGCTGTTAAAAATTTTACTATGAATGATAAATGTGCGGCTGGTACAGGAAAATTTATGGAAGTTATAGCTCAAATCTTACAAACTACTATAGATAAGGTAGGACCACTATCTCTTGAAAGTAAAGCACCTTGTGATATTAATAGTATGTGCGTTGTTTTTGCACAATCAGAAGTTATATCTTTAATTGCTAGAAAATATGATAGGAAAGACATCTTAGCTGGAATGCATTTATCTATGGCAAGACGTATCATAAAAATGATGAGGAAATCTGAAAAAGATGGAGATATTCTAATGACAGGGGGAGGAGCTTTAAATATAGGAATTCATAAGGCTTTTGAAGAAGAACTTATGAAAGATGTATATGTAGCAGAATATCCTCAATTTAATGGTTCTATAGGTGCAGCACTTCTAGCTAGTGAAAGGATAGGAAAATAATATGTCTTCTTTATTAATACAATATTTATGGAGTGCTATATCGTTAGGGTTAGGATGTGGATCAAGTTGTGGATCTTCAATAATATTTTTTCTATCTACATATATTATATCTCATGGGCAAAGTATAAAAAGATCTATAAAGATATTTGTAAGTTTCTTTCTTGGAAAAGCTTTAGCTACAATTATACTTTGTGTAGCAGCATCTGCTATAGGTAGAAAGTTTATTAGTGAAGATGGTTATATAGGAAGTTTAAATGTTAATTTAATAATGCAAGTTGGTTTGCTAGTAATTGGAGTAGTTTTAATAATTAATTGGATTTTTGAGAAAAGAAGAGGTTCTAAATGTTTAGGTTGCAAAGGTAATTGTAGTGGAAATAATAAAAGTAGTGAAAATCTTAAGAAATGGCCTTCTTATCTTATAGGATTTATATATGGAATTACTCCTTGTGCTCCCTTACTTTTAGTCATGGGATATTCAGTAACTTTATCAATAGTAGAATCTGCAATATTAGCTTTTATATTTACTTTAGCTAATTCTATTTCACCTACACTTATTATGATTGTGCTTGTAGGAATGCTATCTAAGAAAATGTATCAAGAAATACCAAAGTGGATAGATAGTATTAGATTATTTTGTTATATTGTATTCATGGTTATGGCAATTGTTATGCTAATGCAATATTTAGTATAAAATAAGAGGATTGTATTTTAATTTTAACAGTTATATTTATTTATCTAAATTTTGATTTTAAGTTATAATAATATATAGATAATAAAATGGGGTGAGTATATGATTAAAGCCATAGTGTTTGATATGGATGGAGTATTGTTTGACACAGAAAAAGTGGGGGTACAAGCTTGGAATTTAGTTGGGGACAAGTTAGGAATAGATGATGTAGATTATTTAATTTCTAATTGTAGAGGATTAAATGAAGAAGATACCAAAAGGTTTATTAATGAAAAGTATAATGGAAAGTTTTCAGGGGAAGAGTGTCTTAAACTATTACATAAAAATCATAGTGCAATAATAAAAGAATCAGGCGTTCCATTAAAAAAAGGTGTATACGAGTTATTAAGTTATTTAAAAGATAATAAATATACTATAGCTTTAGCATCTTCAACTAGAAAGGAAATAGTTATAAATTATCTTAAAGAAGTTGATATCTTAAAATATTTTGATGCAATAGTAACTGGAGATATGATTGAAAAAGGAAAGCCAGAGCCGGATATATATTTAAGAGCATGTAAAGAGATAAATAAAGATCCTAAAGATTGTATAGCTATTGAAGATTCTTTTAATGGGATAAAGTCAGCTTATAGAGCTGGAATGAATGTAATTATGGTGCCTGATATGGTTGAAGCTACTGAGGAAATAGAAAAGTTACTATATAAAAAGTTTGAGTCTTTATTGGAAGTAAAAGAATTTTTAATATCTTTAAATTAGTAGGATAGGAGAATTAGATGGCAACAATATTATTAATAATTATTTATATAGCTTTTATTGGTCTAGGAATTCCAGATTCACTTTTTGGAACAGCATGGCCTGCTATTTATAGAGAATTTGATTTACCTATTTCTGCAGCAAATTATGTAAACTTATTAACTACTACAGGAACTGTAATCTCAAGTTTATTTAGTGCAAGAGTAATAAATAAATTTGGAACAGGGAAGGTTACAGCGGTAAGTACATCATTGACCGCTGTAGCTTTACTTGGATTTTCATGTTCAAGTTCAATATGGTGGCTTTGCTTATTAGCAATTCCTTTAGGTATTGGTGGCGGGGCAATAGATGCTGCTTTAAATAATTATGTAGCTCTGTATTATAAGGCTTCACATATGAGTTTTTTACATTGTTTTTATGGAATTGGAGTTTCTTTAAGTCCTTACTTAATGTCAATTGCACTTTCTAATAAGGCAGATTGGCGTATGGGATATAGAACAACGTTTTATTTTCAGATAGTAATTTCAATAATAACTATATGCGCTTTGCCTATTTGGGGAAAAATTAAAAATAAAGAAACTGTAGAAGAAGAAAAACCACGTACAGTAAGTATCAGTGAAATGATAAAAATGCCTTCAATTAGAGCAGTAGGATTAATGTTTATAGGATCATGTGCTGTTGAATATATATGTGGTGCGTGGGGAAGTACTTTTCTTGTAAATAGTAGAGGTATGGTTGTTGAAAATGCAGCAAAAGCTATCACTTTTTACTACATGGGAATGGCAGTAGGTAGATTTTTATCAGGAATATTATCGAGCAAATTATCAAGCTGGAATATAATCAAGCTAGGACAAGCTATAGTTTTTGTAGCTATATTATCCTTAGTATTTTCTTTGCCTTCTAAGTATGCAGTTATTGGATTATTTATGATTGGTATTGGGAATGGTCCTGTATTTCCTAACTTAATTCACTTAACACCTAAAAATTTTGGTAAAGATATTTCACAATCAGTAATAGGATTACAAATGGCTTCAGCTTATATTGGAATAATGGCTATGCCACCTATCTTTGGATTTTTGGCACAAAATATTAGTGTTAATATTTTTCCTTATTTCATTTTGATTATGTTTATGATTATGATAATTGGTGAGATATTACTAACACGTAATCTGAAAAGAAATAATAAGTATTAAGGATTGTAGATTTATTGAGGCAATATGCATCAAAAGAATATATGCATCAAAAGAATATATACATAGAAAGGGAGGACATAATGATTTGAAAATCATTATGCCCTCCCTTTTTATCAATTCTAATTTATTTAATAGTAAGCTCACCTATTTGCTTAATATCCATTTTCATTATCTTATAAGTACTTTCTATATTAGAAATTTCCTTAGGAGATTGATTTGAATGAATATATAAAGAATTTAGGCCTACATTTATAGCTCCTTTAATATCAGATCTAGGATCATTTCCAATCATTATACTTTCTTTAATATTTAAGTTATGTTTAGTTAGTAAGGAATTAAAAAAAGCAGGATCAGGCTTACAAGTACCATAATCACTTGAGAAAAATATATCATCAAAATACTTATCTATTCCCAAGGTTTTCATTTCATAAAGAGTAAAAATCCTTTGAGCATTTGATAATAAATATATTTTTTTACCCTTAGATTTTAATAAATCTAAAAGTTCAAGTACACCATCATAAAGTTTAATGTAGTGTATAGACAAGATTCTAAAAATCTGAGCAGTATCAGAAAGTAATTCATCAGAAGCTAGTACACCTTTATCCCTATATAATTTAGAAAATACTAATTCAAGTTTTATATCGGGATATTTTGTATAAGTGCAGGAGTCTAACATTGACTTTACTATATTATTGTAAGAATATTTTAGTTCGCTAGAAGTATACTTAGCACCTTTAAAAGAGTAAAATAATGAAAGCTTGTCCCAAAGAATAGAACTATCCTCATCAGTATTGATATCTATTAATGTTCCATATAAATCAAAAATATAATTTTTATACATAAGCTCCTCCATATTTAGAAATTATTTTTTTGTAGTATATAATAATTATATGAGAAATTAATATTGTAAGTATTCATAAATTTATTAACAATAATCAAGTGATTATCCACAGAAAATATATATTAAACATAATTTTTGGGGATAAACTATGCTAAGAGTGTGAGTAATTTTTTGTTTTTACAATGACTATATCTAAGTAATGTAGCTATATATATAGCTTTATTTAAATCATTAGTATTTATTTCAGTGTCTTTTTGAATTAGAGATAAGTATGTCTTAGATAAGCGAAAAGCATGTTCAAATAATATTACATATGTTCTTGCAAAATCATGAATTGGGTTACCAAGTTTAGCATTAGTCCAATCAATTATTAATTAAATTGTATCATAAGTAATGGGGGATATTATTTATGAACCTAAATGAATAGAATAAGTTGTAACATATTATATAATATTTTTTAAAAGGAAAATATTTTTGTAATAAAGAGTATAGGAGGTAATACTTATTATGATGAATAATAAATTAATAAAAGAAGTTATATCTGATAGACATTCTGTTAGAAGTTATAATGATAATCAATTGTCTAAAGATATAATAGATAAAATAGAAAATTATATTACAAACTTAACTAATCCTTTTGATAGAAAGGTTAAGATAAAGTTAATAAGAAAACATACAGGTAGTGAAAGTATTAAGCTTGGTACTTATGGAGTAATAAAAGGAGCAGAATATTTCTTGGTAGCAGCTTGTAAAAAGGATGAGTTATCATTAATAGCTTTAGGATATGAATTAGAAAAATTAATTTTATATTGTACATCTTTAGGTCTTGGAACAGTATGGCTTGGAGGAACTTTTAAAAAGAGTGATTTTGCTAAGGTAATTGATTTAGAAGATGATGAAATAATGCCTATTGTTTCTCCAGTTGGCTATGAAGGCGGTAAGAAATCACTTTTTGCAATTATAGCAGGAAAGAATACAAATAAACGTAAAGCTTTTTCAGAAGTATTCTTTAAAGACGATTTTAGTACTCCGCTTACTAAAGATGATGCAAAGGAATTTTTTGAACCTCTTGAAATGATAAGATTAGCACCATCAAGTGTTAATAAACAACCTTGGAGAGTCATTAAGGAAAATAATGAAATACATTTTTATTTTGCAAATAGTAAGAATTCAACAATTATAGATATGGGAATAGCACTTTGTCATTTTCATTTAACTGCTATGGAAAATAACTTAGAAGGGGAATTTGTAGTGAATGATCCTAAAAAAGAAAATAAAAATTTAACTTATATTATTTCTTGGGTACAAAGATAGATTAGGGGTGTATCAAAAGTCTTAAAAATGATGTTATTTTTTATATTAGAACATCTTTTGTTTTTAAGCATTTTTGATACATCCCTATTTTTAGTTAATAGAAATTTGATGTGACTGGTTATTTCGGATTTTTCAACTGTTTATTATATATGTGATGTAATTATTAATGAGGATTATAGAGGAAATGGTATGGGAAAAGCTTTAATTAATACTATTACAAGTGAAGAAGAATTTAAAGATATACACGGTTTATTATTAACTGGTGATGCACATGGTCTGTACAAGCAGTTTGGTTTTGTGAGTGCAGAGGGAAGAGCTATGGAAAAGAGGTAAAGAGATGGAAACAGATAGATGTATAATTCAAATGTTAAAATCTATAGACGATCATCATGATGGAGTATATAAGGAACTTTCATAATTAGAAAAGCCTAAAACTAATTTACCAATAGGTAAAGATAAGTTTGTAATAACATGGCTTGGACATTCTGGGCTATTAATTCAGAGATGCAGGGTTATAACTAATGACTTTAAAGAAGTAGTTTTTATTATTGCTCATATGATAGGATTTAAAGAAATATCAGCTAGAAGCAAGAGTAATAACTTATATTTTGATTTATCAGCTTTTTATTGATTTTTTTTAATAGGATGAATAGATTTTTTATTCTTGGTAATAATTAATAAGGACAAGCAGTTAATTAATATGATTTTGGAAGGGGAAGGTTAATATGAATAAAAATTTTAAGAGATTAGTTAGTAGGATATTAGAGGATATAGGAAAGGGAAACACACTTAAAAGTAATAAGTATTCTATTTCAGAAGAATGTTTTGGATCAATGTTAGATTTTATAAGATCTAAGGATCTTGCTAGAGGTATGTGTGTTGCTAGAAGTAATGCATCAAACAATGTAAGGGTAACTGGATATATGAATCCTTACCTAACAATTAATGGAGTAAACTATATTAATAAGAACTTGTAGTAGATAGCTAAAGGTCTTTGAAGCAATGGTTAACATAATGATATATATGAATTTGAGAAAGGGACTATATTTGAAAGATTATTAGTTTTCAGATATAGTCCCTTAAACTATAAGAAAATAAGAATTTTACTTGTTTTAGTGATGGAGTAAAAGAAATTCTTTTAACCTGTCTGGCATAGCCATTAATAGCTTAAGTTTAGTTGCTACAGCACTCTTATATCTAGGTTTGATTTTATCTTTTTCTATTATTATAAATATATTTTTATTGGCTTAATGAAGGTTATGAGAGATAGAAGAGGAAGTCTAGATATTTTTTAGTTATTTCTACTTAAAATTATATCATCTAAAGAATCAATAGTTATCCTTTAGTTTTTCATTCTATAATCCTTTGGCACTTCTGAAGTCTGGGATATTAGATTCAATGGAGATAGGGATGTAAACCCACGTGAATAGTGGGAAAAATGTGATTTATTTAAATGTATATGGTAAAGTTATACTGAAAGAAGTATGGGGGAGATGAAATTCATGAAAAAATGTCCGTATTGTGATAATGAACTTCAGCAAGTGGCACAAAAATTAATCTGTATATCAGATGATTGTAATTTTCAATGTAAAATAGAGGAGTATGATCATATTAATGAACCATGGGGAGAAAAGATAAGTAAAGATAATGAATTATGGAACTATGAAGTGTTAGAAAAGTTTCCATATATGATAGCAGTAGAATATAAGAGATTATATTCATTAACAAAAGAAAATAAGTTATATGGTGTAATGTTTCAAATAAAGGACATTTTTGAATTATTACTAAAATTCCCAGTATTATTAGTAATGTCTAGATATTGTGATAATCAAAAAAGAGCTGAACAACAGTCAGAGATTATAAGATTTTTATTAGAAAATAAACTATCATTAGGAAGTTGGAAGTCAATAGCTGATAAGTGTTTAAATATAGAAGATAATAGTTCTATTGTTAGGATATTAAAAGGAATAGTGAAGCTATACAATGAAAATAATATAACTACATGGAGAAATAATACTATAGGTCATGGCGTGTTGAAATTTGATGATAATGAAGAGTTTAGAAATGATATAGAAAGTAAACTATTGTTAATAAAAAAATATTTAGATGAGTTTAGTTGTGAATATAATAATCTAAACTTTGGATATATGAATAAAAAAAATAAATTTAGACTTAAAGGTACAAATCCTAATTTGGAAAATTTAAGAAATAATAGTAAACTATATTTTTATTATGAAGATAAATTTGTTCAATTAAATAATTTAATAATAATACATGAAAATGAAATTTACTTTTTTGATTCATATTTTAGAGATAAGAAAAAAACAAAGATGCTTAATTATGTTAGTGCTAAAGAATTTCAAAAAAGGATAAAGTATTTTGATGAACTATTTAAGAATATAAATAAGGAAGTTAAGTTAAATACTTTGGGGGAATCATCATTATTAAGTGATGATATTTATATGAGTGATGAAGAAGAACTATTCAATGAAATTGATATACCTGATCAAATAATTAAACCTAAATATATTTATGATTGGTTTAATAATAATATTCAAAATAATGATAGAGGTATTTTTTTATTAAGAATGGAAGAAGGAATGGGAAAAACAGTATTTTCAAGGTTATTAGATCCACATTCAAATTTATCGGGTACAAGCATAAACAAAAAGTTTTCAATTAATGATGCGACGATAAGAACATATTATATAAATAATATGTATTCATATAAGATAAATGTATTTAGAAATAATCTTATTGATATATTAAAATATGATAATAAACATAAGGGATATATAAAGGGAGATTTACCAAGTTTTGGAGAAAAAGATATACAAAAAAAGAATTTAGAATTTGCAGAAATATTAAATAAATTTAAGGATATATATAAAAGAAAGTTTGCTACCAATAAGTTAATACTAATTTTAGATGGGCTTGATGAGATAAATATTTCTGAAAAAGAAACAATATTGGATTATATTCCTACTAGTGAAATGTTAAGTGAAGGTATATATATATTATTAACTGCAAGAAAGTCAAATAGTAGCAACGGAAACATTTACAAAGAAATAGAAAAAATAAAAGCAGATAATACATTAATTATAGATAGAAATAACCAAGAGTATGTAGATAATTTAAAAACATTTTTACGTGATAAATGTGGTGTTAAAAATGAAGAATTAGCAAAGGTATTAAAGATAGTTGATAATAAATTTTTATATGTAAAGCCTATACAATATGTACTTAAATACAGAGAAGTTGGTAATTGGAAAGAGAAAAATACAGATTTCTTTAAAGAGTTTATTGATGTAGTAAGTGAGTTATACACAGAAAAATATAGCAATAGGTTTATAAAGGTTTTATTAATTATAGCCATATCAAGAAAAAGACTAACAATAGAGGATATAAGTTATATGTTATCTTCGGAAAAACCTGATTTTAAATTTATTTCATATCTATCAGATGCTAGTTGTCTCTTAACTAAAGAAAGAACATATAGAGGAGATACAATAGGAATATTGCATGGTAAATTAAGAACTTATTTGCTTGATAATTATAAGATAATATTAAAAGATATGAGTACAGAATGGCTTGATCAAGTTATTGGAGGTAATAAAAGTTATAGCAATATTGAAGAGGGAGAATTATTTTTGATATTTAATTCATTGTATATTGCTAAAATGTACAATAAAAGCTATATAGATAAAATCATAAAAAAACTTACTATAGATGAAGTATCCAAATATCTTTCATCTGATAATAGAAGATATGAGGTTGATTTAATAAGTACTTTTTGTAGTGACTATATTGATATACTTGAAGATGAAATACAACAAAAAGGTTCTAAAAAGAATTTAAGTAAATTGATAGATATGTATTTATATAAAATTAATATGAGTTTAAATTATGGAATCAATAGTGAGGTAGCATACGTTAATTATATAAAGAGAGTATTTGAACTACTAGAACTTAGTAAGAAAAAAGATACAAATCAAGTTGTAAAAGCTTATAACATGAGGAGTAATTATTATAGAAAAATAGGAAATGTAAAAAAATCTATGGATGATATCAATGAACTAGCGAAAATAATATCTAATATAGGAGAAGATGATATAAATAATTATCAAATAAGTAATTTAGCTAAGGCAAATATTAAATTTCAGAAAGCTATTAATTTGAAAAATTTAGAGAGAATTGATGAATCATTAAATCTTAGTAATGAAGCATTATATTTAATAAGTGATGAAGTTGGGATTGAGGCTATTGCTAATAGATCAAATATATTAAATAATATAGGATTATGTTATAGAACAAAAGGAGATTTAGAAAAGGCTAAAAGTTATATACTTCAATCAATTGATTTGTGTGAAAAAACAAAAGAAAATAAAGATATATATAATAGTAGTATATATTTAAAGTTTGCAAATTTAGGACAAATATTAAGAAAACAAGGAAAAATTAAAGAAGCTTTAGATGTATATAATAAAACAATAAGTAAATTAAATGAGCAAGAACTTAATGAGTATATAATTAGTAAAAATGATAAATCTATGTTGTATAATGCAAGGGGAAATATTTATTGGGATATTGGAATTAATAATAACGATAGAGATTATTATAAAAAGTCATTAAGTGATTATATATTTTCAGAAAGGATAGTTGATACGATAGATAAAGATAATAAAAATATGATTTTTTTAAGTAAATTATATAGTAACATAGCTAAGTTATATAAGAATTTTTTAGATGATGAAGAAAAGGCTAAAGAGTATATTAATAAATATAATAAAATTAAAAGAGAGCTATTTAAAAAACAATTAGATATAGACGAAATTGATGATGAGGAGTTAGATAAGGCAATTATATTAAATAGTATTCAGATTAATATAAATAGGGCGGAAGATTTTTTTGTAAAAAGAAGATGGAAGGATGCAGAAAAATATTATAAGGAGGCTCTTGAAATATTAAAGAGTAGTGAATATCAAGAAGAATTTGACTTTATTAGAGCAAATTTATATCATAACTTGGCAACAGCAAAAAAAAATCAACTTCAGAATAAGGTCAATTTAAATTTAGTATTAAAAGCAAGACTTATAAATGTGAATGAAAATTACGATGAGTTTAATCCGCATCAAATTATTAAAGATTTTTTAGAAGCTGATAAATGTATAATGAATACAAATAAAGAAAAGGGCAGTATATATTCACAAATAAGTTACGTATATTGTGAAGCAATAAAAGACTATAAAACATCAAGAATGTATGCTGAACAATCAATAAAGTTTGGTGCAGAAATTGGATACCTTATATTGGGGAATTGTTACTTTGAAGAAGGAAATTACGATGAAGCAATCAAAAGTTATAAAAATGTATCATCAAGACATCCAGATTATATAACAGCACAAAGAAATATAAAAGCAGCCGAGATGAGGAAAAGTATGCAGGTTTAAAGAGCAGTAGGTAGATTTGGTTTTACATAAATCTACCTATTGTTTTTATAGTTTAATTATATATTAGAAACTGCTTCCCCTAAAACTTTTCCAATAGCATCATGAATAACAAGATCAGCTTTATTATCAGCAGAAGTTGAACTTTTATTAATTAAAACAAGATTCTTACCTCTAAAATAATCAATAAGTCCAGCAGCAGGGTAAACAACAAGTGAAGTTCCACCAATAATTAAAGTATCAGCTTGTGATATAGCTCTAATAGCTCCAGTTATTGTCTCATTATCTAATCCTTCCTCATAAAGAACTACATCTGGTTTTACCTTTCCACCACATTTAGGGCAAGTAGGTATACCCTTAGATTCTAAAATAAACTTTTCATCATAGAAGGCATTACATTTTCTGCAGTAATTTCTAAGAACAGATCCATGAAGTTCATAAACATTTTTAGAACCAGCTGCTTGATGTAAGCCATCTATATTTTGAGTGACTACAGCTTTAAGTTTACCCATTTCTTCAAGTTTAGCTAGAGCTATATGAGCAGCATTAGGTTTTGCTTCTGGATATATAAGTTTATCTCTATAGAATTCAAAAAACTCTTCTGGGTATTTTATAAACATAGTATGTGAAACTAATTGTTCAGGAGTAAGGTTTATTTGTAGTTTTTCATTCCATAAACCATTTGCACTTCTAAAATCAGGTATGTTTGATTCAGTACTTACCCCTGCACCTCCAAAGAATACAATATTATTACTATCTCTAAGTATTTGAGTTAATTTTTCTATTTCAGTACTCATTAAAAATCATCTCCGAATTATATTTATACTTATATTATTACATAAGAAATAAGAAAATAAAACAAAGGTGTTACCATTTTATTCTTATATATAAATACTGTATAACTATGATATAATCCATAAGTACGATTTTATAAGCTTAAGTGGGCTACTGGTATCACATACCTCTTTTTAGGAAGGGGGTGATACATATGAGTAATGATGATTTAATGTTACTATTTACAGCGGGAATATTTTTAATAGCATTATTAACATTTATAGTGCTCTTAATAGAAAAAATCGCAAAAAAATAGTAGCCCAACCAGTGCAAATGGAAGCTACTATTTTTAAAACAAAATATATAGATACCAGTTGCCGAAGCAACTAGAATTGTATAGCAGAGTGTTACAGCACTCTGTTTTTTATTTTCTGTATTCCTTATTTATATTATATCAAATTTTAAAAAAAAATAAACAAATTACTATATACAAATTTTACCATTAAATCATTATTAATAATGTAGGTGTTATATAATAAAAATGAGATTTATTTTATTAAAAAGGAAGTGTGATATGAAGGTTAAGTATATACCCAATATTATAACTTTAACTAGAATTATAGGATCAATATATATTATTTTATTAAAACCATTATCCATAATGTTTTTTATTATATATAGTTTGTGTGTAATTAGTGATATTCTAGATGGATACATTGCAAGAAAAACCAATACTTATACAAAATTTGGAGAACTTTTAGATAGTTTTGCTGATGCAATATTTTTTATTATTGTATTAGTAAGATTTTTATTATTTGAGAGACTAGAGAATTACATTATATATTGGCTTATAGCAATATGTAGTATTAAGGCTTTATCACTTATAGTAGGTTTTATTAAATATAAGTCAGTAGCTTTTTTACATACTTATGCTAATAAATTTACAGGAGGTGTTATTTTAATTTGCTTTCCAATGCTGTATCTTTTAGGTGGAGTAACAAAAACGTTGATGTTCTTATGCATACTTGCAAGTATAGCATCAATAGAAGAGTTGCTGATTAATTTAATATCTAAGAAGTTAAATAGAAATGTACGAAGTATATTTAAAGAGTAATGACTTAAATATAGACTAATACCATTAATTAATATTGCATTTATTAGAAATGTAGGTCCTTATGGTGAAAGTAATTATGCCACTATGGCAAAAATAAAGGAGTTTGCATAATCAAATTCCAAATACAAGATGTGAGACCATTTTTATGTAGAATATTTGGCGTAGAGAGTAAGAAAGCATTTGATGAGAATTATAATAATATAAATATTGAAAATTAATAAAATTATTATAATTATATTATTAATTGAAGTTTATGCGTATAATTGATCAGCGTGAAATCATTATTTGATTTCGCGCTTTATTTTTTGAGCAAAACTTTAAAGTATAGGAAAGTGAGGAAAATATAAAATGGAATTTTACATGAAATTACCACGTAACAAAAAGGAGTTTGCATTATTTATGGCGATTATTTCAATTATATCAGTAAATATAATTGCACCACTAATTACATGTTTTGAGGTTGGTACTTTTAGTTTAGATATTTGGAAAAATGCTATTAAAGTGATACCTTTTATATGGATATGCGTAATTGTACTTGTTTTAGCAACATATAAACCAGCAGAATGGATGACAGGAAAAATTGTAGAGAAAGATGATAGTTTCAATGCACATGTTATTATTAATATTTTATGTACAGTATTTTTAATGTCAATATTTTTAACTGTAATAGGAACATGGATAGGATCTGGTACCATTACAATGGAACCAATTAATATGTTTTTTTATAAATGGCCACGTAATTTTGCAATATCATTTGGTGTGGAATTATGTATTGCTCAGCCGATTGCAAGAACTGTAATGTCTCTAATTCATAGTAAATCTAAGTAATCTGAATATATTTAAGAGATAGAAAAGACAAGTTATATATAGTGTTACTAATAGAAAAGATTGCAAAAAAATAGTAGCCCTCCGACCAGCAATTGGAAACTACTATTTTTATTAAATAAAAATGTTATGATACCAGTTGCCAAAGCAACTAGAATTGTATAACAGAGTGTTACAGCACTCTGTTTTTTTATTTTCTGTATTTCTTTATTTATATTATAGCAAATTTTCCTGAAAAATAAACAAATTATTATATGTAAAATTTTACTTTGTAATTATAGTTAATGTGGTGGGTTTATATCCGTATCTCAGTACTTACTCCAGCACCTCCAAAGAAAACTATATTATCACTATCTCTAAGTATTTGAGTTAACTTTTCTATTTCAATAATCATTTAAAATCATCTCCGAATTAAATTTATAATTTTATTGCATAAGAAATAAGAAAATAAAACTAAGTGTATTACCCTGAAAAATAAACAGATTGTTAAAGGTGAGAGTTTACCTGTGTTAGTATCAAAAAAATAGAATTTTTTAATAGCAATGTGATACAATAAATTCAATATATACAAAATAAAGGGTGATAGTTATGAAGAATGCTAAGGAAGTAATAAGAAGAATAAAAGAAGAGGATAGAAAAGCACTAGAAGATTTAGTGAAAGTAATGCTAGGAAATGAAAATGTTGAAGAAGTTGCAGAAGCTGTTGTTAGTGATTTTTACAGTAATGATATCTATAACACATTTGTAATTGAAGTTGAAAGTTCAGTAAAAGGATTTGGAGTAATTAAGTTAAATCAATTTGAAGGAGCTGAAAATGTAGGGGAAATTGTATGGCTTGGTGTAAATAAAGATGATAAAAGAACAGGCCTTGGAAGTAAGTTAGTAAGGTATATAGAACAGGTTGCTAAAGAGAATGGCATGAGAAAGATATATATAAAAACAAATGTAGGTAATAAAGTAGGCGTTTGTTTTTGGATAATGCAAGGTTATATGTTTGAAGCAAGGCTATTAGACTTTACTGCAAAATCATATGATGATTATTATCTAGGAAAAGAGATATAATTACGTTTTCTATTTTTAATAATTTATCTAAATAAAAAGTAATAAATGTGGAAAAGATATGTAAAAATATCCTGTAAATATTTACAAAAAAATAAAATTAATGTTAAAATATAATAGTAAAAAAGATAAAAGGGGGAATTACAATGAAAAGAAGAGTAGCAAGTTTAGCTATTTTAACATCAATGATTTTAGGGGGACAAGCTGTAGGGATTATTCCAGATTCAACAGCAGTAGTAGCGTCAGCTGCAACAAAAACAGGGTCTGTAACAGCAACAAGCTTAAATGTTAGATCACAACCAAATACTAATGGAAAGATAATAGGATCTTTAAAAAAAGGAGCAACTGTTACAATAGTATCAACTGAGTCTAATGGATGGCATAAAATTAAATATGGTAGTGGATATGGTTATGTAAGTGGAAGTTATATTACTATAAATGGTACTACAACTGGTTCTAAAGTAGTTGCAGAAGCTAAGAAGTATATAGGAGTACCTTATAAATGGGGAGGAACTACAACTTCAGGATTTGATTGTTCAGGATATACTCAATATGTATTTAAGAAATGTGGAGTAACAATAGGTAGAACAACTAAAGATCAAATTAAGAATGGCACAAGCGTATCTAAAGCAAACTTAAAAGCAGGAGACTTAGTTTTCTTTAAGGATACTTATAGTGGATGTACTAATCCTTCTCACGTTGGTATTTATATAGGGGGAAACCAATTTATTCATGCTAGTAGCAGTAAGGGTGTAACAATATCTCAATTAAATTCTGATTATTACACTCAACACTATTATGGAGCTAGAAGAGTAATAAAATAAAAGGAATAATAAAAAAATAAAAAATATATTACGAAAATTAATAGTATTTTTAATAAAAGAAGTATCTATGCCAGAAACAGTGTGTTTTGAAAAATATATTTTATAAAAAAGGATAGATAATTTTGAAGATAGACATTGTTGTTAACTTTGTTTATCTTCATTTTTATTGTAAATATTGGTGAAAAGTTGGTGAAATGCATGGTGTGTAAAAAAATAAGTATTATTGGATGTGGAGGAAGTGGTAAAAGTACTCTTTCTATAAAGCTTGGAAGAAAACTAAATATACCAGTTGTACACTTAGATCAAATATTTTGGACAGATAATTGGGTTCCTATAACGAAAGAAGAATTTGATGAAATAGTAGAAAATGAATTGAAAAAAGATAAATGGATTATTGATGGAAATTATAATAGAACAATTCAAAAGAGATTCGAAGAAAGTGATACAATTATTTATTTGGACTTTCCTACAATTATATGCATTTTTGGAGTAATAAAAAGAGTGATTTCAAATTATGGTAAAACTAGAATAGATATGGCTGATAATTGCCCAGAAAAGTTTAATATTGATTTTCTTAAGTGGGTATGGAATTTTAATAAGAAAAATAGAAATAAGTACTTAAATATGTTAAAAAAAGTAGAAGGTAAAAAAATATATATTTTACATAATAGACAAGAAGTAAGAAAATTACTTGATACAATTTGATGGAATAAAGTGTATTTTAAGTATAGAATATTGTATAAAGGAGGTTTTTATGAAAATAAAAACAGGGAGATTAAAATTCTAAAAGTAGTTAGTAAACAAACTAAGTGAATAGATTGCCTCTTTAAAAGATAAACTAAGTTTATTAATAGATAGTATTGGAGGTTATCATATGAGCAAAAATAATGGTTCTTCGCTAAAACAACAAGCTAGAGAAATGATGATTGCAGGAGAATCTTTTGATAGCATAATGGAAAAAACTAATTTAAGATTAAAAGATTTAAAGAGAATTCAGCATGAAATAAATAAACATTTTTAAGATTTTAGACATATACTAATGCTTTATTTCTATAAAAACGAGGAAATAGTGCATTAGTATTTATTTTATATAAATAGTGGGAAGTATGTTATGAGTAAAAATAAAAAAGTTTTAATAAAATTAAACACTTAATAACAAATGGAAAATATAAGAAAAAATATCTTACAAAAACAATAATGCTCCTAAAAAAAATACAATATATGAATAAATGAATTTTAAAATATAGAATATTACTAAAATACTGTACTGAAGAGTATAACGAGTTGTGTCAAGAAGGTGTATTAACTCAAAAAAAAGTATATTTTTTTAATAAATAATATAAAAATACATTGTTTATTATAAAAAAAAGTAGTAATATATAAGCAAATATAATTCCAAAATATTCATAATAAGGGAGTGTAGTCATGAAATATTATATTAAGGAAAACGAAGATGATTTTTACAGATTGCTAAAACTAAATTCTGAAGGCGCAAAAGGAAATGAAGCATGCTTTACCTTTTATGACTTTATTGGAGAAAGCAAAAAAGTAACAGAGATTACTAGAAAAGAATTATTAGACAAATCCTTAAATATAGCTGCTGAATTAAAGAAACAAGGAGCTAAAAAAGGAGATAGAGCAGTAATATTCTCTACTCAAACTTATGATAATGTATTGTCAGTTGTTGCATCTGTATTATCAGGTGTGGTATTTACATTAATTCCACCACCAATAGATTCAAATAAAATGGATAGGTTTTTATCTGTAGTAAGTTCATGTGAGCCTAAATTTATATTATGTGGAACTAACTTAAGAGATACATTAGAAGGTGTATTATTAAAATTAAAAAATAATAGTAAGTATACTAATTTGTTAAATGAAATAAAAGTAATAGATGTAGAAGGTTGTGAAGATGTAACAAACTTTGAACCAGAGCATATAACTGTAGATGACGTTATTTATATACAATATTCATCTGGATCAACTAGTGCACCAAAAGGAATAGTAGTTAGATATGGAAACTTATTAAGTTCATTAAATGGATGTTTAGCAGTATATAGTCAAATAAGAAGAGTTTTTGGATGGGTACCTTTCTTCCATAACTTAGGATTAGCTTATTTGATATTCTCAGCAGTTTTAAATGATAATATAGTTTCAGGTATTATGTCACCAGCTGCATTTCTTGAAAAACCATCTAGATGGATTGAAGGGGTTAGTGAATTTAAAGCTAATGCTACTCTAGCACCAAATTCAGTATATGAAACTTATCCAAAGTTAGTTCCTGCTAACTCATTAAAAGATAAGAATATAGATTTATCAACAGTAGAATTATACTTAAATGGATCAGAAATGATTAGTTATGAAGGAATGGTTAATTTTGTTGAAGAGTATAAAGAATTTGGTGTTTCTATAGATAAATTTGGACCAGGTTATGGTCTAAGTGAAACAGCTTGTGGTATAAGTGTAGCTCCAAAGTATGAAGAAAAAACTAACTTATCTATAGACTTTGATGCATACAAAAATGGTAAATTAGTTTTAGCAGATGAAGATACAGACAATACTATGAATTTTGTATCAAGTGGAACACCAATACCAGGAGTATTATTTAAAGTAGTAAATCCACATACCTTAGAAGAATGTAAAGAAGATGAATTCGGAGAAATATGGGTTCAATCAGGATGTAATGCAAAAGAATATTATAAAAATGAAGAAGCCACTAAAGAAACATTTGAAGCAACTCTTAAAGGATATGAAGGAATTTTTCTTAGAACAGGTGATTTAGGAATAATAAAAAATAATTATATATATATAACAGGCCGTATAAAAGAACTTATAATAGTAAACGGTAATAATATCTTACCAAATGATATAATTTTAAAACTAAAACATAATATAAATGAATTAGAGACTGCTAGTATAGTACCATTCTCAGTAAATAGAGATAATAAGGAAAAATTAGTTATAGTAATTGGGGGCAGAAAAGAACTTATTAATAAGATTAATAAAGATGAAATCATTAATAAGATAAATTCTTGTGCTCTAAAATACTTTGAAATAACTCCTTATGAAGTGGGATTTGCAGACATAAAAGATATTCCGGCTTCAGATAATGGGAAAATATCTATAATGGCAGCAGCAAGAGCTTATAATGAAGGTAAGTTATCCTTAATAGGTAGTACAAAGGATAGTGAGGAAGAAAAGATAATATCATATAATACCAAAACTCAAGAAGTATTAGGAACTATAATTAAAAATGATTTTTCAGTAAAAGCTACAATAGATGATAATTTATTAAGTCTAGGTATGGACTCATTACAAGTAGTAGGACTTACAAACAATATAGAAAAAACTTTTAAAGTAAGTGTTCCAGTAGCATTTATATTTGAAAATCCTACAATAATTAATATTGCTGAATATATAGACAAATCATTAGCTGGTGAAGATTTATCAACTTTAGAAAAAGATAAATCATTCTTATGTGATGAAGTAGTATTAGATGAAAGTATTAGACCAGCTCAATATAAAACTGAGAATCCAGAAATGAAGAATATATTCCTAACTGGTACTACTGGATTTGTTGGAGCGTATCTAATTAGAAGTTTATTATCAACAACTAAAGGGAAAATTTATTGCCATGTAAGAGCTAAGAGTGAAGAGGCTGGGTTACAAAGAATTAAAGATAACATGGAATACTATAAAGTTTGGAAGGAAGAATATTTAGAACATATAGTACCAGTACTAGGATCTCTTGAAAAGCCTTTATTAGGTATAGATGAGGACAAGTATAAATTCTTAACTGAAAATATAGATATTATCTATCACAATGGTGCTGTTCTTAACTTTATATATCCATATGCTAAGTTAAAGGATGCTAATGTATTAGGTACTGTAAAGACAATTGCATTAGCTTGTGAGGGTAAACCTAAGTTCTATAATTATATATCTTCATATAGTGTATTTGATAATCCAAGCTATTTTAATAGAACTGTATCAGAAGATGATGAGTTGAAGGAATGTAAGGGATATTATCTATCTTATAGTGAAACTAAGTGGGTAGCAGAAAATATTATTCATATTGCTAGAGAGCGTGGCTTAAGAGCGGCTATATATCGTCCAGGAGAAATTACAGGTGCTACTGATACTGGTATATGGAAACTTGGAGATTCAGTTAGTAGAACAATTAAGGCTATAATTGATACAAAGAGTTATCCATTAATAGATATGAATATGCATATGACTCAAGTAGATTATATTGCAGATGCAATAGTTAATATATCTAAAAAAGGTTCAGCATATGGAAAAGCATATAATTTGTTGAATTCAGTAAAAGTTCCGTTAAAGTGGTTAGGAGAAGTAATTAATAGAAGTGGATATGAAGCAAAACCTATGGATTATGAAGAATGGAAAGAAATTTTATATAAATCAGGTAATGAACATCCATTAAAGTTGTTAGAAGCTTTATTTAAAATTACTAAGAAAAATAGAGAAGAGGAATTAGCATTTAGGTATGGAGCAGTAGAAGCACATCATGAAACATCTAACGCAGATAAAGCATTAGAAGGTAGTGGAATAACATGTCCTCCTATAGATGAAGGGCTAATTAGAAAGTATCTTAAGAACTTTGTATAAAGTTGTTTATACAGTATAAAAAACTATAATTTTAAATGATTTGAAAAATTAGGTAATAAGCTATATAATGGAGAAGTGAGCTTGAAGATACAATTTAGTTATTCTGAGAGTAAACTATTTAAAAAAATCGTACTGAAGGCATAAGGGTTTTCCTGGTAACAAGGCGGTAATAATAGCTTGAAATTTAAATTTACATTATGTAAATTGTTGTGGACAATCCTTGCAATTTTATTTCAAGGATTGTCTTTTTAATTATGTAAAATATATAAAGGAGAATTATTTTATGGATACAAGAATTGCACTTATTGGTGTTATTGTTGAGGATAAAAAATCAGTAGAAAAACTTAATTCTATATTACATGAATATGGTGAGTACATTATAGGAAGAATGGGAATTCCTTATAAAGAGAAGAAAGTTTCTATAATAAGTATTGTAGTAGATGCCCCTAACAACGTAATAAGTGCTTTATCAGGAAAATTAGGTATGTTACCTGGAGTTAGCACAAAAACTATCTATTCTAAAAGGTGCCTTTAATTAACAAAACAAATAAGGAGCTAAAAATATGTATAATCCTAAATCTAAAGTAGCAACAGAATTTATTGATGATGAAGAAATTTTAAAAACTATTGAGTATGCAAAAGAGAACAAAAATAATAGAGAATTAATTGATAGTTTAATTGAGAGAGCTAAAGATTGTAAAGGCTTATCTCATAGAGAAGCTTTAGTGTTACTTGAATGTGAATTAGAAGATGCAAATCAAAAGATGTTTGAACTTGCTAAACAAATAAAGCAAAAGCTTTATGGAAATCGAATAGTAATGTTTGCACCACTATATTTATCTAATTATTGTGTAAATGGATGTGTTTATTGTCCATATCATCACAAGAACAAACATATTTGTAGAAAGAAACTTACACAAGAAGAGATAGTAAAAGAAGTTAATGCTTTGCAAGATATGGGGCATAAACGTCTAGCGTTAGAAACAGGAGAAGATCCGGTAAATAATCCAATTGAGTATGTATTAGAAAGTATAAAAACAATATATAGTATAAAGCATAAAAATGGGGCTATTCGTAGAGTAAATGTTAATATAGCAGCAACAACAGTGGAGAATTATCGTAAATTAAAGGAAGCAGGAATAGGAACATATATATTATTCCAAGAAACATATAACAAGAAGAGTTATGAAGAACTACATCCAACAGGTCCAAAACATGACTATGCATATCATACAGAAGCTATGGATCGTGCTATGGAAGGTGGTATAGATGATGTAGGATTAGGTGTATTATTTGGATTAAATATGTATAAGTATGATTTTGTTGGATTACTTATGCATGCAGAGCACTTAGAAGCAGTACATGGTGTTGGACCTCACACTATAAGTGTACCGCGTATACGCCCAGCTGATGATATAAATCCAGATGATTTTAGCAATGCAATATCAGACGAAATATTCCAAAAGATAGTTGCAGTATTACGTATTGCAGTACCTTATACAGGAATGATAGTTTCTACACGTGAATCACAAAAAACACGTGAAAAAGTATTAGATTTAGGTATATCTCAAGTAAGCGGCGCTTCAAGAACAAGTGTTGGTGGATATGCAGAAAAAGAAGAGGAAGAAGATAATTCTGCACAATTTGATGTATCAGATAATAGGACATTAGATGAAGTAGTTAAATGGCTATTAGATTTAGGATATATACCAAGCTTCTGTACAGCTTGTTATAGGGAAGGTCGTACAGGAGATAGATTTATGAGTCTTGTTAAGAGTGGACAAATAGCTAATTGTTGTCAACCTAATGCTCTTATGACATTAAAGGAATATTTAGAAGATTATGCATCAGAAATTACAAAGGAATCTTCTGTAGAAATTATAGAAAAAGAATTAATGAGTATTAAAAGTGATAAGGTTAGAAAGTTAGTGTTGCAACATTTTAAAGATATAGAAAATGGAAAAAGAGATTTCCGTTTCTAAAGTCTTAAATAAAATATAATTATATTATTGTGACAGAACGCCAAAAACAGGTTTTGGAATCTGTCACTTTTTTATTAAATTCAATACTCTTTTTAAAAATATAGAAGAAAAATATTTTATTTTGAATTATATCAAGAAAAAAACAGGAAAAAAGTATTGACAGTAATCTTATAAGTATATATAATACTAATTGTATCTGGTGATGATGGCGTAGAGGAAACACTCCTTACCATTCCGAACAGGAAAGTTAAGCTCTACAGCGTCAATGGTACTGCATGGGAGACCGTGTGGAAGAGTAGAACGTTGCCAGGTAAATGTGGCTCGATAGCTCAGTCGGTAGAGCAGAGGACTGAAAATCCTCGTGTCCCTGGTTCGAT
>CAKVLD010000014.1 GCA_934755305.1 uncultured Clostridium sp. | reverse complement strand
CATGGAAATAGAGCTGTTTCTAGTAAAAGTGGAAGTGCAGACGTATTAACTGAGCTTGGAATAAAAATAGATAATGATACAGAAAAGAGTAGAAGGCTTATAGAAGAGAAGGGAATGTCTTTCTTATTTGCACAACAATATCACAAGGCTATGAAAAATGTAGGAGTGGCAAGAAAGGAATTAGGTACAAGAACTTTATTTAATTTATTAGGACCACTTGCAAACCCTGCTCCTATAACAGGTCAGCTTTTAGGGATATATGATGAAGATTTAGTAGAAACAACAGGTAAGGTTTTGCTGGATTTGGGATTAGATAGAGCTATGGTTGTACATGGTGATGATGGATTAGATGAAATAACTACAACAACTACAACTACTGTATGTGAAGTAAGTAATGGAAGTACTAAAAAGTATAAGATTGACCCAACTAAATATGGATTTAATCTTGTTGATATGAAAGAGATTGAAGGTGGTACTCCTAAGGAAAATGCAAAAATTATTATAGATATTTTAAAAGGGAAGAAAGGTCCAAAGAGAGATATAGTAGTTTTAAATACTGCTGCAGCTTTATTTGTGGCTAAAATTACAGATTCTTTAGAAGAAGGTATAACCTTAGCAAAAGAACTTATAGATTCAGGTAAAGCTTATGAAAAGTTTAAAGAGATATCAGAATTACAACTAGCTTAGGAGGAAGATATGATACTTGATAAAATTTGTGATAAAAAGCGTATTAGAGTAAAAGAAAGAAAAAGTGTTAAGCCATTAGAAAAAGTATATGAAGAGGCAATGAAAGCTCCATTAATAGAAAATAGATTTAAAGAAGTATTAAAAGGAGAGGATTTATCTATAATAGGTGAATACAAAAAGGCTTCTCCTTCTAAGGGGGTTATAGTAGAAGATTTTAATATAGAGAAATTAATTGAGTTTTATAAAGAGTTAAATGTTAATGCTTACTCAGTATTAACAGAAGAAGACTTTTTTATGGGATCTGATAAGTATTTAAGAAAAATAAAATCATTAACTGATAGACCTATATTAAGAAAGGATTTTGTAATTGATTTTTATCAAATTTATGAAGCAAGAATTTTAGGAGTTTCAAGTGTACTTTTGATTGTAGCTGTATTACAAAATGATTTAAAGAAATTTTATAAAGAATGTAGAAAGTTTAATTTAATGCCTTTAGTTGAAGTTCATAACAGAGAGGAATTAGAACTAGCTTTAGAGTGTGATTGTGAAATTATAGGTATAAATAATAGAGATTTAAAAACATTTAGTACTACTTTAAAAACCACTGAAAGTCTTATAAAGTATATTCCGCGTAATAAGGTTATTGTATCGGAGAGTGGAATGCATACTATAGAAGATTTAAAAAGAGTTAAGAATTTAGGAGCAAATGCAGCTTTAGTTGGAGAAATGTTTATGAGAAATATAGATAATACAGAATTTAAAAAAGCCTTCAATCTTTTTAAACCTAAGTAAGTTAATAAAAGTTAATTATGGGGTGAAAAGAATGGAAATAAAAATATGTGGAGTAACAGATATAAGTGAAATAAAGTTTTTAAATAAGTTTAAGCCTGAATATATAGGATTTGTTTTTGCAGAAAGTAAGAGAAAAATTACAAAGGCTAAAGGAAAGTTATTTTATTATTCTGTTCATGAAGAAATAAAAATTGTTGGGGTATTTAGAAATAATACAAAAGAATTTATAGAAGATATATTAAAAGATATTCCTTTAGATGTAATACAACTTCATGGAGGTGAAGATGAGAAGTTTATAAAATATTTTAAAGAAAAATACGATGTTCAGGTGTGGAAAGGTGTGTCTATAGAAACAAAAGAAGATTTTAATAAAGCTATTAAATTACCAGTAGATGCTTTGATTTTAGATGGAAAAAATCCAGGAGAAGGTAAAGTATTTAATTGGAGTAATATAGGTGATAGTCCAAAGGGACTTAAGGTATTTATAGCTGGTGGAATAAGTGAAGAAAATATTATAGAAGCTATGGCTTTTAAGGCTATACAGGGGATAGATGTATCTTCAAGTGTAGAGTCAATTATTAATAATAAAAGAATAAAGGATGAAAAAAAGGTAGAAAGATTAATAAGAAAAGTGAGGGAAAACAATGAAAGGTAGATTTAATGAATTTGGTGGACAATATGTTCCAGAAACTTTAATGAATGCTTTAAAGGAGTTGGAAGATGAATTTTATAAAGCATTAGATGATAAATCATTTATTGACGAATATAAATATTATCTTAAAGATTTTGTAGGAAGGCCTAGTCCATTATATTTTGCAGATAATATGACAGAAGACCTAGGTGGAGCAAAAGTTTACTTGAAAAGAGAAGATTGTAATCATACAGGAGCACATAAAATTAATAATACAATAGGGCAAATATTACTAGCTAAAAGAATGGGGAAAAAGAAAATAATAGCAGAAACAGGGGCAGGTCAACATGGTGTTGCTACAGCTACGGTTGCAGCTAAGTTTAAAATGGAATGTAAAGTATTTATGGGAGTAGAGGATATAAAAAGACAAGCTCTTAATGTTAAAAAGATGGAGCTTTTAGGAACAGAAGTGGTTCCTGTTAAAAGTGGAAATTGTACTTTAAAAGATGCTGTAAATGAAGCTATTAGATATTGGGTAGCAAATGTAGAAGATACTCATTATATTATGGGGACAGTTGCAGGGCCTCATCCATATCCAATAATGGTTAGAGAATTTCAAAAGATAATAGGTGAAGAAGCTATGGAACAAATTATGAAAAAAGAAGGTCGTATGCCTGATTATTTAATAGCTCCAGTAGGTGGTGGTAGTAATGCTATGGGATTATTTTATCCATTCTTAGAAGATGAAGAGGTTAAGTTAATAGGTGTAGAAGGCGCAGGAAAAGGAATAGAAACAGGAGAACATGCAGCAGCTTTTGCAGTTAAAGATACAGGTATTTTACATGGAATGATGAGTTATGTATTAAAAGATGATGATGGACAAATTAAAGAAGCTTATTCTATATCTGCAGGATTAGATTACCCATCTGTAGGGCCAGAACATGCCTATCTTTCATCAATTAATAGAGCAGATTATGTTAGTGTAACAGATGATGAAGCTGTAGATGCTTTTCTTTATCTAACTAAGATGGAGGGGATAGTACCAGCTTTAGAATCATCACATGCAGTAGCTTATGCAAGAAAGTTTGTAAAGACTCTTCCAAAGGATAAGATAGTTATTATAAATATATCAGGAAGAGGAGATAAAGATATGGATACAATTATTAAATATATGGAGGATCATTATGAATAGAATAGATTTAGCATTTGAAAATTTAAAAAAAAATAATAGAAAGGCATTAATACCTTTTATATCTTGTGGAGACCCTGATCTTAGGACAACTGTAGAAAATGTGTTTAAACTTGAAAGTTTGGGAGCAGACATAATAGAAATAGGAATTCCTTTTAGCGACCCTTTAGCTGATGGTCCTGTAATTCAAGATTCTTATTGTAGAGCGTTGAAAAATGGTGTGAAAGTAAAAGATATATTTACTTGTGGAAAAAAAGTTAGAGAAAAAAGTGAGGTACCTTTAGTAATAATGGTATATTTTAATTTAGTACATTCAAGAGGTGTAGAAAAGTTTTTAAAAGAATCAGCAGAATCAGGATTTGATGGCATTATAGTTCCAGACATTCCTTTAGAAGAAAGAAAAGAACTTCAAGAAAAATGTGAAAAGGAAGGTTTGTATCTAATTCCATTAGTAGCACCTACTTCTAAGGAGAGAACAGAAAAAATAATAGAAGGTGCTAAGGGATTTGTTTATTGTGTTTCTTCTAATGGAACTACAGGAGAGAGAAGTAGTTTAAATGAAAGGATTAATGAATATTTAGCTACTGTAAAAGAAAATACTAAAGCTCCTGTTTGTCTTGGTTTTGGTATTTCTTCTAGGGAAGTTGTAAAAAAGGTTAAAGAAAGTTGTGATGGAGTTATAGTAGG
This sequence comes from uncultured Clostridium sp., assembly GCA_934755305.1. Lineage (GTDB taxonomy): Bacteria > Bacillota > Clostridia > Clostridiales > Clostridiaceae > Clostridium. The sequence goes on along the minus strand of CAKVLD010000014.1, from coordinate 55,180 downwards.
AAGTGCTATTGTAAGAAGATTAAATGATAATAGGGAAGAAGCTTTTGAATTTATTAAAGATTTAAAAAGTGAATTATAATTAATAATATAAAAAGATAAGAACAACACTCTTTTACAAAAACAAAAAGAGTTTAGATATTTTTATTGTTGTAGTTTATGCGTATAATTGTTCAGCGTGAAATCATCATTTGATTTCGCGCTTTATTTTATCTTTAAGAAAGCAAATATGAAATTAGGCTGTCTTAAAGCCTGTCACACAGATGAAAAAGTTACATAAAAAGGATAAAGAGGGGTGCAAAATTGAATATAATATAATATATAAAAAAATAACGTAAATTAGTGTTAGTGTATGTGCATATATTTCGTCGTTTATTATAAATAAAAGGTAAAAATAAATAAAAAAGTTCGTAAAGTTGTTGAAAAAGAAGTTTGAGTAATATATTATTAAAATAGGAAAAATAAAACATAAAAGGGGGAATTGATATGTATAAAATGAAAAAGAAAAGTTTAAGCTTAATTATGTCTTTAATATTATCATTAAGTATTATCTTTTCAGTAAATGTATCCTATGTAGAAGTAGTAGATGCTAAGGTAGTAAGTAATTTAAATACTTATACTGGAACATACTATAATTCACTAGGAGGCTTAAACTCATTAATCAGTGGAAAGTATTCAAGTAAGGAGGTATTTGAAGGGTTAAGAGCTCTAATAGGATATGCTTCTTCAGGTCAATTTAGTTCTTCATCATCTGATAAATATATTTCTGCTTTTGGAAAAACTATTAATGGAACAGATAAAAAGCATCCTAAATACGGGGGAACATCTTCAGGTTCTTTAGCATATCTTTGGCAAACTTCTGATAGGTTAGTAAATGATTCACATCCAACAGGTACATGTAGATTATTTTATTCAAATATTTATACAAGCTCAATAAAAGATTTTAGTTCAGTTACAGTTAATAGAGAACATGTATGGCCACAATCATTATCAGGTGGATTATTTGGGACAACAGGAGCAGGAGCAGATGCTCATCATGTACGTCCAGCTAATGCAAGTCTTAATGGTGCAAGAAGCAATAAGCCTTATGCAGATCTTTCAAGTAATGAAATAACTACTACTTATTATACAACTGGAACAAGTGCTTCAAGTTTTAATAAAATAGGAAAATACCTAAGTGAAGATAGTATTAAATCAAATTATAAAGGGGAATTAACAGGTTATGCAACATCTTCTAAATTTGAACCAACTGATCAATATAAAGGTGATGTAGCTCGTATATTTGCATACCTAATTACTCATTATCCATCATTAGAAAGTTTATTAAATAATGTTTTAGTTGGTGGTACAAAAACTTTAGTTGCTTGGAATAAATTAGATCCAGTTGATTCTTATGAAATTCAACAAAATAATATAACTGCAGATTTCCAAGGTAATAGAAATCCATATATTGATGAGCCACAATTAATTAATGTTATATGGGGAAATGGTGTAGATCCTGAATCTCCAGACCCAGTAATTCCTGATCCAGAAGATCCGGTAAATCCTGATCCAGAAGATCCAGTAAACCCAGACCCAGAAGAACCACAAGAAGAAAATACTTATACTCTTGTAACTTCAGCAAGTCAAATTACTGTAGGATCAGAAATTGTTATAGTAGGTAACTATGGAAATAACAATTATGCTATAACAGAAAATAATTCTGGAAGTAGTAACTTATCTTCTACATCAGTAACAGTAAAAGATAATGCAATTACTACTGATGATGCAGCTATAGTATGGAAGGTTGGTGCTTCAGGCAGTGGTTTAACTTTACAATCAAAAGAAAATAGCAAAGAATATATTTCTTATACAAGTTCTTCATCTACCAAAATAAGTATAAGCACAAAACCTTCAGTATTTAAAGTGAGAACTTATTCAAAAAAAGACGGAATTTATTTAATGAGTACTTCTAATAGAGGATTGTTGTATAATAATTCTATAAAAGGATTTAAGAATTATAGCCTTACTAACATTGGAGCAAATGGATATGCTTCTAAAATGAGTGTATATATAAAGACAAAATAATTTTTTGTTAATTTTAAAGGAGATATGATTTTATATACTTTTATTATAGAATCATATCTCTATATTTTTATATAAATTATTAAAAAAGTAAGGAGAAGGTTATGGAGAGCAAAATTTTTAATGATATATGTAATGAAGTACTGAATTTAACAAGTAAAGAAGCAATAGAGTTTAAAGCCTTAAAGAAAAAAACTACTATTTTTAATAGTAAGTTAGGTGGAACTCCTTACATTCCTAAAAGTTTTAAATATCCATTAGATAAAGAAGATGAATTTAAAGGGGAACCTTTGAGGTTTTTAGGACAAATTAATTTTGAAGAGTTGCCAAAGATAAGTCACTTTCCCAATAAGGGAATATTACAATTTTATATTGCATGCAATAGAGGTGAAACTTTAGGAAATGATTTGTTAAATCCAACCAAAGGAGATAGTTTTAGAGTTATATATCATGAAAATATAGACTATTCATTAAAGGAAAATGAAAAGGTATCAAGGTTAGAATTTAAGGGGAGTTTTCCTTTTGAGGGAGAGTATAAATTAATAGGAAGAATTTGCAGAAGTATTATTAATTTTAATGATTTTAAATTTGATGAAGTTTTTATAAATACGTATAAAAAATATTTTAATACTACTGTAGAAAGTTTTTATGATATAGAAGATATTGATTCAGAAAAAATAGAAAATATATTTAGTTCTAATAACATTGTTTTAGGTGGAAATCCCAATTTACTTCAAGGAGATATAAGGCATAGAGAAGAATTTAGTGATTATAATATATGTTTATTTACTATAAGTAGTATTAAGGATGATGATATAGATATTTCTCTTGGGGATAGCGGTATAGCTAATTTTCTTATTAGAGAAAAAGATTTAAAGAAACTTGATTTTTCTAGAGTTCTATATTACTTAGATAGTTATTAAAACTATAAAATATTATATTTTAATAGTCTTTTTTTGATATTCTTAAAATAATATAATTTATAATCAAGTTATATGGAGAGATATAGATGGAAGAGTTAAAGGAGTATATAAAGAGTGCCGGTCAGCATATTTTAAAGGATATAATGAAAAATCCAAGAGAAGCTGCTTTCCTTTTGAAATTTACTGTTTCTAGTAGAAAGGCAAAGAAAAGAAGAGAAAGTTTAAGAAAAGAAGGCAAAATTGCTCCAAGCTTTTTAATTGAAACTTTAAATAGACAATGTAATTTATTTTGTAGTGGATGTACATCTGAAAAAAAGATGATTTTTAATATAGATATTGGATGTTGGAAAAAGATATTTTTAGAAGCAAAAAGAAGAGGGGTTTCATCTATAGTATTTGCAGGAGAAGAATCTTTGGAGAGACGAGATGTAATATATGAAGCTGCAAAGGTAAAGAATATAATTTTTCCTTTATTTACAAAAGGGCAATCTATAAGAGAAGATGATATAAAGTTATTTGATTCTAATAGAAATTTAATTCCTATATTAAATATGGGACAGGATGACAATTATAATTATCTAATGAATATAGCAGATATTTTTTTTAAGAGAGGTATTTTTTACGGCATTTGTATAAGGCTTAATAGAAGTAATATTGATAAAATGATAAATAATGAATTTTTGAATATTATAAGTAAAAAAGGCTGTAAAGGTGTTCTTTTTATTGAGGATACAATTAAAGAAAATATATCAGAATTTAGTACACAAGAAAGGAGTATTTTTGAAGAAAAGCAAAGCTATTTCAGAGATGAATTTAAGGATATGATGGTTGTCTATCTTCCTCAAAAAATAACTAGTACAGGCAGATGTTTGTTTAATGAAGATGGAATATTTAAAATAAATGAATATGGTAAGTTAATGAGCTGCAAAGAAAATTGATTTTGATAATATTTACAAAAAACACAATAACTCCCTTTATTATTTATGAATTAGCTAATTCAATAAAAATAAAGGGAGTGTTTTTTATGGAAATCAAACAAAAGTTAGTAAGTTCAAGTAAGTATAGTGTAAAGTGTCCTTATTCAATGACACCAATAGGAATATGTATTCATAATACAGCTAATGATGCAAGTGCAGCTAATGAAATATCTTATATGATTAGTAATAACAATGAGGTGAGTTTTCATATAGCTGTTGATGATAAGGAAGCTATTCAAGGTATTCCATTTAACAGAAATGCATGGCATGCAGGAGATGGTGGAAGTGGTACTGGTAATAGAAAATATATTGCAATTGAAATATGTTACTCAAAGAGCGGTGGAACTAGATTTACTAATGCAGAAAAAAATGCAGCCAAATTAACTGCACAATTATTAAAGAAATATGGATGGAATATTAATAATGTTAAGAAACATCAAGATTTCAGCGGAAAGTATTGTCCGTATAGAACCTTAGATTTAGGATGGCAAAGATTCTTGAATATGATTAGTGCAGAACTTGGAGGATCATCTACAACTGAATTATATAGAGTAAGAAAAACATGGGAAGATGCAGCAAGTCAAGTAGGTGCTTTTAAGGTATTAGAAAATGCTATTGCAGAATGCAAGAAACATAAAGGATATTCTGTATTTAATAGTAAGGGTGTAGTTGTATATAAAAATTAATTTACAATTATATTAATAGAGGGGTATATCACTTAGATATACCCTCTTTTTAGCTATGATACGAAAAAATATATGATGTAAAAGAATATATGATGTAAAAGAATATATGATGTATAGAAATATATTATGTGAAAGAATATATGCTTGAAAATAAGTAATCAAAAGATATAATATAGGGTATACTATGAAAAAACATAGAGAGCTTAAATGTATAAGTAAAGTACAATTATTATTAGGAAAAATAGATAAGAGGAAAAGTAAGATGGCAAAAGTAACAAGCAAAAGTAATGATTTTTTATTTAATGTTAAGAAAACAACTTCAGCTAAAATTTATTCTGTATTATTAGAATTAGTAAATAAAGATAGAGAAGATTTAGCTAAACTAGTTAAGAAAGTAGATTATTTAATGGAATACACAAGCACTTGTATTAAACAAAAAGATTTTAAAGAAGCTAGGGAAACTATAAAAAATGTTGAAGAAAGGTTGAAAAGTTTAGAAGAAGAAAATGTTGATACAGAATATCTTAGATATCTATATGATGGAATTAAGAAAAAAATAAAATAAATAGTAAGAGAAAGATAAAATTAAAAATCTCGTAGCTTAAAATATTTAAGTTACGAGATTTTTAAGTATACCAAAGGGTGCCATGTATACAAAGTCATTAAAGGATACCTTAAAATTTTATTAATGTCTTTTAGAATGTTTACGGCGACGTCTTCCGTTTGGCATTTGATTCATATTCATCATAGGATTCATCATAGGATTATTCATCATATTAGGATTCATTCCAGGATTCATTCCAGGATTCATATTACCCATTAGCATGCTTAATAAAGGATTCATACCATTCATATTTTGTCCATTGAACATATTATTCATAGGATTTCCGTTATTCATGTTTCCGTTATTCATGTTTCCGTTCATATTAGGAGTTTCAGAATTAGGGTTTCCATTCATCATATTATTTGGATTCATATTTTGCATTAAATTATTTAAAGGATTCATATTATTATTATTATTTTGATTATTCATATTGCCCATAAGCATGTTAATTAATGGATTATTACCCATGCTATTATTATTTCCACCCATCATATTCCCCATAAGCATATTCATTAGAGGGTTGTTGTTCATACCGTTTCCGCCCATAATGTTTCCAAACAACATATTTAATAAAGGATTCATTTATTCACCTCAATAAGGATTACTACTTTATATATAGTATTTTGATTTAAAGAAATTGGTTACATGAATATAAAAATAACGAGAAAATATTGACATAAATACCTTTATTAGTTACACTGATGAGATGAATATAGATATTATTAGTTTGAAAATAAAATATTAATGGTACTTAAGAAGCTAATATATTAAAATTTAAATTAGAAAGTTAAATAAGAAAAATTGTATAAATATATTATGTGAAAAATGAAAAGGGGGTGAACTTTAGTAATATGTTTTACTACGTATCACTAAAGAAATAATATGAAATTAACAGTTAAAGAAATGGTTCTAATAGCATTTGGCGCAGCGCTTATGGCGGTATTTTCTCAAATATCTTTTCCGTTACCTTTTACTACAGTACCAATAACTCTTCAAGTTTTTGGAGTTGTAGTTATATCTGTAATTTTTGAGGAAAAAATATCTACAGTTTCTATGATTATTTTTGCTCTTCTAGGAGCTATAGGTGTACCTGTATATTCTAATTTTTCTGCAGGGGCAGGGGTGCTATTTGGAGCTACAGGCGGATATATATTAGGATTTATTTTTATGGCATATATAGTTGGAGTTGCAGCAAGTAAAAATAATAAATTAGTTTTGTTTTTAGGAACATATATAGGAGTAGCTATAGAATATGTTTTTGGAGTAATGCAGCTTAAGTTAGTATTAAATTTAACTTTTAACGAAGCTTTAATAGCAGGTTTATATCCTTTTATAATTAAAGATATTGTAGTAACTGCTTTAGGTATAATGGTGGCATTAATAGTGAAGAAAAGATTAAAGAAGGTGGTGAAACTTGGTGCTAAAGCTTAGACCACATCATATAAATTGTATCTATTTTTATAGAGGACTTGGGTACAGTAATGAATTTGTAAAAAATATGGATAAAATAGTGAATGAATTAAAAAGTAATGATGATATTAGGATTAAATTTGTAAAAAGTTGCGATGATGTATGTGAATGTTGTCCTAATAAACTCCAAAGTGAGAAATGTAATACAGCTGATAAGGTAAAAGAAATGGATTTAAGGACAATACATAGGTATAATTTAAATGTAGATAATATATACAATTTTTCGTATATAAAAAATGAAATATATAAAAAAATGTTAGCAAATAATTTTAATTATATATGTGCTGAATGTGAATGGAAAAAGCAAGGAGTATGTAAGATTTAATTATTAAAATTTATGGAAGTACGTAATTCTTTAAGAAACCTTGTAAAGGGAACCGTATCTTTATAAAATAAGTAAATTGAGCATTTTATAGCTTTGAGTTAGTGTGTCATATAATGTATAATTGTAAGATAAAATTGCATAATGTGTTTAAATAATAAGGAGACATTGAAATGAATATTATTATAGTCGGTGCTGGCAAAGTTGGATATAGATTAGCCAAGTTTCTTTCTGTAGAGGAAGATAATATAACTATCATTGATAAGCGTGATATAGCAATAGAACGTATAACAAATAATTTAGATGTAATGTGTGTAAAGGGAAATTGTACCAATTTCAAGGTGTTAGATGAAGCTGGTATTAAAAATTCAGATTTATTAATATCAGTAACAGATAGCGATGAACTGAATATGTTATGTTGTCTTGCTGCAAAGAACTTAGGAGTAAAATATACAGTAGCAAGGGTTAGAAATCCTAACTATGATGAAGATGTTACTTTACTTACAAAGGCTGTAGGAATTGATTTAGTTATTAATCCTGAAAAAGAGGCAGCTATAGAAATTGCTAAATTGATAAAGTATCCATCTGTATGTAGTATTGATAATTTTTCAGAGGGGAAAGTTAATTTAGTTGGTTTTAAGTTATCAGGTAATACAGGACTAGAAGGTAAAAGGATTTGTGACATTGATTTTACAAAAGGTAATGTATTAATTTGTGGAGTAGAACGAGGAGAGGAAGTTATAATTCCGAATGGAGATTTCGTATTCCGTAAAGATGATAGGTTATATGTTATAGGTGAGCATAAAGATATTCAAGATTTATTTAAGAAACTTGGAAAGTATAAAAAGAGAATTAAGAATTCAATGATAATAGGTGGAGGAAAAATTAGTTATTACTTAGCTAAGATTATAAATGAGGTTGGGGTAAATTCTAAAATCATTGAAAGAAACAAAGAAAAGTGTGAAGAACTTACAGAATTATTACCACATGCTATTATTATTAATGGTGATGGAATGGATCAAGATTTACTATTATCAGAAAATCTAACAGATGTTGATAGTTTTATAACTTTAACAAGTAGAGATGAGGATAATTTAATAGATTCATTATTTGCATCTAAGAATAATGTGGATAATATTATTACAAAAATAACTAGAGATAATTATAAAGAAATAGCTCAAAGTGTAGGCATAGATTCTGTTATTAGTCCTAAATCAGTTACTTCTAATAGAATAATAAGATATGTAAGATCTTTAAAAAATAAAAGAAGATGTTTTATAGAAAATGTGTATAAGATTTGTAATGATAAAGCAGAAGCAGTTGAATTTATTATTGCTGAAGACACAAATAATATAAATAAAAAGCTTAAGGATATTAATTTTGAAAAGGATTGTTTAGTAGCTACTATTGTTAGGGATAGTAAAATAATTATTCCAACTGGTGATGATGTATTAAAAGAAAAAGATAGAGTAATTGTCGTAACTAAGGATCATAGTTTATTGGATATAAATGATATATTCCTTGGAGGTGGCAAGTAAATATGAACTATAAAGTAGTATTAAAGGTTATAGGAAATGTATTAAAATATGAGTTGGCTCTTTTATTAATACCTCTATTAGTATCCTTGTATTATGGAGAGGGTGATGCGTTAGCCTTTATAAGTACTATTGCAGTTACAGCGCCTATAGTGTTTTTATTATGTAGAGTTAAAGTGAAAAAAAATGAAATGTATGCAAAGGAAGGGTTTATAGCAGTAGGAATTGCTTGGGTTGCTATTTCAATAGTAGGATCTATTCCTTTTGTAATAGATGGTTCTATACCTTCAGTTATAGATGCCTTTTTTGAAACGGTATCAGGTTTTACTACTACAGGTGCTACAATTTTAACTGAAATTGAATCTTTGCCCAAAGGAATATTATTCTGGAGAAGTTTTACACACTGGATAGGTGGTATGGGAGTTTTAATATTTATGCTTGCTCTTATACCATCATTAGGAGCAAATACTATACATCTATTAAAGGCTGAAAGTCCAGGACCTAATCCTGGGAAAATAGTACCTAAAATAAAAGAAACTGCTAAGATATTATATATAATTTATTTTGTACTTACAGTAATAGAAACAATATGTTTAAAAATTGCTGGACTTTCTATTTATGATTCAATTATACATGCCCTTGGAACAGCAGGAACAGGTGGATTTTCTAATATGAACTCTAGTGTAGCTGCTTTTAATAATCCAGCTGTAGAATGGATTATAGCTATATTTATGATGATATTTGGTGTTAATTTTACATTGTATTATCAAGTTGTAAAGGGAAACATAAAAAATGCATTGAATAATGAAGAATTGAAATACTATGTATTAATAATAGTTGTGGCTGTAGTATTTATTACAATAAATATCTTAGATATTTATGATTGGAATATAGGAGAAGCTATTAGAGCGTCTACATTCCAGGTGTCATCTATAGTGACATCAACAGGTTTTGCTACTGCAGATTTTAATTTATGGCCTACTATGAGTAAAATGATTATAATGTTTTTAATGCTTGTAGGAGCTATGGCTGGATCTACTGGTGGTGGAATAAAAACAATTAGATTTGTAATTATATTAAAAGCTATAAGACGTGAGATAAATAAAATATTACATCCTAAAAGAATACAGAGTGTAAAGATAGATGGGAAGGTTGTGCAAGAAGAAACTATATCAGGTGTATTTCTGTTTATAGGAGCTTATGCAGTAATTTCTTTAATAGCTATGTTTATCATATCTTTTGATGGATTTGATATGTTAACAACTACTACATCAGTAATTACGACTATGAGCAATATAGGACCAGGGCTTGAAATGGTAGGACCAGTTGGTAACTTTTCAGCATTTTCAGGACTTAGCAAATTAGTATTATCTTTTTGTATGTTAGCAGGAAGGTTGGAAATATATCCGATGCTTATTATGTTTAGTCCATCTATATGGAAGAAAAGTTATTAAGGTGTTAATAAGACAAGACTCATATAATCTATGAGCCTTGTTCTTTTTTATTTATTTATTTGAATTATTTATAGGTAAATAAGGAATTATTCTAGATGCAAAGGATGGCATTGTCATTGTTTGTAGCCATACCTTTCCGGGACCGGTTAATCTAGTTAAAAATAAACCTTCGCCACCAAATAAAATATTTTTGAATCCTTTTACAGTTTGAACAGTGTAATTGACAGTAGATTCATAAATTGCTACATTACCTGTATCTACTACTAAACTTTCACCAGGTAATAAGTTATATTCAGCTACACTACCATCAATTTCTATAAAGGCAAGTCCACTTCCACTTAAACGTTGAAGAATGAAACCTTCACCGCCAAATAATCCTCCTTTAAGTCCTTTTACAACTTCAGCAGAAAGTTGAACATTTGGTTCAGCACATAAAAAAGCACTTTTTTGGCAGATGTATTCTTTACCTGAATCTATTTGTAAAGGTAAGATGCTACCAGGAAAAGATGAAGCTATAGTTATGCTGCTATTAGGAAGTGTAGCAGTATAAGTAGCCATAAATAAGGATTCTCCTGAGAACATACGACCAATACCCTTAAATAGTCCTCCTTTCATATTAGTATCCATTTTCATGCCATCACTCATCCAAGACATTCCACCAGATTGAGTATAAATACTTTCCCCAGGCTCTAAACTTATAGTAACAGCAGGTAGGTTGTCCCCGAAAATCTTATAATTCATAATATATCTCCTTAAGTGTAATAAAAAATAGTAATAATTCAATTTTACATTATATAAAGGAAAAATTAAATTATTACTTTTTTATTATACTGTATTATTCTTTTTTGTTCCAAGCAATTAGCACAAAGTCTTTTCCAGTTTCTTTTTTCATTAATTCTTCAGCTTTTTTTATAGCATCAAATTCTTTTTGATTAACATCAGCGATTTTATAATTCATAAATCAGGCTCCTAACATAAAATATTATTAATAGTATTACTAGTTTATATGAATATATACATTGAATATTAAAATTGATATATAAATAAAATTTGTGATAATATCATAGTATATTATTTAAAAGGCGGAATATAGCAAATGATTAATTTATTAAAAGATACAGAACTTAAATATGTTGAATGTTATTCAGAAAAGAAAAAATATAAAAACTTGATTAAGTTTTGGGATAATAATTTTAGAAACATATATGCTAGCAATTTAACTATATTTCAAAAGGAATTTGAGTTTGAAGAAATTTTAGAGTTTTTAATAGAGGAAATTAAAGTTAGTAAAAGAAAAAAGAGAAGGTTTTTGAATTTTGAAGTTAATAAAAACATTGATAGAGGTGAATTAAGAAAGTTCAATTTGAAGCCTTCTAGAGTAGATAATTTTGATTATATGGTTATAAACACAAAAGAATTTTTTGACATAGAGTTAGATGAAACTATAGAGATTAAAGAAGTTATAACAGATAAAGAGTATGAAAGTTTAATTAATATAAGCATAAAGGATAATGAAAGCGCATTAGGAAACAGATATGCAAGAGCTAAGATATTAAGAAAGGTAGAAGTGTATAAAGATAAGTCTAATGATTTAAAAGCTTTTTTAATATATAAAGATACTATTCCAGTGGGGTCTTGTGAATTATTAATTAATAAAAATGTAGCAAAACTTGAGGATATAGGAATACTTAAAGAATATAGAGGAAAAGGAATTGGAACATTTACTTTAAAGTATATGTTAAAACAATGTAAGAAAAATAATGTTGAGTATCTTTATGTAATTACTGAAAGATTTAGTGAGGCTAAAAGAGTATATGAAAGATTGGGTTTTAAAAAGATTGGTGATAAGACTCAAATAATCTTTGATTTTTAAAAAAAGCTTATAAAAAGTAAACAACCGACCTAGATCTAGGTCGGTTTTATACAATTAAGCCATAGCGTTTAACTTTGCAGCTAATCTTGACTTCTTTCTAGCAGCCATATTCTTATGTACTACTCCTTTTTGAGCAGCCATATCTAAAGCTTTAGTAGCTTTTGAGAATAATTCTTTTGCTTCTTCAGCGTTGTTAGCTGAAACTGCAGCTTCGAATTTCTTTATAGCAGTCTTTAAAGCAGACTTAACCATTCTATTTCTAGCAGTCTTCTTTTCAGTAACTAATATTCTTTTCTTTGCTGATTTGATATTTGCCATTCTTAATTCACCCCCTCTAATTTTAATAGGGCCTCTTGCAGTTTTTGGGGAAATCTGCGTACGAGTCATATTCAACAAACCATATTATAGCATTGAAATATATATTATTCAAGTATTAAATTTATGTAAAACGGAAAAATTAAAAATACAAGTGTTAGAAGAGAGGTGCCAATATGATAAATGTAAGAACAGATCTGGCTGTTGAAGCTAAAGAAATGTATACAGAAGATAATAATAGTGAAATTGCTGGAGTTTCTGTAGAAGAATTGGAAGATGAAGGGACAAAAATAACAAAGGTTAATATTTTGAATGAAGATGGAGCGAAAAAAATGGGAAAACCTGTTGGTACGTATATTACATTGGATATTCCGGAGTTCACAGCTTATGATGGTGGACTTATGGATGATGTATCAAAAGCCTTAGGCAGAACTTTAAAACGTCTTATTAATATGAAAGATGATATGTTAGCCTTGGTGGTAGGTCTTGGAAATTGGAAGGTTACTCCTGATGCTTTAGGTCCAAAAGTAACAGAAGGAATAATGGTTACAAGACATTTAAAGGATGTTATGCCAGATGTAATTGATGATAGTGTTTATAAAGTAGCAGCTATTGCTCCAGGAGTTTTAGGAGTTACTGGGGTAGAAACTGGGGAAATAATTAAAGGGTTAGTTGAAAAAATAAAACCAGATGTAGTTGTATGCATAGATGCTTTAGCTTCTAGAAAAATAGACAGAGTAAATAGGACTATTCAAATTAGTGATACAGGAATCTCGCCAGGAGCAGGTGTTGGTAATAATAGAATGAGGATAAATGAAGAATCTTTAGGGGTAAAGGTAATAGCAATAGGTGTACCTACTGTAGTTGATGCAGCTACAATTGCCAATGATACTATAGATTTAGTTTTAGATGATTTAATAAATCAGTCAGAAGAAGGAAAAGATTTTTATAATATGTTAAGGAAAGTTAATAAAGAGGAAAAGAGTAAGTTGATTAGAGAAGTGTTAAATCCTTATGTAGGGGATTTAGTAGTTACTCCTAAAGAAGTAGATCTTATGATAGATTCATTATCTAAGATTATTGCAAATGGAATAAATATAGGACTTCAACCTAATATGACTATGGAAGATATAAATAAGTTTTTGAATTAATTAAGTATAGAAGGCTATTTGAAATTATAGATATTATTGTTATGTAATAATAACAATAATAAAGAATATAATGTAATGTAAATACTTATATAGGGGATATAACTTAATAAGTGGGAGGTAGTTTTGTGTATGGAGAAGCTTTAGGAAGAAGAAGTGTTAGACCAAAGATTAACTATATAATGATTATTTTGTTTCTAATTATTATTTTCTTTTCGATAAGGGTTATTGGTATTTTAAAAACTAATAAAGAAAGGGGAGGCTTTGTGTATGTACAATTATTAAATTTAGGTATGCCCTTAGTTGAAAACCAGATTTATAATGAAGGAGCTTATGCAGAAAATAAGCTTTCTTTAAAAAATGTTTTTATAGAAGCAGCTGGATTAAATAATATAAATAAGTTAAAACTTATATCTAATGAAGTGGCTTTATATAATCCTAATCTGCTGAATGGGATAGAATTTAATAGTACTTCAGAATATGGAAATAAAGAAGTTACTTCCTCTACTATAGATATAAGTGCTTTTAATTTGACTGATGATTTAATACAAAGAGTAGAAAAAGGAAATGTAACATCAGGGGCTTATGATCCTTCTCTTAAGAAGGTTTTAGATCCTTCTAAGGTAGAAGTTTTGATATATCATACTCATACTACAGAAAATTATGCAGAAGCAGCGGGAGATACTTTAGATGAAAGGTATAGTGTTGTTGGAGTAGGTAATGTTATAGAAGAAGAATTGGAAAATAACTATGGGATATCAGTTATACATGATAAAACAAATCATAGTGTATCCTATAATGATAGTTATAAGAGATCAAATGAGACAGTTAATGCTTATTTGAAAAAATATGGTGATTTTAAAATGATAATAGATCTTCATAGAGATTCTGTAGAGAATAAAGCTAGTGTTACAGCAAATATAAATGGTGAGAATGTGGCTACATTAATGTTTGTAACTACAAGAAATAGTTCTAGATTTGCTAAAAATCAAGCTTTGGCAGAGGAGTTATTAAATAAGTCCAATGCTTTATTTCCAGGGTTAGTTAAGAAAATATATACTTATAATAGAGGGATGAATGCATTTAATGAAAACTTAAGTGATGGAAGTATGTTAATAGAGTGTGGAGCTAATATAAATACTTCTGCAGAAGCGCAAACTTCAGGAAGATATATAGCAAGGTTAATAGCAGAACATATTAATAGAAAATAATGAATAAAAAATATACAAAATGAGCATCCTTAAAGGTATATGAAATACCTTGGGGGTGCTTTTTTGAAAAAGATTAGAGTATTATTTGTATTGCTTTGTTTAATAATGGCTATAATAGGTTTGATAAAGGTTAATTTATTAAATACAAAAGCCTTGTCTCCTTTAGGAAATACAAAAGAAAATTATGAAAAAGTAAAAAATGAATTAGGAAAGGATTTTTCAGAATTTATTACTGATAACGCTAGCATTAAAATTTATTATGATGAAAAAAATAATATATTAGTAAGGATTGGAGATAAAAATTTTAAAATTAAAGAAGAATCTGCTATTATAGAAAAAGCAGGTGAAGTGATAGAAATAGTAGAAAATTGTTTTGAAGATTTTCTAGATGAAGTAAGTTAAGGATTAATAGAATATGATATAGGGCTTTGTTTGTATTGACAGTAGGTAAGTGTTATATGATATAATTTAGCTGATTTAGTATAATGGGGGTGAAATACCTGTCTAAAGATATAGACGGTTTTAATATATGAATAATGATAGAAAGAAATACATAAGAAACTTTTCTATAGTTGCTCACATTGATCATGGAAAGTCTACTTTAGCGGATAGACTTTTAGAAGCGACTGGTACTTTAACACAAAGAGAAATGGAAGCTCAAGTTTTAGATAATATGGAACTTGAAAGAGAAAGAGGAATAACTATAAAGTCTCAAGCAGCAAGACTTATCTATAAGAGAGAAGAAGATGGTCAAGAATACATCTTAAATCTTATAGATACTCCAGGACATGTAGATTTTACTTACGAAGTATCTAGAAGTTTAGCAGCTTGTGAAGGAGCAATACTAGTAGTAGATGCTACTCAAGGTATTCAAGCTCAAACTTTAGCAAATACTTATTTGGCTTTAGATAATGATCTTGAAATTGCTCCAGTTATAAATAAGGTAGATTTGCCTTCACAAAGAGCAGATGAGGTTAAAAGAGAAATTGAAGATGTTATAGGTATTGAAGCAGAAAGTGCGCCTATGATTTCTGCTAAAACTGGTCTTAATATACCAGATGTATTAGAAACTATAGTTGAAAGACTACCAGCACCAGAAGGGGATGAAGAAGCTCCACTTAAAGCTTTAATATTTGACTCTTATTATGATAGTTACAGAGGAGTTGTATGTCATGTAAGAATCAAAGATGGTAAAGTTAAAGCTGGTACAAAAATCAAGCTAATGGCTACTGATAAGGTTTATGAAGTAGTTGAAGTTGGGGTATTTACTCCTAAGTTAATGCCTATAAAAGAATTAAGTGCAGGAGATGTTGGATATATAACTGGCTCTATTAAAAATGTTAGAGATGCTAGAGTTGGTGATACTATTACAGAAGCAAACAGGCCAACTGATGAGCCGCTACCAGGATATAAACCAGCAGTACCGATGGTTTATTCAGGTATATACCCAGTAGATGGTGCTAAATATGATGAATTGAAAGAAGCGTTGGAGAAACTTCAAATAAATGATGCTGCTTTAAATTTCGAGCCAGAAACTTCAATAGCTTTAGGGTTTGGTTTTAGATGTGGATTCCTTGGATTATTACATATGGAAATTATCCAAGAAAGAATAGAGAGGGAATTTAATCTTGATATTATTACAACAGCTCCATCAGTTATTTATAAAGTTACAAAGACAGATGGTCAAAAATTTGATCTTACTAATCCAACTAATCTTCCAGCAGCTACAGAAATTGAGTTTATGGAAGAACCTGTAGTTAAAGCTTCTGTTATAACACCAACAGATTATGTAGGTGCAGTAATGGAGTTATGTCAAGAAAGAAGAGGAACATATCTTGACATGCAATACATGGAAGAAACTAGAGCTGTTATAACTTATGATATACCATTAAACGAAATAGTATATGATTTCTTTGATACATTAAAGTCAAGAACTAGAGGATATGCTTCTCTAGATTATGAATTCAAGGGATATGAAAGAACAGAATTAGTTAAGCTTGATATTCTTTTAAATGGGGATATTGTTGATGCTTTATCAATGATAGTTCCAAAAGAAAGAGCATATAGCAAAGGTAGAGCTATAGCAGAAAAGTTAAAAGAAATTATTCCAAGACAAATGTTCGAAGTACCAATACAAGCAGCTGTAGGTTCTAAGGTAATAGCTAGAGAAACAGTTAAGGCTATGAGAAAAGACGTTCTTGCTAAATGTTATGGTGGGGATATTTCAAGAAAGAAGAAATTATTAGAGAAACAAAAAGAAGGAAAGAAGAGAATGAGACAAGTGGGTTCTGTTGAAGTACCACAAGAAGCATTCATGGCTGTTCTTAAAGTTGATTAATAATCAGATATTAAAAATAATTAATTTATCATTATCTACATTTTTAGAAGAAGGGGGAAAAATCTCTCTTCTTTTTTAACGTATAAGAAATTTTAAAACTTTTTTGAGAGTGAGCACTGATTATTACTAGCTTTCTGATATGTAAGTTGTCAAATACGTTAAAAAATAAAAATATAGTGCCACAACAGAACCTTAAAACTTAAATAAAAAATATATGATAAAAAGGAAGATTTAAGCTTTAAGAACACTGCTGTTTGGCCCAAAAAAGTGACTTCAGTTAAGATTAAATATACTAAAAATGCTTTTATAAAATTAAGATGTAATTTAGTTAAGAAAAGCGTGGCGAAGCCACTTTTTTATAAGTAAAAATTAAAAAAAGGAGACTGAAAGGTGAAAGAGATAGCTTTATATATTCATATACCATTTTGTAAACAAAAGTGCTTTTATTGCGACTTTCCATCATATGCTTGTAGAGAGAATTTAATGGAGAGTTATGTAGAAGCGTTATGTTTAGAAATTAAAAATAAATGTAAAAATTACAAAATAAAAACTTTGTTTATTGGTGGAGGAACACCATCTTATTTAGATATAAGTTCATTAAATAAGCTTATGAATACAATAAAAGAATTAAATTTTTCAAATAATGCAGAAAAGACAATGGAATGTAATCCTGGTACTGTAAGTAAAGAAAAGTTTGAAGTTATAAAACTTGGAGGAATTAATAGATTGAGTTTTGGACTTCAAACTACAAACAATGATTTACTAAAATCTATAGGTAGAATTCATACTTTTGAAAGTTTTAAAGAAAATTATTTTTTGGCTAGAAGTTTAGGATTTAAGAACATTAATGTGGATATGATGTTTGGATTGCCGAAACAAAGTGTAGAGGAATTCAAAAGAGGTTTGAAAGAAGTTATTGAATTAAATCCAGAACATATTTCAAATTATAGTTTAATTATAGAGGAAGGAACAGCTTTTTATAATTTATATGAAAAGGATATGTTAGATTTACCTTCAGAAGAAGAGGAAAGAGATATGTATCGAGAAGGTAAAAAAATACTAGAAGAATACGGATATAAGCAATATGAAATTTCAAACTTTTCTAAGGAAGAAAAGGAATGCGAGCATAATAAAGTTTATTGGATGTGCGAAGAATATTTGGGAGTTGGGGTATCTTCTAGTTCTTTTATAGATGAGAAAAGAATGAGAAATATAGATTCTTTAAAAAAATATATAGAAAATATAAAAAGTGGTCATTCAGTTATTGAGGAAGAATATGAAAATACTAGAGAAGATGACATAGAAGAATTTATGTTTATGGGATTAAGAATGAATAGAGGGATATCAGAGGAAAAATTTAAAGAAAAATTTGGGGTTACTATAGATTCAATATACAAAAATGTAATTAATAAAAATATAAATTTAGGATTATTAAAAAGAGATTGTGGAAAGATATATTTGAGTGATTTAGGAATAGAATTATCCAACTCTGTCATGAGTGATATGATATTATAAAAAAGGAGATAATAGGAGTAATTGAGAGTAAATTAAAGATAATTTCATATAAAAAGTACTATTTGTAAAAATATAAAGTTATTCTGAATTGACAAAAAAAGATATAAAGAATATATTAATAACATAGTCATTAGCACTCGATGATAATGAGTGCTAACAAAGAGGTGAGGGAATGGCTATTGATGGAAGAAAGATTAAAATTCTAGAGGCTATAATTAATGATTATATAAATACAGGAGAACCGGTTGGTTCAAGAACTATAGCAAAAAAGTACGATCTTGGAGTTGGATCTGCAACTATTAGAAATGAAATGTCTGATTTAGAAGATATGGGATACTTAGAGCAACCTCATGCATCATCAGGAAGAATCCCATCTAGTAAAGGATATCGACTTTATGTAGATAGTTTAATGGAAAAAGCTATGTTAACTCCCGATGAAGAACTTCAAATAAAGCAATATATTATTGATTCTGCAATGTTAGAAGTTGATAAGATAGTTAAGCAAGCTAGCACTTTGTTATCAGAATTAACTAATTTAACTTGTGTTGTTCAAACACCTTCTGTTATGAGAAGCTATATAAAATCAGTTCAACTAATGAAAGTAGATGAGTACAATTTAGTTTCAGTAATAGTTACTGATAGTGGAGTTATAAAAAACCATATGATTAAGGTGAAAAGAATTCCAAGTATAGAAGAATTACAAAAGATTAATGAGTTAATAAATAAGATACTAGATAATTTGACTATTCAAGAAATAAATCTTGAGGTTATAAATAATTTAAAAAATGATCTTAAGGGTTATGATGATTTGTTTAATGCGATTGTTCCAGTACTGTATGATACTTTAAAAGAAGATAATTCTTCAGATATATTCATGCAAGGAACTACAAATATATTTAACTACCCTGAGTATAATGACATAGATAATGCAAAGCAAATATTGAACCTTTTATACAATAAAGATTATGTAGTTGAACTTATTGCCCCAAAAGGCGACTTGACAATAAAGATAGGCGATGAAAATTATATACCTGAAGCTAAAAATTGTAGTGTTATTTCTGCAGAATATTCTTTAGGAGACAGACCTATTGGAACTATAGGACTTATAGGACCTAGGAGAATTAATTATTCAAGAGTAATAGCTATTATGGCACAGGTTATGAAGGAGCTAAATGATGCATTAAAAGGTCAAGGACTGTAAGAAAAAAATAAATGGAGCGAGGTGTAGTTTTAAAAGATGGAAGATAATAAAAAAGAAATTTTAGAAGAAGATACAGAAGTTATTGAAGAAAGCGATGAAACTATAGAAGTTGATGCTAATGAAGTAATAACAGAAGAAGTTAATGAAGAAACTAAAGAAGAGAGTAAAGAGGATGAATTAGATATGCTTAGAAAAAGTAAGGATCAAATTCAGAAACTTACTAATGAGGTGGAAGCTTTAAAAGATAGACTTTTAAGAGTTACTGCTGAATATGAAAACTTTAGAAAAAGAACTGCTAAAGAAAAGGAAGGAATTTACACAGATGCATGTGCAGATGTAATAAAAGAAGTACTTCCAGTTATAGATAATCTTGAAAGAGCTGTAGTTGCTGATGGTAGCGTAGAAGATCTAAAAAAAGGTATAGAAATGACTATTAAAGGACTTGAAGGTTCTTTTGGAAAATTAGGAGTAGAAGAAATAGATGCTTCTGGAGAATATGATCCTAATTTACATCAAGCAGTTATGCATATAGAAGATGAAAATTTTGAAAAAAATAGTGTTGCTGAAGTATTCATGAAAGGATATAAAAGAGGCGACAAAGTAATAAGACACTCAGTAGTCAAAGTTGCTAATTAACTTTTAATTTATATAAATTTTATATGAAATAAGAATAGATTTATCTATTTTAAGGAGGAATATATTATGGGAAAAATTATAGGTATTGATTTAGGTACTACAAATTCATGTGTTGCAGTTATGGAAGGTGGAGAACCAGTTGTTATAGCTAACTCAGAAGGTTCAAGAACTACTCCTTCAGTAGTTTCATTCCAAGCTGATGGATCAAGATTAGTGGGTCAAGTTGCTAAAAGACAAGCGATTACAAATCCAGATAAAACAATAATTTCTATAAAGAGAGAAATGGGTACTAACCATAAAACAAATATAGACGGAAAAGATTATTCACCACAAGAAATATCAGCAATGATTCTTCAAAAAATTAAAGCTGATGCAGAAGCTTACTTAGGAGAAACAGTTTCTCAAGCAGTTATTACAGTTCCAGCTTACTTTAACGATGCTGAAAGACAAGCAACAAAAGATGCTGGTAAAATAGCAGGATTAGAAGTATTAAGAATAATTAATGAACCAACTGCTGCATCTTTAGCATATGGTTTAGATAAGACAGATCATAGTGAAAAAATATTAGTATATGATTTAGGTGGTGGTACATTCGATGTATCTATACTAGAACTTGGTGATGGTGTATTCGAAGTATTATCTACAAATGGAGATACTAAGCTAGGTGGAGATGACTTTGATAACAAAGTTATGGATTATATAGCAGAAACATTCAAGGCTGAAAATGGAATAGATTTAAGAAATGATAAGATGGCTTTACAAAGATTAAAAGAAGCGGCAGAAAAAGCTAAGATAGAATTATCTTCATCAACACAAACAAACATTAACTTACCATTCATCACTGCTGATGCAACTGGTCCAAAACACATAGACTTAAATTTAACTAGAGCTAAATTTAACGAATTAACTCACGATCTAGTACAAAGATCAGTAGAACCAATGAAGAAAGCATTAAGTGATGCAGGTCTTTCAATTGGTCAAGTAGATAAGGTAATATTAGTTGGTGGATCAACTAGAATCCCAGCAGTACAAGAAGCTGTTAAGAACTTTACAGGAAAAGAACCTTCAAAGGGAGTTAACCCAGATGAATGTGTTGCAATTGGTGCAGCTATTCAAGCAGGTGTATTAACTGGAGAAGTTAAAGACGTATTATTACTAGATGTTACTCCATTAACATTAGGTATTGAAACTTTAGGTGGAGTTGCTACTCCTTTAATAGAAAGAAATACAACTATCCCAGCCAAGAAGAGTCAAGTATTCTCAACAGCTGCAGATGGTCAAACATCAGTTGAAATTCACGTAGTTCAAGGTGAAAGACAAATGGCTGCTGATAACAAGACATTAGGACAATTTACATTATCAGGAATAGCTCCAGCTCCAAGAGGAATTCCTCAAATCGAAGTTACATTTGATATAGATGCTAACGGTATAGTTAAGGTTTCAGCTATGGATAAGGGAACTGGTAAGGAAGCTAATATTACAATTACAGCATCAACTAATTTAAGTGATGAAGAAGTAGATAAGGCTGTAAAAGAAGCAGAAAAGTTTGCTGAAGAAGATAAGAAGAGAAAAGAAAAGATAGAAGTTCATAATAATGCTGATCAAACAATTTACCAAACTGAAAAGACTCTAGGAGAACTTGGAGATAAGGTAGATGCAGCTGATAAATCTAAGATAGAAGCTAAGATAGAAGAACTTAAGAAGATTAAGGATTCTGATGATTTAGAAGCTATCAAGAAAGCAATGGAAGAATTAACTCAAGAATTCTACGCTGTATCTTCAAAGATATATCAAGCAGCAGGAGCTCAAGGTCAACCAGGAGCTGAAGGATTTGATCCAAACAACATGGGTGGAGCAAACCAAGAACCACATGATGACAATGTTGTAGATGCTGATTTCAAAGTAGACGAAGATAAATAGTTGTCATAAATAGATTAAATCTTATATAATACAGGAGGGAAGGCAAGGTATTAGTCTTCCCTCTTATTAAATGATAATTATAAAATATATAGTAAAAATGGAGGAAAATTAGATGGCAAATAAAGACTATTATGAAATCCTAGGTCTTCAAAAAGGTGCTAGTGATGATGAAATAAAAAGAGCCTTTAGAAAGTTAGCTATAAAATACCATCCAGATAAAAACCAAGGGAATAAGGAAGCAGAAAATAAATTTAAAGAAATAAATGAAGCTTATCAAGTTCTTTCAGATCCTGAAAAGAAAGCACGTTATGATCAATTTGGTACAGCTGATGGTGCAGGATTTGGTGGATCTGGTAGCGGATTTGGCGGCTTTGATTTTTCAGATATGGGTGGATTTGGTGATATATTTGATAGTTTCTTTGGAGGTGGCGGTGGTTCACAAAGAAGAAATGGTCCTAAGAGAGGGGCAGATTTAGAATATAGTATCAATTTAACTTTTGAAGAAGCTGTATTTGGAGCTAAGAAAGAAATATCTATAACAAGAAGCGAAGCCTGTGAAACTTGTCATGGTGATGGTGCAGAACCAGGAACAAGCTCAAAGACATGTCCACATTGTAATGGATCTGGTCAAGTTAGAGTTCAAAGACAAACACCACTTGGTAGTTTTGTAAGTACTACTACTTGTGATCACTGTAATGGAACAGGTAAAGTTATAGAAACACCTTGTCATACTTGTAAAGGAAAAGGTAAAGTTAGAAAGAATAGGAAGATTACAGTAAATATACCAGCAGGTGTAGATACAGGCAATGTTATGCCTTTAAGAGGTCAAGGTGAACATGGTGAGAAAGGTGGTTCTCCAGGAGACTTATATATCAAGATTAGGGTTATGCCTTCTAAAGAGTTTAAGAGAAAAGGAAATGATATATATGTAGATGCTCACATATCTATGGCCAGTGCAGCTTTAGGAATTGAAATTAAAGTGCCTACAGTAGATGGTGATGTTTCTTATACAGTACCTGCAGGAACTCAATCAGGAACATTATTTAGATTAAGGGGTAAAGGAGTTCCTAGAGTTAATTCATCAGGTAGAGGAGATCAATACGTAAAAGTTATTGTGGATATTCCTAAGACTTTAAATGAAAAACAAAAGGAAGCTTTAAGAATGTTTATGGAAGCATCAGGAGAAACAGTTAAAAGTGATGCACATGTGAAAGAAGAGAAACATAAGAAGGGTTTCTTTAGAAAATAATATAGATTATTTATAATAAATAGAAAAAATCATAAAGTTTATTTTGGTATAGATTACTATAAGTTAACTTTATGATTTTTTTTTTATATGTATAGCATTAGGTTTATTTAAGTTATTAATTCTGATTAGAAAACAATATATGTATTAAAAGAATATATACATAAAAAAATATATACATAAAAAATATATTCATAAAAAATATATTCATATATGATATAAATGGCTTACTTACAAGGTTTGCTTGTAATCTTGAATAAAAAGTATAAATTTATACATACTAAATTTAACATAAAATATGATTAATCTATTTAAAAATTACAGAATAATAATATATAATAACTTTAAATAAAAGTATATGAGGTGGAACTAATGATGAATGAATTAAAGAAACAATTATTAAAAGAGATTGATGAATTTAGAAAAACTGGGGATAGTTTTTTGAGAAAAGAAATAAGTGTGGCAGAATTTAAAAAAGCATCTGGAGGAATGGGAGTTTATGCTGAAAGAGGCGGAAAAAAGTTTATGATAAGATTAAGAATTCCATCAGGTGTAACAAATGTAGAAGAATTAAATACTATTTATAAATTAGCTAAAAAATATAATCTTGAAAAAATTCATTTAACAACTCGTCAAGCAATTCAACTACACACTATGGATTTTAAAGATATATGTAATGTAATGGAAGAATGCTTAGATTATGATATTTTTACTAGAGGAGCTGGAGGGGATTATCCAAGAAATGTAGCCATTTCTCCTTTAGCAGGTGTAGATAAAGGTGAAATATTTGATTGTACTCCATATGCATTAGCAGTGGGAAATCATTTTTTAAGAAAAATTACATCTTATCACTTACCAAGAAAATTAAAAGTATCTTTTTCAGCTACTACTAAGGATGAAGGTCATGTAACTATTCAAGATTTGGGATTTTTAGCTACTAAAAAAGATGGGAAAAATGGTTTTGCTGTTTATGCTGGTGGCGGTTTAGGGATGAATCCTAAAAAAGCAGTACTTGTAGAAGAGTTCATAGATGCAAATGAAGTGCTTTATTATGTAGAAGGTATGACAAAGTTTTTTATAGCAGAAGGAGATTATAAAAATAGGGCTAGAGCAAGAGTAAGATATATACTAGAAAAACTAGGAGAAGAAGAATTTATTAAAAAGATTAAAGAATTTGTTGCAGTAGAGAAATCAAATGAAGATTTAGAGTTGAATATTGATCATAAGGAAATAGTTAAACAAGGAATAACTACACAAATAAAAGATAAACGTTTATATGTTCAAAAACAACCAGGATTATATTCAGTATATATTCATCCTATGGGAGGACAATTGGAACTTAAAGATTTTAGATCAATAATTGATTTCCTTGAAAGAGTGGAAGGAGTAGATGTTAGATTAGCTTTAGTTGAAGGAATGTATATAAGAAATTTAAATGGTAATGAAGCAGAAGAGCTTTTAAAACTTACAGAAAGCTTTAGTGAAGTTACTAGAATAGGTCAAAGTGTTTCTTGTATTGGAATTCCAATATGTCAAATGGGTAGATGTAATAGTCAACATCTATTATCAGATATTATTAATTATTTTAAGGAGAGAAATTATAATTCAGATGTAATGCCACGATTGTTTATATCAGGATGTCCAAATTCTTGTGGAGTTCATGAAATCGGAGATATAGGATTAATGGGAATGAAAGTTAAGCATGAAGATCAATTTAAAGATGCATTTAGATTGTTTATTGATGGTGCTATAGAAGTGGGGAAAACTCAAATAGGAAATGAAAAAGGAGATTTTTTACCAGAAGATATTCCTGAATTTTTATATACATTATGTGAGAAGGTAGAAAAATCAGGTTTAAACTTTAATGAGTTTATTGAAAAAAATAAAAATGAATTAGATGATTTAATTAATAAATTTGCAGTTAATGTATTATAGATAAATGATTAAAAAAGGAAATCTTGATGTTTTTTGGGATAGACTATTTATGTCCAAAATTATTTAAACATCAAGATTTTTTTGCTATTATGAATTTTGATAACTTAAAAGGTGAAAAAAGACTCATATATTTGACATAATGCTTTTTAAAAGTGTAAAATATTATATTAGTCAAGAAGCAAAAGAGAGGAATGTGATTTTTTTGGATGGAAATTGGATAGAAGTTAGAGTTATTACTGAAAGCGAGGCTTTAGAACCTATTTCAGGTATATTTTATAGCCTTGATTGTAAAGGAGTAGCTATAGAAGATCCTCAAGACATAATTGGTAGAGAACAAGGTCCTTTAACTTGGGATTTTGCAGATATAAATGTTTTGGAACATAAAGGAAAATTTGCAGTAGTAAAAGGTTATTTTTCAGATGAAGATAATATAGATGAAGTTTTAGAATATATAAATGAAAAAATTAGAGAAATAAAATCTTTAGGTATTAATGTAGGGAAAGGTACCATAGAAGTAGAGCATATGAAAGAAGAAGATTGGGCAAATACTTGGAAAAAGTACTATAAGCCTTTCAGGATAGGTGAAAAGATAGTAATAAAACCTATTTGGGAAGAATATGAAGAAAAAGAAGGAGATTTAGTAGTAGAATTAGATCCAGGTATGGCTTTTGGTACAGGAGATCATGAAACTACAAATATGTGTATTCAAGCTCTAGAAAAATATGTAGAAAAAGATAGCGTTGTATTTGATGTTGGTTGTGGATCAGGTATATTAGCTATATCAGCTGCAAAACTTGGAGCTAAGAAAGCAATAGGTGTAGATCTAGATCCAGTAGCTGTTGAATCGGCAAAAGAAAATGTGGGATACAATAATCTAAATAATATTGAAATATTAGAAGGTAATCTAATAGATGTTATAGATGGAAAAGCAGATATAGTAGTAGCTAATATATTAGCAGAAATCATTTGTATATTAACAGAAGATGTTAGTAGAGTTCTTAAGCAAAGTGGATATTTCATAACTTCAGGAATTATTCATGATAGAGTTGATATGGTAACATCTAAGCTTGAAGAATGTGGATTTGAAGTTATAACTGTTAATAAAGATGGAGAATGGAACTGTATAATTGCTAGACTTAAGTAAATTTAAGGAGAGAAGATAAAATGCATAAGTTTTTCACCCCGCCAGAAAATATAAATGGAATTGAAGGTAAAATACTTGGTGATGATGTAAAACATATTTACAAGGTTTTAAGATTATCAGAAGGCGAGAAAGTTGTATTGAATGATTGTAAGGGAACAGAGTATTTATGTGAAATAAATAGTGTTTCTAAACAAGAAGTAATAGTAAAAATACTAGAAGTTCTAGAAATAAATAATGAAAGTAAAGTAGAAGTTTACTTATTTCAAGGGTTGCCAAAAGCTCAAAAGATGGATTTAATAGTTCAAAAAGGTACAGAACTTGGAATTACTGAGTTTATACCAACTATAACTAAAAGAGTAGATGTTAAACTTAAAGGTAATTTTAAGAAATTAGATAGATTAAATAGAATAGCTTTAGAAGCAGCTAAACAAAGTAAGAGAAGTATAATTCCTACTGTAAGTGCTCCTATTTCTTTTGAAGATGCGTTAAAAAGATTAGAAGATATAGATTTATTTTTAGTTCCTTATGAAAATGCGGATAATCTTGGAGTAAGAGGGGTTATATCCAAACTTAGGAAAGAAAATTTATTGAATGATATAAAAAGAATAGGTATAATGGTTGGACCAGAAGGTGGTTTTGAAAATGATGAAATAGCTACTTTAAGAGAAAATGGTGCGAAAATTATAACTTTAGGAAATAGAATTTTAAGGACAGAGACAGCTGGTTTTGTAGCTACATCATTAATACAATATGAATTAGGCGATTTAGGAGGAAATATTTAATGAAGGTTGCATTTGCTACATTAGGTTGCAGAGTTAATCAATATGAATCAGAAGCTATGGCAGAAAAATTTATAAGAGAAGGTTACGAAGTAACAGAATTTTCAGAAATAGCTGATGTTTATGTTATTAATACTTGCACAGTAACAAATATGGGAGATAAAAAATCTAGACAAATAATAAGTAGAGCGAGAAGATTAAATGAAAAAGCTATAATCGCAGTAGTTGGATGTTATTCTCAAATGGCTCCAAAAGAAGTATCAGCAATTGAAGGTGTTGATGTGGTTTTAGGTACCCGTAATAAGGGGGATGTGGTATACTATGTAAATAAGGCTAGAGATGAAGAAAAAGTTCAAGTTCATGTTGAAGGTGTTCTAAAAAATAATAAATTTGAAGAATTAAATATTGAAGAATATCAAGATAAGACTAGAGCTTTCTTAAAAATTCAAGATGGATGTAATAGATTTTGTACATATTGTACAATACCTTATGCGAGAGGATCAGTATGTTCGAAAGATCCTAGAAAGGTAATAGATGAAATTAAGAGACTTAATGAACATGGATTTAAAGAAATAATTTTATCGGGTATACATACTGCATCTTATGGGTTAGATTTAGATGGAACTATTACTTTAGTTGACTTATTAGAAGATATAGAAATGCTAAATGGTATAGAGAGAGTAAGAATAGGATCTATAGAACCAGCTTTCTTTACGCCAGAAGTGGTTGAAAGAATAAAGAAACTTAAGAAATTATGTCCTCAATTCCACCTATCATTACAAAGTGGTTGTAATGATACATTAAAAAGAATGAATAGAAGATATACAGCAGAAGAATATGAGAATATAGTTAATATTTTAAGACAAAATATTAAGGATGTTTCTATAACTACAGATGTAATTGTAGGATTCCCTGGAGAAACAGAAGAAGAATTTAAAGAAACATATGATTTTCTAAATAGAATAAAGCTTACTAAAACTCATATATTTAAATATAGTCCTAGAAAAGGTACTAGAGCAGCAGATATGCCAGGACAATTAGATGGTAATGTTAAAGAAGAAAGAAGTAAGGCTTTAATAGAATTAAACAAAAAAAATGAAAAAGCTTTTATACAAAAGTATGTTGGGGAAGTTTTAGATGTATTAATAGAGCAAGAAGTTAAGGGAAAAGAAGGAGTATATGAAGGATATACTAGAAATTATATAAAAGTAGAAGTAAATGGTATACAAGATAATATGAAAGGGCAAATTATCAAATGTAAGTTAATAGAAGCTTTTGATGATTATGCTACAGCAGATTTTGTAGAATAAATTCACTTTAAAGTTAAAGGGGGTGAAATCATGGAAGATTGTATTTTTTGTAAGATAATTAAAGGTGAAATTCCTAGCAAAAAGATATATGAGGATGATAAAGTGTATGCCTTTTATGACATTAGTCCAGAAGCACCAGTACATTTCTTGGTTATACCAAAGGAACATATATGTAGTGTTAATGATATAAATGAAGAAAATTCATCTATTATTTCACATATATTCCTTGCAATTAATAAAATAGTTAATGACTTAGGAATTGCCGAAAATGGTTACAGAATTGTAAATAATACTGGAAAAGATGGTGGTCAAACCGTACATCATATGCATTATCATGTATTAGCTGGTAGAAATTTAGCGTGGCCACCAGGTTAAAAAATTAGCAAGAGTTGTTGACATTCCTTTGAGGACTATTGTATAATATACCGTGTGTTATTAAGCCCGTAGCTGAGTTGAATTTAGAGATTTTAGCTAGCGGAGGGAGGGATAATTTATGTCAGAAATTAAAGTTGGAGAAAACGAAACACTTGAAAGTGCGTTAAGAAGATTTAAGAGAAAATGTGCTAGAGCTGGAGTAATTTCAGAAGTTAGAAAAAGAGAACATTACGAAAAGCCAAGCGTAAAGAGAAAGAAAAAATCAGAAGCTGCTAGAAAGAGAAAGTTCAAATAGGACTTGTTCTTTTTTGAAAGAAGGTATAATATGCCAACAATAAAAGAGAGACTTCAAGAAGATTGGAAAGCTGCATTAAAAGCTAAAGATAAATTTAAGGCTAATGTTATTAGCACAGCAAAATCAGCAATATTGTTAGTTGAAAAAACTGATAATAGGGTTGTTGAAGATGTAGAAGCAATCGAGATATTAGCTAAAGAAGTCAAGCAAAGAAGAGAAGCAATGCTTGAATTTGAAAAGGGAAATAGACAAGATTTAGTTGATCAGTCTAAGGCTGAAATTGATATCTTGCTAGATTACCTTCCTCAGCAGTTAAGTGAAGTTGAAATAAAAGAAATAATAGAAGAATCAGCTAAAGATGCGGGCGCAACTAGCATTAAGGACATGGGAAAAGTTATGGCTCTAGTTAGACCTAAAGTATTAGGTAGAGCAGATGGCAAACTTGTAAGTCAATTTGTTAAAGAATATTTAACTAATAAATAGCAAAAGAACTCATTTTGAGTTCTTTTTGTTATTTTTTTTTGCTTTAAAACATAAATTACAATGATAGTAATAATTGTAGGAGTTTGAATTGGATAATAGGTTTGATAAAAGCAAAGAAAAAATAATAGAAAAGTTAAATATTCCGAATACTGATTTGTTGGATATACCTAAAATTACGGTGTGCGGAAAAAAAGAAATAACTATTGAAAATCATAAGGGAATACGAACTTTTAAAGATAATGAAATAAGGATAAATTCTAGAATTGGTGTTATAAGAGTAGAAGGGAGTTCCTTTGAAATTTTATACATAAGTGGAGATACTATAATAATATCTGGAGTTTTTAAAGCAATTATGTACGAGGGGTATACAAAATGATATTAAATAAAAAATTAGAAAGTGGAAAAATTATCGTAGAAGTTAGTGTGATCTCACCAGAGAGGTTTTTGAATATACTATGTAGTAAGAATATAAAAGCCTATAAAATAAATAGAATTAATATAACAACTGTAAGGTTAGAAATTGATTATAATGATTATGAAGAAGTGGTAAAGGAAGCTAAAAATCTTAAGGGAAAGACTAAGATAATAGGTAAACAAGGAATGAGATTTTTTATTTCATCTTTAAAAAATAAATTATCTTTAGTTATAGGTCTTATATTTTTTATTGGAGTTTTGTATATACTGTCTACTCGTATTTGGGCAGTAGAGATAGATACTAAAGAGAATGTAACTCCTTTTGAAATACGAAAAGAGTTAACTTCTTTAGGGGTTACCCCAGGAATAAGTAAGGATAAAATAAATGTTTATGATTTAGAGAAAAAGATTCAGGATATAAATTCAGATATTTTGTGGATAAGAGCAAGAATTGAAGGCTCAACTTTAAAAATTATACTACAAGAAAAAGTAACTCCACCACAAATAGAACAAGAAGCAAGAGAAGGAGATTGTATTGCTAAGGTAGGGGGGGAAATAAAAAGGATATACGTATCTTCTGGAACAGCAAAAGTTAGTGTGGGGGATTTTGTTAATGAAGGAGATGTGCTTATTACAGCAATACAAGGAAGAGAAGGCGATGAATATTCAGTAGAAGCTAAAGGAAGTGTTATAGCTAATACTTTTTATGAGAAGGAAATGGAGATTCAAGTTAACGGAACTAGAATTGAGAATACAGGTAATACAGATAGTGATATATATTTGAATCTTTGGGGAAATAAAATTTACTTAAAAAAAGCTATAAATAACTTTAAGTATTATGATAAAATAAATAATAATGAAGGATTTTTTAATAAAGTAACCTATTTTGAACGTTCTGAAAAAGAAGTGAATTTAAATAGGGATGAAGCTATTAAGGAAGGAGCTGAAAACTTAGAAAAATCTTTGATAAAATCTCTAAGTAATGATGCTAAGATAACTAACAAGGATATAAGTATTCAAGATTTGGGGGATGGCAAGATAAGGGTTAAGGTTATGTTTATTGTAGAACAAGATATAATAGCAAACCCAAATTAAGTACTTCAGATAGACAAGAAGGTGAGAAACAACATGAAAGGGTACAATTTTAAGAGTATAAAAAATAAATATAAGAAATATTTGTTATTTATGCTTACTTTTATAGTCACTTATACAATACTTATTAGTTCCCTATCGCCAAAAAAATATGATTTAAGCGCGGGAGAAATAGCTAGGAGTGATATTAAAGCACCAAGAGAAATGGTAGATGAAGAAGCTTCGGAAGAAAAGCTTCAAGCGGCTTTAGAAAGTATTGATAAACAATTCACCTTGAAAAGTGAAGTGAAAAAACAAGCTGAAAGTAATATCATGGGGTTAATTGATAAGGCTATTGAAGTTTTAAGTGAAAATGGTAGTGAAGTGTCTAATATAGAAAATTTGAAAAAATACGATGCTATTAAGCTTGATGATTCTGAATGCAAGATTCTTTTGGGGGTGTCTAAAGAATCATTGATTGCATTAAAAGATGATGTTTCTAGAATATTAAATGATGTTTATGAAAAAAACATACCGAATGATGATTCAAAATCTTTAGAAGAAGCTAAAGAAATAGCTGTTACTGAAATAAGTGAATTGCAATTAAGCAATGAGGTAACTAATTTATTAGATAAGATATTTGAAAATGAAATTAAACCTAACTTCTTTTATGATGAGGAGAAGACAGACGAAAAGATAAAGGAAGTTCAAAAAAGTTCTGAAAAGGTATTAATAAAGAAAAATCAAACAATAGTTAAAGATGGAGACCAAGTAACTGAAAGGCAAATTGAAATATTAAAAGAACTGGGTTTGTTGAATGAGAATTCAGGAAAGGGATTTACACTTTTGTATATTGCAGTAGCACTATTGGTAGGGATAGTGTTATATATAGAACATTATTATATTTATGAAAATAATAAAGAGATTTTTTATGATATTAAGAAATTAACATTAATTAATGTTTTGAATATATTAACTTTAATTTTAGGTAAAGTAGTAGGGCTTGGAACAGCTTATATCATACCTTTAGCATGTAGTCCTATATTAATAACTTTACTTATTAATTATAAGATATCTTTATTTGTAAGTACTATAAATGTAATATTAGTAGGTTGTATAGTAGAATTTGAACCAGCTATAGTAGTATTAGCTATTGTAAATGCTGTGCTTGGATCTACTATGTTAAAGAAAATGCAACAAAGAAATGATATATTATATGCCTCTATTTGGATTTTAACTTTAGTGGGTATAGTGAATTTTTCTATTGGTGTTATTCTTTCAAGTAATACAATTGATATTTTAATAAATACTATATATTCTATTTTAGGGGTAATAATATCTGGAATTTTAGCTATAGGATTATTACCAATTTTAGAAGGGGCTTTTGACATAGTAACAACTTTGAAGTTATTAGAACTTAGCAATCCTAATAGTCCTCTTTTAAAAAGGTTATTAATGGAGGCACCAGGTACGTATAATCACAGTATAATGGTAGCAAATTTAGCAGAAATGGCGGCTGAAGAAGTGAGTGCAGATCCGGTAATAGCTAGAGTAGGGGCTTATTATCATGATGTAGGAAAAATATTAAGACCATATTTTTTTAAAGAAAATCAGCTTACAAAAGAGAATCCACATGATAAAATTAATCCAACTTTAAGTACTTTAATTATTACATCTCATGTGAAAGATGGTTTGGAACTAGCTAAAGAATACAAGTTACCTAAAGTGCTTCAGGATATAATAGTACAACATCATGGGACTACTTTAGTTAAATATTTTTATTTGACTGTAAAAAATAACTCTGAAAATCCAGATGAGATTAAAGAGGATGATTTTAGATATCCAGGCCCTATTCCAAGTAGTAAAGAATCGGGAATAATAATGCTTGCTGATTCTACAGAAGCGGCGGTAAGATCTATAACTGATCCTACAAAAGGTAAGATAGAAGAGATGGTTAATAATATAATTAATGATAAGCTATATTCAGGACAATTAGATAACTGTGATTTAACCCTTAAAGATCTTAGTAAAATTAGAACATGTTTTTTAAAAGCGCTGAATGGTATATATCATCAAAGAATAGAATATCCATCAGATAAAATTAAGGAATTAGATAAAAAAGATACTAAATTAAGAGGAGAATAAAATTATGATTTTTGTTGATAATAGACAAGAAAAGATAAGTATTAGTGAAGTAACTATTAAACGATTAGAAAATACAATTCTATTTGCTTTAAAGGAAGAAGAAGTTAATGTACCTTGTGAAGTTTCGCTTTTGTTTGTAGATAATGAAGAAATAAAAGAGATAAATAACGAGACTAGAGGAATTGATAGAGCAACTGATGTATTATCATTTCCTATGTTAGATTATCCTGAAGGTAAGGTTTTTAAAGAGGTCTATAAGAATAGAGAATTTGATGAAACATTTTTAGATGGTGAAGATTTAGTCATAGGAGATGTAGTTCTTTCTTTAGAAAAAGCTTTAGAACAATCAAAGGAATTTAATCATTCTTTTGAAAGAGAAGCTTGTTATTTAGTTGTACATTCAGTATTACACTTATTAGGATATGATCATATGGAAGATGAAGAAAAAAAGGTAATGAGAAAAAGAGAAGAAGAAATATTGAATAAGTTAAATATTACACGTGACTAATTACTTTAATTAAAGGGTGATATTAATGAAACTTAAAAATTTAGTGGATAGTTTTAATCATGCAATAACTGGAATAATTGAAGCGGTGAGAAGTGAGAAAAACATGAAGATACATTTAGTTGTATCTTTAGTTGTTTTAATTGGTTGCTTTTGTTTTAATATATCTAAATTAGAGTTTTTATTGTTAGCTATTACTATAACTATGGTTATATCAGCTGAACTTGTAAATACAGCTATAGAGAATGTTGTGGATATGACTGCTAATTATTATCACCCTTTAGCGAAGTTAGCAAAGAATGTAGCGGCGGGGGCTGTTTTAGTAACAGCTATAAATGCTATTATTGTAGGGTATATTGTATTTTGGGATAAACTTTCTGATATTTCTTATGAGGTTATCAATAAACTTAAAAGATCAGAACCCTATACTATATTTATAGTAATTGTAATAGTATGTATTTTAACAATAATCTTTAAGGCTATTTTAGGAGAAGGAACACCTTTTCAAGGTGGGATGCCAAGTGGGCATAGTGCGTTATCTTTTTCTATTGCTACAGCAATTGCTTTGATTACAGAAGAACCTATTTGTATAGTACTTAGTTATTTAATGGCTTTAATAACGGCTCAAAGTAGAATTGATACTAAGGTACATTCTTTTTTTGAAGTTTTAGTAGGTGCTCTTTTAGGAATTCTTATAACATTATTGATATTTACTATATTTAAAATATAAAATTTAAAAGAAAAAAACTCCCTTTATAGTTATTGTAAGTACTTTAAGTATAGAAATATAGGGAGTTTTTTTGGGAGTTAATTAAATTCTTGTATAAATTAAATATAATGATATAATGATAATACAAATAGTATATACTAAATATAGTAGGAGATGATTGTGTGGGTAAGAAAGAGTTAATAAAGAGAGCTATAGAAGCCAGAGAAAAAGCATATTGTCCATATTCGAATTTTAAAGTTGGGGCAGCTGTTTTATTTGAAGATGGAAATATTTATACGGGATGTAATGTGGAAAATGCTTCTTTTGGAGCTACTAATTGTGCAGAGAGAACAGCTATTTTTAAAGGTGTTTCTGAAGGAAATAAGATTATTAAGGAAATGGCTCTAATTGGAGATACAAAAAACTTCACTTATCCATGCGGAATTTGTAGACAGGTAATTTCAGAGTTTGCTGAAAGTGGATCAATTAAAATTTATATAGTAAAAAATGAAAATGAAGTTTTAGAAAAAACTTTAGATGAAATAATGCCAGGTACTTTTACTAAAAAAGACCTAGATAAATAAGGAGGATTTAAGTGTTTAAATCAGGATTTGTAACAATAGTAGGAAGACCAAATGTAGGTAAATCAACATTAATGAACTATATTATGGGAGAAAAGTTATCTATAGTTTCTAATAAACCTCAAACAACAAGAAATAATATTCAGACTATATTAACTAAAAAAGATCAATATCAAATAGTCTTTGTAGATACACCAGGAATACATAAACCTAAACATAAGCTAGGTGAATACATGGTTAATTCAGCCAAGGATTCTGTAAAGGATGTAGATTTAGTAATATTTATAACTAATCCAGATGAAGAATTAGGAAGAGGAGATAAGTTTATATTAGAAACTTTAAAAAATACAAAAGCTCCGGTATTTCTTGTTTTAAATAAGGTAGATGAAGTACCAAAAGAAAAGGTAGCAATGTCTTTAGCTAAATTCTCACAAGAGTTTGATTTTAAAGAAATAATTCCCATATCTGCGTTAAAGGGAAGGAATGTTGATACATTAGTAAAACTTATGGTTGAAAATTTACCAGAAGGCCCACAATACTATCCAGATGATATGATTACAGATATTCAAGAAAGATTTGTAGTAGCAGAGTTAGTTAGAGAAAAAGCTTTAAGAACATTAAGAGATGAAGTTCCTCATGGAATAGCTGTTGATGTTATACAAATGAAACAAAAAGAAAATGGGACATATCATATAGAAGTAGACTTAATTTGTGAAAAAGATTCGCATAAAGGTATAATAATAGGTAAGGATGGCCAAAGTTTAAGAAAAATTGGTGAATCTGCTAGATATGAATTAGAAAGATTTTTAGACTCAAAAGTAAATATAAAGATTTGGGTAAAGGTTAGAAAAGAATGGAGAGATAATCAAAACCTATTAAAAGAACTTGGATACAAAAATAATAAGTAGATTTAGGGGATGATTTATTGTCGCTGCATAAATGTAAAGGAGTAATAATAAAAGTCCAGGATTACAAAGAAAATGATAAATTAGTTTGGATATATAGTGATAGTTTTGGGAAGATAACCTCTATAGCAAAAGGAGCAAAAAAGAGTAAGAGTAAGCTTTTGTCTGTTACTCTTCCTTTGTGTTATGGGGAGTATATGTTATTTAGAGGAAAAAGTTTATATAATCTTCAAGAAGGTAAAATAATAAATTCATTCCAAGGACTTCTAGATAATTTAGATAAACTAACTTATTCATCTTATATGTGCGAACTTATAGATATAGGTGTAGTTGAAGGTGAAAGTAATCCATGGCTTTTTAGAGAATTTGTAACTACATTATATTTATTAAACACTGATGCTATTAATTACGAACTTCTTATAAGGGCTTTTGAATTAAAGCTTTTGAAAGCAACAGGTTATGGTTTAACTTTAGATAGTTGTGTTTCGTGTAAAAAAAGAATTTCTGTATCTAATTTCATCAGTCTTTCCTATTTTGGTGGTTTATGTGATGAATGTATAGCTAACCAAAATGCATTACATATATCTAAGGGGGCTTATAATGCATTAAAGTTTTTAAGTAATACCTCCTCAGATAAAATTTATAAATTAAATTTAACAAAAGATATAAAGAAAGAAATAGAAAAAGTTACTACTTATTTTATTTCTTTTAATTATTCGAAGAAACCAAAAAGTTTGGAAATGTTAAATTATATAAAGGAGTGATATGTAAATGAGGGAAATATCATTAGAAAGTGTTGATAAAGTAATAGAGAGAACAGGTGTAACTTATGGAGAAGCTAAAGAAGCTCTAGAATACACAGATGGAGAAATTTTAGATGCAATAATATATCTAGAAAATAAGAATAATAAAGATGATAAAGTTACTGAATCTGTAGATGAATTCAAATCTTGGTTAAAAGAGTTAATAAGAAAAGGTAATGTATCGAGAATAATAATAAAAAAAGATGATAAAACAATTGTTGATGTTCCAGTAAATGCAGGTGTTGCAGTAGGTGTTATGTCAATAATAATGCCGGCTATATTAGCTTTTGGAGTTATAGCAGCAGTAGCCACAAAGATTACTATAGAAATTACAAGAACAGATGGTTCTGTAGAAGTAGTTAATAAATATATATCAAAGGCTGCTATAGAAGTAAAAGAAAAAGCAACAAATTTTGCAGAAAGTATAAGAGAAAAGGTTAATGAAGCAAGAGGAAATAGCAATACTACTAATATTAAAAAAGAATCTTCTAATAATGGTATAGATGATGAAAAAGTTTTTAGTTATACAGTGAAATTTGATGAAGTAAAAGATGAAAGCCAAGAAGAAAAGAAGAAAGATGAAGAAAATTAATTAAAATAAAAGATAATTAAGTTAAATAAGATGAAAAATTAGTAATATTAAATTAATTTGTTGGATTTTTCTGAAAATTTAATATAGTAAAAACAAATTAAAGTGGTATAATTATACTGTGAAAAATAAATATGCTAAAAAATATTACTGATTTTTCCTTTTTGAGAAAGAGGGATAATATGAAATTGTCAGATAGGCAAAAAGAAATTATTAGACTTGTTAAAGAAGGGCAACCAGTAACAAGTGAAGCTTTAGCTGACAAACTAGGAGTAACAAGAGCAGCTCTTAGAGCGGATTTAGCAATACTTACGATGATAGGGATATTAGATGCAAGGCCAAAGGTTGGATATGTTTATGCTGATAAACCTAAAAATAGCATACTTTTAGATTACATTAATGAAATAAAGGTATCTCAAATAATGTCAAAGCCATCTATAATCAATGAAAATACTATGGTGTATGATGCTATAGTATACTTATTTTTAAATGATGTAGGAACAGTATTTGTTGAGAATAATGGATTCTTAGTAGGTGCTGTATCTAGAAAAGATCTTTTAAAAATTTCAATAGGGGGAACAGATATTCATAAGGTTCCAGTTGGAATAATTATGACTAGAATGCCTAATATTATTGTGAGTAATCCGGAAGATAGTGCGTATGATTTAGCAAAACGTCTAATAGAGCATGAAATAGATAGTATTCCTGTGGTAGAACTAGCAAAAGCTGAGGGGGAGAAGGATCAATATAAAATTATTGGTAAAGTATCAAAAACCAATATTACAAAGTTATTCGTTAAGATGGGTGAGAGCGAATAGTAACATATTGTAACTACCAAAATCATTATTGATTTTGTTAGTATATATATATTTTGTATTGAACGGAGGAGTATTGAGATGGAGAAAAAGTACGTTTACCTTTTTAGTGAAGGTAATGCAGGTATGAGAAACCTACTTGGAGGTAAGGGAGCAAACTTGGCAGAAATGACTACATTAAACATTCCGGTGCCAAAAGGATTTACAGTTACTACAGAAGCTTGTAATAAGTATTATGAAGATGGTAAACAAATATCACCAGAAATCATGGAACAAATTAATACAAGTGTAAAAGAATTAGAGAAGTTAACTGGAAAAACATTTGGTAGTACTACAAATCCTTTACTTGTATCAGTAAGATCAGGAGCTAGGGTTTCAATGCCCGGTATGATGGATACTATATTGAATCTTGGATTAAATGATGAAGCTGTAGAAGCTATGGCTAAGTTAACTAATAATCCTAGATTTGCATATGATTCTTACAGAAGATTTATTCAAATGTTTTCAGATGTTGTTATGGGAATTGAAAAAAGATTATTTGAAAATAAAATTGATGAGATGAAAGAGCGTAAGAATGTTCAATTTGATACTGAACTTACAGCAGATGATTTAAAGGAATTAGTAATAAACTTCAAGGATATCTATAAAAAGGAAAAGGGTGAAGAATTTCCACAAGAACCTAAAACTCAATTAATTGAATCTATAAAAGCTGTATTTAGATCATGGGATAACCCAAGAGCTATAGTTTATAGAAGACTTAATGATATTCCAGGAGAATGGGGAACAGCCGTAAACGTACAACAGATGGTATTTGGTAATAAAGGAGAAACTTCAGGTACAGGGGTTATATTCTCTAGAAATCCTGCTACAGGAGAAAAAGCAATTTATGGAGAGTATCTAATGAATGCACAAGGTGAAGACGTTGTAGCTGGAATTAGAACACCTCAACCAATTAGACAATTAGAAGAACAAAATCCGACAATTTACAAAGAATTAACAGATATTATTAACACTTTAGAAACTCATTATAAAGATATGCAAGATATGGAGATAACAATAGAAGAAGGTAAGTTGTATTTCTTACAAACAAGAAACGGAAAGAGAACAGCACAAGCTGCTTTAAAGATTGCTGTAGATTTAGTAGAAGAAAATATGCTTACTAAAGAAGAAGCAATTTTAAAGGTTGAACCAAAGCAATTAGATTCATTGTTACACCCTGCTTTTGATGCTGAAGAGTTAAAGAAAGCAAGGGTATTAGCAAAAGGTTTACCAGCTTCACCTGGTGCTGCTTGTGGTAAAATAGCCTTTACAGCAGATGAATCTAAGGAAAGAGCAGAAAAAGGCGAAAAGGTTGTTCTTGTAAGATTAGAAACATCTCCAGAAGATATTGAAGGTATGATAGCTGCGGAAGGTATTTTAACTGTAAGAGGTGGAATGACTTCTCATGCTGCTGTTGTAGCTAGAGGTATGGGAACATGCTGTGTAGCAGGATGTGGAGAGATTAAAGTAGATGAAGAAGCTAAGACTGTAGTAATTGCTGGTGTGACTTATGGTCCAGAAGATTATATTTCTATTGATGGATCTACAGGAAATGTTTATGCAGAAAAAGTTAAAACAGTATCTCCTGAAATCACAGGATATTTTGCTACATTTATGTCTTGGGCAGATGAAATTAGAAAGTTAAAAGTAAGAACTAATGCAGATACTCCAAGAGATACAAAGCAAGCTGTTGCATTTGGTGCAGAAGGTATTGGACTTTGTAGAACAGAGCATATGTTCTTTGCAGAAGATAGAATAATGGCTGTTAGAGAAATGATAGTTTCTAAGAATGAAGAAGAAAGAAGAAAAGCATTAGATAAGATTCTTCCAATGCAAAGACAAGATTTTGTGGAAATTTATGAAGCTTTAGAGGGAAGACCAGCAACTATAAGATTCTTAGATCCACCATTGCATGAATTTGTCCCTCATAGCGATGAAGATATATTAGCTTTGTCAAAAGAAATGGGAGTAGATTTTAATGAACTTAAGTCAACAATTGAAGGATTACATGAATTTAATCCTATGATGGGTCATAGAGGATGTAGATTAGCTGTAACTTATCCAGAAATAGCAGAAATGCAAACAAGAGCAGTAATTGAAGCTGCTATTTATGTGAAGCAATCTAAAGGTTATGATATAGTGCCAGAAATAATGATTCCTTTAGTAGGAGAAGTGAAAGAATTAAAATATGTTAAGGATGTAGTTGTAAGAACTGCAGAAGCTGTAATGGAAGAAAAGGGAGTTAAATTAGAGTATCATATTGGTACAATGATAGAAGTTCCAAGAGCCGCTTTAACTGCAGATCAAATAGCTAAAGAAGCTGAATTCTTCTCATTTGGTACAAATGATTTGACTCAAATGACTTTTGGATTCTCTAGAGATGATTCTGCTAAATTCTTAGGTGCATATTATGATAAGAAAATTTATGAACAAGATCCATTTGCTAAATTAGATCAAGTTGGAGTTGGTTCTCTTGTTAAATTAGCAGCTGAAAAAGGTAAAGCCACTAGACCAAATATTCATTTAGGAATATGTGGAGAGCATGGAGGAGATCCATCAGCAGTTGACTGCTGTCATAATGTTGGTCTTGATTATGTATCATGTTCACCATTTAGAGTTCCATTAGCAAGACTTGCTGCAGCACAAGCTCAAGTAAAAAATAAGAGATAGGAATATTGGAAATCCTTGTTATAGATTTTTCTATAACAAGGATTTTTTTATAAAGTCCAATTTATATTTTCCATTATTTCTATTATATTTTTACAGAAATTTAGATGAGTAAGTTGATTTTTAGAACATTTAGTTATTAATTTTAAATAAGAATCTTTATTGCACATACATATGTTTTTATAATAGTCTTTTGATATTTTCCAGTACTTCTGAGGAAAACAAAGATAGGCTATAATATAATGTAAATCTGATGGGCTTAAGGTTTTAGTTGAGTTATAAGCATTTAGCATAGAAAAAGCTATATCTATGTTCCAATTTGTTTTTTCTCTTTTTAATAGACGTCTAAGAAAATATGAAAAATCATGAGCACAATAATCGTTTTTGCAATTATCAAAATCTATTATCCATAAGTCATTATTTTTGGTAAAAAGAATATTTTTGTTTACATAATCGCCATGGCATAGAGATTTTGATAAATTAGATATATTTATTTTAGAGGCACAATTTAAAGAGAGTTTACATAATTCTAGATTTATATCAAAGTCATCAAGATATTTTTCTGAAAAAGTATCCTTATATTTAAAAGCTAAGTTAGACATACGAAGAATCTGTTCAGAGTGTTTTGATAATGATTCATATATATTATCAAAGCCAGTTCGTATACTGCTTCCTTCAATAGCTTTGAAGTTTATAGAACTTTCGTGAAGTTTTGCAAGTTCTATTGAAGCTTTAATAATATTATCATGAGAGTCAAAGCTGCATTTATTTCCTTCAATCCATGGAGTTAATATAAAAAGCATATCATTATATTTAGTATATCTTCCGCCATTAGAGGATGGAAGAAGTTTTGGAACATTAATGTTATTTCTATAAAGCCATTCTAAAGCAGAATAAACATAAAGGAGTTCTTCTTCTGAAAAGTATATTTTTTTTAAACAATATGAATTATTTAATGTAGTAACTTTATAAACTGCTCTTTGTTTATCTGTATCTTTAAATTTTACCATGGTTATATCAGCATTATATATATTAAAAGAGGGTAGTATATTCTTTAAAATATTAGCTTCACAAAAAACATTTTTATTTATTTTATATAGCATATAAATATTATTTTCCCCTTTATTAAAGTGTTCATTATTATGATATTAATTAATTTTATTCAATATACTAAATATAAATTAAAAAATAATAAAAAAGGATATAAAATTTTTATATATGCAAATAATATTTACATGTAATAAATAAAGGATTTAGGAGATAAGTATAGAATAATAAAAAAGAGGTGATGATATATGAACGTAAGGGAAAAAATCGAAAACTTTGAAAACTTGACACTCATTAAAGAGGCAACCTTATCTTCTAAGTCAGAAGGCAGAAAAATATATGAAAAAGATGATGATATAGAAACTTGTTTTATGATAGATAGAGATAGAATTATACATTGCAAGTCATTTCGAAGATTAAAACATAAGACCCAAGTATATATTAAAACCTTTGGAGATCACTATAGAACTAGGTTGACTCATACTTTAGAAGTAAATGAAATAGCAAGAACTGTAGCTGTAGGAATTGGCCTTAATGAAAATTTAGTTGAAGCTATCTCTTTAGGACATGATATAGGTCATGTGGCTTTTTCCCATATAGGAGAAGAGGTTTTAAATGATTTTTTAGAAAAAGGATTTAGGCATAATGAACAAAGCGTGCGAGTTGTTGAGAGGTTGGAAAATGACGGAGAAGGCTTAAACTTAACTAAGGAAGTAATTGATGGAATATTAAATCATAGCGGACTTAGAGAATGTGAAGGAAAAAATGGAGCAAAAACCTTAGAAGGTAGGATAGTTCAGTATAGTGATAAAATAGCATATATTAATCATGATATAGATGACTCTATTAGGGCAAAATTATTAAGGGAAGAGGATTTACCGAAAAAAGCTTGTGAGGTATTAGGAAGGTGTCATAAAGATAGAGTAAAAACTTTAGTTATAGATTTAATTAATAATTCTAAAGAAAATATTAAGAAGGGCATAATAGACGTAAGTTTTAGTAAAATAATAGGAGAGGCTATGAAAGATTTACGAGAGTTTATGTTTGAAAATGTGTATTTAAGTGATGCTTTAAAAGAAGAGAGAGATAAAGCAAGATTTATTTTAGAACAATTAATTAAATTTTACATGAAATATCCAGAAAAAATGCCTGAACTGTATTTAGATATAGCTAAGAAAGAAGGTAAAAATAGAGGTGTTGCTGATTACATAGCTGGTATGAGCGATGATTATTGTCTAAATATGTTTAATAAAATATATATACCTAAACTGGTAATTTATTAAACATTATAATAATCTATCCTAAAAAGTGAGAAAATAAATTAGGTGAATGAAAAAATACTTGAATTGTTAGAAGGATTTTAAATCACTGTGTCGAATAATATATAAATTGTTGAAAAAATTTTGTAGGGAAGGAGAATATATTCCTTGCGTATTTCAGAAGAGATTATTGAAAGAGTTAAACAAGAAAATGATATTGTAGATATAATTTCTGAATCTGTAAGACTTAAAAGATCTGGGAGAAATTACATAGGGCTATGTCCGTTTCATAATGATAAGTCACCATCTTTTTCAGTTTCTCAAGATAAACAAATTTACAAGTGTTTTTCCTGTGGAGAAGCAGGTAATGTAGTTACTTTTTTAATGAAACAGAAAAATCTGAACTTTGTTGAAGCTATTAAGTTTTTAGCAGATAAAGCTAATATTCCATTGGATTTAGGAAATGGAGAGTCTAGTAAAATCACAAGAAAAAAAGATATGCTTTTTAAGGTTAATATTGAAACTGGTAGATATTTTTTTGGTAATTTAATGGCTGATGAAAAAGCAAAAGAATATTTTTTAAATCGTGGAATACAGGAATCTACCATTAGAAAGTTTGGATTAGGATATGCAAAGGACGGTTGGAGTAATTTAATCTATTATTTAAAGAAAAAAGGTATCCGTGATGAAGTAATGTTAGAAGCTGGATTAGTTCTTAAAAATGAAAAAAGAGGTACTATATATGATAGGTTTAGAAACCGAGTTATGTTTCCCGTTTTTGATATCAAGGGAAGGGTAATTGGATTTGGTGGAAGAGTATTAGATGATTCAAAGCCTAAATATTTAAATTCTCCAGAAACATTAGTTTTCCAGAAAGGTACTAATCTATATGGATTAAATCTTGCAATAAAGAATAAAATGCAAGATAGGTATTTTATAATTGTTGAAGGTTATATGGATTGTATATCTCTTCATCAATATGGTATTACCAATGTTGTTGCATCTCTTGGCACTGCTTTAACAGTAAACCAAGCAAGACTTCTTAAAAGATATGCAGATAAAGTAATAA
Organism: uncultured Clostridium sp.; assembly: GCA_934755305.1. Classification (GTDB taxonomy): domain Bacteria; phylum Bacillota; class Clostridia; order Clostridiales; family Clostridiaceae; genus Clostridium. Next base: position 10,806 of record CAKVLD010000014.1, on the reverse strand, counting down.
TATCTTATGATGCAGATGTAGCAGGACAAACTGCAACTCTTAGAGGATTAGAAATCTTGAGAGATGCAGGTTTTGATGTTAGAGTGCTTATAATTCCAAGGGGAAAAGATCCTGATGAATTTGTACGCTCTAATGGAAAAGAAGCTTTTTTAAAGTTAGTAGAAGCTGCTATACCTTTAATTAGTTATAGATTAAAGAGAGCTGAGGAAGGTATAGATTTTAAAAATGACCAGTCATTAATTAAATATGGTGAGAGAGTAGCTAAAATTTTAGCAGATTTAAATCCTGTAGAAAAGGATGTTTATATCAGAAAAATATCAGAAGATACAGGAATAAGAGAACAATCTCTATATGATTTAATAAGATTAACTAAAAAAGAAGAGCTGCAAGTGAATAAAGAGGAAGAAGTTGGCACAAAATTAAGAATAGAGCCAGCACATTTAAAGGCAGAGAAATCTTTAATTAAATTAATGATTAATGATGAATATTATGAGAGTATAATTAAAATCTTATCAGTAGAAGACTTGAATTTAGAGGCTCATAAAAAAATATTTACTCTTATATGTAAAGGTAGGGAAGAAGAAACTAAAAATATCACTTCCTACGTTGAAAGTGGATGTGATGATATAGAATCATCAAAAGAGTGGGTAAAGATAAAAGAACTTAGGGTATTTTTACAAGAAGATAACTATGAAAAGATTATTAAAGACCTAGTAAATACTGTAAGATCTTTTAGGTTGCAAGAACGCTTTGAAAAACTTAAGAAGGAGTTAAAGGTATTGGAACAAAAGGGTATGATAGAAGAATCAATTAAACTTGCTATAGAGCTAAAAGAAGTGAAAGAAGCTTTAGAAAGACAGAGAGGTGGTAATGGTCATGGCGAAAGGAGGTAACAAAGAAATGGCAGAAGGAACAAAAACAAAGGGGACTAAAAAAACTGTAGATATAAAAGATAAAAATGCAAAGATGGCCATAGTTAAAAATTTAATGGAAAAGGGTAAGAAAAATGGAACCCTAACATATAAAGAAATTATGGATGAAATAGAACATATAGATTTAGGACCTGAACAAATTGAAAAAATTTATGAGGTATTAGAATCTATGGGTATAGAAGTTTTAGGAGATGCGCCAGATCATGATGTAGAAGAAGATGAGGAATTAGACTTAACTGTACCTGAAGGTATTGCTATAGATGATCCAGTAAGAATGTATTTAAAGGAAATAGGTAAGGTTCCATTATTAACTTCAGAAGAAGAAATAGCCCTTGCTCAAAGACTTGAAGCTGGAGATCAATATGCTAAAAAGAAATTAGCAGAAGCTAATTTAAGACTAGTTGTAAGTATAGCTAAGAGATATGTAGGTAGAGGAATGTTATTCCTAGATCTTATACAAGAAGGTAATTTAGGTCTTATAAAAGCAGTTGAAAAGTTTGATTATACAAAGGGATATAAGTTTTCTACTTATGCTACATGGTGGATAAGACAGGCAATAACAAGAGCTATTGCAGATCAAGCTAGAACTATAAGAATACCTGTTCATATGGTTGAAACTATAAATAAGCTTATAAGAGTTCAAAGACAATTACTTCAAGAACTAGGTAGAGATCCATTTCCGGAAGAAATTTCCAAAGTTATGGATTTACCAGTAGAAAAAGTTAGAGAAATACAAAAGATAGCTCAAGAGCCAGTTTCTTTAGAAACTCCAATAGGTGAAGAGGAAGATAGTCATTTAGGAGATTTTATTCCAGATGATGAAGCACCAGCACCAGCAGAAGCTGCAGCATTTACAATGCTAAAAGAACAGCTAATAAATGTTTTAGATACTTTAACTCCTAGAGAAGAAAAAGTTTTAAGACTTAGATTTGGTCTTGATGATGGAAGAGCAAGAACTCTTGAAGAAGTAGGTAAAGAGTTTAATGTAACTAGAGAAAGAATAAGACAAATTGAAGCTAAGGCTTTAAGAAAGCTTAGACATCCATCTAGAAGTAAAAAGCTTAAAGATTATTTAGATTAATATATATAAACATCTGTTTTAGGACAGATGTTTTTTAGTAGTAAGGAAAGTTGGAGATTTTATGGAATTAAGTAAAAGACTAAAATTTATAGCAGATAAAATTGATAAATGTGAGAGTATTATAGATGTAGGAACAGATCATGGTTATATTCCTATTTATGCAATTAAAAATAGTTTATGTACTAAGGCTATAGCTTCTGATATAAATAAAGATCCAGTAAAAAAAGCAAAGCTTAATGCTTCTTTAGAAGGTGTAGGTAAAGAAGTAGAAGTTAGACTTGGTGGAGGCCTTGAAACAGTAAAAAAAGGTGAAGTAGATGCAGTGGTAATAGCTGGTATGGGCGGGAATTTAATAAGAGATATTTTAGAAAAAGATATTAATAAAGTAGAAAAGTATAAATTCTTAATACTTCAACCAGCACAAAATCCAGAGGTGTTAAGAGAATATTTATATAATAATGATTATGAAATAATACTTGAAGATTTATGTTTTGATGAAGGTATTTTTTATGAACTGTTTAAGGTTAGAAGAGGAAAAAAGCAAAGAGTGCACAATTTAAATGAAGATACTTATGAGTTTTCACCTGTATTAATTAAAAAAAAGAATCCGTTAATGCTATCTTATTTAGAGAGTAAGGAAGAAAAGTACAGGAAAATTTTAGGGTTTATTAAAGATGATACAGATTCAGCTAAAGCAAGAAGAAAAGATATAGAAAGAAAAATTGATTTAATAGAAAAGTTAAAGGAAGAGGTGAGATAATGAGTGTAAAAGTAAAAGAGATAATTAAGGCTATGGAAAATTTAGCTCCTACTTTTTTAAAAGAAAGCTATGATAATGTTGGACTTATGGTAGGGGAAAAAGAAAAGGAAGTTAAAAGAGTATTATTAGCTTTAGATTGTACTAAAGATGTAATAGAAGAGGCGAAAAGAGAAAAGGTGGATTTAATTATTACTCATCATCCCTTGCTTTTTAGGAAGCCAAGTAAGATAGTGAAAGAAGACTTACAAGGTTATAAAATAATAGAACTTATAAAAAATGATATATCATTATATTCTAGTCACACTAATTTAGATTCAGTAAAAGGTGGAATAAATGAAAAAATAGTTGATATATTAGGTTTTGAAGGTAGTAAGATAATAGAAAGGAGTTCTATTAAAAATTTTGAGGATTCAGGAATAGGAAGAATAGTATCATTAGATCAAGAGATACTGGTTAAAGAACTTATAGAAAAAGTAAAAAGTTCTTTAGGTATAAAAAGTTTTAGAGCGGCTATAGCTAAGGATACAGTTAATAAAATAGCTATTATTAATGGAAGTGGTCAAGATTATTTTGGCAAAGCTTTAGCTTTAGGAGCTGACTGTATAATTACAGGAGATACTACTTATCATTTTGTATCTGATTATAAAGAATTAGGTGTAACTATATTAGATGCTGGTCATTTTCCAACTGAATGGATTGTTTTCTTAGAAGTAATGAAAGAGATAGAAAATAAATTTAAAGATATAATATTTATTCATTCGAAAGAATCAAAAGATCCATATACATTTGTATAAATTTTTATTATAAAGTCTGTTAACAATTTTTTGTTAATAGGCTTTATTTTTTTTGTTAATCACTTTATTTTGTAAAAAATAGAAAAATATATTTACAATAAAACAATGTTACGTTAATATGTAAATATATTAAAGAAAATTGTTGCTTATATAATATAAAATAAAACAATGTTTTAGGAGGCAGATATGGGGAGTTTATATGATGTAAATGTAGAAGGTATAGGAAAAGTAGGTGGAGGAAGATATAAAGATGTAAATGTAGAAGGTATTACTACTATATTAGATAGTATAGATGCTGAAAATATAGATGCAGAAGGTACTTTGAAAGTTAATGGTAATATAACTTGTACTAATATAAGTTGTGAAGGGATGGCTGTATTTAATGGAAGTATAGATGCAAAGGAGCATATAGAGTTTGAAGGTGTAATAAAGGTTTGTGGGAATGTTCAAGGAAAGAGTATTGATGTTGAAGGTGTTCTAAATATGGATGGGTTATTATCAGCAGATTCAATTTCCTTTGAGGTATCTAGAAGTTGCAATATAAGTGAAATAGGTGGTTCGAATGTTAAGATTGAAAATAATTCATTTCATAAGATTGGTTTATTTAAAAGAAAGGTAAAGGTGAATTGTAAAGTCATAGAAGGTGATAATATTTATTTGGAGAATGTTGAATGTGATGTTGTAAGAGGAAAAAATATAACAATTGGACCAGGCTGTATTATAGATAAAATAGAGTATTCTATGAATATTGATATAGATAAAAGTAGTACAGTAATGAATTCAATAAGGTTATAGGAGGGATGAAAATGGGAAATGCTAATTCAATATCTATAATGGGAGAAGGTACTATTAGTGGTGGTGAATATGATAAAATTTCAGTTAATGGAGAAGGAATAACTATAGGTAAAATAACATGTAATACATTAAAGGTTAATGGAGAATGTACTATAAATGAAGAATTAACAGGAGAAACTATAAAAATAAGGGGGGAAGTAATATCTAATAAGGCAATAAGAGCAGAAAAGTTAAAAATGGTAGGTGAAATTACTTGTGGAGATGAATGTTGCTTTAATGAGGTCAATATTGTAGGAGAGGCTAATTTTAAAGAAAATTTAACCTTTAAAAAGTTTAAAAATTTAGGGGAGCTATCTGTTTATAAGGATTGTGAAGGACAAGAATTTGAAAGTGTTGGAGAAATAGATATAAAGGGATTATTATCGGCAGATAATATTGATATAAAAGTAAAGGGTAAAAGTTTTATAAATGAAATTGGGGGAAGTAAAATAAAGATTCTAGACAAGCATAATATGTTCTCTAAAAAGGGAGTTATGAAGTGTTATTTAATTGAGGGAGATGAAGTAGAGTTAGAAAATACAGATGCTAATATTGTAAGAGGCATAAATGTAAGAATATTAAAAGGATGTACTATAAACAAAGTAGAGTATACTGGGGAGATAGAAGTAGATAAAGATAGTGTGGTAAAGGAGCTAGTATGTCAGAAGAATTAATATCTAAAAAAGTCTTGCTTCAAGAAATGAATATTTCTTATGGACAACTATATAGATGGAAAAGGAAGAGGTTAATACCAGAAGAATGGTTTATAAAGAGGAGTGTAGTTACTGGTCAAGAAACATTTTTTCCTAAGGTTAAGATTATGGATCGAATAGCTAAAATACTAGAGCTTAAAGATGAGGTCTCTTTAGATAAGTTAGCAGAGCAATTTTCTTGTGACTTAAGTAAGTTAAATATAAGTAGAGATGATTTAGTAAGTTTAAGCGTTATTCCTAATAATATAATAAATATTTTTGAAAAGAATATTATTAAAAAAGAAGAATATGGTGAGAAAGAATTATTTTCTTTATTTTTATATGAAAAGTTATTAAATTCAGGGAAGTTAAATATTGATGAAGTTAACGAAGTGGTGCTTTCAGTATTTAATGGATACAATCAGCTAAAGGGAGAGAATAATTTATTAATTAAGAGAAAGTTTGGTGTACTTTTTTATTATGTATTAGATAGATCTAGGGAAGTTATAAAGGATGAGGAGGCAGTAGAGGTGTTTAAGATTGAGATAAAGGAAATTTTAGAGAATATATCAATAGTAAAAGGATGATGCGAAAAGCATCATCCTTCTATTGTATATCAGTTACTTTAGACATTTTAAATCCAACAGATTCTAAAGCGTTAATAACTCTTTTTAAGGTAGAATTATCATCATAAGTATAAGATGGAATTCCATTTTCATTAGATAATTGTATAAAGTCAAAATCTAATCTAGGATGATAGAATATACTTCCCATATTTTTGGTGTTAGCGTCTTTTATTCTATTAATAGAACCATCTATATCATCTCCATGAACATAATCTAAAGCTGTAGAAATAAAATAAGAAGTATTGTTATAAGGATCTAGCTGAGGTTTAGTATAATCTATAGAAGATGAACCTTTATCTTTAAATGGATAATATAATATTTTGAAATAGTTTCCAGCTAGTTTGTTTTGCTCAGCAGTTATTTCATAATGAGGAGCTTCAAAAAAGTCTATAGGTATATTTAAGTATTTAGCCGTTTCTATAGCCTTTTCTATTTTTTCGGTAAAGTTCTTAGTTGAAGGTGCTTTGGCTCCAAACTCAGAGCCTATGGCTGATTCATCACTACCAAATTGATGAGTGTATCCATGTAATCCTATAGAGCCTGTATGTTGAATAAAATAATCAAGTGTATATACCATTTCAGCATTTTGAAAATCATTTCTAGTCATAGGGTCTACATCTACATTGTTATTAGGTGAAACAAATCTAGGTATCCATGCTATATGGTAAGGAACTTGTTTTTTATCAAGATAATTTCCCATTATTCTAAGTTTTTCTAAATATTCTTTATCGTATGGCATTGTGGTCAAGTCTACATCTTCTATTCTTAAATATCCAACTTGATCTATAGAAGATTTATAAGGTGTTATATTAGTAATATTATTACCATTAGTTTTACAATAGATTGTTTTACTATCATTATTCCAGCTAGTGTACATATTTAAACCTTCTGCAAAATCAGAAAAACCTATATAGTAAAAAGGTTTTTGGATTTTTAATTCTTGTCGTAAGGCTAGTGTTTTATTGTTAGATGATATAGTGTTATTAGTAGTATCTATAGTAAAAGATATGTTACCTACAGATATATCTAGGTTATTATTATTTTCAGTTAAATTTCCTTGAAGATTTTCTAGCAATTCATTTAAGCAGAAGTAGTATCTGTTTTTTTCTAAATATATTGGTGTAGATAAATTTATTTTATTTCCATCAATATTAATAGTAATGCTGTCAGAAGGAAGGTTTAAGTCTTGGAATTTTGAATAATCTATAGTTGTATTTTGATCTGAGTTTTGATTGTCTTGTGAATTATTGGTTTTACAAGAAATCAATGATAAAGTTAAAAGTAAAATTAATAATAAATAAATTTTTTTCATAAAAAAACCTCCTAAGATGGTAATTACAAAATAAAGTATATATATAAATTAATGGAAATGCAAATTATATTCTTTGCAATATTATTACCAAAAAGAATAATAATATAATAGGGATGAATATCTAGGGGGAGATTAAAATTAGTAAAGGTTTAAATAACTTTAGAAATAAATTCGGTAAAAACATAAATAAAACCTTTAATAAGTGTATACGATGGCCTATTTTTGCATTTATAAGCCCGCTTAAATGTTGTGCAGTAGTAGGCATATTTATTACTTTATTACTATGTGGAGTTGGATTATATGGTTTTATAATATTGATTTTATTAGTTTTACTATTTATTTTTGTTCCGTAAATAAAAAAATATTGTAAAAAAAATAAATGTATGATATTATAAAGGTCGAGTAAGACAGGCAATCGCTGCTAGCCTTTGAGCTAGGAGAGGAAAGTCGGGGCTCCACAGGGCAGGGTGCTGGATAACGTCCAGTCAAGGTGACTTGAAGGATAGTGCAACAGAAATATACCGCCTACTTTTGTAGGTAAGGATGGAAAGGCGAGGTAAGAGCTCACCAGCGTGATGGCGACTTCACGGCTATGTAAACCCCACTTGGAGCAAGACCGAATAGAGAGGCATATAAGGAGTTGCCCGCTCCGCCTCTGGGTGTGTCGCTTGAGTCTATTGGTAACAGTAGGCCTAGATAGATGATTGCTTAATACAGGACCCCGCTTATGGCTTATCTCGATTATGAAAACCACTAGGTAATACCTAGTGGTTTTCTTGTTAACTTTAAGATGAGGTTACCATGTAATTGTTAACAATTAAATAAAATGGTATACTATTTATGAGGATGGGGGAGATAAGATGATAAAATTAATAGATAAGTATATAGATGCTATGCGAAAGAATAAATTAAATGGAATAATTTTTAGTGTAATATTTGCTTTTTTTATTTTTATTACAACTCATATTTATAATATTATGATTAAAGATATGGCTGCTGATGTAAGTTTTGTAGTAACAGGTATTTCCTCAACAATTTTAGGTTTTATATGGTTTGGTTGCTCTTTATCTTTTTTAAGGATATCAGACAGAATAGAAGAGAAAAAGAAGTTAGAAAAGGAAAAAGAACGACAAGCTAAGCGAGTAAAAGCAAACTATAAGAAGATAAATAATAAAAATGGTAAAAAGAAGAGATAGATGTATATAAAAAATGTTGTATTTGACTCCATGAATCAAATACAACATTTTTTATATAAATAACATTTAATCTATTGTAACTAAGTTTTTTAGAGATATATCTAATACATTAAATGAATGAGTTAATGCTCCACAAGATATAAAGTCTACACCTGTTTCACCATAACTTCTAATAGTTTCTAAAGTAATATTACCAGAACATTCAGTAATAGCTTTTCCGTCAATCAATTTAACCATTTCAGAAGCTTTTTCTGGTGTCATATTATCAAGCATAATAATGTCTGCTTTAGATTCTAGAGCTTCTAATACTTCTTCCTTAGTCTCAGTTTCAACTTCTATTTTAGTAGTAAAAGATGAATTTTTTTTGGCAAGTTCTACAGCATTTTTTATTCCTCCTGCAGCTGCTATATGATTATCCTTTATTAAAACAGAGTCAGAAAGAGATAATCTATGATTAGATCCACCACCACAACGTACTGAATATTTATCTAAATGTCTATATAAAGGTGTGGTTTTTCTAGTATCAACTACTTGAGCATTTAAACCTTCTAATTCTTTAGCATATCTATTAGTAGTAGTTGCAATACCACTCATTCTTTGCATTAAATTAAGAGCTATTCTTTCTCCCTTTAGACTATTTCTTGTATTTCCAGATACCTTACCTATAACAGTACCTTTTTTTACAAAGTCCCCATCATTTACATCAAAAGAAACTTCTACATCTCCAAGTAATTTATATACTCTTTTAAATACAGGTATACCACAGATTATACCGTCTTCTTTTAAAATTACAGAAGCTCTAGAAGAGCTTGTTTCACTTATTGTTGCATTAGTAGTTATATCTCCAAAAGGCATATCTTCTTGAAGTGCCCTATTTATTAAATCATCAATAATTAAATAATTTAGCATAATTTTCGTCCACTCTTTCTTTTAGAAAATAAATTAAATCTTTTTTATCTGGGTAAATATCAACATTGTTATAAAGTTCATCATTTAATTTTTGAGCACATCTATATCCAAATACAACGCCTTCTAATAAAGAGTTGCTAGCTAGTCTATTGCTTCCATGAACACCAGTACAAGCTGTTTCTCCTAAAGCATATAAGTTAAATAAAGATGTTTCACCATTAAGGTCAACTTTAATTCCTCCCATAGCATAATGATGAGCTGGAGCTATAGGTAACATGTCTTGTTCCATTTTATATCCTCTTTTTAAACATTCATTGTATAGGAAAGGGAATCTTTTAGTTAAAAAGTCTTTTCCTAAATGAGTTAAATCAAGATATACATAAGGAATATCAGGATGTCTAGATATTTCATTTAAAATAGCTTTAGATACCACATCACGAGGTTTTAGGGAATCCACAAATTCTTTGCCATCTAAATTTTTAATAATCCCACCTTCACCTCTTAAAGATTCAGAAAGTAACAATCTTTTTCCGGTACATTCTTTTTCATATAAAACAGTTGGATGTAGTTGAAGATAATTAATATCTTTAATTTCAATATCATTTTTTAAAGCTATAGATATTCCATCCCCAGTAAGAGAAGGGAAGTTTGTTGTAGATGTAAATAAACCACCAAGACCTCCTGTAGCTAAAATAGTAGCCTTAGAGTGAATTTCAATAGTTTCATCATTAAGAGTACAAATTCCACCTAAACATTTATTATCTCTTTTTATTATGTCTATAAGTCTACACTTTTCATAAACTTTAATGTTGCTTCTGTTTAATAGCTCTCTATAAAGGGCTTCCATTATATACTTTCCTGTTTCGTCCTTTATATGGGCAATTCTAAAGGTACTATGTCCACCTTCTCTTGTATAGTTTAGAGAACCATCATCATTCTTATCAAAAGGAACATTAAAATTTATAAGTCTTTTCATATTTTCTTTTGATTCTTTAACTAAAACTTCTACAGCAGCCTTAGTATTCTTAAAATTACCTGCTTTTAGAGTGTCATTTATATATGAGTCAACGTCATTTTCATCTAAAAGTGATGAGATTCCTCCTTGAGCTAAATAAGAATTACAATCTTTTAAACCTTCTTTTGTTATCATTATTACATTTAGATTTGGATTAAGGTTTAAAGCAGTATATACCCCTGCTATACCAGTTCCAGCAATTAATACATCGCAGGTTTTTACCATATTAGTCATCTCCTAATAAATGCATATTTTGTAAAGCTGTATAAGCTTTTAATCTCATTTCTTCATCTATAATTATTTCATTAGTTTCATTTAGAAGGCAATCATAAAGCTTTTCTAAATTAGTCATTTTCATATTAGGACAAATCATTGGATTTTTTAATGAAATAAATTCTTTATGAGGACTTCTGTTTTTCATTTGATAAATTACTCCTTCTTCTGTAACCACTATAAAACCTTTGCTATCAGAAGAAGCAGAATAGTTTATAAGTTCAGAAGTACTACCTATATAATCAGCTATGTTACGAACAGTTTTTTTACATTCAGGATGTACTAAAACTTCATAGCTTGGATACTTTTCTTTTAATTCTAAAATATCATTAGGCTCAACTCTTTCGTGAGTAGGGCAAAATCCTTGGTATAAAATAAATTT
>CAKVLD010000013.1 GCA_934755305.1 uncultured Clostridium sp. | reverse complement strand
GAATAACAGTATCTATATTTGGAGTACCATATTTTATTTATTTAATGATGAAGGAGAAATAATCATGGAAGCTATTAAAGTGAATAATTTATCAGTAGCCTATGAAAATAATCTTATAATTGAAAATTTAAATTTATCTATACCAAAAGGAAAGATAAGTATAATAATTGGAGGAAATGGTTGCGGAAAATCAACTCTTTTAAAGACTATATCTAGAATTAATAAACCTAAGTGTGGAGATATATTTATTAATAATAAAAATATAAAAGGTATAAAAGAAAAGAATATAGCAAAAGAAGTAGCTTTTCTTCCTCAAGGGCCAATTTGTCCAGATGGACTTACTGTAAGAGAATTGGTGGCCTTTGGGAGATTTCCTCATCAAAAAATGGTTGGAGGTCTTACTTCACATGATAAAGATATCATTAATTGGGCTATAGAAGAAACTGGTCTTAGTGAGTTTGCAGATAGAGGAGTAGAAAATTTATCTGGAGGTCAAAGACAAAGAGCTTGGATAGCTATGACATTAGCTCAAGAAACAGAAATTATAATGTTAGATGAGCCAACTACTTATTTAGATATGTCTTATCAACTTGAGGTATTAAAAGTGCTTCAAAAACTAAATAAAGAAAAAAAGATTACAGTAGTTATAGTTTTACATGAACTTAATAATGCTTGTAGATTTGCAGATAATATTATTGGACTTAAAAAGGGAAAAATCATTTGTGAAGGAAAGCCAATGGATGTTATTAATAAAGAAACATTAAAAGAGATATATGGTATAGATGCAGTCCTTGGAATTAGTGAGAATGGTGAATATCCAATATGTACGGAATATGATCTTTTCTAAGGAGGATAAATGAAAAATAAAAATTTTATAATAATAGTTATAGGGCAAATAATTTCACTTTTTGGGAATGCTATTCAAAGATTTAGTATGTCTTTATACTTGCTTGAATTTACAGGAAGTACTGCTACATTTGCCAACATATTAGCTATATCAACTATACCTTATATAGTATTTGCACCTATTGCAGGTAAGTTATCAGATAGCATAAATAAGAAAAAGATAATGGTATATTTAGATTTCTTTTGTGCAGCATTAATTGGAGTATATTCAGTTATCTTGCTTAGTGGAAATGATAATGCTGTAATAGTTGCAATAGTAATGTTTGTATTATCTATATGTTATACATTATATGGACCAGCAGTAACATCATCTATTCCTCAAATAGTAGAAGAGGATAAGCTTACATCAGCTAACGGAATAATTAATCAAGTTGGATCAATTGTTAATTTAGTAGGCCCAATTCTAGCAGGAATTATTTATGGATTAGTAGGAATAAAGATCATTGTTATAATCAATGCTTTAAGTTTCTTAGCATCAGCTATAATGGAGTTATTCTTAGAGATACCTGATGTAGTTAGAAATGGTGAGAATGATGAAAATTTAGTATCTGTTGGTTTTGTTAAGAAATCATTTAAAGATATGAAAGAAAGTTTTACTTACTTAAAGAGAGAAAATAAAATTATATTATATATTATTTTTTCATATGCATTTTGTAATATTTTCTTAGTACCTATACTATCAATAGTAGCACCTTACTTTATTAACATATTATTAGGACTACCTTCAGAAATATACGGAGTAGTAGAAGGTGTATGTGTACTAGGAATGATATTAGGTGGTTTCTGGATAAGTGTAAAGCCTAAGATGTTTTCAATGAAGAAGCTTCATTATACATATTATCCAATGATTATAGGTGTTACATTAATGTCTGTTTTAGGATTTATAAAGATGAATAATTTAGGAGTGGCAGGTTTCTTTGGACTTTGCGGTATGGCAATTATGTTGTCTTTATCTTTATCAAATGTACTTACTTTAACGTTTATACAAAAAGAAGTACCAGTTGAAATGCTAGGACGTGTATCAGCCTTTTCAACAGCAGTAGCAACAATAAGCGTTGCCCCTGGTCAATTATTATTTGGTCAAGTTATTGAAATGGGTGTTCCACTAGGAATAATACTTATAGTAACAGCTTTATTTAATTTTATACTTATGATGTTCGTAAAAATAAATATAAGTGATAAAATAAGAAAAACTATAGAATTTAAAAGCCAATAGTTTAGATTGTGTTGATTAAATTTGACAATACAAATAATGATTATAAGTATTTGGTTTATGAATTTTAGTATATTGAGAGAATACAAAATATAAAGTTATCTGTTATTCAGATGGATAATAATTTGGTTATATCAAAAGAAAACTCACATTTTCGATTATAATAGATGTATTTAAACCACTATAGAAAATCGAAAAGGTGAGTTTTTATGAATAAAAGTTTAGTAAATATAAAGTGGATGTGCAAGTATCATATAACATTTACTCTAAAGTTCAGGGCAAAGGTAATTTATAATCAATATAAACAAAGTATAAAAGAAATATTAATAGTTTTATGCAAATTTAAAATATAAATTTTGTAATGGGGATTTTTGCTCTGAAGGTTATTATGTAAGTACGATAAGATTAAATAAAGCAATAATAAGAATATATATTAGAATTAAGTCTAAGGGAATATGAAAGATTATTTTGAGTATGGTAAGTAGTCAAAATATAGCTTGAATGAAAGTGAGAGTCAATCATCCTGATATATATACTTTATATATTAAATTTAAATGTTTACATATATGTGTATATAATTATTCTTCTATATAAGTAATCACTTTTGGTATATAAAAAAGAAATATTAAATTATTAATATACTAAAATTATAAGAAGTGGTTATACTAATGAGTAAATGTAATATTTACTGGAACAAAAAAATATAGTATTATATATAATATAGTAAACAATATATTTACTTAATATAAAACGGGGTGTAAAAATGGAATTTTTTGAAAAAGTAGGAATGAATATAAGTGATATTTTAAAAGAAAAAGGATGGACAAATACTGAATTAGCAACAAGAATTGGTGTTTCTAAACAAGTCATGGGAAAAATACTCAAAGGTCAAAAGGCAATTAATGCACTTGAAATAAATGATATATCATTAGAATTAGGTGTTAGTGTTGAAGAATTAATAAAAGATAGAAATGAATCAATACAAGAACCAGTATTAATGTTTATGGGAAATATTAATGATGATAATAAAAGTCAGTTTGAGTTTTTAAGCTTAGTAATTAAAGAGATAATTGATATGGAGGATATACTAAATGAATAGTAAAGACGTAACAAAATCATTAACTGATATAGAAATTAATGATATTGTTATTAAGGTAAATGGTAAGTTAGGTGAGTTAAAAAAGAATAACTGTATAATAAGAGATGAAATCTTCAGAATATTAGATAAGTATTGCAAAGTAATTTATTATCCGATTGAAAATGATGAAATATGTGGTTTTGTATATAGTTTCAAAGGCAAAAAATTTGCATATATAAATTCATACATTCCTTTAGAAAAACAAGTATTTGCGTCGGCCCATGAATTATACCATATATGGTATTCTGATATAGAAAAAGGCGAATTATTATATACGGATATATTGGATGGAAATAGTCATGAAAAGACTATTGGCAATGAAGACTTAAAAGCAAATAGGTTTGCAGCAGAATTACTAGTACAAGAGGACGTATTTAGAAATGAAATAAAGCAGATGGAAGTTAAAAATAATTTTATAAGTAAACGAAATATAGTTGAGTTAATGGATATTTTTCTTGTTTCATATAAGACTATTATTAATAGGCTATTGGAATTAAAATATATAGATAAAAAAAGATATAATGAACTTATACAAGAGCCAGATAGATGTGAAGAAAAAGGTATAATACTTCTTCAAAAAAGACTTGGGTTATGTAAGAGGAATAATGAAAGAACAAATGAAATTAAATTAGATAAATTAACTGATGTATCAATTAAGTTATATGAAAAAAATCAAATAACTTATGAGAAACTGGAGTATCTTTTAGGATTATCAAATACTAAACCAAGTGATTTGGGGATATATAGAAAAAAAATTAATATAATTGAGGAAAGTGAAATAGACAAAATTATGGAGGAGTAATGTGAGGTATAATGGCTTAATACTTGATGCGGATATATGCATTAAAATAGGAGGCTACAAAAAATATAAATTTTTAGAGATTCTATTGTCAGAGATTTCAGAAAAGGTTTATATGCATAAGTATGTTTATGATAATGAAGTGTTAACCCCACAAAACGCAAAGGAACAAATTAATAAATTAATTAGAGACGGAAAAATAGAAATACTAGATGAAAATGAATTATCAGAATTAGATAAAATGGTATATTACTCTATTATAGATAAACTTAAGAAAGTTATGGTTGGAACTAAAGAAGAAGGAAAGAATTGGGGAGAAGTAGTATCAATATCTATGGCTAAGGTTAAGGGAATACCATATTTTATGAGTGATGAAGGTTCGTTACAGAAAATAATTGATACTAATTTAAATACAGGATCAAATAATGATATAACAGTAATTAGAGTAAGACAAATTATAGAATTGATTAGAGATAACCCTGAACTGAAAATAGATAGAAAGACAGCCAAAGCAATATGGAGAAGTACAGGACAATCTAATGAATATTTTGATGAAGTAATTTGGAAAAAAGATTTAAGTTAGTATTTAAAAATAATACTTATAGTAACAGCTTTATTTAACTTTATGCTTATAATGTTCGTAAAATAAATATAAGTGATAAAATAAGAAAAACTATCGAGTAATTAATTACTCGATAGTTTTTTTATTACCTTAGATATATTATTGCAAATCCAAATTAGTACAGTACCTATAAGTACATCATAAGCTAAGTTTAGTAAAAACATATGCTTACCTATATCTGAAAAACCTGAACCTAATACAGGTAATACTAATTGAGAAGCACCAGATGCAAGTAAGAATAATAGTAAAAGGCATAATAGTTTAACTTCTCTTTTTGAACTTTTAAAAAAGTAAATTGCAATAGCTATTAAATATATTAATGAAAAACTGATATATATAAAGATATTTCTGTGTAGTTCTAGATTGTTTTGAATTAAGTTAAATCTAAATCTATTTACAAGTTTATTTTCAGACTCTATTCCCTTTATAAAATTTTTTTCATTTATGGCATAAAAGGAATAGGCATAATTAGTTGAATCTTTTATGTTTTCCCATGCTCTTAAAGGATGAGATATATAGAAATTAAGAATTTTCCCAAGAGAGATATTAGGGTAAAACTCTTCAAGCATCTCATTACCTAAAGGTTCATATTTTAAGCCTTGTGTATAAAAACCTGAACCAGCATTACAAGAAAACTTAGGATTTATATTAAGGAATTCTAGATCTTTTTCAGGAGTATCTGAATTATGTAAGACTCCATTAAAAACAGATTGATAAATATTATTTTTATTTGTATATTCGCTTATAGAGAAAAAAGTTATAATGCATAAGCTAGTAACTAAAATTGATGAAATAGAAATTAATTTTCTATGATTTTTATAGAATATATACAAAGCAACGTAAATGATTAACATAAATATGAGTAAAGGTAGTTGTTGAGTTTTTGATGTTAAAAAGCAAGCTGATGCTATAAAGAAAAATATAAATCTATTTTTAGAAGGCTCTTTTGCACTTATTAAGAATAAGAAACTACCTATGGTTAAGAAAAATGTACATATAGTTGTGCCTTCACCAAAGAAAGAATTGAAATATGATATATATATTCCGTCAGTAAAAAATAATATTATAAATATCCCACCTATACATTTAGAAAGATTAGAAAGCTTATTATAGTTTAATATAAGATATACACCAGCTAAAAATATAAGTGAATATAGTATTCCTAAGAAACGTATATCAAATAAGTTTAGATTATCAAAGTTAAATAGAAGATTAAATATAAAATTAAATACTAATGGTATTTTTCCAAGCCAGCATCCCATAACCCAACTTGAATCCCAAGGTAAAAGAAAACCACAGTTTATAAATCTAAAGGTTTGATGAAAATAGTAATCGTATTGTTCTTCATAAGAAGAGGCCATATCAGCTAAACCAAATGAATTATACATTCTACCGAAATCACCATTATCCGCTTTGCCAATGACAGGGGTTAATACTAAACAATATAATAATATAATAGCCATTACGGAAGTTGTTAGTAGCACAAAAGGATTTTCTTTAATTATTTTAGTTTTTAGTTTCTTAAATTTTTTATTCATTATTATTCTCCTTAAGTATTAAGTATCTAAATGGAATTTTAACATAGTTTTAATGAGTATGAATTAATAGGAGTGGAATTTAAAAATAATATTAGAAAGTGTTAAGAAAAATATAAGGAAATTAATATATAAGTAATAAATGGTAATTTCTTTGGAGTAAAAAGAGGTTTGTCCTTATATTTAATAAAGACAAACCTTTTCTAATTTTAAGTTATTTAAAGTTAGCTAATCTATTTCTGATATTTTCCATTCTAACATCAAGAGCAGCGCTAATATCAGCACATTCTACTAAATCTTTTGATAATTGCTCTGCCATTTCTGGAGATATATCTTTTTTATAACGTAATTTATGTTCAAGACTTGCCCAAAAATCCATAGCAATAGTTCTAAGCTGAACTTCTACTTTTACACCTTTTTTTTCGTTGTGTAAGAAGATTGGGACTTCAACAATAAGATGTAGACTTCTATACCCACTTTCTTTAGGATTTTTAATATAGTCTTTCATTTCTATAAGCTTAATATCATCTTGTTTTAATAAACAGTCTGCTAGTAAATAAATATCTTCTGGGAAAGAACATATAACCCTAACCCCTGCAATATCGTTTATATTTTTTTCTATAGAATCTATATTAAAAGATAGATTTTTTCTTTTTACTTTTTTAGCAATACCTTCAGGTGACTTTAATCTGGATTTTATAGTTTCTATAGGATTTCTATCATATTGTAAAGAGAATTGTTCATCTAATACTTTAAATTTTGTTTCAATTTCCATAATAGCGCAACGGTAATAAGACATTAATTGTGTAAAAGGCATCATATTTTCTTGAAGCATATTAAAAAAGTTATCATTTATTAATTCTTTCATTAATTTATCTCTTAATTGATCTAACATTCTATAAAAACACCTTTCGTATAAAAATATATTGATATGATTGTATCATATTTTTAGATAATATCAATTTGTAAATTTAAATTGTTATAAAAAGTTAAAAGAAAAGAACTATTTTATATATAAGTATATTAATTTCTTAAAGCTAATATTTCGTATAATTCATCAAGTTCTAATTTATTAATTTTTATATTTTTTAATGATATAATGTTCATAAAACAATAGGAGAAAAAGAAATTGAATAATGTATTAGATAATTTTAAAGTAGGCCTTGTACTTGCTGGGGGTGGAGCTAAGGGAGCATATGAAGCAGGTGTATTTAAAACTTTATGGGAATTAGAATTTATAGATAATATTGAGGTTATTTCAGGTACATCAATAGGTTCTGTAAATGCTTTATTACTTGCTATGAATGATAGGAAGGTAATAAGAGATAGTTGGAGTAGTTTATCTTATTCTAGATTTATTAATTTTCAAGAAGGCGCAAGAAATATAAAGGTAACACAATTAATTGATCAAATTAGAAATAGTGATATAGGTTTTTTATCACAAAGAGGAGTACAAGAGTTCATAGAAGAATATGTTGACTTTAAAGTTATAAAAGAATCAAAGAGAGATGTATTCGCTTGTGCTTATAACATAGATAAAGGTAAAGCAGAATATTTTAAATTAAATGAATATTCTAAAAAGAAAATGTTAGATATAGTTCTAGCTTCTTGTGCTATTCCATTTATGTTTAGTCCTATTAGCATTAATGGATCAAGATATGCAGATGGAGGCATTGTTTCACCAGAATACTCAAATTCTAATATAGATAATGTACCTATAGAGCCATTAAAAGATTATGATTGTGATTTAATAATTGTAGTTCATTTATCTCATAAACAAATTGGTGATAAGAGTAAGTTTAAAGGAAATAATATAATAGAAATATATCCTTCTACTTCATTAGAAAGAATTAATGGGACAGGAAGTGTTATGTTACATTCTAATATTTTAAAACAAAATATGGAGCTCGGATATAGAGATTCTATGACTATTTTAGCACCAATTGTTGTAAGACTTATTAAAGGAAAAAGTATTAATGAGTTAATAAAAAATAATAAATCTATATAACTATAAAAAATGAAGGTAATCTTAAAAATTAATTACCTTCATTTTTTATAGTTAAGCTAAAACATAATCTTCCTTTAAAACATATTCGTAAATAGCTTTAATAACTCCATTTTCTTTATTACTCTTTGCTAAAAAGTTACCATATTGTTTCATATCTTCATTAGCATTCTCCATTACAAAGCTATAGTGAGCAGATTGAAGCATTTCTACATCATTATAAAAATCTCCAAATACCATTGTTTCATCATAAGAAATATTAAAGTCTTTTTGAATTTTTTTTAGAGCTTCACCTTTATTAATATTTTTATTATTAATATCTATCCATAAGTTTCCTGAAACAACTACTTTATGTGTATTACCAAAAAGAGGTTCTATTATTTTATAAGAATTATCTTTAGCACCATTAAAATCACATATTGTTATTTTGAAAATATCATCTTCAATAGAATTAAAATCTGAAACTATTTTTTTATTTATATAATATTTATCTATTTCTTTCTCGATTTCCTTTGAACATGGCTTATGATATGAAGATTTAATACCACATAAGATTAAGGTTGCATTTGGCAAATTATCACATGCTTGAATGATATTTTTAACAGTAGTCTTATCTATTATGCTTATAACAGGCTCTGAATTAGGTTCAACAATGTATGAGCCATTATCACATATAAAATATAAGTTATCTGAATAAGGTTTAAAGTTTTCGTATAGAGTTAAATAAGGACGTCCACTTGCAACTACAAATTTAACATTTCTATCATTTAGTTTGTCTAGAGTATCAAAAAAGTCCTTAGGTAATTTACTATTTTCATCTAATAATGTTCCATCCATATCTGTGGCAATAAGTTTAATCATAATGTACACCCCGTAAAAATTATATAAGTATTAAAAATATTACGCCAGCATTATTTGTTACGCTATTTTATATTTTTATTATAGTATAAAGTAATAAAGGGAAACAGTAAGAAATAATAAAAAACAATAAATGAGATTTTATAAGTATGTTATAATAAATGTGCTTTAATAAGCGAGGTAAATTATATGTTTTTAGGAGAGGAAGTAATTAGTTTAATATCTATAAAATAAATAGATGGTGATATTATGTTAAAACAAAAAATAGAAGAATTTTGCGCATCAATAGGACTAGATACAATAGGTTTCATACCTTGTAGAAAATTTGATGAGTTAATAGATTTTTATAAATATAGACAAGAGAATAATCTTCAAAATGAATTTGAAGAGAAAGACATTGAAAAAAGAATAAATCCTAATATTTATATGGAAGAAGGAAAAACAATTATTTCAATAGCTTTTCCTTATTATCATAAAGAAGAAGAAGTTAAAAATGGATTTTCTATATACACCAAAAGATTAGATTATCATAGAGTGGTAAAAAAATATTTAGAGAGAATTTGTGAGTATATTGAAAGTTTAGGGGGAAAGGCTATAGGGTTAGTAGATAGCAACTCCTTACCAGAAAGATATATAGCCTTTTTAGCTGGAGTAGGATTTATAGGTAAGAATAATATGATTATAACTAAAGAATATGGATCTTATGTATTTTTAGGAGAAATCATTACAGACTTAGATATAGAATGTAATGATAAAAGAAGTTTTAGAGAAGTTGCATTTCATAAAGAGTGTGGGGAATGTGATATTTGCTTAAAAGAATGTCCAACAAAATCTATCAATAAAGCAAGGATTAATCCTAATATATGTTTATCTTATATTACACAGAAAAAAGAAATAAGTGATAAGGAGATAAAATTACTTAAGGGAAATGTTTTTGGTTGTGATTTTTGTCAACTTGAATGTCCTTTTAATAAAAGTGCAAAAACTAATGTATTAGAAGAATTTAAGTCTTTAGAGTTTATGAATGAAGATGTATATACATATGCTAATATGAATAATAAATATTTTAAAGAGAATATTAGTAGAGCTTCTTGTGGCTGGCGAGGCAAGAATGTTATTAGAAGAAATGCTATTATTAATTTAAAATATCATGATAAAGATATTAGTAAATTTAAGGGGGACTCAGAATATATTAATGATTATATAGATAGATTATTAAATAATGATTCTGATAGATAAATAAAAAAACAGAGTGATTTCCACTATGGCAATACTCTGTTTTTATAATTTTATTCTTCGAAAGCTCTAACTCTTAAATGAACACCTAAGTCATCGCATATTTTTTGACACTTATTAACTTCTTCTTCTCCAATACAATCAACTACTGTTAAAACTACATGTGGCACATATTTTTTGCAATCAACTGCAAATTTCTTTAAAGCATCGTAAGATTCTAAACCAAATTTGTTACATGTTACTTTATAGAATTCTTCAGCATTTGAAGCATTAAGGCTTATAGAAATTGTATCAATTAATCCTTCTAATAAAGGCGCAATTTCTTTTTTGTTTATTAAATCTCCAAGACCATTAGAATTAATTCTTATAGGAGTTTTTGGATTTCTATTCTTTAAATATTTAGCTATTTCAAGTAAATCATCAATTCTTTCAGTAGGTTCACCAAATCCACAGAAGATAACTTCATCAAAAGCATCTACATCAATAGTTTCAAATTCAGCAATTACTTCTTTAATTGATGGTTCTCTTTTTAGCCAAAGGCTATTAGATTCAGCCATTTCTTTTGTTTTTCTTAAACAAAAAGTACAAGCACAAGGACAACGGTTAGTTAAATTAACATATACATTTCTCTTTATGCCTTTAGCATCCATTTCTTCTAGTGTTATATTTTTTAAACTTATATATTTTCCATTATCGGAAGTATATAAAATAACCATAAAAACACATCCTTTTTTATTTCAATTCAGTTAAAAATTCTTCAAAACAAACACCACAATTAGTAGGTAAATTTAAATTATTAGTAAAGATTAAAGATTTGCTTATAAAGTTAGCTGCTTTTTCAACAGACATTGCAAAATCTTCTCCTTTAACTATGCTAGCAGAGACAATAGAAGTAAAAACATCTCCAGTTCCAGAACGATCTTCCCCTACTTTTTTAACTTTAATAATTTTATAAGGTTGATCATTTTCAAATATGAAATTTTCTATATATCCATCTCTTTGAAGTCCTGTAATAACTATTTTTTCAGGTCCTTGCATAGATAATTTTTCACATAATAAATATAGTTCATCATGGTTTGGAGTATTCTCAGGATAAGGTAAATCAAGCAATCTACAAAGTTCTGTAAGATTTGGAGTTACTACATTTGCAAACTCAATTAAATGTTGCATCTTTTTGCACATACCATCTGTATAAGTAGAATATAATTTCCCGTAGTCTCCCATAACAGGATCTATTATAATTATATTTTCTGTAGTCTTAAACCTTTGTAAAAATTCTACTACTATATCAATTTGCTCTTCAGATCCTAAGAAACCAGTACAAATTGCATCAAAACTTAAACCAATTTTAGACCAACTATCTATATATTCTCTCATTTTTGGAGTGTAATCTTCAAAGAAAAAATTATCAAAGCCAGTATGATTAGATAATATTGCAGTTGGTAGAAAACAACATTGAACTTTTAGTGCTGAAATTATAGGTAAAGCTACAGCTATAGAACATCTACCAAATCCTGTGACATCATTAACAAGTGCAATTTTTTTCTGACTAAATTCCTTCATTTTTTCACATCCTTTTAAATATTAATTATAAAAGAAGAATTTGTAAAAATCAATTGTATGATTACAAATAAAAATTATAAATGTCAATTTTAATTTCTATTTATGTTATAATTCATAAAGAATAGTAAATTGGAGGTGTAGTATGTTTACTAAGGAAGAACTTCTAGTAATTAAGGATGCATTAGATATAGCTGATGCTGAGTATATTAAACAAATTGACTTAAATAAAAACAATAAAAATAGAATGGTTGCTTCAAATAGAAAGCAAAAGAAATTATGGTTAGTACAAAATAAATTAAAAAAGCTTTTAGAAGAAAAGTAGAAAAATAAGATGGATTTTATACTAGAAATATAAGTATAGAATCCACTTTTTTATGTATATAAAATAGATATTTTTATAATACTAATTTTTAGGGAAAAACTTTAGGAGGAATTTTTTATGAAAAGTATTATAAAAAATATTATTTTATATTTGATTATTATTAATATTGTCTTTTTAAATACAGGCTTAGAAGTAATTGATGCTAGTGCTGATTATGAATATAAAATAAGTCAACAAAGCTTAGATGAATTTAAAAATAAGATGCTCAATATGCCAATGATAGGAGATGTAACTATAGATTTTTTGCAAGAAAGCATTTTTTATAGTGAAACAATAAAAAATGTTTCAAATGAATTTATTAAAGTAACTAATAATGAAGATATAAAATCTTTGGCAGAAGAAATAATTAGAGAACAAGATGATGATGTTAGGTCTATGAAAAGTATATTAGATGAATGTAAGAATAATATTATAGAAAATAAAGATAAAGAAATTTCATATGTAGAAATATATGAAAGAATTTTAAATGATGCTTTTCAAAAGATAAGTGAGACTTATAATAAAGATCTAACCATAGAAGAAATATACTTAAACACAATGTTAGTGTGTTATGAAGGAGATTTAAAGATGGAGACTACAGTATTAAGGTATATAAATAATGAAAAATTAAAGGAAGAAACTAAAAATGAAATAGAAAAAGAAAATAAACAGGTTATGAGGATTAAAAAGAAATTGAAAAAATAGGAGTCTTTTTTGATTTAAATTAAATAAAATATGTCTTTTATCTTCGAATAAACAGTATATTGTGTAAAAATTATATGAATTTTAAAGAAAAATATAAAAATAATGTTGATTTTTGGCGCAAATTAAAGTAGAATTAAATCCGAAGAGAAGTTGTTTGTAATTCTAAGACAAAATTCGACAAAGGGCATGAGGATTTTATTTTAGGTATGTATATAATCTATAACATAATAATGGGTATAAAAAGTTATAGATAGGGTTGTTCAACTATGGGTTTAAAGAGAAAGTTAAGGATTAAATTATTGGGTAGTAATTTAATCCTTAACTTTTTTGTACCTATTTTTGGTATAATATATACATAATATGGATTATGGAGGCTTTTTGAGATGTTAAAAACTGATTATAAAAAGGAAGTAGAATCAACTTTAAAATTAATACGAGAAGAAATAGATAAAGGAATACTAGAAGGCAACGTTGAGTTAGCATTTAATAAGATAAATAAAGGGATGAAAGCTCTTATAGGATTAGATATAAATACTATAGATACACTAGCTTTTAAGCAAGTTATAGATTTGATAAGTAAAGATAATCAATATAATGCTGATAGATACATAGCGTTAGGGCAATTATTATATTTTCAAGGATATGTGTATGGTGTTTTAGAAAATGAAATTAATAAGGTGAATTATTATAAGAAATCAGTAGAAGGTTTTTATGAAGCTTATTTAGAAGAAGAGGATATTGATAGTAATTACTTAAATGATATATCAAAGGTTTTAGATGAAATAAGTAATTATGAAATAGATTTATCTTATAATAAGAAAGTTTTTAGACTTTATGAGGTATGTAATAACTTTGATAAAGCAGAAAATATATTATTCGACATGATAAAAGGATCAAATAAAGATAAAGAAATAATAGATTTAGGAATAAGTTTTTATGAAAGATTAAAGGAAAAACCAGAAGAAGAGCTTGAAGATGGCAACTTACCTTTAGAAGAAGTAGAAGATAGTTTGCAAGATTTAAAGAACATAAGAATATAAAATATATGCATCAAAAGAATATTTACATTAAAAAAATATCTGCATCAAAAAAATATTTGTGCAGATATTTTTCTCTATTTTAGTGGTTCAAACACTGTTTCTTGAACTGTTTCATGAAGAACTGCTAATTCTTCTTTTGAAAGTGTTGTAGTATCAATTGCTGGATGAATAATTAATTTAAGGTCAGTGGATTTAATTTTACCCTTACCTTCTTCCATAACTTTATAAGTTCCATCAATAGTAACAGGAACTATCATAGCTTTTGATTTAGTGGCTAATTTAAAACTACCAGCTTTAAAATCAGCATGTTTTCTTCCTTGACTTCTAGTTCCTTCAGGGAAAATAACCATAGAATATCCACTTTTTAAAATTTTAATTCCTTCAACTATAGATTCTGCAGATTTACGTAAATTATCTCTATCCATAAATATGCATCTAATATATCTCATCCATTTGCTTACCCCAGGTAATTTTTCTAACTCTTTTTTTGCAATAAATCCTTTTGGAACATCAATAGCACTCATTAAAAGAGGAATATCAAAATAACTTTGATGATTTGCTACAAATAATACTGTTTTATCTTCTGGGATATTTTCTAACCCTTCCACATGAACTTTACATCCAGATAATTTAATTATACGTGATGCCCAATTATGAGTTATTTTATGAAGAAATAAAGTTCTTTCTTTCATCCTATTTTTACGTTCTAAATATTTTGCTTTTATAAGGCTTAGCTCTGCTACGAAAATACTAATTACAGCTATAGGATAAAATATTAATGATCTAAACATAAACAAGTCCTTTCTAATATATAATTAAGTTATGAGAATAGTATAGTACAATATAGTGAATAATTAAAGAATAATGATATATTCAAATTTATAAAACTTTAATATTATATTTTAATATATTTAAGAGTAATTTAAGATTTATACATTAAAATAAATTGTAAATGGTAAAAATTATTTTTGTTAGGAGAATTATATGGAATGTAAGGAGTACAAAGATAATAGTATAGATATATTAAAAAAGCTAAAAGGCTTAACAGATAAAGAAGTTAAAAAAAGAATTTTAAGTGGTGATACAAATAAGTTACCTAAAGCTCCCTCAAGAACTATAGGACAGATGATTAGAGCAAACTTCTTTAACATATTTAATGTATTAAACTTAGTTTTAGCTTCTCTTGTATTAATAGCTGGTTCGCCTAAAAATGCTATATTTGCAGGAGTTATTATTGTCAATAGCATAATAGGAGTTGGTCAAGAGCTAAATGCTAAAAAGACTTTAGAAAAACTTTCAGTATTAAGTATGGCAAGTGCTAAAGTTTTGAGAAATGGAAAAAAAATAAAAGTATCTGTTGAAGATTTAGTATTAGATGATATTGTATGTTTAAGTAGCGGAGAACAAGTATTAGCAGACTCAAAGCTTGTTTTTGGAGATGAGTTAGAAGTAGATGAATCAATGTTAACAGGTGAATCAGATCCAGTATATAAAAAAGAAGGAGATTCTATTTTAGCAGGAAGCTTTGTGGTTGCAGGGGAAGGCTATGCTAGGATCACTAAGGTAGGGAATAATACTTATTCTTCGAAGCTTGCAGATGAAGCACGTAAATTCAAAATAATAAATTCAGAATTACAAAATTCTATAAGTAAGATAATAAAAATACTATTAATATTAATAGTTCCTCTTGGAATAACATTAACTACAACACAAATATTTTTCTCTCATTCTACATGGAGAGAGGCATTAATAGGTGTAGTATCTGGTATTATAGGTATGGTTCCTGAAGGATTAGTATTATTAACAAGTGCAACTTTTATAGTTTCAGTAGTTAAGCTTGCTAAGCATGACACTTTAATTCAACAACTATCTGCAACTGAAGTTTTAGCAAGAGTTGATGTTCTTTGTGTAGACAAAACAGGAACAATAACAGAAGGTAAACTAAAGCTTGTAGATGTAAAACAAGTAGGAGAAGAAAATAAGGAAGAAATAGATAATGTATTAGCAACTTTAGTACATAATTTACCTAGTAAAAATCCTACTCAAAAAGCTATATTGGATGGATATAAAAAATGCCCAGATATAGAAGTATTAGAAAAGGTGCCTTTCTCATCAAGAAGAAAATGGGGAGGAATAATTTTAAAAGGATATGGTTCTTGGGTATTAGGAGCTCCAGAAATATTATTAGGGAATAACTATAAAAAGTTCTCTAAAGAAGTAGAGGCTGAAGCTATTAAAGGAAGAAGAGTTTTATTACTTGGGAAAATAGATCAAATGACATTAAAGAAAGGTTTATTATCAGAAGTTAAAGAAAAAGCCTTTATATTAATAGAAGATGTTATAAAGAAAGAAGCACCTGCTGTGTTAAAATATTTTAAAGAAGAAGGCGTTACTGTAAAAGTAATTTCAGGTGATAATCCTATAACTGTATCAGCTGTTGCTATGAGAGCAGGGGTTGAAGGAGCAGATAGATATGTAGATGCAAGAACATTACCTGAGGATATGAATGAACTTACTAAAGTGGTGGATAAGTATAATATATTTGGTAGAGTTACACCACACCAAAAGAAGAATATAGTAAAGGCGCTTCAAGCAAAAGACCATACAGTAGCTATGACTGGAGATGGAGTTAATGATGTTTTAGCACTTAAGGAATCAGATTGTGGTATAGCAATGGGAAATGGTTCAGAAGCAACAAAGGCAGTTTCTCAACTAGTATTAATGAATTCTGACTTTGGTGCATTACCTAAGGTGGTAAATGAAGGAAGAAGGCAAATTAATAATTTAGAGAGAGTTGCGGAACTATTTTTATCAAAGAGTATATTCTTTGTAAGTTTATCTTTAATAATGTCTGCGTTAATGCTTCCTTATCCATTAGTACCTATCCAAACATCTTTAGTAGGTAGTTTTGCAATAGGTATACCAGCGTTTTTCTTAGCCTTAGAGCCAAGTGGTGGTAGAGTAACTAAAGGATTTTTAAAGAGGATATTAACAGCAAGTATTCCTAATGGACTTACTATGATGTCCTTTACAGTTGGTGCTTATGTATTTACATATATGTCAGGAGCATCAGTAGATCATTGTAGAGCAGTAGCTGTACTTGTATTTTTAGGAATAAGCTTAGTGATTTTATGTAGAGTATCATTACCTTTTAATAAATATAAGTTAATATTATTTTTAACTATGGCAATTGGAGCCTTAAGTAATTACTTTATTCCAATAGGAAGAACATTCTTTAGTTTAACTACTATAGAGTTAAAGGAATGGATTTTAGCAGGAATATTAATAGTCATAGCTTGTATTATGATTTCTGTAGTTGTTAAAGTTATTAGAAAGTTTGAAAGTAGTAAAAAGAATATAAAAGTAACAGCATAGAATTTTAAATTAGAATGAGGCTATAAATATTTATTCTCATTCTAATTATTTATATTTTTGTGGAACATTTTTACTTAATTAGTTTTTATTATGGCGTATGAATGTTGACATATAAAGTTAAGTATAATAAAATCGTATATGTAATAATTAAATATGTCCTCATAGTTCAATGGATAGAATAGTCCCCTCCTAAGGGATAGATGTAGGTTCGATTCCTACTGGGGATACCATATAATATGGTAAAACGGCTTAACCTCTATGGTTAAGCCGTTTTTTATCTAAAATATAATTTTACTAATTATCAAATTTCGCTTTCATATATTCTGAACTAACCTGAAGACTCTTAATA
Source organism: uncultured Clostridium sp. (assembly GCA_934755305.1). Classification (GTDB taxonomy): domain Bacteria; phylum Bacillota; class Clostridia; order Clostridiales; family Clostridiaceae; genus Clostridium. Next base: position 41,713 of record CAKVLD010000013.1, on the reverse strand, counting down.
GGATCTTTATCTACCCAATTCTTATGAGTTTCTAATACAACACCTTCTACGCCATTTCTTATAGCTATTTCTGACAGTGTATCTAAATCCATATTGCCATTTCCTAATTCAGTAGCATTTTCTTTAAGTATTGGTGTCATGTAAGGACCTGACTTAGTACAACCACGATCATTAATATGCCATAATTTTATTCTACTACCTAATTGCTCCATTAAAGCTGGAACATTAGCTCCACCATCTGCCATCCAATAACTATCAAATTCGAAGTTTACATATTCAGGATCTGTTTCTTCAATTATAACGTCATAAGCAGTTTTTCCAGGGGCTACTTTTTGTAGTTCACAATTATGGTTATGATATAAAAGACGTATTCCTTCCTCTGAAAGAGCCTGTCCTGTTTGATTTAGACGTTTAGCAAGATTTTGAACCTCCTCTAAGTTACTATAATCAAATTTGTACATACCAGTAATAACTACAGTATTTGTCCCAAAACTTTTAGCTTCATCTGCTACAGCTTTAATATCATTTTCAAGGCTTGCTAAATCGCTATGTAAACTTATTACTTTTAATCCACTCTCTTTAATAAGTTTTAGCCAATCAAGCTTACCACCATTTCCAATAGACATTCCAGAGAATTTTGTCATTAGCTTTACTAAAATAGAAGATTTATGAATCATAAAATCATTTAATTCTATAGCTTCATAGCCTGCATCTTTAATATCAAGTAATGTTTGTAAAGCATCATCATAATTATTACATTTTGTTCCTATCATAATTTGTTGAACTGCTGTTGTAATGTGGCTAGAAGTATTTTCACCATTCTGCATTATAATATCATTTTGTTCTATGGTTTGCTCTGCTATGTTTGATTCTGAAATTGAATTGTAGTGTACACTTTCTTCAGCTCCACAACCAGTAAAAAGTAGTGTCATGAATATAAGAAATGCAATCTTTTTTTTCATTTTTAACCAATCCTTTTATTTATTTTATAAATACTCTATAATAATATCAACATCTGTTGATTTTACAACCGACAGATGATTTAAAAGTGTTGAATTCAATGGAGGATATATGTCAGAAAAAAATAATATCAATCAGAGAGTTATGTTAACGAAACGCTTAGTTCGAGAGGCTTTATTAGAAATGTTAAAGACACATAAAATTAACAAAATATCCATAAGGGAATTATGCCAAGTTGCAGGAATTAATCGTACTACTTTCTATAATCATTATGGGAGTCAATATGATGTATTAAATGAAATTGCTGAGGCGTACATACAAAATACTTCATTTGCTGTTATAAATGATATTGCAGCAGGTAAAAATATCGATGAATGTTTAACTAGGGTTCTACAATATATTAAAGACAATCTTGAATTTGCAAAACTTGTGTTAAAGCAAGATAGCTATGATTTAATAAGCAATATTAAGATATCACTTCCACAGTTTGATCAGATGGTAATAGAACATTTACCAGAAAATCTTGATTTAGATACAAAGAAGTCAATATCTTCATTTGTTCAGTACGGAACAGTCAGAATTATTAGGGATTGGATATTTTCAGATTGCTTAAAATCACCAGAGGAAGAAGCAAAGTTAATTTTGTATATCGTTGGAAGAACAATGAGTAGTTTATAATTGAACATATGATTTAATAAGTTTAAAGGTAAGGTTTAAATTGAAAGAAGAAAGGTGCTTGTCGCTAGCAATTTTTAATCACTAACTAAGACAGCACCTTTTAAGTTTAAGATAAGCTATAATTTAATTTATTTACATTACCTGAATATTGAATACCAAATTCAATACTTCCCTTAGGCTGAATTACTGAATTCCAACCAACAGGAGTAATTACATAATAATTACCAGATTCTTTTACATTTATATTCCAACTATTTACTATTTTAATTTCACTCTTATTTAATTTTAGTGTCCATGTCTTTGTTGCAGCAGAGGAGTTATTAGTAATTTTAACATCAACTTGTCCAGCAGAACCCCAGCTATTGATATTATAATCAAGCTTTAATTTATTGCCAGTACTAGGAGCAGGAATAATAGTTGGTTTTGAATCATTTGCTTTTTCGAGAGTCCAAAGTTGACCTTTACCACCCCAATAAGTCCACTCATTAATATTAGCTCCAGCTTCATTGCTTATTTCATAAAGATCTAAGCATGAATTCCCAGAGGATACTTTAGTTAAGAATGCATATTGTCCTTTTTCAACTTCTTTTACTAAGAACTTTTGCATATCTCCACCCCAGTATTCCCATTGATCAATATTAGTACTATCATCAGAAGAACCATTATACACATCAACACAGCTCTTATAATTAGAAGCACCAGTTAATATAGAATAATATCCTTTACCATCAGAAACTAATTTGAATTTTTGAGCATCAGATTTATTTAAAGACCATTGTCTTATATTAGTACCATTTTTAGAAGAACCATTTTCAACATCTAAATATAATCCACTTGAAACATTTTTTATATAGTAAGTTCCATCAAGACCAGCTTTAGAAGGTTCTTGAAATGCTGATTGATTAGAAGTCTTTGATCCCCATATACTTTCATTATTTGAACCTATAAGTGAGAAAGTCATAGTCTCTTTATGAGATGTAGATTCATCATATTGTTTGAAGAATACACCTTTATAGGTAACATTATTAATAACCATAGTACAGTAATAAGTTCCTGACTTTTCACTCCATCTTCCTGTGTAGTCTCCAGTTATAGTACCATTAGAATTTAATTGTATTTTATGAGTAGGTAACATTCCTATATTAGCAGTTGTAGCATCTAATCCATGATTTACAAAGTCATAAGTACCTACAATATCATTAGTTGAATATCCATTAGGAGATATTTTGCTACCTAAGTTTTCATATACAGCTGTAACAGGCCACTTATCTTCATTAAGGAATTGTTGATGTACTCTTACTTGATGGAATTCGTTACCTGTATTAAAACGTGTGTGATAAATTAAATATCTTTGACCATCATCATCAATTAATGCTGAATTATGCCCTCCAGATTTATATCCATTTTTACTAAGCTCTCCATTAGCTACAGAATTTAATGATGATAAAGTATAGTTACCAAATAATTTTATTCCTTTATTAGCTTTATTATCTTTAGCACTTGTACAAATAGCAGAGTTGCCTGCAGCATCAGTATAAGGTCCAGTTATGTTTTTAGATCTAAATAAACGAATTTGATATCCACTGAAATTATCAGTAGCATTTAATCCGCAGTAAGATTCATAAAGATAGTAATATCCAGATTCCTTATCCCAGGTTATATAAGAACCTTCCCCGCAAGTTCCGTATCCCCCAGAAATCTTTTTACCAAGATATTGGTCAGAATCATTAGTTTTAGTTGAATATTTATAAGAATAGTCTCTAAGTCCTGTAGATTCATCAAGTTTAAGCATAAATAATCCACCAAACCATGAACCATATGACATCCATAGGTTTCCTGATTTATCATATAAAACACATGGGTCAATAGCATTTGTGCCGTAATGTGAATTCCATTTTCCATTAGAAACATATCTTGATGCAACATTATTTGTTCCCATTACTTTAGCATAATCAGTTTCTCTAGCTTGAGCAGAGTTTACAAAACCAGAATAAACTACTGTACCAGCATAAGTGTATGGACCAGTTATTTTATCAGCAGTTGCAAGAGCAATAGATGAATAATAGTTTTCACCATTAACACTCATGTACATACACCATTTTTTCATTTTCTTATTGTATATTACATCTGGTGCCCATAGGTTTGATGCAATATTATAATTTTTACTACCATGAGCAGACCATTTTCCCTCTTTAGCAAATATTCTAGCATAGTCAGTATTAACGTTTCTTGTCATTGTTCTCCATGATTTTAAATCTGAAGAAACAGCATCGCTCATGTGAGTTCCAAATAAATAGTATTTGCCATTGGCCTTTACTATAGATGGATCATGAACAGATACTCTGGATGTTTTTATAGCCGCATTTGCGAAAGATACATTAGTTAATAGAGTTTGTGATAAAGTTAGCAAAAGAGCTAAAAAAAATATCCCAGTTTTTTTAAAAAAGTTTCTCATTTTTTACTCCCCCTTTAATTCTGATATACAAGTTTATTGTAAATTATTACATATGACAAATCAATTACAAATAAGACAGAAAAACATATATTTTATGAGATGAAACTTTTTTTAGGATATTTTTTAATAGTAATATTGAATTATAAGTAATAATGATTTAAATATTACATAAGAGATTTATAATTATTTGAAACAATAAAGGGAACTACCATGCATTTTGTCTATACCTTCATTTTTATTATTGTCAAATTCATATTCACTAGGATCAATAAAAGTGGCATTTTCTTTTACATAATTAATAATTTCAGAATTACCACTCATTCCTCCCATTTCAGAGATTAAGAAATAAGTTATTTTGCCCTCATTAACGTATTCTTTAAGTTTATCAAGACTTAAGGAATTATCCTGTCCTAAGAATCCACCATAAGCATAACAAGGAAGGCCTGTATCTATAATAAACTTAGCAACATCATTAGATCTACAAGCTACAACTAAAAAGCTACCTTCTTTATAGTTATTAACTAGGTAATTTTCAAGTCCGGAATTTTTATTATCTTTGATGTTACTTGGAGCAATAAGTATTGCTATAATTACAAATCCAGAAGCTAAAAAAGCATGGAAAGCTTTATTGTTAATAAAGTTTGAAACTATAAATATAGCAGCTAATAAGCTGAAAATAATCATAGCTGGAATTAAAACTTTAAGTATATTATCATATTGAAAAACATGTAAGAACTCTAGAATCATAGTTATTCCTAAAGCTATAGGAAGTATATATTGTTTCCATGAATTTTTTTCTTTAAATTCTTTGTACATATTAATTATCCCTATTCCACATAAAACAGAAATTGCAGGAGCTATCATACATAAGTAGTATCTGTGATAAAATCCAGCAAAGCTAAAGAATATAAGCATAGTTAAAAGCCAAAGTACCCAAAAATAGAAAAAGGAATCTTTTAATGTGGCATTCTTTATTTTGATTTTCTTTATAGAAACTATTATTGAACAAATAGCAAAGATAATTAACCAAGAAATTTGACCATATATACTACTTATCCAAAGTCTTATAGGGGAAGGATCACCTATGTAATCATCACCTTGTCCTCCCTTACCTCCGTTAGGGTTAGAAACACCATGATTACCTTGTTCTCCAGGACCCTGTACATTTCTGTTTTGTGGATTTTTATTAGAGTTATCATCAGATTTATCCACAGTTTTAATATCTTCTTTAGGTTTATCTTTCATATCTTGTGGATTATTTGGTGAATTACTTACACCTATCATTCCATTTCCTCTACCAACAAGTCTTTCTAATCCATTGTGACCAAAAATAAGTTGAATAACAGAATTATTAGAGGTGCTATCTATATAAGGTCTTTCTGAGGCAGGATAAAGCTCTACAATAGCTGTCCAAGATAAAGAAACTATAAGCATTATACCTATAGTGATTCCTCCTGCTATAAATCTTTTAGAGATTTTTTCTTTAGAAAAAAACTAAATAAGTTAAAGCAAAAGCAGGGACAACCATATAAGCTTGGAACATTTTTATGTTAAATCCAATACCAATAAATATAGCTGCTATAAAAAGATATCTCCATTTATTTTTTTCTAGAGATTTAAATAAGAAAAGAGTACTTAAAAGCAATACAAAAATTAATTGCATGTCTATTGTGTTATTACGACAAACAGCAACTACAATAGGTGTAATAGCAAAGATTAAAGAAGAAACTAAAGCAGCATTTCTGTTTTTAAAATATTTAGAGACTAAGATATATATCAATATACAAGATAATGTTCCAGAAAGTGCTTGAGGTAAAAATAGAACCCAGCCATGGTATCCAAAGATTAATACAAAAATTGCTTGAATCCAAAAACCAAAAGGAGGTTTGTCAATAGACACCATACCAGCTGGATCAAAAGCTACAAAGAAAAAATTTTTAAAACTTTTAGTCATGCTTAAGATAGCAGACGCATAATATTCATTTCCTGTACCATAATTGCTAATAGCATAGAAGTTTAAAAAGAAAGATAAAATAACAATTAATGATAGCAAAAACATGTAATGTTTATTTTTCAAAATAACCAACTCCTATAAAAGTATTTGGTTAAATTATACATTTGAAACCTTTATGATTCCTTAAAAGAATAAAGAAACTTATTTTTATTATTTATATTGTTATTAAATTGAGAAAATGAAGCTGTATATTCACTTTCCTCTATAAGTTTAGCATTTTCTCTAACATATTTAGCTATAGGTGAATCATCTTCAGAATCTATAAGAAAATATGTAATTTTTTTATTAATTACTAATTCTTTTAATTTAGCAATATCTAAAGAATTATTTTCTCCAAGAAAGCCACCATAAGCATAGCAAGGAAGTCCTGTACTTATTATTAAATGAGAGACATCAGAAGTCTTTCGAGAAACTAATAAAAAACTATCCTTTTCATAATTAGATAATAAATATTCCTCTAAAGCAAAATTATTGCTCATAATGGTAGGGGATGTATCTTTTTTTGAATCAATAGATAATGTATCTAAGGATTTAAGACTAGGACCTGCAGAAGGCTTAGTTAAATTAGGAACGTAAATTACAGGAGTTAAAGCCCAATAAAAAGGCATAATTAACATTACGCATAAAATAAGTACTATGCTTGTGCTTTTTGATTTACTAATAAAAAAGTAAATTGATATTAAAAATAAAGTAATAGTTAATATAATTAATAAAATAGGTGAAGTTTCATCTTTTAATACATATCTAAATTCTAAAATCATTGTAATACTTAAAGATACAGGTAAAAGATATTGTTTCCAAGTTGATCTACTAATATGTTCTAAAAACATTTTTTCTAACCCTATAGAACTTAAAATCGCTATAGAAGGTGCTATCATACATAAATAATATCTATGATAAAATCCAGCAAAACTAAAGAAAATAAACATACTTAGAAAATATATTTCCCAGAAAATAAAGAAAATATTTTTTGAGTCAGACTTTTTAAAATTCAGCTTTTTATTGTAAGGGATAATAGACATAAAAGTTAATATTAATAGCCAAGAAATTTGTCCATAAATATTGTTATTCCATAGCCTAAATATAGACGGTTCCCCTATAGAATCATTGTTAGGATTATTATTGTTAGTCTCATTATCCTCAAAATATGAAGATGGATTATAAATTTTACTTTCTCCAACTAATCTTTCTATCCCATTATGTTCAAAAATAAGCTCATAAACTGAGTTAGTAGAAGTACTATCAATATAAGGTCTATTTTCTTTAGGATAAAATTCTACAAAGGTTACCCAAGATAAAGATACTACTAGCATTAAAAAACATGCTAAAAAGCCAGTTATAAATTTTTTGTGTAAGGGTTCTTTATAAAAGAATAAATAAGTTAAAGCAAAGCTAGGCAATATTAAATAAGCTTGAAACATTTTAATATTAAAACCAATTCCAACTAAAATTGCAGTTATAAAAATATATTTTTTTTTATTTTTCTCAAAGACCTTTAAAAAGGTGTATATAGATAAAAGCAAAATAAATACAAGTTGCATATCCATTGTATTATTACGAGAAACAGCAACTACAATTGGAGTAATTGCAAAGATAAAAGAAGAAAGCAATGATGTTTTATAATTAAAATTTTTACGCATTAATATATAAATTAATATACAACATAAAGTACTAGAAATAGCTTGAGGTAATATCATAACCCAGCCCTTAAATCCTAAAATCATAACAAAAATAGCTTGAATCCATAATCCTAGAGGTGGCTTATCTATAGCTAACATTCCAGTAGGATCAAAAGATATAAAGAAAAAGTTTTTAAGACTCTTTGTCATACTTAGTACAGAAGCTGAATAATATTCATTACCATAGCCATAATTACTAATAGCATAAAAGTTAAGGGTAAAAGATAGGATGGTAATTAAAAATAAGATAATTATATGTGAATTATTTTTTATATAATATGCAAATTTGTTATTTGTTTCAACACTCAATATATGTACCTCCTTAATAAATACTGTATCTATATTATAATTTAAAATTATCAAAACATGGAATTTAATTATAAATAAGTGTAATGATTTTTTTATTGGTTTACAATAGATAAAGGATATGTAAAAATATTTTTATAAAAAATAGGAAAATGGTGAAAATATGAAATTAGAAAAATTAAATAAGTTAGCTTCTAATACAGTATTAATATTGTCTCTTATATTTAGTATTATATTAGTTTTAAGTAATACTTTATTTATTGGGAAAAGTGTACTTGAAGGTAACTTAAAAGAGATGATGTTAGCAGGTATAATAATAGCTTTATTGACAGCTTTTATATACCTTATGTTAAAAATTAAAAATAGGAAGATATTTATTATTTCGTTGTTTATAACTTCTTTTATAGTTAGAGGGGCTTGGGTACTATTGGTGGATACAGAGCCAGTATCAGATTTCTTCTTAATGCAGGATGCTGCAATGAAAATAATAAATGGAGATAAAGCTTCTTTATTAGATGATTTGTATTTTTCTTCATGGGTTTATCAGCTTGGATTTACAACATATTTAGTGTTTTTAAACAAGATATTTAATGGATCATTATTAGCTATAAAGTTTATAAATGTTTTTATAGTATCTTTTATACCAGTTGTAATATATAAAATAGTAGAAAAACTTATATCAGAGAGAAGTGCTAGAATTGCAGGATTTATATATAGCTTATACTTCGCAAGTATAGCTTATACATCTACTTTAACAAATCAGCATATAACAACTTTATTTTTCTATTTAGCTATATATTTAATATTAACTAAGTTTAATAAAAGATGGACTTTTGTATGGGCTGGGCTTTTAATGGGGCTTGGGCAGATAATTAGACCTGAAGGATCTATAGTTTTATTAGCTTTATTATTGTTTATAATATTTAAGGATATGAGGATAAATAAAGAGTATTTCATTAATATAGGTAAAACTTTAGGGGTAGCAATTATATTTTTTTGTGTAACAAATATTTTTTCAGTATACTTAATCAATACAGGTGTAACAAGATATGAGTTTGGAAATAGAAATCCTCTTTGGAAGTTTGTAACTGGATTAAATTATGAATCAAATGGAAGCTATAGTCATGAGGATAATGAACTTTTATATTATGTTCCAGCTGGGGAAGAAAAAAATGAAATGGAAAAAGAGATAATAAAGGAAAGACTTTCTGATCCTAAAAAAGTAGCAATATTATTTGCAAAGAAAACAGTTACTTTTTGGGGGGCTAATGATAATTCTTTTAGCTTCATATATACAGATGAGGATGTATACAATAAATATAATAATATTTCTGTAGCTGTAGAAAAATTACAGTATTTTATTATTATTATGTTATTTGCAGTAGGAGTTTGGGAATTATATAAAAGAAGGAGGTTTGAAAACTTACATTTATTTTTAATAATGTTTTTAGGCTATATATTTGTTTATATGCTTATAGAAATTCAAATAAGATATAGATATTTTATAATTCCTTTATTATTAATAATAGCAGCCTATGGAATTGAATCGATTATGTTAAGAAGAGATAAGTGAATTTATAGAGAATAATATATAAAAAATGATCTCTATGTGATATAATAATAATTAAAATTTGAAAAAATAGGGAGTGATTTAATTTTGGATTCTAGTTATACGGGGGAGATTATTCTGCTTGTAATACTACTTGTATTATCAGGATTTTTCTCAATGGCGGAGACTGCTTTAATGTCTTTGAGTAAAATTAGAATAAGGCACATGGTAGAAGAAAAAGTTAAGGGGGCAAAGCTAGTAGAAAAGCTTTTAGAAGAGCCAAATAAACTTTTAGGTGCAATTTTAATTGGAAATAATATTGTTAATATAGGAGCATCATCATTAGCTACTAATGTAACTGCAAAGTTATTAGGTGGTAGTGAGGCAAGTATTGCTATATCAACTTTTGGTATGACTATATTAGTACTTATTTTTGGTGAAATAACTCCAAAATCTATAGCAAAGCAAAAGTCTGAATCTGTTTCTTTATTTGTTAGTAGACCAATAAGACTTTGTGTAATAATATTTAAACCTTTTGTTGCTATATTTACTGGTATATCATCATTATTTATAAGACTATTTGGAGGAGATCCTAAGGCTACAGAACCATTTATTACAGAAGAAGAGCTTAAGACAATGGTTGGTGTTAGTGAAGAGGAAGGTGTCCTTGAAGATGTAGAAAAAGAGATGATATTTAATGTTTTTGATTTTGCAGATATGCAAGTTAAAGATGTTATGGTGCAAAGAGTAGATGTTACAGCAATTGATTCAGAGGCTACATATGATGAGATTTTAGAGGTTGTTAAAAAAGAACAATTTTCTAGAATTCCTGTTTACAATGAAAATATAGATGATGTAATAGGTATCTTAAATGTCAAGGACTTAATTATAGCTGACCAAAGCAGTGAAAATTTTAAGGTAGCTGATTATGTTAGAGAACCGTTTTATACTTTTGAATTTAAGAAAATAGCAGAAGTTTTTAATGAAATGAAGAAAACTAGAACACCTATGGCTGTTGTTCTTGATGAGTATGGCGGAACTGTTGGTATCATCACTATGGAAGATATAATAGAAGAAATAGTTGGTGAAATTGAAGATGAATATGACGATGAAAACAATATGATTCAAGTAATTAAAGAAGATGAATATATTGTTGATGGTAGTGCAAAACTTCATGATATAAGCGAACTTATAGGCGTTAATATGGAATCGGAAGAGTTAGATTCAGTAGGTGGATTAATTATAGAAGAGCTTGGAAGGATTCCGGAAAATAAGGAAGAAGTTCTTATCAATGACTTAAGGTTTGTAGTAGAGGAATTAGATAAGAATCGTATAAAAAAAGTAAGAATATATACTTAAAAACAAGCTATATCAAAATACTAATTTAAAGTATACTTGATATAGCTTATTTTTTAACATCAATATATAAAGGTGAATAATGATGAATTATATGGATTATGCAATAGAAGAAGGAATAAAAGCATTAGAGAAGGGTGAGATTCCTATTGGAGCAATTATTGTTAAGGATGGTATAATAATTGGAAGAGGACATAATAAAAAGGAATCTAGTAATGATCCTACAGCTCATGCAGAAATAATTGCTATTAAAGATGCATGCAAAACAATTGGGGATTGGCGGCTTAATGGTTCAGAGATGTATGTGACTTTAGAGCCTTGTCCTATGTGTACAGGTGCTATTCTGCAAAGTAGACTTTCTAAGTTACATATAGGAACTTTTAATAAGGACATGGGGGCTTGTGGGTCTGTAGTTAATTTAGTTGATAATAGAAGTTTAAATACTTTTGTTAATACTATTTGGATGTATGATGATAGATGTAGTGATTTATTAAAGGAATTTTTTAAGAGAAGAAGAAAAGAATATAAGAATATAAGAATACAAAAGGAGAGATGGGAATGAATGATCCAGTAGCATTTCAATTGTTTGGAATGGATATAAGATGGTATGGAATTCTAATTGGGATGGGAGTACTTTGTGCGTTATTATTAGCCTATTATAACTGCAAAAAGTTAGATTTAAATTTTGATTTATTAACAGATGCATTTTTATGGGCTTTTCCAATAGCAATAATATGTGCAAGACTTTATTATGTAGCTTTTGAATTTGATAATTATAAAGATAATCTAGGAGATATTATAAATATAAGACAAGGTGGATTAGCTATTCATGGTGGTCTTATAGGTGCATTTATAGTTGTATGTATATTTGCGAAAGTTAAGAAGATGAATCTATGGAAGTATGCAGATGTTGCAGCTCCGTCAATTATATTAGCTCAGGCTATAGGAAGATGGGGGAACTTTATGAATAGTGAAGCTCATGGTGGTAAAGTTTCAGAAGAATTCATAAGTCATTTTCCAAAGTTTATTCAAGATGGTATGTATATAAATGGTACATATTATCATCCAACTTTCTTATATGAATCTATGTGGAATTTTTTTGTTTGTGCAATATTGCTAGTAATTTTGTATAAGAAGAAAGAAGGATTAAATGGAGTAGTTATTTGTAGTTATGCAGCTTTATATTCTTTAGGTAGAGTATTTGTAGAAGGATTAAGAACTGATAGTTTAATGTTTGGAAGCTTTAGAGTGGCTCAACTTGTAAGCATTACGGGAATAATATTGGGGATTATAGGAATTGGCATCATTGTAGTTAGAAAACAAAATAGTAAATAAGATATTTTTTAATAATTTTATCTAAGTTAATTTAGAGTTGTATATACAAAGAGGTTGTTGTATTTAAAAGAAAGTCAGATACAACAACCTTTTTAACGTATAGGAAATTTTAAAACTTTTTTGAGAGCGAGCACTGATTATTACTAGCTTTCTGGTATGTAAGTTGTCAAATACGTTAAAAAATAATTATAGTGCCGCAAAAGAACCAAAAAGAAAAATAATTAAATGGTATTTTTATAAGGAATTATTTTTCTTTTAGAACCTTTTGACAGGCTAAAAAAAGTGACTTCAGTTAAGATTAAATATACTAAAAATGCTTTTATAAAATTAAGATGTAATTTAGTTAAGATAAGCGTGGCGAAGCCACTTTTTTATCCTCTTACTAAAATTTATAGTTTTTTATATTATAATTTACCTTAAAAAATGGAATTATATAAGTGAAAAATATAAATCTTGCAGAAAGTTTTATAGAACTAGCACCTGAAGTAAATCTTTCTATTGAATAAGAACGATATTTGTGCTAGAATGATAAAGTATCAAAATAATAAAATAAGTTAGACATACATTTTTATAGTCTAAGTATTGTACGGAGAGATGTCTGAGTGGTTGAAGGAGCACGCCTGGAACGCGTGTATAGGGGAATCTCTATCGTGGGTTCAAATCCCACTTTCTCCGCCAATGCCGTGCTAGATGGGGAGTCAGCGGTGCCTTGTAACCTGCAATCCGCTATAGCAGGATTTAATTCCCTATGGAGGTTATAATGAGTATGGTCTGACCCATGCAAGTGGTGTTGAGAGTCGGGTCCCACGCAACGGAACCCATGAACCTCGTCAGGTCCGGAAGGAAGCAGCGATAAGTGGTCACTTTCGTGTGCCGTGGATCAATCTGGCTTGAGCTAACTACATGGGTAACGCATATAAGTTATAATCGAAGTAGGGTGCACGGTTTATAATTTAGTTAAATAAGACCTTTCTTATATAAAGGAAGGTTTTTTTATGAGACATAATAAAAGGTTACTCTTCAATAGGATTAACAATATAGGACACAATAGGATAAGAAAGAGAGGGAGTCTAAAGTTTAGCTTTGGAAACCCTCTTTTTCTTATCCTAAGAAATATATATTTTTTTGATGTATTTGATGCGTTTGATGTGTTTGATGCATATATTTTTCTGTGCATATACATAGTTGTTGATTTTGTAGTGGTAGAATAGGTGATTTCTAAATAGAGGGAGATTAAAAAAATAAAAAAGCTAGGTATGATTTAAAAATTTATCATACCTAGCTTTTTGCATTACCATCTATTTTCTAACTAAATCAATAAATTCATAAGAAAGTCCATTTTTAGGGTCGATTTTGCTACCTGAAGAAGATTTTACGTTCCACTCTTCAAAATTGATTTTTGGGAATGTTGTATCTCCTTCAAAATTTCCATTTATTTGGGTTAAGTATAATTTTTCGCAATATGGAAATAACTGATTATAAATTTCTCCTCCTCCAATTATGAAGCTCTCTCCCTCTGTTTTTTGATATAAGTTTATAACTTCTTCTATATTATTAAAAATTGTCACATCTTTTGAATCAACTTTAAAATTTTTATCTCTTGTTATTACAACGTGATGTCTATTTGGGAGAATTCTACCTAGGGATTCAAAAGTTTTTCTTCCCATTATTATTGTGTGTCCTGTTGTTATATCTTTAAATCTTTTTAGATCTTCAGAAATATGCCATAGTAATTTATTATCGCCCCCTATAACATCGTTTTTTGCTTTTGCTACTATAATTGATAACATTTTTTTACCTCCGTTTTTTGCTTCTTCATATTATTTATATCTTTCTAACCTGTTTTTTTCAACTAAAAAATTATGATAAGTAAGTTTTGGTTATTTTATGAAAAATAATACAAGCGTTAATTGAGTCAAATTGTATTTAAAGACGTAAAATACGACTGTAACTTAATTAATTATATGTAATTAATAGGGAAGTATAAGTGAAAAAATAAAACGTAAAAATACGTTCTATTTCTATTGGATTTTTATATTCCTAATTCAAACTTCAATTGTGGTTTAACTGGTTCATAATCTATTATTTCAAAATCATCAATTGTAAAATCATAGAAGTTTGTTTTGCCTTCTTTTAATACTAATTTTGGTTGTTTATTACTTGGAGTTCTAGCAAGTAATTCTTTTGCTTGATTTATATGTCTGTCATATATATGTAAGTTATCTACAACGTGCATAAATACTCCTGGCTTTAAACCTACATGTCTTGCAACCATCATAAGTAGAGCTGTATATTGTATTTTATTTACATGACCAGCTACACAATAATCAGAGCTTCTTTGGTGTAATGTTACATCAAGATATTCACCTCTAACTGACCAAACAGTAAGAAAAGCACAAGGGAATAAACCTGCTGTTTCATTGAAATCTGCATATTGATATAAATCTATTATATGTCTACGAGTATATGGTTCATTTTTAAGGCCGTCTAATAATTTATTCATTAAATCATATTTTTTTACTGTAGCTCCGTATCTTTGTCCTATAGTGCCAGTACCATCTACTTCCCAGTCTCCCCACCAAGTTATACCTAGTTTTTCTAAGTCAGATAACTTGTTTGAAGATAAATTATAAATCCAGAAAATTTCTTTAATACTAGATTTCCAAGCTATAGGTCTAAGTGTTGTTATAGGAAATTCGCCTTTACTTATATCATATTTTTCTACAACTTGATTTATATATAATGTATGTGCTGGAGTTCCATCTTTGTAGATTGGTCTTACTTTATATCCTTGAGTACTTGTGCCGTTTTCAAGAATATCTTTTAATGTATCTTTAAATAAGCGATCTGCTTTTGATACAAAGTTTGTCATAAGATTCACCTCTAAAATAATATTTTTGTATTATATTATATCATAGTGTAAATGTATATTAAAAAAGTTCTTTGTAGTAATATTATAATTAATACTAAAAAATAAAAATTAGTGTATAATAGTAGCTAGAGTATTTAACACAGATTAGAGAGGTGATACACCCTTGGCATATACAGCATTGTATAGAGAATGGAGACCAAAAAACTTTGAAGACGTAGTAGGTCAAGAACATATTACAACTACTTTAAAAAATCAAATATTAAATGATAGAATTGCACATGCATACCTTTTTTGTGGTACTAGAGGTACAGGTAAAACTTCTACTGCTAAGGTGATGGCAAAGGCGTTAAACTGTCTAAATCCAATAGATGGAGAGCCCTGTAATGAATGTGAAATGTGCAAGAGAATTAATGATGGATTAGCTATTGATGTAGTAGAATTAGATGCTGCCTCAAATAACGGTATAGATAAAATAAGAGATATTATTGATGATTCTAAATATCCTCCACAAGAAGCGAAATTCAAGGTGTATATTATGGATGAGGTTCACATGTTATCTATAGGAGCAGTTAATGCTTTTTTAAAGACGTTAGAAGAGCCACCAGCGAATGTAGTATTTATATTAGCAACTACAGATCCACAAAAGCTTCCTATAACTATTTTATCAAGATGTCAAAGATTTGATTTTAAAAGAATAAGCACAAAAAATATAACAGATAGACTTAGAACTGTAGTGGAAGCTAAAGGAGTATTAGCAGATGATAAGAGCTTAAATCTAATAGCTAGAGTATCAGATGGTGCTATGAGAGATTCATTAAGTATATTAGATCAGGCTATAGCTATGGGGGATGGTAGTGTAGATTATCAATCTCTTGTTGGCATGCTTGGGTTAATAACAAATGAATATTTATTTGACATAACTTCTTCAGTAATTGAAAGAAATATAGAAAATGCTATGGTTACTATAGAAAAGTTAGTTTTTGCAGGTAAGGATATTCATCTTTTTATAAAAGATTTAATTACTCATTTTAGAAATTTACTTATGATTAAGGTGACAAATAATCCAGAAGAAGTTTTGGATATGTCTTTAGAAAATATTTCTCTTGTAAAAGAACAAGGAAGTAGAATAAGAGTAGAAGAAATAATGAGGGATATTAGAATTCTTCAAGAAGCTGAGAATAACGCAAAATTAAGTAAACAAGCTAGATTGTATTTAGAATTAGCTATAATAAAGATGTGTAAAATAGAATACGACACATCTAATGAAGTTGTACTTGCTAGAGTTAACAAAATTGAAGAAGCCTTAAGAAGTGGAAAGATTCAAGTGAGAACAAGTAATGGAGGGGCAGAGCAAAATAATACTCCCCACACTATAGCTAAAGCTCCTGCAGCTCATAATACTAAGATGGTGCATACAGAACCTCAAATTGAGGCTAATGTGAATTCTAAGACAAAAATTGGAGATGTTCAAAGAGCTTGGAAAGATATATTAGAAACTTTTAAATCTAGAAGAGCTATGGTTATTTATGCTTCAATGTTAACAGGAAAACCTATAGCATGTAATAATGGAATACTTACAATTAAGTATGATGAGCAATATGACTTCAATAAACAAAGGCTAGAAAAGGCTGAGAATATCAAGGTAGTAAATGAAGTTGTTTCAGAAGTAATGAGAGAAAACATAAAGGTTAAATTTGTTGTTGAAAATACAGGAGTAGACGAAAGAAGACCAGAAGATATATTAATTGATACTTTAGGTTCTTCTATAGTAGAAGTATTAGACGAATAAAATTATTAAACTAATAGTATTGTGATAAAAAATACTATATAATAAAAAATAGAATTATTATTAAGGAGGAATTGTTTATGGCAAGAGGTGGATTCGGCGGATTCGGCGGAGGCAATATGAACAACTTAATGAAACAAGCGCAAATGCTTCAAAAGCAAATGCAAGAAGCACAAAAAGAAATTGAAGCAGCAGAATTTGAATCTTCAGTTGGAGGAGGCGCTGTTACAGTTAAGGTTAATGGTAAAAAAGAAGTTTTATCAATAAATATAAAGCCAGAAGTAGTAGACGAAGATGATGTAGAAATGTTAGAAGACTTAGTGCTTAGTGCAGTTAACGAAGCATTAAGAAAAGCTGATGAAGATTCTTCAAATAAAATGAGTAAATTAACAGGTGGCTTAAATATGCCAGGTGGTTTATTCTAATTAGTTTTACTAATTTAAGGCATACAAGACTACAATGTCTGTATGCCTTATTTCTTAGGTGATGGTTTTGATTAATAATGATTTGAAGGGATGATTTATAATGGATTTTTATCCAGTAGCTATAGAAAAATTAATTGAGGAATTTGCAAAACTTCCTAGTATAGGTCAAAAAACAGCTCAAAGATTAGCTTTACATGTTTTAAATTTACCAGAAGATGAAGTTAAGGAGTTTGCTAATGCGTTAGTACAAGCGAGAGGGACTATAAAGTACTGTTCTGTATGTGGTAACTTTACAGATAAAGATCCTTGTGCTATATGCTCAAATCCTAATAGAGATAATAGTGTTATTTGTGTTGTTGAGCAACCTAAAGACATTATGACAATGGAAAAGGTTAAAGAATATAATGGAGCTTATCATGTTCTTCATGGGAATATATCCCCAATGCAAGGTAGAGGACCTCAAGATATAAGAATTAGAGAATTAGTTTCAAGGATGAAGGAAGAAGTTAAAGAAGTAATTCTTGCTACTAACCCTAATATAGAAGGTGAAGCTACAGCTATGTATATATCTAAGATATTAAAACCTTTAGATGTAAAAGTAACTAGAATAGCTTCAGGATTACCAGTTGGTGGAGATTTGGAATATGCAGATGAAGTTACACTATCTAAAGCTTTAGAAGGTAGAAAAGAAATATAAAAAAAGGGAGGGCCCAAGATATTGGACCCTTTAATAGATAGATGGGAGTTTTTAGAAGTTTTGTTTGATAATGAGTGAAAAGCTTCTTATAGTAATAATGTATGAGGTTTATAAAAAAGTGTTACTATTTAACAAATAGTTGTATAATATTTTTTTTAGTGGCAATACTCTAAATAAAATATTTGGAGGGTGTTATGAATAAAAAGAATATTATAGAATATCTTATAGGAAGACATAAAGAAGAGTTTCCAGAAGATAAATTGATAGATGAAATAGAATATGCTTTAATTGAAATAGAAACTGCAAGAAACATTTTTAATAATGTTGATGATGAAAGATTAATTGAAATGGCTATATACGAAGAAGAAGTAGCTACAAAGCGATTTGAACATCTATTATCAGTAGCAAAAGAAAAAGGTGTATGTGTAACTAAAGAATATATTTTTGATAGATTTTTAGAATTAGCAGAATAGACTTAGGCTTGGGGGTGATGGTATGGGGCTATTAGCAGCTAATGTGGAATTAATTATATATGGAATAATAGGTTTGGTTATATTAGGAATAATAATAAAGCTATTTAAGTGGCCATTTAAATTATTAATAAATGGAATAGTTGGTGTGGTGCTTTTATATATAGTTAATTTTATTGGATCTTACTTTAATTTTTATATTGCTGTAAATGTAGTAAATGCTTTGATTGCAGGTATATTTGGTATACCTGGTGTTGCTATATTAATAATATTTAAATTGTTTTTATAATAAGTGAATAATGCATTCGAAAGATATAAAGTTTTTATCTTTTGAATGCATTTTTTATTTCTAAGTTAATATTAAAATTTACTTAAGGAATTATTAAGGAGTATACAAGTTAATTATTAAGATTTGCCCATTAGAATGATTAACATAGAGTTTGAGGAGGGGAAATAATGAATGTATTAGAAGTAAAAGGTGTTAAGAAGAAGCTTGGAAAAAGAGAAATAATAAAAGATTTGAATTTTTCTGTTAAGGAAGGAGAAATATTCGGTTTTCTAGGCCCAAATGGAGCAGGAAAAACTACAACAATAAGAATGTTAGTTGGGCTTATAGCACCTAATGCAGGAGAAATAACTATATGTGGCAAAAGTGTTTTACATGATAAAGAAAATGCTTTAAGAGATGTGGGAGCGGTAGTGGAAAATCCAGAACTATATAAGTATTTATCAGGAAGAGAAAATCTTATGCAGATAGCAAGAATAAGAAAGGTATCAAAAGAAGAAGTTCAAGAGCTTATAGATTTAGTTGGGCTTAAAGATAGAATAGATGATAAGGTTAAGAGATATTCATTAGGTATGAAGCAAAGATTAGGACTTGCAGCAGCTTTGATTGGAAATCCTAAATTATTAATATTAGATGAACCTACAAATGGACTAGATCCATCTGGAATATTAGATTTTAGAGATATAGTAAAAAAAGCAGCTAAAGAAAAAGGAATGAGTGTGTTTATTTCTTCTCATATATTAAGTGAAGTTCAAAATTTATGTGATAGAGTAGCTTTTATAAACGGGGGCGTTATTAGATCAGTAGAAGAAGTTACAGAGCATAATGTTGAAACAGAATTAGACAGTATGACGTTAAAAGTGTCAAAGGATGATAAAAAAGCTGTTACAATATTAAAAACATTAAATTGTGTTAATTCAGCTAAATTAGAAGAAGAAGAAATCCATATTATAATTAGATCGGGTTCTACAGGTATAGTATTAAAAGAACTTCTTAATAAAAATATAGAAGTTGAAGAGATTTATAAAAATAGAAATGGGCTTGAACAAAGATACATGGAACTTGTAGAAGGAGGCGTAAGATAAGATGTTATTTACTCTAGTTAAAAATGAATTAATTAAAATTACAAGAAGGTCAAAAACTTGGATTGTATTTGGTATGTTTTTTGTACTAGTAGCAGGAGCTATATATTTAAATTATAGTGAAGAAAAAAATATTAAATATTATAATTCGCCAGAAGCACAAATAGAAAATATACAAAACCAAATAGAGTATCTTAATAATAGAAGTAAAGAATTAGAGGGTAAAACTGAAGAGTGGGCAGAAAGTGAGAGAATAGGAAATAAAAATCAATTAGAAAATCTTAATAAAGAGTTAGCTGAACAACAAGAATTATTAAAACATAAAGATGAACCTGATTTTTGGAAATTATCCTTAACTAAAGAAAAAGAAAGATTACAAGAAAATATAGATATTGCAATGCAAGATGAGGAACATGTAACTTCATTAAAAGAACAAATAGCAGAAATAGATAAGGCTTTAGAAGAAAATAAAAGACCAATTGAAGGTTGGGAATTTAATGCTATTAACTTTGGAATAAGTTTATTCAAACTTATAGGACTAATAATATTAGCATCAGGTATAGCTGTATTTATGAGTGATATAGTTTCAGGAGAATCAACACCTCCAACACTTAAATTTTTATTAGTACAACCTATAAAAAGAGGAAAAGTTATTTTATCAAAATTTATTGCAGTAGTTTTAACAGTAGTAACAATGATAGGTGGTCTTGAAATTATAGCCTTTGGAATAGTAGGTCTTATAAAAGGATTTAATGGATGGGATATGAAAGAAATAATAGGAATTAAATATGAATGGGATTATTCTACTGTAGCAACTCAAGGTTCACCAACTTTAAAAGCAATTGAGAATAGTGGGATAGGTACTACTAGGTGGAATTTATTACTTCAAAGTTTTGGATTACAAATTTTATTTATTATTGCATGTTGTGCTTTTATATTCTTAATATCATCTATATTTAAAAGTAGTATGACAACTATGGCCTTAGCTGTAATAATTTCAGTAGCTTCAACAATGGGATGTATTGTATCTAGATCTATAGGAAAAATTGCACATTTAATTTTCTTTAATTATGGTGATGTTGTTAATGTTGTAGGAGGAAATATAGCCCAAAATTATAATAATCCTAATTTTAGTTTAGGATTAGGAATTAGTATCATGTGCATAACAATAATAGTATCTTATATTATTGCACATGTAGTTTTTAATAAAAAGGATATATTAATATAAAAAAATTACATTATATATAGTGAATATTTATTATATATGTTTTATATTTATTAATTAGTTTTTTATAAAGAGTGCTAGTTTTTTTTCTGGTACTCTTTTATTGATTAGAAAAAAATTAGAAATGGTCTTTTAAAATGTTATTACGATTGTGGTATAAATATATGTGAAGCTTAAATGCTATATAGAGAAAGGAGATGTTATATATGCCAGCAGGTAACGGTGTAAATTGCGAAAAATGTCCAGAAAAAATAAATAAAAATTGTAATGGTGATGATGTAAGATGTCTTTGTTATAAGTGTCCAAGAAATTTATCACAATGCATGTGTGTAAAATATTGTAGAGAAACAGAGTCTGTGTTATATTTTGAAGTTTGATAATATAATGTAATAAAAAATATAATATAGCATAAGGAGAACAAAATAGATAAATAAGAAAATATTGACATGAAGGAAAAAGGATATTATTATAGTAATAAGTAAACCTTAATAGTTTTAATATTATCATAACAAAATTAAATATTTTTTTAATAAAAAGAAATAACAAAGGAGTTAGTTGAGCTATTTAGTTTTGCGGATTAACTTCTTTTTTATTTTAAGGAAATATTTGGGGGGAGATGTAATTTAATTAGGCTAGTAAGGAGATTAAAAAAGGGGGAAGAAAAATGAAATTAAAGAAAATTTTAATGGCATTATCACTAGTTACTGCTACTTCAATAGCTTTGAGTGGATGTGGTAATAGTGCAAATGATGCTAGCGATTCTAGCGAAAGCGCAGAAAAAAATGATTTATCAGATTCAAGCATAGTAACTTATGATGCAAAGGATCTAGCAAGCAATCCAAGTACTGCAACAAATAGAAAGGATACTCTAATTATTGGGCAATCAGCTCCAGAAGGAAAGTTTAATCCATGTTTTATGGAAACAGCATATGACTTTTCAATAGCAGGAGCTATGCATGATTCGTTATTTAATAATAAGGCTGATGGTACATTAGAAGAGAACTTATTAGATGAATATAAGATTTCAGAAGATGGATTAACATATACTTTTAAATTAAAAAAAGACTTAAAATGGTCTGATAATACACCATTAACTACTAAGGATATAGAAATGTTCTTTAAAGTAGTTTGTGATCAATCTTATGATGGAGTTAGTGATTATGTAACAGGTAAAGCTAAGATTGTGGGAGCAAAAGAATATCAAGAAGGAAAAGCTGATAAGATAACTGGTCTTAATATAGTTGATGATCAAACTATTGAAATAAAATTATTAGAAGCAAGTTCATCTGCATTATATGAATTAGCTATAGCTCCAGTTCCAGCTCATTACTATGGACAATACTACAAACAAGGTGATGAAAGTGAATTAAAGAAACATATATCTACATCACCAGAAGTGCCAGTTTGTGGTCAATATAAATTAGTAAGCTATGAAGAAGGTGTCGAAACTAAGTTAGTAGCTAACGAAAACCATGCTGCAGGTGTTGCAAAGATTAAAAACTTAATATTTAAAGTTGATACTACTGAAAACCAAATTCCATTATTACAATCAGGAGAAATTGATTTTGATGCAAATATAGATGCAAATCCTGATAATGTAGCGTTACTTGAAGAAACTGGTTTCTTAGGATATGAATATTATCCAACTAATGGATATGGATATATAGGATTCAATCATAAAAATCCAGCATTAAAAGATAAGGCTGTAAGACAGGCGTTAGCAACTGGATTAAATAGAGCTAAGATTACTAATACTGTATTTGATAAATATGGGAGGGTAATAAATGTTCCTCAATCTCAAGTTTCTTGGGCATATGCTGAAGGTAAAAATACTTATGACTATGATTTAGAGAAAGCTAAACAAATGCTTGATGATGCAGGTTGGAAAGTAGGAGAAGACGGTATAAGAGAAAAAGATGGACAAAAATTAAAATTCATGTTTACAGGAGCTCAAGAAAGTACTATAACAAATCCATTAATAGCAGTTGCAGATAATGATTGGAAAGAACTTGGAGTAGACTTTCAAACAGAAATAGTTGATTTCAACACATTAAAACAAAAACAAGTTAAGGGTGATTTTGATGCATTCTTCATGGCTTGGGGATTAACAGCAGATCCAAATGATCAAAATATATATGCTTCAAATGGTTCACAAAATAGAGTTAATTATTCAAACCCAAAGGTAGATGAACTTTATAATAAGATTTCCAAGGAAATGGACCAAGAAAAATTAAAAGAATTATACAAAGAATTGTATACAGAATTAAATGAAGATTTACCATGCATTTTTGTATATCAAAGAAGTGACTTAATCGGTTATAACGGTAGAGTTAAGGGGATTGTAGCATCACCATATCAACACTACTATGACAATATATATAAGATGACATTAGAGGATTAATTAACAAGACAAAATTGAGAGGTATTAGAAGCATCTTGTTATTAGATGCTTTTAATATGTTCTATAAACTTATATTAGAAAGTAGAGGATAGGATGATAAATTATATTGTTAAAAAAGTTCTTAAAATGATACCGTTAATGTTAATTTTATCTGTAATAATATATGGAATAATAGCTATGGTACCAGGGGACTTTGTTGATTCAAAGGCAAATCCTAACATGAGTACAGAAAGAGCTCTACAATTAAAGGCTATGTATGGACTTGATAAGCCAGTTACTGAAAGATATGTGAATTGGTTAAAGAGCGCTGTAAAAGGAGATTTCGGTGATTCGTTAAAATATGATCAACCAGTTTCAGAAGTTATTAAGACATATGTATGGAATTCTTTCTGGCTTTCATTAGTAACATTTATATTAACATTAGTAATAGCAATACCAATAGGAATAGTTTCGGCGGTGAAACAGTACTCTTGGTTTGATAAAATTGCAACGTTATTAACATTTATTGGATATTCGTTCCCAAGTTTCTTCTTAGGAATTGTATTAATGAAGATTTTTGCTGTTGATTTAGGTATTGCACCTATTTCAGGTATGGTAAGTACAGGATCAACATTAACAGGTGTTGCTCATTTTCTAGATATTGTTAAACATATGGTTTTACCAGTAGTAACAATGGTAACTATAAGTATAGGTGGTTATGTAAGATATGTTAGAACTTCAATGCTTGAGGTTATAGGACAAGATTACATACGTACAGCAAGAGCTAAAGGATTAAAAGAAAAAATAGTTATTTATAAACATGCTTTAAGAAATGCTTTAATACCTGTAGTAACTTTTATAGGTATGAGATTACCTTCACTTTTTGGTGGTGCAATATTAATGGAAACAGTATTTGGATGGCCAGGAATAGGTAAAATAGCATATGAATCAATATTATGTAGAGATTACACATTCCTTATGGGATTCTGTATGTTCGTAGGTTTATTAACTGTAATAGGAAATTTACTTTCAGATATTTTATATGCAGTAGTTGACCCAAGAATAAAACTTAAATAGGAGGGCATTAAGTATGGCAGCAGTGAAAGAAAATAAAAAAGAAATTATGTCACCTAGTAAGATGGTGCTAAAAAGACTTAAAAAGAATAAGTTAGCTATATTAGGTCTTATTATGGTTGTGGCAATAATACTAGTATGTTTTATAGGCCCTCTATTTTATAAGTACGGATATAATACTCAAACAAACGATGTTTTGGTCGGTTTTATGAAAAAAGGTCATATATTGGGAACAGACAAGCTTGGTAGAGATATATTTGCAAGAATTATGTATGGTGGAAGAATTTCAATATTAATAGGTTTTGTATCAGTAATAGTTGAAACTATTTTAGGTACCTTAGTAGGTGCAATTGCAGGATATTATGGTGGAAAAGTAGATTCATTTTGTATGGCAGTAGTAAATGTTTGGACTTCATTACCTTTCTTACCTATCATAATAATTTTAGGTAGTGTACTTTCTGCTCGTAAAGTATCTCCAGAAGGAAGAATATTTTTCTTGATAATGATAATGGGTATATTATCATGGGGAGGAATTGCCAGATTAGTTAGAGGTGAAGTTTTATCTTTAAGAGAACAAGAATTTATTCAAGCTACAGAAGCTTTAGGTCTTAGAGATGCAAGAAAATTATTAAAACACATTATTCCAAATGTAATTCCTATATTAATAGTAAATGCTACATTAGGTGTTGGATCATATATTATCCAAGAATCTGCATTAAGTTATTTAGGAGTAGGAGTATCTGAACCTATGGCATCATGGGGAAATATGCTAGCAGCAGCAAAATCATTAGCAGATATTCAAAAGAGAATGTGGTTATGGTTGCCACCAGGATTATGTATAGTATGGATTACTTTAGGTACAAATCTTTTAGGTGATGGACTTAGAGATGCATTAGATCCTAAGAAGAATAGATAGGAGGAAAGAGGTATGAGTGAAAAGATATTAGAAGTAAAAAACTTAAAAACCTTTTTCAAAGTAGAAGCTGGTACTGTTAAGGCTGTTAATGATGTTTCTTTTAGTATTAGAAAAGGTGAAACTGTTTGTGTTGTTGGTGAATCAGGTTGTGGTAAATCAATAACATCTATGAGTATTATGGGGCTTATAGCAGGAAACGGAAACATAGAAGGTGGAGAAATACTTTATAATGGTAAAAATCTATTAACTATGTCTAATGAAGAAATGTGTAATATAAGAGGAAAAGATATAGCTATGATATTCCAAGAACCTATGAGTTCATTAAATCCTGTTTTTACAGTTGGTTTTCAAATAATGGAATCATTAGAGTTACACTTAGGAATGAGTAAGGAAGATGCTAGAAAAAGAGCTATAGAACTTTTAAAAGAAGTTGGAATTCCTAGAGCAGATGAAATAGTAGATACATATCCACATGAATTATCAGGTGGTATGAGGCAAAGGGTTATGATAGCTATGGGACTTGCATGTAATCCAAAAGTATTAATTGCAGATGAACCAACAACAGCACTTGATGTTACAATTCAAGCACAAATTTTAGATCTTATGAGAAATATTAAGAAAGAACATGATACAGCTATTCTTTTAATTACTCACGATCTTGGTGTAGTTGCAGAAATGGCAGATTATGTTGTTGTTATGTATGCCGGTAAAGTAGTTGAAGAAGGACCAGTTTTAGAAATATTTAAAAATCCTTCACATCCTTATACAAAAGGATTATTAAGATCTAAGCCATCTATTACAGAAAAAAAAGAAGAACTTTATGCAATACCTGGACAAGTACCAAATCCAATAGGCATAAAAGATTCTTGTTATTTCCATGAAAGATGTAGTGAATGTAAAGCAAAATGTAAAGATACTATACCAACATTACATGAAATAGGTGAAAATCATAAAGTTGCATGTTGGCTATATGAAAAGGGAAATACTCCAAAGGGGGAAAATAAATAATGAAAGATGATGTTTTAGTAAAGGTTGAAAATCTTAAAGAATATTTCCCTATTAAGGGAGGATTTTTTGGTAAGACAGTTAGACATGTAAAAGCTGTAGATGGAGTTTCTTTTGAAATAAAAAAAGGTGAAACTTTAGGAATAGTAGGAGAATCAGGTTGTGGTAAGTCTACAACAGGAAGAGCTATACTTCAATTGTTAAAACCAACAGATGGTAAAGTTTATTTCAAAGGGCAAGAAATAACTGCTATGAAGAGAAGTGAACTTAGAAAAATTAGAACTCAAATGCAACTTGTATTTCAAGATCCATATTCATCATTAAATCCAAGAATGACAGTTGGTAGTATAATTGGTGAAGCCTTAATAGATCATAATTTAGTATCTAAAGATAAATTAAGAGATAGAGTTCTTGAAGTAATGGAAATGTGTGGGCTACCAGAGTATTACATAGATAGATTTCCACATGAATTTTCAGGTGGTCAAAGACAAAGAATAGGTATTGCTAGATCATTAGCATTAGATCCAGATTTTATAGTTTTAGATGAACCTGTATCAGCGCTAGATGTTTCTATTCAAGCACAAATAGTTAACTTATTAGTTAAGTTACAAAAGGAAAAGGGATTTACTTATATGTTTATATCTCATGATCTTTCTGTTGTAAAACATATTTGTACAAAGATTGGTGTTATGTATCTTGGAAATATGATGGAACTTGCAGATAAGGATGAATTATTTAAGAATCCATTACATCCATATACAAAAGCTTTATTATCAGCTATACCAATACCAGATCCAACTGTAAAGAGAGAAAGAATTATATTACAAGGGGATTTACCTTCACCAGCAAATCCACCTAAGGGATGTAAATTCCATACAAGATGTCCATATGCTACAGAAAAATGTAGTCAAGAGGCACCTGAATATAGAGAAGTAACAAAAAATCACTTTGTAGCATGTCATAGAGCTACTGAGGTATAGTAAATGGATATGTTCAGAAGAAAGCTAACTAATGAAGAAGATCATAATGAGGAAAAAAGAAAAATGTTAAGAGAAGAAAATGTAGGTGCAAAAGATGTAATAGCACTTATATTAGCAGCCTTTGAACTGCTACTTCCTTTTATATTAATAGGAGTTATAGTTTATATACTAGTATTGTTAGTACTAACAAAATTCTGGTTATAAGAAAAAGAGGTGTGTAAGATGAAAAAAGAAGTATCAGACAAGTTATGTGAAGTGAAAAAATATATATCTAATATTGAAAATATAGGTCATGCAATGGCTTTATTATATTGGGATATGTCTGTGTATATGCCTAAAGAAGGGATAGAAACAAGAAGTAATACCACCACATATTTAGCTGGTGAAGAATTTAAACTTACAACATCAGATAAAGTAAAAGAATTTATTGATTATTTCAATCCAATAATGGATGAATTAGAAGTGCAAGATAGAGCTATGATAAAAGCTTTAAAGAAGAATTATGAGGCAATAAGTAAAATTCCAGAAGAAGAATATAAGGAATTTAACAAATTATCAGCTCTATCATTTAATGCATGGCAAGAAGCTAAAACAAAAAATGACTTTAAAATTTTTGAGCCTTATTTAGAAAAAATGGTTAGCTATAAGATAAAAATTGCTGATTATTATGGATACGAAGAAAATAGATATGATGCCTTACTTAATGAGTATGAAGATGGGCTAACTGTTAAAAAGTTAGATCAAATATTTGGGGCACTTAAAGAAGGTATAGTAAATATTTTGAATTATATTAATAATAGCAAAGTAGAGATAAATACAAGTTTTTTAGAAGGAAAATTTGATATATCTAAGCAAAAAGAAATTAGTGAGTATTTATTAGATGTTATAGGTTTTGATAAAACTAAGGGAAGATTAGATGAAAGTGAACATCCTTTTACAAATGGTATGGGAAATAAAGATGTTAGAATAACAACTCATTATTTTGAAAATGATTTATTTTCAAATATATTTTCTGTAATACATGAAGGAGGTCATGCTTTATATGAAATGCATATTTCAGATTCTTTAGAGAATACAGGTTTAGTTGATGGAGCATCTATGGCTGTTCATGAATCTCAATCAAGATTTTATGAAAATATTATAGGTAGAAGTAAAAGTTTCTTGAAAATTATATTACCTAAATTACAAGAAACCTTTCCAGAATTAAAAAATGTAACTTTAGATGAATTATATAAAGCAGTAAATAAAGTTCAACCTTCATTGATAAGAACTGAAGCTGATGAATTAACTTATAGTTTACATGTAATAATACGATATGAAATTGAAAAACAATTAATAAATAGAGAAATTGAAGTTAAGGATTTACCACAAATATGGAATAATAAATATAAAGAGTACTTAGGTATAGAACCAAAGTGTGATGCAGAAGGAGTGCTTCAAGATATGCATTGGTCTGATGGATCTTTTGGATATTTTCCTAGTTATGCATTAGGCAATATATATGGAGGTCAATTCTTACATACGCTTCTTAAAGAAAATAAGAATGCTATTGAAGATTTGAGTATGGATTATATTAATGATTGGTTAAGCAAAAACATTCATCAATATGGGGCTATGTATACTCCTGGAGAATTAATTAAAAAGGTTACAGGAGAAGAGTTAAATACTAAATATTTCTTAGATTATTTAGAGCGTAAATATAAAGAAATTTATTAATATACTATAAATATAAATCCTGATATATTAACTTTAAAACAATAAGGTTAATATATCAGGATTTTTTTGTATGTTAAGCTTAATATTTATATGTATCAGGATATGAGTTAAAAAAATTACATAATATAACAATTAATAAAAAAATATTATATTGGTTTTATAATAAATAATATAACAACAAATAATGATGTTATTTAATAAAATAACAATAAATCAAAGATGGTTTTGTACGAATTTATTACGATAAAGTATTGAAATTTTAAGGAAAAAGTAGTAAAATTATCAAATAAACAAATTGTTTTAAAATTTAATATAAAAAAGTTGGGGGGATATGCTAAATGCATAAGAAATTATTTATTCCAGGACCTGTTGAGGTACGTCCTGAAGTTCTTGAAAAGATGGCAACACCTATGATAGGACATAGAAGTAAGGATGCTTCAGCGTTACAAAGAAGAATTAGCGATAATTTAAGAAAATTATTTTTTACAGAAAGCGAAATACTTCTTTCAACCACTTCGGGAAGTGGTCTTATGGAAGGAGCAATAAGATGTGGAACTTTAAAGAGAGCAGCAGTATTTTCAGTTGGGGCCTTTGGTAAGAGATGGTATGAAATGGCTGTATCTAATAATGTGCCAGCTGATATTTTTGAATATGAAATGGGTAAGGCAGTAGATCCTGCTGATGTTGATAAAGCATTAGCTACAGGAAAGTATGATTTAGTTGCTGTAACTCATAATGAAACTTCTACAGGTGTTATGAATCCTATAGAGGAAATTGGGGAAGTAGTTAAGAAGTATTCAGATGTTGTACTTATAGTAGATATGGTTAGTTCAGCAGCTGGTAGTAAGGTGGAAGTTGATAAATGTGGTATAGATATTTGCATAACTTCATCACAAAAATGTCTTGGATTGCCTCCAGGATTATCAGTATGTACTTTCTCAGAAAAAGCTCTTAAGAGAGCAGAGCAAGTACCAAATAGAGGATATTACTTAGATTTATTAAATCTTTATAAATTTATTAAAAAGAAAGATTACCAATATCCATCAACACCTTCATTATCACATATGTTTGCTTTAGACTATCAACTAGATCAAATATTAAATGTAGAAGGATTAGAAAATAGATTTGCAAGACATAAAGAAATGGCTCAAATAGTTAGAGATTGGGCTAAGAAGAATTTTGCATTATATTCTGATGAAAATCATTTATCTAATACTGTAACTAATATAAAGAATACAAGAGGTATTAGTGTAGCTGATTTAAACAAGGAACTTGGAAAAAGAGGATTCCAAATTTCTAATGGATATGGAACATTAAAAGAAAAGACTTTTAGAATAGCTCATATGGCTGATTGTACAGTTGAAGAAGTTAAAGAATTATTAAAAAACATAGATGAGATATTAGGACTTTAATTTATAAAGAGTTTAGAGATAACTAATCTTTAAACTCTTATAAATTATATGGGTAAAAGAGTAATAAATATATTTAAAGGGGGCTTATTAAATGATTAGAATATTAACAAACGATGGTTTAGAAAGTGATGCTATAAAGGCTTTGGAAAAGGCAGGAATGGAAGTTGTAAATGATCATATAGAACAGGATAAATTAGGAGAAGCACTAAAGGAATTTGATGCAGTAGTAATAAGATCAGCTACAAAGTTAACTAAAGAAGTTATAGAAGCAGAAAAAGGTGGCAAATTAAAATTAATAGTAAGGGCAGGAGTTGGAGTAGATAATATAGATTTAGTAGCTGCTAAGGAAAATGGAATTACTGTTAAGAATACACCTAATGCAAGCTCTAATTCAGTAGCAGAACTTGCTATTGCTCATATGTTTGCAGTTGCTAGATTTGTAAATATTTCAAATGTAACTATGAGAAATGGTGAGTGGAATAAGAAAAAGTATAAGGGTACCGAAATTAATGGAAAAACTTTAGGAATAGTAGGTATGGGAAGAATAGGACGTTCATTAGCTAAGAAAGCAACTGCTTTAGGTATGAAAGTTATTTATACAGACTTATTTGGAGAACAAGAAAATTTAAAATATAAATTTGTTTCTTTAGAAAGTTTATTAAAATCTTCTGATTTTGTATCATTGCATGTACCTTATGATAAAACTAAAGGATCTTTAATTGGGAGAGATGAACTTGCACTTATGAAAGATGGATCTTATTTAATAAATTGTGCAAGAGGTAAAGTAGTAGAAGAAGCTGCTTTATTAGAAGCTTTAAATAGTGGTAAAATCGCAGGTGCAGGTATAGATGTATTTGAAGAAGAACCAACAAAAAATGAAGAATTAATAAATCATCCAAATGTAAGTGTTACTCCACATATTGGAGCATCAACAAAAGAAGCTCAAACAAGAATTGGAGAAGAAGTTGTTGATACTATAAAAGTATTTTTTAATATTTAGTTTTTAGGAGGAGTTTCAAGATGGCTATAGTTAGAGCATTTAAGGGAATACGACCAGTTAAAGACTTAGCTTCAAAAATAGCAGCCCTTCCTTATGATGTAATGAATAGTGAGGAAGCTAGGGAAATGGTAAAGGGAAATCCTTATTCATTTCTTCATGTAGATAAGGCAGAAGTAGATTTAGACACTTCTATTGATGTTCATGATAAGGTAGTTTATGAAAAAGCTAGAGAAAATCTTGATAAGATGATATCAGATAAAAAATATATTCAAGACGCAAAGCCTTGTCTTTATATTTATAGACAAATAATGAATGGAAGATCTCAAACAGGATTAGTTTTTTGTGCTTCTATAGATGATTATATAAATAATAATATAAAAAAGCATGAATTTACTAGAGCTGATAAAGAGCTTGATAGGATTAATCATGTTGATTACTGTGATGCTAATACAGGTCCTATATTTTTAACTTATAAAGAGGATGATGTAGCTTCAGAAGTTATAGAAGCTTGGACTAAAAGAGAACCAACTTATGACTTCGTATCAGAAGATGGAATAAGTCATATAGTGTGGGTTATAGATAATGAAATTATAGTTAATGAAATTATTTCATTATTTAAAGATGTTAAAGCTTTTTATATAGCAGATGGTCATCATAGATCAGCATCAGCAGTTAAGGTTGGGCTTAAAAGAAGAAAAGAAAACCCTAATTATACAGGAGAAGAGGAATTTAATTATTTTCTAGCAGTTGCTTTTCCTGATAATGATTTAATGGTTATGGACTATAATAGAGTAGTTAAAGATACAAATGAGTTATCTAAAGAAGAACTTATTAAAAAGATAAGTGAAAAGTTTATAGTAACTAAATCAGAAAAACAAGTAAAGCCAGAAAAGAAACATACTTTTGGAATGTTTATAGAAGATGAATGGTATCTACTTGAAGCTAAGGATGGAATTTATGATGTTAATGATCCTATAGATTCTCTAGATGTTGCTATATTACAAAAGAATATTTTAACACCTATATTAGGAATTGAAGATGTTAGAACTTCAGATAGGATAGATTTCATTGGTGGAATTAGAGGAATTGATGAGCTAGAAAGAAGAGTTCATAAAGATATGAAAGTAGCTTTTTCTATGTATGCAACTGAAGTTTCAGATATTATGAAAGTTGCAGATATTGGAGAAGTAATGCCTCCTAAATCTACTTGGTTTGAACCAAAATTAAGAAGTGGGTTGTTTATTCATAAGTTAAGTTAATAGATTAAAAAAGTAGGAATGTTAATTTAGATAACATTCCTACTTTTTTAATTGTGTACATTAATTAGTACAATTTCAGATCTACCAGTAGTTCTTATGGCAGTACCCCATGTTCCAAATCCAGATGATACAACAAGATTAGTATTACCAAATTTACCGTAACCATAATCAAGAGGGTACATTAGTTTTGTGATAATATTCCCGGGAAATACTTGCCCTCTATGAG
This sequence comes from uncultured Clostridium sp., assembly GCA_934755305.1. GTDB lineage: Bacteria > Bacillota > Clostridia > Clostridiales > Clostridiaceae > Clostridium. Next base: position 8,570 of record CAKVLD010000013.1, on the reverse strand, counting down.
TATGTCCTGAAACTTGTAAGTCTATAGAGTTTTTAGATGATTCCTCTACATATTTAGGATTATGATCTATAACTATACTAAGTTTATTTTTATCTAAGTTAGAGCAAAGTTCTTCTAAAGGCTTTCTTGTGTCTCTGAAATCAGAAGCTTTAATATCATTTCTACCAATTATATAAAACTCATTATTTATTAAAGTAGATTCATCAGTAAGTACCTTAATTCCGTAATCAGATAGCATTTTACATATTCCATCAGCACAACCAGAATAATATTCATGATTACCTAATGCAAAATATGTTCCGTAAGTGCTTTTCAAATCCTTTAAATAAGCAATCATATTTTCTTTTATAACAGGAACAACATCTCCATCTAAAAGATCACCTGCAAAAATAATTACATCAGCATTTAGGCTGTTTAATTGATTTCTTAATTTTATTAATCTAGAGACACCTAAAAAATGACTCAGGTGAACATCTGATACCATTGCAATTTTTAAAGAACCATTTGTTAAAGGTTTTTCTGTAGTGATATCATAATTTTTTATACGAGTAGAAGTTGATAAAAATACTCCTCCTGCAACAATAATAATTGCTAGTGCGGTTGAAATAAGATAAAAATCAATTTTTTTAGTTTGAAATATTATAGTTACTATAAAAGCAATAGTAAATAAAATTACAGCATATATAAAGAAAGAAGTATAATAAGAACCTATAAGACTTAATATCTTATTTAATTTGTATGGTAATTTTGGACTAAAGAGTTTAAAGATAAGAAAAGAAGCTGAAAAAACAAAGAATGCAGGAAAATATAAATACTTACTTATCTTAAAAAGTTTGTTTAAGGATATGTATAGTCTTATCCCAATAATAGTGCTTAAAATTACATATAATAAAAGAATTCCATAAATCATAAAACCAATCCCCTTCGAATAAAAAAGGATATACCAAATAGTATTGATATATCCTTATAAAATTATATATTTAAAAGCATTTCCTTAAGTAATGCAGTTGAATTCTTTACTGCAATAGGAGTAAACTTTTCAAAGTCCATATGAGCTCCATTATTAGCATTATCAGAAATAGATCTAATAACTACAAATGGGATTTTGTTTAAGTAGCATACATGTGCAATACTTGCACCTTCCATTTCGCAAGATAAAGCAGAAAATTCTTTTTCAAGCCATTGAATCTTTTCTATATTTGCAACAAATACATCTCCAGATACTATTCTACCAACAAAAGTATGTATATCAGGATTTATAGATTTGCAAGCTTTTTTAGCAGCTTCTATTAATTCTTTGTCACATTTAAAATCGAAAGTATCCATTCTTGGAATTTGTCCATGAGGATCACCAAAAGCAGTAGTATCCATATCATGTTCTACTAAGTTATCAGCTATAACGATATCTCCAGGATAAATCTCTTTTCCAATACCACCAGCAACTCCAACATTAATAACTCTATCAACATTGTATTCAGAAGCTAAGATTTGAGTACAAACAGCAGCATTAACCTTACCTATACCACAAACTACAGCAACTACATCTTTTCCCCATAGCTTTCCTTTGTTAAAAGTCATATTTGCTTTTACCTTTTGTTCTTCTAAAGACATACTTTCAAGTAAAATTTCTAATTCTTCGCTCATTGCAGCGATAATACCGTAAACCATAATAATCCTCCAAAAAAATAAGGCTACTTAGTAGCCTAAGATAATTTATTTATATTTATAGTGTAACAAATTTTACATATAAATGCTATTTCATTTGTGTTTAGTGTTAATCATTATTTGATTTATCTATAAAGTTAGCTTTGTATCTTAAATGTAGATTTATTTTTAAATATATAATTAATGGAATTACTATTAAAGTGTATATAATAGCTAAAAATATTACTTCTGATATAGTATTAGGAACTAGCAATATTAACGCGAGTATATTGTTTGAAAAATGAGCAAATATAGTTAGGTAAACAGATTTTGTTTTATAGTATAAATATCCTAAGATTAAACCAAGTAAAAAAGCGTTAATACCTTGTTTTAAATTACCGTGCATTAAAGCAAATAAGAGCGCTGATAAAAAAATAGATACATTAGCAGAATATTTATTTAATAATCCAGCTAACAATATTCCTCTACAAATTAGTTCTTCTATTATAGGGGCACATATACAAACTGTTAATATACAATATAGAATATTATTTTCATATATTTCAACAGCATTATTTAGTAGAGGGCTTTCGGGAAGTAAATTTACTAAAGGATATAAGTATGCATCAAATAGTAATCTGAAACAAAATACTAAAATAAATATTAAAAATAATAGTCTTTTAGAAGTTTTTATATAAGTATTTTTTTTAAAAGTCATTTTTCCAAAGCTATTAGATAGTATGAAAATAAGCAAAGGAATAAATAAGAATTCAAATATTCCTAAAATAAGATAATGATTTTGCAGAAAATTTTTATCAAATAGTAATGTTGAAACATAGGTAAAGAAAGTAGTTAATAATGTCCAACAAAGTAATAATAATATACCTTTTAAAAATCCTATTTTAAATATAAAGCTTTCATTTTCTATGTCCTTAATTGGATTTAGTAGAATATTGATTAGTTGTTTCAAAGAAAATCCTCCTAATAAATTGATTAAATAAAATTAATATATACAAAACATAGAGGAATTGTATATAAAAAGTCTTAGAACTCTTGTTTTAATAAAGAATATACAATAAAATAATATTTGAAAGAAGGTGCTGTTATTAATGAGTATGATAAAACATAGCTTATCTAGAACAGAATTGTTAGTAGGTACGGAAGGCGTAGAGAAATTAAGAAATAGTAAAGTTGTAGTTTTTGGTGTTGGTGGAGTTGGAAGTTTTGTAGTAGAAGCTTTGACTAGAGCTGGCGTTGGAGAACTAATAATAGTTGATAATGATACTGTATGTATTACCAATCTAAATAGACAAATACATGCTACATATTCTACTGTAGGAAAAGTAAAGGTAGATGTTATGGCAGAAAGAATCTTATCTATAAATAAAGATTGTAATATTACAAAACATCAAGTATTTGTAGAAAAGGATAATATTCCATCCCTTATACCAGATGATACAGATTATGTGGTAGATGCTATAGATACTGTAACTGCTAAAATAGCATTAGCTGAATATTGTTATGAAAAAAATATTAAACTTATTAGTTCAATGGGAACAGGAAATAAATTTGATCCAACATTATTCAAGGTGGCAGATTTGTATGATACAAAAATATGTCCTTTAGCTAAAGTAATGAGAAGAGAACTTAAGAGAAGAGGAGTAGATAAACTTAAGGTTGTTTATTCTGAAGAAGTTCCTAAGAAACCTAGAGCAATGAAGTTTGCTCCAGATTCTAATGAAGATCCAGATAAGATGGTAATAACTAAGAGACAAACACCTGGCAGTATGTCCTTTGTTCCACCAGTTGCAGGAATGATAATAGGTGGAGAAGTTATAAAAGATATATTAGGAATAAATTAATACCAATAATTTAATATAAAAAATGGTTGAACAAAATTTATGTTTGACCATTTTTTTTTATAAGGTATATCCATTGATGTATCAATAATTTATAATATATAATGTTATATATAAGAGAGTGTTTTTAGGAGATGACTTTATGTTACAAGAACAAAAGGTGAGCATTATGAAAAATCCGAATAATACAGAAGAGTATGTAATAAGGGATAAAAATAAAATAAATGCTGGTAGATTTGAAATTATAGATTTAGATACGGAAAATAAAAAGTGTAGCGTTAAATTGAAGTTTTATAGAAATGATAATTATGAGTTATTAAAAGAAGCCTTAATATTAATATTAAAAGCCATCTTTAAGGATATAAATATTAATAAGGTTAATATTTATGTGGTTGATACTATAATGGTATCTCCTTTTTTAGATTTAGGTTTTACTCTTGAAGGTGTATTTTTCAATAATATATATTCTCAAGGAAATTATCAAAATGAGATTGCTATGGGAATAACTAGAATGGATTACAATACAAGACAAAGGTTAGACTTTGTTGAGCTTAACTCGGAAAATATACAAGTGAAACTTTTAACTTTAGAAAATTCACAAGAATTATTAGATTATCTTATAAGAAATAAAGAGCACTTAAGACCTTTTGAACCAATGAGAGACAATAGTTTTTATACATTGGAAGCACAAAGAAATATAATAAGTGATGGTTATAGACAATTTTTAAATGGTACTGGGGCAGATTTAGGTATTTTCAAAGATGGGAAGCTTATAGGTAAGATAAAAATATCTAATATAGTTACAGGAATATTTAAAAGTGGAATAATAGGATATTCTATAGATAAAGATGAGCAAGGTAATGGATATATGAAAGAAGCGGTAAACCTTGTAGTAAAATATGCTTTTGAAGAATTACAATTACATAGATTAGAAGCATCTGCATTAGTGGAAAATATAAAATCTCAAAGGGTATTAACTAGTTGTGGATTTGAAGAATTAGGAGTTAATAAAAATTATTTATTTATAAATGGTAAGTGGAGAGATCATAAAACTTATTATATTACTAATAAGTACATGAAAGGATTGATACTATGAGTATAAGACTTACAAATGATGAAATTGTATTAAAAGTATTTAATAATAATATTGTTTTAGTAAATTCAGAGGAAAATGAGAAAATTTTATTTGCTAAGGGGATAGGATTTGCCAAAAAAAATGGACAAGTAATAAAAAAAGGTACAGAAGTAGATAAGATATTTACAATACAAGAAGAAGACAATAGAAAAAATTTCAACAGTATATTAGGAAGAGTTGATACTAATTTCTTTGCGATGTGTGAAGAAGCTATTTATGAGGTTTCAAAATTAAGTAATAAAGAACTGAATGAAAATATTCATATATCTCTTATAGATCATTTATTCTTTGCAGTTAAAAGAATAATGAATAATGAAGTTATAGAAAATCCTTTTCTAGTAGAAATAGAAACCTTATATAGAACAGAGTTTAACCTAGCAAAAATGATAGCTAATAGGGTATCTGAATTTGAAAAGATTAATATTCCGGATGATGAAGTTGGGTTTATAGCTCTTCATGTTCATTCTGCTTTAAATGATGGAAACTTATCTAATACACTAAGAACTAATTATTTAGGAAACACTATAGTAGAGTATGTTGAAGATGAATTGAATATAGAAATAGACAGAAAGTCTTTAGACTATGCAAGATTTTTAACTCATATTAAATTTGCTGTTCAAAGAATATTATCAGGAGAACAGGTAAATAATAAGATTGGTGAAATTGTAAAAGAAACTTATGTTGAGTCTTATCATATTGCAGAAGAGGTTGCTAAAATAATAGGAAATGAGCTAAAAGTAGATGTAAAAGAGGATGAAGTGACTTTTTTAACTATTCATATAGAGAGATTTAGAGAATCATTAAAATTTAATTAATTTAAACATTTACACGAGAAGAAAAATGTGATATTATGTAACTAAGTTAATAGTTAAGGTGTAACTGGTAATGCAGGCAAGACTTGATATGAACAAGAGTATAATCATGTTTTTTTATGATTATACTACTCTTGTGAAGTATTCAGTCTTTTTTTGTTACCAAAAATTAGTGGTGGCTATCTGGCCTCTATCTATAAAAAAACCTTACTATAAAATTAAAATATTTTTTTGGAGGAATTTATAATGCTTCAATATTTACAAAGAATAGGTAAAGCTATAATGTTGCCAATAGCAGCATTGCCAATAGCAGGTATATTATTAGGAATTGGTGGAGCTCTACTAGGAATAGCGGGACTTGAAAATGCACCAGCTGTATATCAACCACTTATAACATTCATTAACATTCCAGCGGTAACAGTTATATTAACAGTTATGAATGATATAGGAAATATTATATTTGGAAATCTACCAGTATTGTTTGCCGTAGGAGTTGCTGTAGGTTTAGCAAAGAAGGATAAAGGTACTGCAGCATTAGCGGCTGTATTTGGATTCTTAACTATGAATCAAGTTATCTCATCATTATTATCACTAGGTGCGACACAATTAGGTGTTATAACACCAGATAATGTTGGTGAATATGGTACTTATGTTACTACTAATTTAGGTATTTTTACATTAAATATGTCAGTGTTTGGTGGTATTATTACAGGTATTGTTACAGGTATATTACATGATAGATTTCATGAAATACAATTACCACAAGTTTTAGGATTTTTCTCAGGATCTAGATTTGTTCCAATAGTTACAGCTGTAACTATGGCTTTAATTGGAGCTGTATTAGCTTTTGTTTGGCCAGTAGTTCAAAATGGTATATCAGTTATAGCTAATTTAGTTAGAGAAGCTGGAGCAATAGGAACTTTCTTCTATGGATTAATTGAAAGAGCTTTAATTCCATTTGGTTTACATCATGTATTCTATACACCATTCTGGTATAGTTCTTTTGTAGAAGGAAATGTATTAGTAAATGGTGCTTGGCAAGTTGTAGATGGAGCTAATACAGCTTATTTTACACAATTATCAAGCATGGGTGATCTAGTTGGAGTATCAACAGATGTTATGTCAAATATAGTAAGTGGAACAACAAGATTTATGGCAGGTAAGTTCCCATTCATGATGTTTGGTTTACCAGCAGCAGCTTTAGCTATGTATAAAACAGCTAATCCTAAGAAGAAAAAAGTTGTTGGATCATTACTAATTTCAGCTGCAATTACTTCGTTCTTAACAGGTATTACTGAACCATTAGAGTTTACTTTCTTATTTGTTGCACCGGTATTATATGCAGTTCATTGTGTATTAGCAGGTTTATCATATATGTTAATGGGTATTTTCAATGTATTTGTTGGAATGACATTCTCTGGAGGAGTAATAGACTTTTCTTTATTTGGATTACTTCCAGCAGGAGCAGGTGTTGCAACTAAATGGTACATGATTTTATTAGTAGGTGCTGTATATGCAGTGGTTTATTACTTCTTATTCTCTTTCTTAATAAAGAAATTCAACTTAAAAACTCCAGGTAGAGAAGCTGATGATGAAGAAACTAAGTTATATAGTAAGGCTGATTATCAAAAGTCAAAGGGAATTAATCAATCAGGTGATAATAAGGCACAAGGGTCTAAGAATGAAATAGAAGAAACTGCTCCTTTAGTTTTAGCTGCTTTTGGTGGTGCAGAAAATATAGTAAGTGTAGATGCATGTATTACAAGACTTAGAATAGAAGTTAAAGATAAATCAAAAGTTGATAAGGATGCATTGAAAAATTTAGGTGCAGCAGGTGTTGTAGAAGTAGGAAACGGAATGCAAGCAATATTTGGTGCAAAGGCAGATAGATATAAGAGTGCAATAAATGAAATATTAGGAAATGATTAATTTGTCATTTGGTAGAGAGAAGTTATTTTATTATAGCTTCTCTCTTTTTTTACATAAAAAAATACCCCTTCTAAAATGAAGAGGTAATTTTTTTCAAGATAATTATTTAGCTTGATATTTTATTACAGTTGTTTCTCCGGCTACAACATCTATATTTTCTATAGTGTTTATAGTGAATGAATCTGGATTTGTTATTAATACTGGAGTCATTAAAGAGAATCCTTTACTCTTTATAAGTTCTCTATCTATCTTTATAATTGGTGTTCCAGCTTTTACTTTTGTTCCAGCTTCAGCAAGTTGTTCAAAACCTTCACCGTTTAAAGAAACAGTATCAACACCAATGTGAACTAGAAGTTCAGCACCATTATCCAAAGTTAATGCAAAAGCATGCTTAGTATTGAATACTAAAGATAATTCTCCATCAGCAGGTGATACAACAACATCTCCTGTTGGATCTATAGCAATTCCGTCTCCGGCCATTTTTTGAGCAAAAACAGGATCTGGAACTTCAGATAATGGTAATGCTTTACCTGATACAGCTGCTACTAAAGTTAATTCATTATTTTCTTTTTCTTTTTTCTTTTTAAAAAATCCAAACATATGAGTGTCCTAAAAAGGACTATTCACATCCTTTCAATATTATAAATATAGTATTAGCAATATAGAAGGTTTTATAACAATAAAAAAAGGCATAAATTTTTTTACAAAAAATTTATGCCTGATTTAACAGTTACACATCTATACTTTAATTATATTATTTAGAAAAAAAAGTGTCAATAAATATTTTTTATTTTATTAATATCAATAATATTTGGAATGTGTTTTGTATCAAGGAAAAGATGTTATGGGTAAAGATTAGAGAGTAATAAGTTTAAGACGAAAATATTAACACTAATCCAAGTGTGTCAACATGTGAATTTTGAAGAAAATAAAACTATAAGGCAGATATTAGAATATGATTTTTAATAATAGTAGATAGAAGTATAAAATTTATAAATATACATGGTAAGATAAATCTCGTCGCTGAGGCAACAAACAAAAACAAGAAACAACAAAACTTAAAAAGTTTAAAAAAAACTTGTTGACAGATGTTGAATCGAGTGATATACTAAACAAGTCGCTTGAGGGCGACACACAAAATGGTCTTTGAAAATTGAACAGATATAAATAAGTTAAGAACCAGCAATTCTT
>CAKVLD010000012.1 GCA_934755305.1 uncultured Clostridium sp. | reverse complement strand
GAATATTCAGATTAGGAAAAGACGATAACTTCTGGGAAATAGGTGTTGGACCATGTGGACCATGTACAGAAATTCACTATGATAGAGGAGATGGAAGTATAAGAAATGTAGAAGATTTCTTAGAAGCTGCAGATGAAGATAGAGTAGTTGAATTCTGGAACCTAGTATTTACTCAATTTGATAAAGATGAAGATGGTAATTACAATAGACTAGAACATCCAAACATAGATACTGGTATGGGACTTGAAAGAATTGCAACAATAATGCAAGGTGTAGATAATATATTTGAAATAGATACAGTTAAAAATATATTAGGTAAAGTTTCGGAAATATCAGGTGTTAAATATGGAGTTGACAATAATCAAGACACTTCTTTAAGAATAATTACAGACCATGCAAAAGGTGTAACTATGCTTATATCAGATGGTGTTGCTCCAAGTAATGAAGGTAGGGGATATGTTCTTAGAAGACTTTTAAGAAGAGCTGCAAGACATGGTAGACTTCTTGGAATTAAAGGGCTATTCTTAACTAAGATAGTAGATGAAGTAATAGCAAATTATGGAGATGCTTATCCAGAACTTAGAGAAAACCAAGATTACATAAAGAAAATGGTTTCTTTAGAAGAAGAAAGATTTAATGAGACTATAGATGCTGGTACAAATATTCTTTTAGGCTATATTGATGAACTTTTAGCTAATAAAGAAGATACTTTAGATGGTAAGAAAGCATTTAAACTTTATGATACTTTTGGATTCCCATATGAATTAACAGAAGAAATCTGTGAAGAAAAAGGGTTAAAGGTTGATAGAGAAAACTTCGATAAAGAAATGGAAGATCAAAGAACAAGAGCTAGAAATGCAAGAGGAGAATCTTCTTACATGGGTAGTGAAGAACTTGCAATAAATAAAATTGATGCTTCATTAAACAGTGAATTTGTAGGATATACTGAATTAGAAACGGAAGCTACAGTATTAGTAATAGCTAACGATTCTGATTTTGTAGATACACTAAAGGCTGGAGAAGAAGGGTTTGTATTAACTGATAAGACTCCTTTCTATGCTGAGATGGGTGGTCAAGTAGGAGATAAAGGTCAAATACTTAAAGATGGATTAGTGGTAGATGTTTATAATACTAAGAAAAATGTTGGAGGAAAAACTATTCACTATGTAAAGGTGATAGAAGGAACTTTAACTAAGGGAGATAAAGTAACATTAAAGGTTAATGAAATTAGAAGAAGCAGTATTTGTAAGAATCATACAGCTACACATATGTTACAAGAAGCTTTAAAAGAAGTAGTTGGAGATCACGTACATCAAGCTGGATCATATGTTGATGAAGAAAGATTAAGATTCGACTTTACTCACTTCCAAGGATTAACTCAAGAAGAAATAGAAAAGACAGAGTCTTTAGTTAATGCTAAAATAATGGAAGTATTTAATGTTGAAACTAAGCTAATGACTTTAGAAGAAGCTAAAGAAACAGGTGCTATGGCTTTATTTGATGATAAATATGGGGATAAGGTTAGAGTAGTATGTGTTGGAGAATTCTCTAAAGAATTATGTGGTGGTACTCACGTTAAGAATTCAGGAGAAATTGGTTTATTTAAGATAATAGGGGAATCAGGGGTAGCTGCTGGTACTAGAAGAATAGAAGCTATTACTGGATTTAACGCTATTAAATATGTAGAAGAAAAGCAAAACTTATTAAAGGATGCATGTCATGCATTAAAGTGTGCTGAAAAAGATGTATTAAACAGAATAGCTGCTCAAGGTGCAGAAATTAAAGAAAAAGAAAAAGAAATAGCAGAACTTAAGAGCAAGTTAACAAGTGGAGCAGAAGATGATATAATTAAGTCTGCAAAAGAAATGAATGGTATTAAAGTGGTTTCATATGCTTTAGAAGATGTTGATGGAAATGCTTTAAGAGATTTAGCTGATAAGATTAGAAATAAAATAGGCACTGGTGTTGTTGTTTTAATGAGTAATAATGGAGGAAAAGTTAATTTAGTTGCTATGGCTACTAAAGATAGCTTGGCTAAGGGAGTTCATTGTGGTAACATAATTAAATCAGTAGCACAAATTGTTGGAGGAGGAGGCGGTGGAAGACCAGATATGGCACAAGCCGGTGGAAAGAATCCAGCAGGAATAAGTGAAGCAGTAGAAAAAGTATTTGAAATAGTTAATTCTTCTTTAAAATAGTATACATTTAGATTTAAATGGAGTATAATTAGGTTAGTATAAATAGAGGGTATATGGGTATACTAGAAATAGTAATAAAAATCCTTAACAAATGGTAAGGGGGTGAGCTGCAGTTATTGGCAGCAATATTATGAGTGATAATAATATAGAAAAAACAATGCAATTTGACATGACAAAAAATAAGGAAGTTTTAACAAAGGCAATATTAACAGATGTTTATGATTCTTTACAAAATAAGGGATATAATCCTATAAATCAACTTGTTGGATATTTACTTTCTGGAGACCCTACTTACATTACAAATTATAACGGAGCAAGAGCTTTAGTACGGAAACTGGAAAGAGATGAAATTCTAGAAGAAGTAATTAAATCTTATTTAGCCATAAAATAAAAGGGTGCCCGTTAAAAACGGGCACCTTTTAACTATATATATATAAAGGAGTAATAATGAGAATATTAGGTTTAGATGTAGGCCAAAAGACAATAGGAGTAGCTGTATCTGATCCGTTAGGTTTCACAGCTCAAGGAATAACTACTATAAGAAGAGAAAAAAAGAGCAAAGATATAGAAGAATTGAAAAAGATTTGCGATGAATATAAGGTGGAAACAATAGTAATAGGACTACCTAAAAATATGAATGGGACTATAGGTTTTGCAGGTGAAAAGATTCAAGAATTTTCGGAACTTATAAAAGAAGAAATAGGTATTAAAATAGAATTCTGGGATGAAAGACTTACAACTGTAGCAGCTCATAGAGCTATGTTAGAAGCAGATTTATCAAGAGGAAAACGTAAAAAAATAGTGGATAAAATTGCAGCTTCATACATACTTCAAGGATATTTAGACAGAATATCTAATGCTAGATAAAAAAATATTGATTGAAAATTATTATTGACAATACATAGAATAAATAATTAAAATGATTACAAAAGGAGAGATATTTTAAATGGTAAAAGAATTAGAATATATATATTTACTAAATGAAGAAGGTAAAGAAGAAAAAATGAAAGTAATAACTTTCTTTAAAATAGAAGATTTAGGATCTGAGTACATAGTGGTTACACCAGCAGAATTAGATACTGATGAAGCATATGTATTGAAATATGTACAAGATGAAGAGGGTAATGATAGTTATGTGACTATTGAAGATGAAAATGAATTTGATTTAGTTGCAGAAACATATGAATTACTAATGCAAGAGGAAATGTAAAAAATGAATTTGAGAGAGGGTGTTTAAGATGGGAAAGGTTATCGAAATAGATTACGATGTTCTTAAAGAAGAATTAAAAAAAGAAGGTTATAAGTTAACGCCTCAAAGAAGAGCTATTGTAGATACTATAGTAGATAATGAGGGAAAGCACCTAACTGCTGAAGAGATCTACGACGAAGTAAAGAAAGTATGTCCAGAAATAGGTTTAGCAACTGTGTATAGGACAATTTTACTTTTAGAGAAAGTAGGAGTTGTAAGTAGATTATATTTAAATGATGGTTGCAGTAGATATGAGTTGGTTCATAGTGATGAAACTCATAGACATCATCATCTTATATGCGAAGTTTGTAATAAAATAATAGAAGTAGAAGATGACTTATTAGATAATCTTGAAGGTTCTATAGAAAAAGATTATGGATTTAAAATATTAGATCATGTTGTTAAGTTCTATGGAGTTTGTAGCGACTGTCAGAAAAAACTTGATGAATAAAAGGATTATCTTAAGAATGAGATTTCCTTTGTTTATATAAAAATCTAATAAGGAGGGGAAACATGAGAACAGAAAGAGCAAAGGTTAAGATAGTACCTCTTGGTGGATTAAATGAAATCGGTAAGAATATGACAGCTATAGAATTTAAGGATGATATAGTAGTTATTGATTGTGGCCTTAGATTTCCGGATGAGGATATGTTCGGGATAGATGTTGTAATTCCAGATGTTTCGTATTTGATAAAAAATCAAGAAAAAATTAGAGGTATATTTTTAACTCACGGCCATGAAGACCATATAGGTGCATTGCCATATGTATTAAAGCAAATAAATGTTCCTATTTATGGTACTAAACTTACTCTTGGAATTGTTGAAACAAAGCTTAGAGAACACGGATTACTAGGCGTAACAGAATTAAAGAGAGTAAAACCAAGAGATGTAATAAAATTGAATACAGTTTCTGTTGAATTTATAAAAACAAATCACTCTATTGCAGATTCAGTTGCGATAGCAGTACATACTCCACTTGGAGTAGTACTACATACAGGAGATTTCAAAATCGATTATACTCCAATAGATGGACAGTTAACGGATTTTGCTAGATTTGCTGAATTAGGTAAAAAGGGTGTATTAGTTATGCTTGCAGATTCAACAAATGTTGAAAGAAGAGGCTATACTATGTCAGAAAGGATTGTAGGTGAAAGCTTTATTAAATTATTTGGTAAGGCTTCTGGCAGAATTATAGTTGCAACATTTGCATCTAATGTTCATAGAATTCAACAAATTATCGATGCAGCAGAACACTATGGAAGAAAAGTTGCTGTATCAGGAAGAAGTATGGAGAATATTGTTCAAGTAGCAATGGAGCTTGGATATTTAGAAACAAAAGAGGATACACTAATATCGATAGATCAAGTTTCAAAGTATCCTAATAATCAAGTTGTATTAATTACAACAGGAAGCCAAGGAGAGCCAATGTCAGCTCTTGCTAGAATGGCAGCTTCTGAACATAGAAAAATAAATGTACTTGAAGGAGATACAGTTATTATTTCAGCTTCTCCAATTCCAGGAAATGAGAAGTTTATTTCCAGGGTAATAAATCAATTATTTAAAAAAGGTGCAGATGTTATATATGAATCTTTAGCTGATGTGCATGTTTCAGGTCATGCTTGTCAAGAAGAATTAAAACTTATGCATTCTTTAGTTAAACCAAGATTCTTTATTCCAGTTCATGGAGAGTATAGACATTTAAAACAACATGCCGAATTAGCATGTAAGTTAGGAATGCAACAAAGAAATTGTTATATTGGTGAAAATGGAGATGTTATTGAAATAACTAGAAATTACATCAAGAAAACAGGTACAGTTACTTCAGGTCAAGTATTTGTAGATGGATTAGGTGTAGGTGATGTTGGTCACATTGTGTTAAGAGATAGAAAACATTTATCTCAAGACGGTATTTTAACAATTGTAGTTACAATAGAAAAAGAAACAGGTACTGTGATAGCTGGTCCAGATATTATTTCAAGAGGATTTGTTTATGTTAGAGAATCTGAAGGACTTATGGATCAAGCAAGGGAAATTGTTAAAGAAGTTTTAAAGGATTGCGAAGAAAAGAACATAACTGACTGGGCGACTTTAAAATCAAACATGAGAGATGAATTAAGAGAATTCTTATATGAAAAGACTAAGAGAAAACCTATGATTCTACCAATTATTATGGAAATATAATATATTGACTTTTTAGTAATAAGAGTTTACAATAAAAATGTTGTTGATAAATTGGATACGATTGTATCCAATTTTATTTTGGAAAAAAATATTTATAGGTTTACATAAAGAGAAACCCAAAAAAATGGAGGTAAACAATGGAATTAATGAAGAGAGAAGACATAAGAAATATTGCTATTATAGCTCACGTTGACCATGGAAAAACTACATTAGTAGATGCACTTTTAAAACAAAGTCATGTTTTTAGAACTAACGAAAAAGTTCAAGAAAGAGTTATGGACTCTAATGATCTAGAAAAAGAAAGAGGGATTACAATCCTTTCTAAAAATACTGCTGTTATGCACAACGGTGTTAAAATTAACATAGTTGATACTCCAGGACATGCAGATTTTGGTGGGGAAGTTGAACGTGTACTTAAAATGGTTGATTCTGTTTTACTAGTAGTTGACTCTTATGAAGGTCCAATGCCTCAAACTAAATTCGTATTAAAGAAAGCTTTAGAGTTAGGGTTAAAACCAATAGTTGTTATAAATAAAATAGATAAACCAGATGCTAGACCAGAAGAAGTTATAGATGAAGTATTTGAATTATTTATAGAATTAGGAGCTAATGATGAACAATTAGACTTCCCAATAATATACGCTTCAGCTAGAAATGGATTTGCTAAGTATGCGGTAGAAGATGAAAATGATAATATGCAACCATTATTTGAAACAATAATTAAGCATGTTTCTTGTCCAGAAGGCTATATGGATGAACCATTCCAAATGTTAGTTACTACACTAGACTCTAATGCTTTCGTAGGTAAGATAGCTATTGGAAAAATTCATAGAGGTAAAGTTAAGAAGAATCAAAATGTTACATTAATAAGTAATGATGGTTCAACTAAGAATTTCAAAGTAACTAATCTATTTACATATAACGGATTAAAGAGAGAAGAAACTGAAGAAGCAGGATTTGGAGATATAGTTGCTCTAAGTGGTGTTACAGAAGCTAACATTGGAGATACTATAGCAGATTCAACTGCTCCAGAAGCATTACCATTTGTTCATATAGATGAACCAACATTAAGTATGAACTTTATGGTTAATGATTCACCACTTGCAGGTCAAGAAGGAGAATTTGTAACTTCAAGACATTTAAGAGATAGACTTATGCAAGAATTAGAAACCAACGTAAGTTTAAGAGTTAAAGAAATAACTCCTGATTGTTATGAAGTATCAGGTAGAGGTGAATTACACTTATCTATATTAATAGAAACTATGAGAAGAGAAGGATACGAATTCCAAGTTTCAAAGGCTAATGTTATCTTTAAAGAAGAAAATGGTAAGAAATTAGAGCCAATGGAATACTTAACTATAGATGTTCCAGAAGAATTCATGGGACCTGTTATGGAAAAGCTAGGACCTAGAAAAGCTGAAATGGTTAATATGACATCAGCAGTAAATGGTTATTCTAGACTTGAATTTAAGGTACCAGCAAGAGGGCTTATAGGATTTAGAAATGAATTCATGACTGATACAAAAGGTAATGGTATAATGAACCATGTATTTGATAGTTATGGTCCTTACAAGGGAGATATTCCAACTAGAAGTAGAGGATCAATAGTTGCTTTCGAATCAGGAGAAGCTATAGCTTACGGTTTATTTAATGCCCAAGATAAAGGATCATTATTTATTAATCCAGGAACTACTGTATACCAAGGAATGATAGTTGGTGTATGTGGTAGAGCTGAAGATATAGATATAAATGTTTGTAAGGGTAAAAAACTTACTAACACAAGATCTTCAGGAGCTGATGAAGCTGTTAAGCTTGTTCCGCCAATAATAATGTCACTTGAAAATTCTTTAGAGTTCATAAACAATGATGAGTTAGTTGAAGTAACTCCAGTAAATATAAGAATGAGAAAGAAAGTTTTAGATAGTGGAGAAAGAAGAAGACTTATAAGTAGAAATAAAAAATAAGCTATTCTTTATGATTTTTGGTAGAAAAATTATCTTTAGTAGCATATTTACACTTTATAAGCTTAATAATTAGTATTATAATAAAGTAAATAGCCTAATTAGGCTATTTACTTTTGCATATAGGGGGATTTTATGAAGAAAAATGGTAAAATGAAAAGATTAAAATTTATGATTTTAATAATTGCTATTTTACTAAGTGGAGTATTTTATTATAATAGCATTCTTAATAAACCATTAAAATCGGACTCTGATACTATAGAAATAAAAGTAAGAGAAGGTGAAGCTTTTAATTCGATAATAGAAAAGTTAGATACAGAAGGACATTTGCGTAATAAGTTTGTATTAAAACTAGGAATTAAGCTATCACAACCTAATACTAATCTTTTGCCAGGAACTTATGAAGTAAAAGAAGATGTTTCACTAGAAAAACTTTTAGAAATATTAAATACTGATGATGCCAATACAAACCAAAGAATAGTATCAATACCAGAGGGCTATTCAATAGATAATATAGCCAAAAGACTAGAAGAAAATAATATATGTTCAAAAGATGATTTTTTAGATGCAGTAAAAAAGTATTCTCTTCCAAGTTATGTTAAAGAAAATAAAAACAAAAAGTATAATTTAGAAGGTTATCTTTTTCCAGATACATATTTCTTTGAAGAAGGAACTACAGCAGATAACATAATAGAGGCAATGCTAGATAACTTTAAGTCAAAGTTAGAAGAAATAGAAAAAGAGACTGGAATAGAAGTTGATGATAAAGATATAGAGTCTTTAATAACCAAAGCATCTTTAGTTGAAAAGGAAACTGTTTTAGATGAAGAAAGACCTTTAGTTGCATCAGTAATAGAAAATAGATTAACAAAGGGAATGAAATTACAGTTTTGTTCAACTGTTAATTATGTAGTTGGATATGATGGAAAAGAGTTATTAAATAATTCTGATATTAATGTTGATTCACTATATAATACTTATAAATATTCAGGGTTACCAGTAGGTCCAATAACAAATCCAGGTAAAGAATCAATTATAGCAGCTTTAAAGCCAGCTAAAACTGATTATTTATATTTTGTATTATTAAAAGGTCAGGATGGAAAACAACATTTTTCAACAACAGGTGAAGAGCATGAAAGAGTTAAAAAAGAGCAAGGTTATTAAAGTGTTAGGAGGATATCATGAGTGGAATAACATATGAATATATGGAAGACTATATAAGAGGTCTTATTCCTGAAAAAGTTGGTATATTAAAGGAGATTGAAGTTTTTGCAAGAGAAAATGGTGTGCCAATAGTTCAAAAGGAAACTGCTAAGTTCCTTGAATTTATGGTGAGTATGAAAAAACCTTTAAGAATATTAGAGCTTGGAACAGCAATAGGCTTTTCATCTATTTTAATGTACGAAGCAGCAGGTACAAGTCCTGAAATAGTTACTATTGAAAGGGACGAAAAGATGATTGAACTTGCAAAAGTTAACTTAGAAAAGTTCAATTTAAGTGATAAAATAAAAATTGAAGAAGGGGATTGTTTAGAAATATTAGAAAAACTAGATGAACCTTTTGATTTAATATTTATGGATGCAGGTAAAGGTCATTATAATCATTTTTTACCTCATTGCTTGAGATTATTAAAAGAAGATGGTATTATTATCGCTGATAATGTTCTTTTTAGAGGAATGGTTGCAACAAATGATCTTGTAAAGAGAAGAAAGATAACTATAGTAAAAAGAATGAGAACATATTTAGATATGGTATCAAATGATGAAAAGTTAATTACTTCTGTCATTCCAATGGGTGATGGAATAGCAATTACTAGAAGGAGGTAAATGCATTATGAAAAAAGTTAAGAAACCTGAAATTCTAGCACCAGCAGGAAGTTTAGAAAAGTTAAAAATAGCTATAGATTTTGGAGCTGATGCGGTATACCTAGGTGGAGGAAAATTAAATTTAAGAGCATTTTCTGATAACTTTACTAATGAAGAAATAGCAGAAGGTGTTAAGTATTGCCACGATAGAGGTAAAAAGGTTTATGTAGTTGTAAATGTATTTGCAAGAAATTATGATTTAAGTGGTGTAGAAGAATACATTAAAGGTTTATATGACTTAGGTGTAGATGCAATTTTAGCAGGAGATCCGGCCATAATAGTTGCAGCTAAAAAAGCAGCACCTAATTTAGAAATACATTTAAGTACACAAGCTAATACAGTTAACTGGATGGCAGCTAAGTTTTGGTATGACCAAGGTGTTAAAAGAATAGTTTTAGCTAGAGAGTTAACTTTTAAAGAAATAAAAGGTTTTACAGATAATTTACCTGAAGATTGTGAAATAGAAGCATTTGTTCATGGATCAATGTGTATAGCTTATTCAGGTAGATGTTTAATTTCTAACTATATGTTAGGTAGAGATGCTAATAAGGGAATTTGCTCTAATGCATGCAGATATAAATATGCTTTAGTTGAAGAAACTAGACCAGGAGAATATTATCCAGTAGTTGAGGATGAAGATGGTACATATATAATGAATTCAAAAGATTTATGTATGATAAAACATATTCCTGAACTTGTTGATGCTGGAATACATTCTTTAAAAATTGAAGGTAGAATGAAGAGTGAATTTTATTTAGCATCAGCTGTAAAAGCTTATAGAGAAGCTGTTGATGCTTACTGTGCAAATCCAGAAGGCTATGAATTTAAGGAAGAATGGATGCACACATTGAACAGAGTAAGTCATAGACAATATCATACAGGTTTCTTCTTTGGTAGAGGTGGAGAACAAAACTACGATGTTTCATCTTATATAAGAAATTATGAGATAGTAGGTATTGTTCAAAGCTATGATGAAGAAACTAAAACAGCTACTATACTACAAAAGAATAGAGTTTTTGAAGGAGATACTGTAGAAGTATTAAGAGCAAAGACACCTGACTTTGAAGTTACTTTAAATAGCATGTATGATGTGGATAAAAAGACTGAAACAAATGTTGCTAATAGAGCACACATGATCTTTACTGCAAAGGTAGATGTGCCTTTAAAGAAAGATGACATGTTAATCAAAGGAAAAAAAGTATTAAATCTTTAGGGAAAGATGTAAGGAGGATATTAGATGAAAAAACCTATTTTAATAGGAATTACTGGAGGTTCAGGCTCAGGTAAAAGTACTATAGCAAATGAACTTTATGAGGATTTTGGTGGAGAAAACATTGCAATGGTGCAACAAGATGCATATTACAAAGATCAAAGCCACCTTACTATGGATGAAAGAACTAAAACTAACTATGATCATCCAAGAGCTTTTGATAATACACTTTTAGTTGAACATTTAAAAGCTTTAAAAGAAGGTAAGGCTATTCAAAAGCCAATTTATGATTTTACTATACATAACAGAGCTAAGGAAACTGAACTTGTAGAACCTAAGGAAATTATTATAGTCGAAGGTATTCTTATATTAGAGGATGAAAGAATAAGAGACCTTTTAGATATAAAAATATTTGTAGATACAGATGCAGATGTTAGAATAATTAGAAGACTTCTTAGAGATGTAGAAGAAAGAGGTAGAACTGTAGAATCAGTAGTAGATCAATATTTAACAGTAGTTAGACCAATGCATACTCAATTTACAGAACCTACAAAGAAGTATGCAGATATAATTATTCCAGAAGGTGGACGTAATAAAGTAGCAATAGATATCCTTACTACAAAGATGAAAGATATTATAAAATAATTAAGATAAGTTGAATAAAACACTTTCTTTCTGTCAAAGATTTAGACAGAAAGAGGGTGTTTTTTATTTTTGTTCCTACTTATGCTAAAAGAATTAAAATTTTATTATGTGCATTTTTATCTATTTTATTTTTTATAAGTATTAGACTTTTCTGTTTACAGGTATATCCTAGTCAAAAAGTAATTAGTAGTTATCAAAGTTATCAAACAGAGAAAATAAGTGATTATAAATTAAAAGTTTTAGATGCAAATTCAAAAGAATTAAGTGATTATAGTAAAAAGTATATTTTAGTAATAGATAAAAAACCTTTTTCGTTAAATAATTATGAAGAAACATTAGAGGACTTAATGACTTTAAACTTTATTATTAAAGGTGAAAATAGTAACTTTAGTTTTGAAGATGTAATGAAAGCTATAGGAAAGGTTTATTATGAAATTTCAGAAGAAGCCTATAATAAAATAAATTTATTAGTTAATGTAAAAGGGATTTATACCTATGAATATGAAGAAGAAAATAAAGATTACGCTTGGACATTGAGCAATATGATTACAAATTCTATAGGAAATGATGAGGTGGATTCAGATTCCTTTGAAAGTAAAGTAAGAAATATAGTAAAAAATAATGAAGAAGTAAAAGAAACTTTAGCCTTAAATGATAGGTATATATATGATGATGATGGAAAGAAAATTATTAATAATAATAAAAATATAAAATTGACTATAGATAAAGAGTTAAATGATAAAGTTAATGAAGTATTAAATAGAGATGAATTTAAAAATTATAAAAATATTGGTGTTATGATTATGGAGTCTGATACTGGGAAAATTAAGGTTATGACTCAAAAAGATATAAGTGAAGCTAATATTAATTTGAGTATTGAGTCTTTAGGATATGAACCTGGATCAGTTTATAAGCTTATTACAGCAGGTGTAGCTTTAGATAAAGCTTTGGTATCAATGCAGAGTAGTTTTAATTGTACAGGAGTTATATGCAAAAAACATGAAATACATGGAAGGCTTACATTAGAACAAGCCTTAGTTAAGTCATGTAATGATACCTTAGCAGAGGTGGGGAAAATGGTGGGATATAACACTTTAATGGAATATTCTAAAAAGTGTGGTTTATTTTCTAGAGTGTTAAACATTCAGGGAATTGGAAGAGGAGAGTCTAAAGGTCATAAACCAGAAGAGAAAGATGGTCTTAATAATATATCTATAGGACAATGTTTAACTGCAACCCCAATTCAAATGTTAGGAGCTATAAATTCTATTGTAAATGATGGAATTTATGTGAAGCCTTATATAATTGATAGTGTAGTTGATAAAGACAATAATGTAATAGAAAGTTTTAAAAGTGATAATGTTTATAAGGTTTTTGATAAGATTACAAGTAGGTTATTGAAGAAAGCAATGATAGAGGTAGTAGAAAAAGGAACAGGTATATTAGCAAAGGTTAATAATAGAACTATAGGAGGTAAGACGGGTTCTGCAACTACTGGTGATGAAAATACTCATGGATGGTTCGTTGGTTTTTTTGAAGAGAATAATAAGTTGTATACTATGACAGTATTTGTTCCAAACATTGAAGACGAGAATTCTAAAAACATTGACCTTGGTGGTGGGGATACTGCGGCTCCTATATTTAGAGAAATAGTAAAAAGTATTTCTTAAAGAATAATTTCGTATATTTTTTATATAGTATAGTTAGTAGAAAATATATATTATGAAAATGAAAAGCTAATAAATAATCTGTCAACATATAGTGAAAAAGTATGTAAATATTTAAAATTTTGATTTATTTGTAAATAAAAATTCTTTTCGTGAATATTAATATAGTAAGCACGGATAGGAGGAGTAAGGTGTTTATAGTAAGCAATGTTTTAGATATTATATCTAACTCCCTATTTTTAACAGGTTATATCAATGGTAATAATACATTTCCTATGCCTTTAGACGAAAAAGAAGAAGAAAAGTATTTAAGAAGATTAAAGGAAGGAGATAAGCAAGCAAAAGGTATACTTATTGAGAGAAATCTCCGCTTAGTTGCACATATTGTTAAGAAGTATTCATTTCCTAATAAAGATGTAGATGAACTTATATCTATAGGTACTGTAGGTCTTATAAAAGCAATAGATTCTTTTGATGTAGATAAAGGTACAAGACTAGCTACTTATGCATCAAGATGTATTGAAAATGAGATATTAATGCTTTTCAGAAATAATAAAAAACAGAAAAGTGAGGTTTATTTGCAAGACCCTATAGGTGTTGATAAGGAAGGAAATGAAATTTGTTTAATAGATGTATTAAGTAGTGAAAAAGATTCTGTAATAGAGAAGGTTGAAAATAATTTACAAATAAGGGCATTGTACAATAAAATGTATGAAATTTTAAGTAAGAGAGAATGCGATATAATAATTATGAGATATGGATTAGAAGATGGAAAATCTAAAACTCAAAGAGAGATTGCAGCGCTTTTGAATATTTCTAGATCATATGTTTCTAGAATAGAGAAAAAAGCTTTAAAGAAATTAGAAAAAGCATTGAAAAGTAAAGTTTAATTTTTTGTTTAAGTTACTAAGTCTTTCTACACTATAAGTAGAGAGATTTAGTTTTTTTAATTTTTATGAAAATATAAACTTTTTATGAAAGAGAACATTGATAAACAGAAATTTTTCTAAGATTTAAAAAGGAAAAATGTTGAAAGTGAAATATAGTGTATAAATATAAGGGAGTGAAGTTAGTTTTATATAGAGATGTTACGGAGTGTAGTTTTGAGATAAATATGAATTTAATACATATATTGACAAAAGATGATAAAAGAATTACACTTATTAGTAAAGGAGTGATTAAAATGAATAAGGTTAAAAATATGGCTATAGCTATAACTTTAGCAACATTAGTAAGTAGTACAGGAGTTTTAGCAGCTGAAGATTCAAATGTTATTTCTAATAATGAAAATATTGTAGAAAGTACTGTAGAATCTGTAATGCCTCAAAAAGCTGTTAGTATGAGAGGAGCTGTAACTAAAGCTGATAAAGTTTATTTAGAGCAAAATAATACATGGGTAGTAGTTAGAATAAATGGAAGAAATTATAAATTAAGAATTGCAGCTAAAGAAAATTATGTTGGTTCAGGGTATGAGAATGGAGCACTTCCAGTATGGATGTTACAACATGCTTTAAATTATTATGGAGCGGGGTTAAATGTAGATAGTACATTTGGACCAAAAACTAAAGCGGCTATTAAAAATTTCCAAAGATCCCATGGATTAAGTCCAGATGGAATTTGTGGACCTGCTACATGGAGAGCTTTAGGCGGAGTATACTAATAAAAAAATAATATATTTATTTAAAAAATCTGTGTACTGAATATTTAAAATGTTCTAGTATACAGATTTTTTGTTTTTTAAAGTAAGAAAACTGTATATATGAAAAAAGAAGTGGAAATAATAATAAAAAAACATGTAAAAATATTGAATATAGTGTAAAAAATAAAAAAAGCAAAGGGATTTTATTTTTTATATAGAATAATATAAACTAAGGTTGTGTTATGTATGTATAATTTAAGTGATTTATTAATAAAGGTTATTGATAAAGATGCTTCTGATCTTCATTTATCAGTAGGAACTTATCCAGCTTTAAGAATTTGTGGAGAACTTGTATATATTGAGGAGAATGTCTTAACAAAAGAAGATATAGATAAGTTTGTTTTAGAGATATTGGGAGATAAAATCTGTAAATATGAGGATGTTGGTGAAATAGATGTGGCTTATTCCTTAAAGGATATAGGAAGATTTAGAATAAATATTTTTAAGGAAAAATCTCAAAATGCAATTGCTATAAGAAGTATAAGAAAAAATATATTGACCTTGAATGATTTGAGTTATCCTAATATAATAAAAACCTTAACTAATAAAAAAAGAGGATTAATTTTAGTTACAGGCTCTACAGGAACAGGAAAGTCAACTACTGTAGCAGCTATGATAGAAGAGATAAATAGAAATAAAAAGGTACATATAATAACATTAGAGGAGCCTATTGAATATTTGTATGATAATAAAAAATCAATAGTAAATCAAAGGGAAATAGGAAAAGATACTAATGGATATGAAAGTGCTTTAAAATCTGTATTGAGGCAAGATCCAGATATAATTGTACTTGGAGAGATGAGGGATTATGCAACAATAAAATTGGCTATAACAGCTGCAGAGACTGGTCACTTAGTTATTTCAACTCTACATACAAGTAGCGCTGCTAAAACTATTGATAGAATTGTAGATGTATTTCCATCAAGTCAACAAAATCAGATTAGGGAGCAGTTAGCCTTGAGTTTAGAAGCAGTTATTACTCAAGAGTTAGTTCTTAAAAAAGATAGAAGTGGAAGAATTGCAGTTTTTGAAATTATGATTGCAACAGAAGGAATTCGAAATTTAATAAGACAAGGAAAGATATATCAAATAAATTCTCTTATACAGACTGGAAGTAAATATGGAATGCAAACAATGGATATGGCTTTAATGAAATTGTATGAAGATGATATTATTTCAAAAAGAGATTTGCTAATATTCTTATCAAATAAAGATGTTATTGAAAATATGAAAAGTTAAAAATATTTATTTTATATTAAAATCTTAAAAGGAATTTGTATTTTTATGTTGAATAAAATATATTAGTTTAACTAGCAAGGAGGAGACATATGAGATGCATGATGAAAAGATAGTAGCAGTTGACTTTGGTAGTAAGAAGTTATCGGCATCTATGGCGGGTAAAGGAAAAGAAGATATAGAAATTTATGGTTCATCTTTTATTCAATCTAAAGGGATTGAAAAGGGATTTGTTACCGATGAAGATAAATGTATGGAATCTGTTAAAAAATTATTAAAGGATTTAGAAAAAAGTACGAAAGAATATATTAAGGAAGTTTTTGTAGGAATTACATCTAGGGGCATAAGGACAGCAGAAGTTCTAGCAGAAATAAACATTGAAGAGGGTAAAATTACCTCAGAAGAAATTCAAAGAGTTATTGAAAAGGGGAAAAATGCAGTTAACTTGGCAGATACTGAAGAAATAGTAGATTCAGTTATTAACTTTTTTGTGGTAGATGAAAGAGTAGTTACTGAAAATGTAGTAGGATGGATTGCCCATAACTTAAAAGTTAATATAACTTTTTTTGTTGGTAAAAAAGTAGAAATAGAAAAGTTTAAAAGAGTAATTATAAATAGTGGGTACATATTTAAAGGATTTATAGTTAATATTTTTGCTGGAAAAAATATATTTTTACAAGGAAGAAATGCTACTGATGTTCACGTGTTAGTTGATATAGGTGGTGGTACATCAGATTATGCTATATTTAAAGAAAGTATTTTGAAAAAGGTTGGTTGCATACCTATAGGAGGAAATAATATAACTAAGGATTTATCTATATGTGCTGAAATACCTATTGGTGAAGCTGAAAAGGTTAAGGTTATTTATTCTAGTGAATATGAAAAATTTGATGAAGAAAGTTCTTCAGAGGAATTTTTGGATATTGGACCATCCAAAATATCAAAAAAGTTATTATATGAAGTTATAAAAGCTAGGTTAGAGGAAATATTAAAAATAGTTAATGATGAAATAAAAAACTCTTCCTATTATCAAGGAATTTGTAGTATAATAATATATGGAGATGGTATAGTATATTATAAAAATATTGGTAGTTTAGTCAAAAATGAATTTGACAAAAAGACCATACTTGTTAATAATGAGTATTTAGGGATTAAAGACTCGTTGAATATAACTTCTTTAGCATTAGTTAAAGAAGTAGCAGATAGGTTGAATATGTTTTGTGAAACCTCAGCGAAAGTAAAAGAAGTAGAATATTTATTAAATGAAATGAAAGAAGAAACAGATGTATCAAAGAAAACTAAAACTGGAATAGTAGAGAAGATAAAGAGTTTTCTGGGGGATATTTTCTAAAGGAGGAATTACTTTGTTAGATTTTGAAGTGGATATGCAAGAATTAACCAATATAAAGGTTATAGGTTGCGGTGGCGGTGGAAGTAATGCCGTTAATAGAATGATCGTAGAGGGAGTAAAAAATGTAGAGTTTATAGCTATAAATACAGATAAACAAGCGTTAATGCTTTCTCATGCTAATCAAAAAATCCAAATTGGAGAAAAGTTAACTAAAGGGCTTGGAGCTGGAGCTAATCCTGAAATAGGTCAAAAGGCAGCTGAAGAAAGTAGAGAAGAAATTACTGCAGCTATCAAAGGTGCTAATATGGTATTTATTACTGCAGGTATGGGTGGAGGTACTGGAACAGGTGCTGCACCAGTAGTTGCTGAAATTGCTAAGTCTTTAGGAATATTAACTGTAGGGGTTGTAACTAAACCTTTCCCTTTTGAAGGTAAAAGAAGAATGAGATTTGCTGAAATGGGAATTGCTAACCTTAAGGAAAAAGTTGATACTTTAGTAATTATTCCAAATGAAAGATTATTATTAATGGCAGATAAGAAAACAACTCTTTTAGATTCATTTAGATTAGCTGATGATGTATTAAGACAAGGTGTTCAAGCAATATCTGACCTTATAACAATACCAGGGGTAGTTAATGCTGACTTTGCTGATATTAAAGCAGTAATGTTAGATAAAGGTTTAGCTCACATGGGTGTAGGTTATGGAAAAGGAGATACAAGAGCTTCTGATGCAGTTAAGCAAGCAATAGCATCACCTCTATTAGAAACATCAATAAATGGAGCAACTGGAGTTATATTAAACTTTACAGGTGGTGGAGATTTAGGAGCATTAGAAGTATATGAAGCAGCAGATGTTGTTAGAGAGTCAGCAGATCCTGATGCGAACATAATTTTTGGTGCTGTTATAGATGAAACATTAAATGATGAAATAAGAATAACAGTTATAGCGACAGGCTTTGAATCAGATAATATGATGGGAATAAAAGAAGAAAGTTCACCTAAGCAAGTTAGAGTGACTTCTGTAGTAGAAGAACCACAAGCTAAAGAAGAAGCGGCTGTTGATTCTACAGAAAAGAGCGATGTATCTGCTACAACATCTTATGAAGATGATGATTTAGATATTCCAGTGTTCTTAAGAAGAACTAAAAGATAGAACTTATATTTATTAATATATAAAGATGATTTTTACATTTGTAAAAATCATCTTTTTTTCGACTATACACATCAATTAATTATTAAAAAGATACATATGTTAAAAAAGTACTTTTTTAATAAGCTTTATTGTTTCTAAATGTAAAAAATATTCAGAAAAAAAAGTTATACCCATATTTTAAAATGACAAAATTTTAAAGACTCTTGCCTTATAATTTATTTAGAAAAGAGGTGAGGGGATGGGAGTTTATTTAGACGTAGTATTAGTTGAAAATTTTATTATTGATTTATTTTTATTATTGATTACATTTAATATATTAAGGTGTAAAGTTAGTTTTAAACGGATATTATTGTCATCTGTTATAGGATCAATATATACAATAGTTATGATTTTCCCAAAGCTTAAATTGTTTACATCATTTTTGGCTCAAGTATTTATAGGATTTATTATAATTTTATTGGTTGTTGGAAAAAAGAAAATAATTATTACTATAAAAGCTACAGGGATATTTATATTTAATTCAATAGTTTTAAGTGGGATATGCTTCTATTTTTCACAAATAGGAAACAATTATACTTTTGAAAAAGGTTTAACTATTAATAATTTTTCTATTAAGTATATGATACTTAGTCTTATGATAATATATATTATATGTAACAGAGTTATTGAGTATTTTAAGGAAAGAACTATAGTTAATAATTTTATTTTCGATATAGAAATAACCTTAAAAGGAATAAAATATTATGTCAAAGGATTTTTAGATACTGGTAATGAACTAAGAGAACCTATTACTAATTTGCCATGTATAATTGTTGAAGAAAGATTATTTGAGAATTATAAATTAAATAAAAAAGAATTATTTTATATAAATTATAGTGCAATTGGATATGATGGGAAGTTAGAAGGGTTTAAAGTTGATAAGATAAGAATGAGTAAGGAAGGTGAAGATTTTAGAGAAATAGATGCCATTATTTGTCCATGTAAGGAAGTACTAAGCAAGGATAATGAATTTAATGCATTGCTATCAAGAGGGGTAATATAGAGGAGGAATTATGACTAAACTATATGTATTTTTTAATAGGTTAGCACAAAAGCTCAAATTATTTAAGAATAAACTTCATTATATAGGCAGAAATGAAGCTTTGCCACCACCTTTAACAAAGGATGAAGAGGAAAAACTTGTAGGAAAGATTTTAGATGGTGATGAGAAAGTTAGAAGTACTTTAATTGAAAGAAATTTAAGATTAGTTGTATATATAGCAAAGAAGTTTGAAAATACAGGTGTTAATATTGAAGATTTAATATCAGTTGGAACAATAGGGCTTATTAAAGCAGTAAATACTTTCAATCCAGAAAAGAAGATAAAGCTTGCTACCTATGCTTCGAGATGTATAGAAAATGAAATATTAATGTATTTAAGAAGAAACAGCAAGGTTAAAGCAGAAATATCTTTTTATGAGCCTCTAAATATAGATTGGGATGGTAATGAATTATTGTTATCAGATATTTTAGGAACAGAAAATGATACTGTTTATAATTTAATAGAGGATGAAGTTGATAAACAACTTCTATTTATGGCATTAAAAAGTTTAAATGATAGAGAAAAAGAAATAGTAAAGTTAAGATTTGGTTTATTTGGTACTAGAGAAAAAACTCAAAAGGAAGTTGCAGATATGCTTGGTATATCTCAATCTTATATTTCAAGACTAGAAAAGAAAATTATTAATAGATTAAAAAAAGAAATTAGTAGAATGCTATAGTTTGTCTTTAGTATAAAAGCAATGTTCTTCGGAAATACTTATAAATGCAGTTAGTATTACTTTCGAAGGGGTTGATTATATTGATCATTAATAAGGTGGAAATATGCGGAGTAAATACCTCTAAACTTCCCGTGCTTAAAGAGAAAGAAAAAAGGGAATTATTAGTTCAAATGCAAAATGGGGATAGTTTTGCTAGAGAAACATTTATAAAAGGAAATTTACGTTTAGTTTTAAGTGTAATTCAGAGATTTAACAATAGAGGAGAAAATGTAGATGACTTATTTCAAGTTGGTTGTATAGGTTTGATGAAAGCTATAGATAATTTTGATTTAAGTCAAAATGTTAAGTTTTCTACTTATGCTGTTCCTATGATAATAGGAGAAATTAGAAGATATTTAAGGGATAATAATTCTATTAGAGTTAGTAGATCTTTAAGGGATATAGCTTATAAAGCTTTAGTTGTAAGAGATAAATTAGTAAAGGATAATAATAAAGAACCGTCTATTTCTCAGATATCAAAAGAATTAAATTTACCAAGAGAAGATGTGGTTTTTGCTTTAGATGCTATACAAGATCCAGTATCATTATATGAGCCAATTTACCATGATGGTGGTGATGCTATATATGTAATGGATCAAGTAAGTGATAATAAAAATACAGATGAAAATTGGTTGGAAAATATATCTATTAAAGAAGCTATGAAAAAACTTACAGATAGAGAAAAATTAATATTAAATCTTAGATTTTTTAATGGTAGAACTCAGATGGAAGTAGCAAATGAAATTGGTATATCTCAAGCTCAAGTATCAAGGTTAGAGAAAACAGCTTTAAAACATATGAGAAAGCACGTATAAAAGGATATTAAAAAAGATGTTGCAAAAAAATTACAACATCTTTTTTTATGTATAAATAAATTTTTATAAGAATATAATTTTAATAAGGATTTTAT
Organism: uncultured Clostridium sp.; assembly: GCA_934755305.1. Classification (GTDB taxonomy): domain Bacteria; phylum Bacillota; class Clostridia; order Clostridiales; family Clostridiaceae; genus Clostridium. The sequence goes on along the minus strand of CAKVLD010000012.1, from coordinate 39,307 downwards.
CTAAGGAGGATGAAATGATGGAAGAAAATTTGAATTCTATAAATGCTATGAAGACAATGGAAGTTATAGATATTAATACTGGAACTAAGCTTGGCTTTATAAGTGATATAAAAATTGATTGTGAGGAACAAAAAATATTATCTATATTGTTGCCAGGAGAAAGTAAGGGATGGTTTAGTAAAATTGATGATATAGAAGTTATGTGGAAAGATATTGTTAAAATAGGAATTGATGTAATACTGGTAAATGCAAAGGGGACAAGTGCTGATAATATTTCAGAATAAACTAGATATATATATAAAAAATATGTATAATATCTTTATAACTTATAATTAATAAGAAAGGCGAGAATTTTATGAAATGTCCTTTTTGTTCTTATGAAGAAAGCAAGGTTGTTGATTCAAGGTCAACAGATGATAATAATACTATTAGAAGAAGAAGAGAATGTTTAGGTTGTGGTAAAAGATATACTACATATGAAAAAATAGAGGATATTCCCATACTTGTAGTAAAAAAAGATTCTACAAGAGAAAACTTTAATAAGGAAAAGATTGTTAATGGATTAATTATTGCTTGTCAAAAAAGACCAGTATCTAGAAAACAAATAGAAGATATCGCAGATTATATAGAGAGAAAAATATCTAATAAAATGTTAACAGAGGTGCAAAGCGATCTTATTGGAGAAATGGTTATGGATAAGCTAAAAGAAGTCGATGAGATAGCATATGTTAGATTTGCATCGGTATATAGGCAGTTTAAGGATATAAATACATTCTTAGAAGAAATTAAAAATTTGATGACCACTTAAATGAAAGGAGCTGCTGAAAATATCAGTATGCCCCTTTTGTTTTAGCTATAGAGTTTGTTGATTTAAAATATATATCTTATTTTTTAGTTATATAAGTTGTATAATTTAATTAAGATAATAAAAAATATATAAGCAGTAGGAGATTATTGTGAATAAATTAAGTTTAAAAGATTTGAAAAAAGTTGAAGATTTTTTAGTGATTGAAAATGAAAAGATAAAGGTTGTTTTTTCAACTGCTGAAGAAAATAGGAGTTTTAATAGAAATACACAGGAAGGTATTAGTGAATTAAATTCTTTAAAGGAAAAGTTTAATGTAAGTAACGTTATTTATTTGAAACAAGTTCATTCTGATATTGTTTATGAGTATAATGGTGAAAATAGAAGGGGAATTATTGAAAAAGAGGGGGATGCACTAATTACAAATGTTAAAAATAGCTTAATAGGTGTATTTACTGCTGACTGTGTTCCTGTAATTTTAGTTGATGAAGAAACCTCATCTGTAGCTGCTATTCATTCTGGATGGAAAGGGACTTTTAAATCTATAACTAAGAATGCAATATTGGAATTGAAAAATAAGTATGGGGCAAAAGCGGAAAATATTAAAGCGTATATAGGACCTCATATACGAAAATGTTGCTATGAAGTTTCTAATGAATTAAAAGAGAAATTTTTAAAAGAAAAGGTTATAGATGAGAAGCTATTATTTAATGGGAGAAATTTAAGTATGGAAGAATGTATCTTAAAAGACCTTAGAGATTCTGGAGTTAAGGAGGAAAATATAAATTCTTTACAGTTATGTACTCACTGTACTAATGAAATAAAATTACACTCATATAGAAGTTCTAATGGTTCTTATGGGAGATTATTTTCTTTTGTAATAATTAAATAGGGGGAAGAATAATGAGTAAAAAGAAAGTATTAATTGTAGATGATGAAGAACATATAGTAGAATTGTTAAAATTCAATCTTATTAATAGTGGATATGAAGTTATTGTGTGTAATAATGGAATAGATGCTGTGGAAATAACAAAAGAAGAAAGACCTGATTTAATACTTTTAGACCTTATGTTGCCTGAAATGGATGGTTATGATGTATGTAAATGTGTAAAAGGAGCTAAGGAAACATCAGATACTGCAATAATAATGTTAACAGCAAAGGATGAAGAATTAGATAAGATTTTAGGACTTGAGCTTGGAGCAGATGACTATATTACTAAACCTTTTTCTATAAGGGAACTTCTAGCTAGAGTTAAGGCAGTACTTAGAAGAAGTAATGTATCTTCTGTAAAGAGAGTAGAGCTTACAGATAGATTTAAGGCAGGTAAATTAGAGGTTAACTTTGAAAGAAGAGAAGTATTTGTAGATAATGCAAAAGTAGAATTAACTTTAAAAGAATTTGAATTACTTGAGATATTAATTAAAAATAAAGGGAAGATTTTAAAAAGAGAGTTATTGTTAGATAAAATATGGGGATATGAATATATTGGTGAAACTAGAACTGTAGATGTACATATAAGATATTTACGTAAAAAGATAGAAGAAGATGATAAAAAACCTAAATTTATTGAGACCATTAGAGGGGTTGGATATAGATTTAATCCAGGGGATAAGTATGAAGGGTAAAATATTAACTTCTGTAATAATAACAGTAATATTTGCACTTTTAAGTTCAACCACTTTATTTATATTGATTTCAAATTTTCATGAAATAAGCAGAACAAAGGAATTATTAAAAAGTTTAAATGATTATTATAAAACTGTAGAAACAGGAAATGAGCATTTGATAGATAATTATAAGATTAATGGTGTTAATGTCAGATGTACTTTAATAGATACAGATGGAAATGTTATTTATGATAGTATTGGTGAAGTATATGAAAAGCATAATGATAGAGAAGAGATAGAGAAAGCTAGAGAAGAAGGAGAGGGGTTCTCTGTTAGACGTAGCAAAACAAGTGAAAAGCAAATGGTATATTGTGCTACCTTATTAAAGGATGGTACTATTTTGAGAAGTTCAATACCACTTGATAATATTAGTTTCTTTTCTAAGAGTACTATAATATATTGGATAATAGTTCTTGCAGTAGTATTAGTTTTTTCGATATCACTATCTCTTAAGATAATAGGAGCTATAGTAGAGCCTTTAAATGATTTGGAAAATGTAACTGCTAAAATAGCTAATGGTGATTTACATATGAGGGTTGTAAATACTGGTAGTGGGGAAATAGGTTCTTTAGGTAAAACTTTTAATAATATGGCAGATCAACTTCAAAATCAAATTAATAAGGTTATGGATAAGCAAAATAGATTGGAGTCTATATTAAGCTGTATGGAAAGTGGAGTAATTGCTATTAATCGTAGAGGAAAAATAATAACAATTAATCCTTATGCTAAAAGAATTTTTGGAATTAGAAAGGATATAACAGGCCAAAATATAGCTGCATATGATAATAAGTTTACTATTAATAAGTTCTTAGAAAATGATAAATTATCAGAAATAGAGATTAAAATTTCAGAGCCAATTGAAAGAGAATTAAGAATAAAAAAAGCAACTATGATTTATGATTTTGAGAAGATAGGTAAGGTTATAACTGTACAGGACATAACTGATATAAAAAGGCTTGAAAATATGAGAAGTCAATTTGTTGCTAATGTTTCTCATGAATTAAAGACACCACTAACTTCCATAAAAGGTTTTGCAGAAACTTTAAAATATGTTGAGGATGATGAAACTAGACAGAAGTTCTTAGATATAATAAATAAGGAATCTGAGAGATTAACTAGACTTATTAATGATATTTTAGTTCTTTCAAAAATAGAAAGTGAAGGAATCGGAGAGGAAATGGAATTCTTTCCTAATTCTGAAATTGAAGATGTAGTTCATATGGTTACAGCTGTTGCAGAAGAAAAAAATATAAATATAAAGGTTGAACAAAGTAATATTAATCTTCTATATGGAGATAAGGATAAGTTCTTGCAATTAGTATTAAACTTGGTTGAAAATGGGGTTAAATACTCTAATGAAGGAGCAACTGTAATTATAAGAAGTTATAGTGAGGATAAGTACTACATGATAGAAGTTGAGGATAATGGTATAGGAATACCAGAGGAGGATCTTCCTCACATATTTGAAAGATTTTATAGGGTTGATAAAGCTAGAAAAAGTGGTGGAACAGGACTTGGTTTAGCTATAGTAAAGCATATAGTAAAATGCTTTAATGGGGAAATTAAAATTAGCAGTAAACTAGGTGTTGGAAGTAAGTTCATTGTTAAAATAAAACATATATAATATTGTATAAATCTTTGAAATTTTGTATTATTTTCTTATAGATATAATTATTCAAAAGATAAGTTATCTTTATAGAAGAAGGGAGATTTTCTATGAGAAATCAAGGCAAAGAAATAAGTAAAAAAGAAAGAATAATAAGTAACCTTATAAATCAAACTATTATATGGTTTATTGTAGATGTTATCTTTATGAAAAAAGTAGTTGTGGAATTACCTTTTTCAACAATAGTATCTGTTTTAATAGTTGTAGGTGTAGAAATAATTACTATAGGTTTATACATATTATTAGATTTATATGCTACAGATTATGTGAATAAGAAGGCTAAAGAAAAAAGAAAAAGATAATATATAAGAGAGTGAATAGAGAAAAGAAGCATGGCGATATAAATTGTTTATGCTTCTTTTCTTTATTTTTTATTATGAATAATATTTAAAATCTTTCTAAATACTATAAAAGAATGTAGTTTCAAAAAATATTAGAAAAATATTTATTAAAGGTGGGAAGAAAGATATATGAGAAAAATTTATTTTAGGAGAATAATGAGTATACTGGTGCTAAATTTAATTTTCATGCTAGTTTCTTGTAATTCAGATGAAACTACAGTTGAAGAAAGAAAGATTACTATTTCAGGTTCAACATCTGTAGGACCACTTATGGAAAAGATGGCGGAAGATTTTGAAGCTTCTAATGAGAATGTGGTTATTGAAATTAATCAAACAGGATCATCAGCAGGAATAAAAGATGTTATTAATGGAGTTTCTAAAATAGCTATGTCTTCAAGGGATTTAAGTAAAGAAGAGAAAGAAGAGGTAGAGGGTATTGTAATGTCCTATGATGGTATCGCAGTTATAGTTAATAATGAAAATTCAATAACAGGCATTACAAAGGAAGAAGTAAAGGATATATTTACAGGAAAGGTAACTAATTGGAAAGAACTTGGAGGAGAAGATTCAGAAATAGTAGTAGTATCTAGGGAAGATGGTTCTGGAACTCGTGAAGCTTTTGAAGAAATTGTGGGATATAAAGCAAAAGATTTATTAAAAAAATCTTTGATTTCAGATGGTTCAGGAAATATAAAAGTTATAGTTAAAGGAAATAAGAATGCTATAGGATTTGTGTCTTTTGAATATTTAGACCATACTATTAAGGCTTTAGAAATAGATAATGTTAAGGCTACAGCTGAGAATGTGTTAAATTCTAAGTATCCTATATCTAGAAGTTTTCTAATGGTAGTTAATGAAGATAATATTAATAATATTGACAGAAAGTTTATAGACTGGGTTTTAAGTGATGATGGACAAAATTTAGTTGAAAAGTATGGTTCTATAAAAATAAGGTGATTTAGAAAGGTGTAGTATATTTTGGATGGTATTAGTGAAAAAGATAAAAGAAGTAGATATATATTAGAAACTGTATTTAGCAAAATATTTTTAATAAGTGCTTTAATAGCAGTTATTAGCTTGGTTTTAATAATTGCTTTTGTGTTTTATAAAGGATTAACACCTTTTGTGTCTAAGGGATATTCCTTTATAGTTTTTTTGTTTGGAAGTGAGTGGATACCAAGTATTGAGGTTTTTGGAATATGGCCAATGATTTTAGCTACTTTATTAGGTACATTTGGTTCTTTAATAATAGGAGTACCTGTTGGAATTTTCACAGCTGCTTTTATTGTTGAGATAGCACCAAAAGGTTTAGCAAATATTATTTCTAGAGCTGTAGAATTATTAGCTGGAATACCTTCGGTATTATATGGAGTATTTGGCCTTGTAGTAATAGTTCCTGGGATTCAAAAAATATTTAATGAGCCTAAAGGTCAAAGTTTATTAGCAGTTATTATTGTTTTATCAATTATGATGTTACCAACTATAATTACAGTGTCAGAAACAGCTATAAGGTCAGTACCTAATTCATATAAAGAGGGTTCGTTAGGACTTGGAGCATCTCATATAGAAACTATATTTAAGGTTATTTTACCAGCTGCAAAATCAGGAATACTAGCAGCTGTAGTTTTAGGAATTGGTAGAGCTATTGGGGAGACTATGGCAGTTATATTAGTTGCAGGTAATTCTGTTATTGTACCTGATTCTATTATGTCTAGTGTAAGGCCTCTTACTACAAATATAGCTTTAGAAATGGGATATGCATATGGTACACATCAAGAGATGCTATTTGCAACTGGTGTAATACTATTTATTTTTATAATTCTTCTTAATTTATTAATTATAAAACTTTCTAATAGGAAAGGTTGAGTGGCATATGAGAAAGGTAAAAGAGAATTTATTAAAAGGGGTATTGTGGGGATCTATAGTTTTTACTCTTGGAGTACTTATATTTATACTTTCTTACATATTTATAAAGGGTATAGGTAGTTTGAGCTTAAGTTTTTTAATAAAGGATTATTCACCTTCAGGAGATGGTGGAGTGCTTCCCATGATTATTACTACTTTATATATGGTTATTTTATCTATACTAGTTGCAACTCCAATTTCAATTCTTGCAGCTATCTATCTACAAGAGTACGCAAGACAAGGGACTTTGGTTAAAATAATAAGATTTGCTACAGAATGTTTGTCGGGTATACCTTCTATAGTTTATGGGTTGTTTGGTGCAGTATTTTTTGTTGAATATTTAAATATGGGATACTCTATTTTAGCAGGTTCTTTAACTGTATCTATTATAATTTTACCAGTAATTATTAGAACTACAGAAGAATCATTAAAATCTGTACCAGAATCTTATAAAGAAGGCTCTTTAGGTCTTGGAGCTACAAGACTTCAAACATTATATAAAGTTATAGTTCCAAGTGCTATGCCAGGGATTTTGGCAGGAACTATATTAGCTATAGGAAGAGTAATAGGTGAATCAGCAGCTATATTATTAACTGCAGGTACAGTGGCAAAAGTTCCAAAGAGTATATTTTCAAGTGGAAGAACATTAACAGTTCAAGCTTATTTAGTTACAAAATAAGCTGGGGCTATTAGTGAAGCTTGTGCAGTAGGGATTATATTAATAGTTATAATTTTAATACTAAACACATTAGCTAGATTTATAAGTAAAAAGATAAATAAAGCTAATTATTAAAATAGTAAAGTTTATAAAAAAGAGAAAGGAGAGGCTACTATACAAAATATTCAAAAACAAATATTTATTCATATTTTGAGTAGCAGTATGGGAAAATGACAGAAGCAAAAATAAAGGTGAATAATTTTAATTTATATTATGGTGCAAAACATGCACTTAAAAATATAAATGTTCAGTTAAAAGAGCGTAATGTTACAGCTTTAATAGGTCCATCAGGTTGTGGAAAGTCAACTTTTTTAAGATCTATTAATAGAATGAATGATTTAATACCTATAGTAAAAATTAATGGAGAAATTCTTATTGATGGGAAAGATATATATAAAGATACAGATGTTATAGAACTTAGGACAAATGTTGGAATGGTATTTCAAAAACCTAATCCTTTTCCTATGTCTATATACGATAATATAGCTTATGGTCCAAGAATTCATGGGATTAAAAATAAACAGAGGTTAGATGAAATAATTGAAAAAAGTTTAAAGGGTGCAGCTTTGTGGGATGAAGTGAAAGATAGGCTTAAAACTAGTGCAGCAGGACTTTCTGGAGGTCAACAACAAAGACTTTGTATAGCAAGAACAATAGCAGTATCTCCAGATGTTATTCTTATGGATGAACCTACTTCGGCACTAGATCCTATTTCTACAGCGAAGACAGAGGAACTTATCCAAGAACTTAAGAAAAAATATACTGTGGTTATAGTTACTCATAATATGCAACAAGCAGGAAGAATAGCAGATGATACAGCTTTTTTTTTAAGTGGGGAAATTATTGAATTTGATAAAACGGATAATATTTTTTATAAACCTAGAGATAAAAGAACAGAAGATTATATAACAGGAAGATTTGGATAAAAGGAGGAGTGGTTATGACTAGATTATCTCAAAAAAACAGGGTGAAAAATATTAATAATAAGGTACTATTAATGTCAGAACTTGTTCAAAAACAAATAAAGGACTCCATGGAAGTTTTAAGGGATCATGATATAGATAGAGCAGATAAAGTAATAACAGGTGATGATGAAGTAGATAATCTTCAACAAAAAATAGAAGAAGATTGCATAATTTTTATTGCTACAGAACAACCTCTTGCTAAAGATTTAAGAAATATTTTTACTGTGACTAAAGTGGTAACAGATCTTGAAAGAATGGCTGATTATGCAGTAGATATATGTAAACTTGTTAAAGATAAAAAAGTAACTAGTAAAAAATATTTAGATGAAGCTATGCCTCTTTGGGAAATGGATATAATGGTTAGAGGTATGATTGATGAAGTGGTAAGGGCTTTTATTTATAAGGATGTAGATAGTGCTATAGAGTTATATAAGAAGGATAAAGAAGTGAATTATTTATATGGAAAAATATTTGATGATATAACTGCTGTAATTAGAGAAAAAGGAACTACAGGAAAGACAGCACAATTATTATTTGTAGCTAGATATCTTGAGAGAATTGGTGATAGGGTAACTAATATATGTGAAGGGATAATTTTTGTGAAAAAAGGAAAGTATATAGATTTAAATGATTATTAAATTATGATGCTGTTGGGGAAATATGTAAATGTTAATGGAATAAACGAAATATTATAGTTATTTTGCAAATTAACAAAGGTAGATAAGGTAAATGAATTATTTTTCTTTTTGAACCTTTTGAATGGCTAAAAAAAGTGACTTCAGTTAAGATTAAATATACTAAAAATGCTTTTATAAAATTAATAATATTTGAAAAAAATAAATTTATCTTTGTAGCTAATGGATATAAAGAATTAAATTTTGAAAAGATAGTAACTAAGTTAATGATGATATTTGCAAGAAATACAGACGTTTATTATATTTGGAGAGAGCTGCAACTAAAAGGAGTGTTAATATTATTTTAAGATATTAATTTGTAAATATATATCAGTGTTAAGTATGGAATATGTACTGATGAGTGGACATTAAAAATCAGATAGTAGTCTAGAAGACAATAAAAAGTGTTTATAGTATTCGACTAATTTAGAATGTAATTGACTAAAATATATTAATAATGTAATATATCATAAGGAATGTAGACTTTCGAAAAAGAAAAGATTATTTGAAGATTTATTCTTTTTTAGGTAAAACTATAGATGCAAATGTAAATACTAAAAAGAATTAATATATCGAATTATCTATAGTAAGAGGAGGAATAAAAATGGGAAAACCAATAGTGGCAATGGTAGGTAGACCAAATGTAGGTAAGTCAACCTTGTTTAATAGATTAGCTGGAAAGAGAATTTCAATAGTTCAAGATACTCCAGGTGTTACAAGAGATAGAGTTTATGCTGAAGCAGAATGGTTAAATTATAATTTTACAATGATAGATACAGGTGGTATAGAACCAGAAAGTAATGATGTTATAGTAAAACAAATGAGAAGACAGGCAACTATAGCTATAGAAACTGCTGATGTAATAGTTTTTATTGTTGATGGTAAAGAAGGTGTAACTTCTGCAGATGAAGAAGTTGCTAATATGATAAGAAAGAGCAAGAAGCCAGTAGTTTTAGTTGTAAATAAAGTAGATTCTTTAAAAGAAGAAGACAATGCTTGGGAATTCTACAATTTAGGTATAGGTGATCCTATAACTATATCAGCATCACAAGGTTTAGGTCTTGGAGATATGCTTGATAGAATAGTAGAAAACTTTGATGAATCATCATTAAGTGAAGAAGAAGATGAATATGTAAGAATAGCTATGATGGGTAAACCAAATGTAGGTAAGTCATCATTAATAAATAGACTTCTTGGAGAAGATAGAGTAATAGTTTCTAACGTACCAGGAACTACTAGAGATGCTATAGATAGTTATTTGGAAAATGAATATGGTAAATTCATATTAGTAGATACTGCTGGTGTTAGAAGAAAGAGTAAAGTTAAAGAAGAAATAGAAAGATATAGTGTTATTAGAACTTTAGCAGCTATAGAAAGAGCTGACGTATGTATTTTAATGATAGATGCTACAGAAGGTATAACTGAACAAGACGAAAAAATAGTAGGTTATGCTCATGAAATGAAAAAAGCTATTATGGTTATAGTTAATAAATGGGATCTTATTGAAAAAGATGATAAGACAATGGATAATTTTAAAAAGGATCTTCAACAAAATCTTAAGTTCTTAAGTTATGCTGAATACTTATTTATATCTGCTAAAACAGGTCAAAGAACACATAAAGTTTTAGAATTAGCTAAAAAGTGTTATGATAATTATAATAAGAGAGTATCAACTGGTATATTAAATGATGTAATTAGTAAAGCTGTATTAATGAAGGAACCACCAATCGTAGGTGTTAAGAGACTTAAGATTTTTTACGCGACTCAAGTTGCTACAAAACCACCTAAGTTTGTATTCTTTGTTAATGACTCTACTGCTAGACATTTCTCTTATGAAAGATATCTAGAAAATCAATTAAGAGACAGTTTTGACTTTAAAGGAACTGGTATTCAAATTGAGTATAGAGAGAGGAAGGAAAAGTAATGAGTAAAATAGCCTTTATTGGAGGAGGTAGCTTTGGAACAGCATTAGCTATTCTTTTAGGGGAGAAGGATAATGAAGTTTCAATATACGATAGGGATGAAGAAGTAGTTAACGAGATTAACATTAATAGAACAAACGATAAGTATATAAAAGATTTAGTTATTCCTGAAAATGTAAAGGCGTATATTAATTTAAATGATGCTATTGAAGGTGCAGATTATGTGGTTTTAGCCATACCATCTCATGTTATTAAGATGATGGCAAAAGAGTTAAAAGGAAAAATATCTAATGATGTACCTATAATATCTATAGCTAAAGGAATAGATTCTGAAACTGATGAAAGATTATCTGTAGTTATTGAAAAGGAATTGGATAATCCTGTAGTAGTATTATCAGGACCAAGTCATGCAGAAGAAGTAGCAATGGGAATTCCAACAACTATAGTTGTAACATCTAGAGATATGAAAACAGCTGAAAAAGTTCAAGATTTATTTATGACTGATAATTTTAGAGTATACACTAATTCAGATGTTATTGGTGTTGAAATTGGAGGAGCCGTAAAGAATATTATAGCTCTTGCAGCAGGTGTTATTGATGGAATAGGATATGGTGATAATACAAAAGCTGCATTAATGACTCGTGGTATGTTAGAAATAGCTAGAATAGGTATAGCTTTAGGTGGTAAGGCTGAAACTTTCTATGGCTTAACAGGAATGGGTGATTTAATAGTAACATGTACATCTGTACACTCTAGAAATAGAAAAGCAGGTATGCTTATAGGTCAAGGTAAATCTATGGATGAAGCTTTAAAAGAAGTTGGAATGGTTGTAGAAGGTGTTAAAGCTTGCAAAGCTTTCTATGAACTAAAAGAGAAGATAGGTATTTCAATGCCTATTACGGATATACTTTATAAAGCATTGTTTATGGGAAAAGATCCTAAGACATGTGTTACTGAATTAATGAAAAGAGATAAAAAGAAGGAAATATATTAATTTTATTTATAAAAAAGGTTTTGAAATTCTTAAGTTTCAAAACCTTTTTTGCTATTATAAATTATATTGTTAAAGAAATTAGCATAGTATGTATTGAAGTGATGTGTATATATTTTTTTATTTAAAAATAAGTATATTTTGAGTTTTGAAGAATATATATATATTGTTAAAAATATTTAGGAGGTAATAACTTGGACAGCTTCAATATATATAAAGATATAGCTGAAAGAACCCAAGGGGACATATATGTTGGTGTAGTTGGACCTGTTAGGACAGGAAAATCAACGTTTATCAAGAAATTTATGGACCTTATGGTTATACCAAAGATTGATAATAATTATAAGAAAGAAAGAGCTAAAGACGAGCTGCCTCAAAGCGGGTCTGGTAAAAGTATTCATACTACTGAGCCGAAGTTTGTACCCAATGAAGCTGTTGAGATAAGTCTTGATGAAGAAATAAGGTTTAAAGTCCGTATGGTAGACTGTGTTGGATATATCGTAAAAGGCGCATTGGGATATCTTGATGGTGAAGAAGCAAAGATGGTTCATACTCCTTGGTATGACTATGAAATACCTTTTGAAGATGCAGCAGAAATCGGAACTAAAAAGGTAATAGAAGATCATTCAACTATTGGGTTGGTGGTAACTACAGATGGGACCATTACAGGACTTGATAGAGAAGAATATTTAGATGCAGAGGAGAGAGTTATAGGGGAACTTAAATCTATAAAGAAGCCATTTATAGTTGTATTAAATACTTCAAAACCAAATGCTTCAGAAACAAAAGCATTAAAGGAAGAAATGGAAGAAAAGTATAAGGTTACAGTTCAAGTCATGGATGTATATAATATGAGTGAAGATGATATACAAGGAATATTTCAACGTGTACTTAAAGAATTCCCAGTCAAAGAAATTAATATAGATATGCCAGAATGGCTTGAAAAATTGGAACCTTCTCATTGGTTAAAAAAAGATTTCTTCAACATAATTAAGGATATGAGTAAAGACATATCGAAGGTTAAAGATATAAAGGCATCCCTAAACAAATTGAAGAGCGATGAGTACTTAGGAACTTCTCTATTAAGCGAAATTAATCTTGGTAATGGAGTAGGTAGAATTGTCTTAAAACCTGAGGACGGTGTTTTCTACAAAGTATTAAGTGAAATTTGCGATTTAGATGTAGTATCAGAAAGTGACTTATTATCCTTAATTAAGGAATTGAATCATGCTAAAAAAGAATATGATAAGGTAAAAGATGCTTTAGAAGAGGTAAAGGAAACTGGTTATGGTTTAGTTGCGCCTCAACTTACTGAAATGAAGTTTGAGGAACCTGAGATAGTTAAACAAGGCAATAAATTTGGTGTTAAATTAAAAGCAAGTGCTCCTTCATTACATCTTATAAAAGCAGATATTAAAACTGAAATTAGCCCTATAATGGGCTCTGAAAAAGAATCTGAAGAATTAGTAAAAGCTTTATTGGAACAATTTGAAACAGATCCTACAAGTCTTTGGCAAAGTAATATGTTTGGTAAATCTTTAGAAGTATTAGTTAAGGAAGGTTTACAAAATAAGTTGTATAAAATGCCAGAAGATGTTCAAGTTAAAATTCAAAAAACTCTTCAAAAGATTATTAATGAAGGTAATGGTGGATTAATCTGTATAATTCTTTAAATTAAATAAGCTCTTAAGGCTATGCCTTAAGAGCTTTTTAATATATATAAATAAATTATTTAACTTTGTATATCCAACCTTCAGGAGCTTCTACATCACCAAATTGAATTCCTACTAAAGTTTCATATAATTTCTTTGTTATAGGACCAACTTCTGTTTCGCTATAGAATACATGGAATTTTCCTTTATATTCTATACCTCCAACTGGACTAATAACAGCAGCAGTACCACAAGCTCCTACTTCTTTAAATCTGTCTAAGTCGTCTATATAAACATCTCCTTCTTCAACTTCTAAGCCTAAATATTCTTTTGCAAGGTATAATAGAGAATATTTAGTTATACTTGGTAGTATTGAAGATGATTTTGGAGTGACGAATTTATTGTCTTTAGTTATACCAAAGAAATTAGCAGAACCTAGTTCTTCAATTTTTGTATGAGTTGCAGGATCTAAGTAAACACAATCTGAATAACCTTTTTTAGCTGCTATTTCATGAGCTTCTAGTGATGCAGCATAGTTACCACCAACTTTTTGTTTACCAGTACCGTAAGGAGCAGCTCTATCAAAGTCAGAAACCATAAAGTTAACTGGAGTCATTCCACCTTTAAAGTATGGTCCAACAGGTACACAGAATACGCAGAATATATATTCTGGTGCAGCTTTAACTCCTATATTATCTCCAACTCCTATTAAGAATGGTCTTAAATATAAAGTACCACCAGTACCATATGGAGGTACAAATCTTTCGTTAGCCTTTACTACTTGCATACAAGCATCTATGAATTTTTCTTCAGGTAATTCAGGCATTAATAACTTTTTACATGAAGAGTTCATTCTTGCAGCATTTCTATCTGGTCTAAATAATTGAATTGAACCATCTTTAGTTCTATATGCTTTTAGCCCTTCAAAACATTCTTGTCCATAATGCAATGCAGTAGAAGCTTCACTAATAGTAAGCATATTATCTTCTACAAGTTTACCTTCATCCCACTTTCCATCTTTCCAGTGTGAAACATAACGTAAATCAGTTTTGATATATTCAAAACCTAGATTATCCCAGTTGATATTAGTGTTTTTGTCCATTTTAATCTCCCCAATCTTTAAGTGTTATTATTTATATTTTATCACTTTATTAGAAATGGTAAATAGAAAATGTAAAAAAATAAAATAAAAACGGTTTTGAGTTAATTTTACTATTTTTATGAATATAATATATTGGAAGTGATTTGTAAATACTATATAATAAGAAATAAATTATATAAGTATTTATTATAGTTAAAAAAATAAAATAAAGGCGTGGTGATGAGATTATGAGAAGTCATTATAAAGCTTATAAGAAAGTAGGACAAATAAATACTTCTGTAATTGAAAGGTTAGATTTTCCTATTGATGGAAGCGTTTATGCCTCGCCTGGGGTAATAAATCACATTAAAAGACACCATGGAAAGCAATTAACAAGAAAAGTTAAAGAAAATTTATTACAAGTAATTGGGAGTGTTATAGAAAATCCGGATTATGTTGGTATAGATAAAAAAAGGGGGAAGATAGGTGCTTTAGAATTAATAAAAAAAGTAGATGCAATGATTTTAGTTGGATTAGAAATTGATTTAGAGGATAATTATATTTATGTTTCTACTTTATATCCTATAACAAATAGTAAAATAAATAATAAAATATATAGTGGGAGAATAATTCCGTTTGCAGCAATATAAAGAAGCTTGTTTATAAAAAACTTGAAACTTTTTATAGCCAGACTTATAATATATACTAAGATGTTTTTGAGGTGAGAAAGGGCTCCTCATACGCTACTTTTAATTATCATTAAATAGTAGTAATCAGGGATGCAGGATACGCCGACCTGCCAAAAACTTTTAAATTAAAGGGTATAACTTTTGGGGAACCAAAAGTTATTTTTTAATGCTTATAAAAAATATTATTATTAAGCATTAGAAAAAATATAGATATGTGGCAAAGTTTAAACTGGTAGAACTATTATAGTAAGGTCACTTGTTAAAAGGTATTGGGGATATAAAGCGTTACATATTTTAATTATGTATAGTATCTTTATGTCTTTTTTAAAAATTACAATAGATAAATGGAGGAATAGTTATGAAGAAAGTTGCAGTAGTATTTAATGGTGGAACAATTTCTATGAAAGTGGACGAAAGATTACATGCGGCAGTACCATCCTTAAGTGGAGAAGAGATAATGTCAATGGTTACTGGGATAGAAAAATTTGCAGAGATAGAGAGTTATAATTTTTCAAGTTTACCATCACCACATGTAACTCCTAAGTTGATGTTAGAATTATCGAATGTAGTAAAAAAATTAATAGAAAGAGATGACATAGCTGGTGTTGTAGTAACTCATGGTACAGATACCTTAGAGGAAACAGCTTATATGTTAGATTTGACTTTAACTACAACTAAACCAGTAGTAGTTACTGGGGCAATGAGAAGTAGTTCTGAACTTGGATATGATGGACCAGCTAATCTTGCAGCATCTATTTGTACAGCTATATCAGAAAATGCAAGAAATAGGGGAGTATTAGTTTGTTTTAATGGAGAACTTAATAGTGCAAGAGAAGTGACAAAGGCTAATTCCATGGCTTTAAATGCTTTTAGAACTCCTAATTTTGGACCTATAGGTATAGTTGATAATAATAATGTTATATTTTATAGAAATGCTCCAAAAGGAAAACATGTAAATATAGATAGTATAAAAGGTGATGTTGCTTTAATAAAATGTGTATCAGGAATGGATAATTCTTTCTTAGACTTTGTAATTGATAAAGGATATAAGGGAATAGTTCTTGAAGCTTTAGGAAGAGGAAATATACCTCCAGAAATGGTTAAGGGAGTAAAGAAAGCTATAGATAATAATATTCCTGTAGTTGTTGTTTCCAGATGTTTTGAAGGAAGAGTGTTTGAATCATATGGATATGAGGGAGGCGGAAAACAACTTAGGGATTTAGGTGCCATTTTTGGTGATACAATGCCGGGACAAAAAGCTAGAATTAAGCTATTAGTAGCTTTAAGTCAATCAAACAATATGCAATATATTAAAGAATTTGTAGAAGATGGATTGTATTAAATCACGAAAGTTAATCTAACTTGATTATAATTCGTACGGAACTATTGACAATGATTATGTGGCTATATATAATAACATTCGTAGCTCTCAACTCTTATAATGAGGAGATAAGGTTCTCAGTTTCTACCAGATGCCGTAAATATCTGACTAAGAGAAGGGATTTTTTCTATCAATAAGACTAATAATATTTATTAGAAATATTATTAAAAGTTTTTAGGAGGATTAATTTATGGATGTTAAATCACAAAAGGGAAGGTTATTAGAAATTTGTTCTAATAAAGATGTAGACTACAGAAAAGAAATTATTGCGGGGATTACTACGTTTTTAACAATGGCATATATAATAGCTGTAAACCCAAGTATTTTAGGTGCAACAGGTATGCCAACTGGAGCGTTAGTTACAGCTACATGCTTATCAGCAGGGCTAACAACAATTATTATGGGAGTTTTTGCAAATTTACCTTTCGCTTTAGCATCAGGTATGGGATTAAATGCTTACTTTGCATTTTCGGTAGTATTAGGGATGAATATATCATGGGAAGTAGCATTAACAGCAGTATTTGTTGAAGGTATAATATTTATTATATTATCCTTATTAAAAGTAAGGGAAGCAGTGGTAAGAGCTATACCAGCAAGTTTGAAGTATGCTGTAACAGCAGGTATAGGGTTATTTATTGCTTTTATAGGTTTTCAAGGAGCAAAGATTACAGTAGCAGATGAAAGTACATTAGTTAAATTAGGGCACTTTACTTCACCAACTTTCTATATTGCATTAATAGGTGTAGTTATTATTGTTTTATTAGAAAAGAAAGGTGTTAAAGGTTCAATATTATTCGGAATTTTAGGATCAACTGTATTAGCTTGGATATATGCTTTAATAAATCCAGAATATGCAGCTAGCTTAGGTATTGTTTTACCAGATGGTATATTTAGATATGAAAGTATAGCTCCTATAGCTGGAAAAATTGATTTTGAATATATGTTACATCCAGAAACAATAGGAACTTTCTTTACAATAGTATGTACATTCTTATTTGTAGATTTCTTTGATACAATAGGTTCTTTTGTTGGAGTTGCATCTAAAGCAGGAATGTTGGATAAAGATGGAAATATTCCAAATGGAGGTAAAGCTTTATTAGTAGATGCTGTTGGAACAACAGCAGGAGCTTGTCTTGGTGTTTCAACTGTAACAACTTTTGTTGAAAGTTCAACAGGAGTAGCAGCAGGTGGTAGAACAGGATGGACAGCAGTAACTACAGGTGCGTTATTCTTATTAGCAATGTTTTTCTCACCAATATTTATGGCTATACCAAGTTGTGCAACAGCACCAGCTTTAATATATGTTGGATATTTAATGTTAAGTGAAGTTAAGAAAATTGATTTTAATGATTTAACTCAAGGTGTTCCAGCTTTCTTAACAATAGCGTTAATGCCTATGACTTATAGTATTGGAGATGGATTAACTTTTGGAGTTTTATCTTATGTAGTACTTAACGTGCTATACAATATATTCTTTGCTAAGAACAAGGAAGACAAACATGAAATTTCATGGATAATGATTTTACTTGGAGTTGTATTCTTATTAAAGTTAATATTTATGTAATTTAAATTATAGATGTTCACACTAGAATCTAGAGATTCTAGTGTTTTCTTTTTGTTTGGAAAAGTATAAATATCAGTGTTATTAAAATGATGATATATATTAATGGTAAACAAGATTTTGAAAGTGAAGTGTCTAAAAAGTATAGATAGAAAATTAAGTATAGCCTTTGTAGTTCCTACTTTAACATTAGAAAGATTTACTTCTTCAGCAGCATGTACTGTTATTGTTTCTCCTTGTATTATTGGGCTTACTAAAAGCATAGTAGCTAGTATAAAGCCTATTTTTCTTTGTTAATACCTCCCACACAATTTTAACGGTCAATAATATTATCGTGAGTTGAAAAATCAAATTTACATATTTTTGAGAAAAGTAAAATGAGTCAAAAAATCTGGTGAAATAATATAGTTAACTAGATAACTTTATAAAATTATTTTATCAAATAAAATTTGAAATAAGCGATTTGCTATGATAATTGAAAAAAAAGTATTTTATGGTATAATTTGAAATAAGATAAAAATATAGTATTTTTGTTATAAAAATAAATTTGGGGAGGTTTAAATAATGTATTCTAAATAAGGTTATGGAAGGATGGGCTATATATGCGTTTAATTAATGTTGATAAAAATAATTGGGAGAAGGTCATTTTCTTAACTACAGATCCTGAAGGAAAACATTTTTTAGGAGAAGAATATGTTGCTTCTAATGCATACTCTCTTCTACAAGCTGTTTATGAAGAGGGATGGACAGTTAAAGCTATAGAGCATGAAGGTGTTTTAATAGGTTTTACTATGTATGGATGGAGTGAGGAAGAAAACTTCTATGAACTTTGCAGGTTCATGATAGATAGAAGATATCAAGGAAAAGGATATGGAAAAGAAGCTTTAGATGTAATTGTTAGTGAAATGAAAAAGGAATTTTCATGTAATGAAATATATTTATCCACTGAACCTGAAAATGTAAGGGCTAAACATATCTATGAAAAAGCAGGTTTTGTTTCAACAGGTAAGATAGTTGACGAAGAAGAACTGTTTAAAATGGAGTTCTAAATAACCTGAAATTTATTAAAGCATACATATTTGAGCAAGGACAGCTAGGAACTATTATTTGAATAATTTTATAATAAATTTATGAGGTGAGGGATAATGGAGTACATTCAGAGTATACAAAAGGCAATTGATTATATGGAAGATAATCTTTTAGAAAATATTAATTATGAAGATGTAGCTAAAGCTGTTTATATGTCTAACTATCACTTTCATAGAATATTTAGTCTTGTAACTGGAATATCAGCAAATGAGTATATAAAAAATAGAAGATTATCTTTAGCAGGACAAGAACTTTCAATGTCTAAATCTAAAGTTATTGATATTGCTATGAAATATGGTTATGATTCACCAGAAAGTTTTTCAAAGGCATTTACAAGGTTTCATGGTGTATCACCTAGCTTGGCAAAAAACTCTGGAGCACAGTTAAAGTCTTTCAATCGCCTTAATATAAAAATAATAGTGGAAGGTGGATGTATTTTGAAGTACAAGATAGTAGAAAGAAAAAGCTTTAATATTTTAGCTAAGATAAGGAAGTTTAATAACTTAACAATAGGGGAAGAAGATAATCAAGAAATTAGAGACTTTTGGGAAGAAAATATGTCTAAAGGATTATTTGAAAAACTTAAAAGTATCACTGGAAAAGAAAATATGTATGGAGTATGTTCGCCTATATCAAGGGATAGTAATGAATTTAATTATGGTATAGGAATGGAATATGAAGGTGACAAAGAGATAGAAGGATTTACTTCTTGGAAGGTAAATTCAGGATTATGGGCAGTATTTAAATGTATTGGTAAGGATGGACAGTGTATAGCAAATACTTGGGATAAGAATTTAAAGAATTTTTACCAAGTTCAGAATATGTAATGTTAGATGATACGGATTTTGAATTTTATCCAGGAGAAAATGATGAAGGTTGTTTTTGTGAAGTATGGATACCGGTAAAAAAGAAATAACTATTAAAATAAAAAGATTTGGAATTTCCAAGGTTTTTTTGATATTCAGATGAGTTTTATTAAAAGAATGGCTAAGATACTAAGGTTTTCATGGATGAATAGTTTGAGGTAATTTATAATAATAAAATGGCAAGTGAATCTAGAAAAAAGCTTTGTGGAAA
The DNA here is from genome assembly GCA_934755305.1 of uncultured Clostridium sp. Taxonomy (GTDB): domain Bacteria; phylum Bacillota; class Clostridia; order Clostridiales; family Clostridiaceae; genus Clostridium. The sequence goes on along the minus strand of CAKVLD010000012.1, from coordinate 19,122 downwards.
GTGTTTATGTATTTTTGTTACATGTTATAATTGTAAAGGGTAAAATAAAAAGCGGAAAGTGGGGTAAATAATGGATATATGGGAAAAATTATATAATGAAGCAAAGAAAGTTCAAAATGATAGAGAAGTTTCTCCGTTTATAGCAGGTGGCCAAGTAGCTGCAGCGATTTTAAGTAAAAAAGGCAATATATATACAGGTGTGTGTATTGATGCGCCATGTAGTCTTGGAATTTGTGCTGAAAGAAATGCAGTTTTTAATATGTTTACAAATGGTGAACACGAAATTTCTAAGATAGTATGTATTATGTCAAATGGAGATTTTGGTTCACCTTGTGGAGCTTGCAGAGAATTACTAATGGAGCTAGATAAAAATAGTAAAGATATAGAGATTTTATTGGATTATGATACTAGAAAAACAATTACGTTAGGAGAACTTGTGCCTGACTGGTGGGGTTATAAAAAGGTTGAGGGATTTCATAGAAATTAATGCAAAGATATTTCTTTTAGGTTAAAATATCTATATTAAATTCAAAAGAAAAGGAAGATAATTATATGGAAAGAGTAATAGAAGTAAAAAGGCCATACAAACACTTTAAAGGAAAACTATATTATGTACATGATATAGTAACTCATAGTGAAACTAGAGAAAAATTAGTGTCTTATCAATGTTTATATCCGCCTTATGAAATGTTTGTAAGACCACTTGAAATGTTTGCTAGTAAAGTGGATAGAGAAAAATATCCTGAAGTAGATCAAGAATATAGATTTGAATTATATGATGGAGAATAAAATATGATTTAGCTGATACTATATAAAAGAGTAGTATTAGCTTTTTTAACGTATAAGAAATTTTAAAACCTTTTTGAGAGCGAGCACTGATTATTACTAACTTTCTGGTATGTAAGTTGTCAAATACGTTAAAAAATAATTATAGTGCCGCAAAAGAACCAAAAAGAAAAATAAATAAATGGCATTTTTATAATGAATTATTTTTCTTTTTGAACCTTTTGAATGGCCAAAAAAAGTGACTTCAGTCAAGATGCATTAAATTAAAAAATATAATTGCTATTAAAAATGTACTTTAAAGTAATAAAAGCGTGGCGAAGCCACTTTTTTATTTATTTTAAGAATATTATTATGTATTATAAATTATAAAAATTTTTTTATATTGGATACATCAATTAAAGAATAAGTATAATAAAAAATAAATATGAACAAATTGTTAACAAATTATTGACTACAAAATTTAAATGATTTATTATAAATCTTGTTTAAGGGAAAAGGGAGGTAGGACATGGTAAAAAGTATGACTAGCTTCGGAAGAGCGCAAGGGGAAGAAGGCAAAAAATATCTATTTTCAATAGAAATGAAAAGTGTTAATAATAGATATTTAGATATTAACATAAGATTGCCAAAGTTTATGATTGCTTTAGAAGAAGAAATTAGAAAAATAATTAATAAGAAATTAAGTAGAGGTAAAGTTGATGTATTTATTAACTACAAAAGTTATGGTATATCAGAGGCTAAACCTAAAGTAAACTTAGAACTTGCAAAAGAGTATTACGAATGTTTTAGAAAATTATCAGATTCACTAGGAATAGTAAATGATGTTACAGTTTCTAAATTAGCAAAATTTCAAGATGTAATAACCCTTGAAGCAGAAGAGGAAAATCTAGAAGAGATTTTAGAAGAGATAAAAGCTTTATTAGAGGTAACTCTTGAAAAAATGCTTGCAATGAGAGTTGCAGAAGGTGAAAAATTAAAAGAAGATATTTTAGTTAAATTAGTTGAAATAGAATCTTATGTAAAAGAAATTGAAGGATTTGCAGAACAAGTCCCAAAACAATATAAGAAAAGACTTGAAGATAGAATTAAAGAACTTACAAGTAATATTTCAATTGATGAAGAAAGAATAGCAAATGAAGTAGCTATATTTGCAGATAAGGCAGCAGTAGATGAAGAAGTAACAAGGTTATATAGTCATTTAAATCAAATGAGAAAAACCTTAGAACTTAATGAACCAATAGGTAGAAAGTTAGATTTCATAGTACAAGAAATGAATAGAGAAACAAATACTATAGGTTCTAAATGCAATGATATGGATATGACAAACTTAGTCATTAACATAAAGAACTTACTTGAAAAGATTAGAGAACAAGTTCAAAATATTGAGTAATCATTTATTGAATAGGAGGAAAGAAAATGGGTATTAAGCTAATAAACATTGGTTTTGGAAATATAATTTCAGCTAATAGATTAATTGCTATTGTAAGTCCTGAATCAGCACCTATAAAAAGAATAATTCAAGAGGCAAGAGATAGAGGTATGCTTATTGATGCTACTTATGGAAGAAGAACTAGAGCAGTTATAGTTACAGACTCTGACCATGTTATATTATCAGCAGTTCAACCAGAAACAGTAGCTCATAGATTATCAACAAAAGATGAAGTAGTAGATGAGGTTGATGATTAATGAATAATAGAGGAATATTAATAGTTATATCTGGTCCTTCAGGAGCAGGAAAAGGAACAATATGCAAGGCTCTTTTAGAAAAACATAAAGATATTTATCTTTCAGTTTCTGCAACAACTAGAGAGCCAAGAGCAGGAGAAGTACACGGTATAAATTATTATTTCTTAACTAAAGATGAATTTAAGCAAAAGGTTGAGGAAGATGATTTTTTAGAGTGGGCTGAAGTTTATGGAAATTACTATGGAACTCCAAAATCTAAGGTTAATGAAATGTTAGATGCAGGTAAAAATGTAATATTAGAAATAGACATTCAAGGAGCTCTTAAAGTCAAAGAAAATTGTGGTGATGATGGAGTATTTATATTCATATTACCACCATCAATGGAAGAGTTAAAACAAAGAATTATAAATAGAGGTAGTGAAACACCAGAATCATTAATGAGAAGATTTAATTCAGCTTATAAAGAGATAAATTATATTTCAAGATATAATTATGGTGTAATAAATGATGAAGTTGATGCTGCAGTTGAAAAGATTGAGCATATATTAGCAGCAGAGGCATGTAGGGTAGACAGAATAAAAGACAATGTGTTACCAGATTCTAAGGAGGGTTTGATAAATGAAGAGTACAATGATTAATCCATCAGTGGTAGATTTATTAACAAAGGTAGAGGATAGATATTCACTAGTAATAGTAACATCTAAGAGAGCTAGACAAATTATAGATGGATCAGCTCAAAGAATAGAAATAGATTCTAAGAAACCTTTAACTATAGCTATAAATGAAGTTAATGAAGGTTTAGTTGGTTTTGAAAGACCAGAAGAAAACGTAGAAGACAATGAATAAAGATAAATGTGTTGTATTAGGTGTTACTGGTGGAATTGCTGTATATAAAGCATTAGATGTTGTAAGTGCACTAAGGAAGAAAAATGTTGATGTAAGAGTTATAATGACAAAAGGTGCTACTGAATTTGTAGCTCCTTTAACCTTCCAATCTATTAGTCAAAATTTAGTTGTAACAGATATGTTTGCTGAACCAAAGGCTTGGGAAATACAACATATTAGTTTAGCTCAAAGAGCAGATGTTTTTTTAGTGGCACCAGCCACTGCAAATATAATAGGTAAAGTAGCAAATGGTATTGCTGATGATATGTTATCTACTACTATTATGGCTACTAAAGCAAAGGTTATTTTTGCACCTGCTATGAATACAAATATGTATGAAAATCCTATAGTTCAAGAAAATATAGCTAAATTAAAGTCTTTAGGCTATGAATTTATAGAACCTGATAGTGGTAGACTTGCTTGTGGAGATATTGGCAAAGGAAAATTACCTAAACCAGAAGTAATAGTTGAAAGAGTTTTAACAGAGTTATATGATAAAAAAGATTTAGTAGGAAAGAAAGTAGTGGTAACTGCTGGACCTACTAGAGCGGATCTTGATCCAGTAAGATTTATATCTAATAGATCTACTGGAAAAATGGGATATGAAATAGCTATTGAGGCAAGGGATAGAGGTGCTGAAGTTGTACTTATTTCAGGAAAAACATCTCTTGATAAACCTAATGGAATAGAAGTAATTGATGTTACTACTAATTCAGAGATGTTAGAAGCAGTTCTTGATAATTATGAGGATGCTGATATAGTTATAAAAGCTGCAGCTGTAGCTGATTATAAAGCAAAAGAAGTGAGTACACAAAAGATAAAAAAAGGTGAAGGTAATTTAGTGTTAGAATTAGTAAGAGATACTGATATTCTTCAAACAATAGGACAAAAAAAGAAAGATCAAATATTGGTAGGTTTTGCAGCTGAAAGTCAAAATGTTTTGGAAAATGCAAAAGGTAAATTAGAAAGAAAAAATCTTGATTACATAGTAGCTAATGATATTACTTCTAAGGATACAGGTTTTGCATCTTCTGATAATAGAGTTACTATTATTTCTAAAGAAGGAGATATAGTATCTTTAGATAAGATGAGTAAGAGAGAAGTAGCTAGAAATTTATTTGATATACTAGGAAAAAAGCGCTAATTTGCGCTTTTTCTCATTATATAGTATTTTTTAAAGGTGGAGGTTTCAATGATAGATTTATATGCAGAAGTAATAATAAATAGTGATGCTATTGAAATTGATAGACCTTTTACTTATAAAGTTAAGGATGAAGATAATGAAAAGATACAGGTAGGACATAGAGTTTTGGTGTCCTTTGGAAAAGGAAATAGACTGATTGAAGGTTTTGTTATAGGCTTAAAATGTGAAGGCATAGAAAATATAAAAAGAATAAAAAAAATATCTAAAATAGTAGATGAAGAACCTATATTAAGCAGAGATGATTTAAAGTTAATAGATTTTTTAAGAGAACAATATTCGTGTAAATATATTGATGCTATAAGAACTATAATACCTGTAGGTCTTATGAGAGGACTTAAGAATAAACAAAAAATAGTTATATGTTATGTGAAAGCTTTAAGTGAAAAGTTTCAAGTTAAAGAAAACTACAAAAAATTAAGTGAATTTATTTTAGAGCATAATGGAGAATTTACAAAAACGGAACTTCATAAGGAATATGGATTTTCTATATATATTATAAATAAACTTATAGAAGAAGGTTTTTTAGAGGCTCAAGAGAAGGTTGTTTATAGATATAATAATAGATTTTATAAGGAAGAAGAAAAGAATATATTAAACGAAGAACAATTAGAAGCTTTTAATACTATAATAAATTCAGAGAAAAAAGGATTTTTGTTAAAAGGGGTAACAGGTTCTGGAAAAACAGAAGTGTATATGAATCTTGTGTCAGAAGTTTTAAAGGCTGGCAAATCAGCTATTATGCTTGTACCTGAAATAGCTCTTACTCCTCAGATGATAGAAAGATTCAAAGGTCGGTTTGGTAGAAATGTATCTTTATTTCATAGTAGACTGTCACCAGGAGAAAGATATGATGAGTGGTTTAGAATAAAAAGAGGTGAAGTTTCATTAGTAGTAGGTGCTAGAAGCGCAATATTTCTACCTATTCATGATTTAGGGCTAATTATAGTAGATGAAGAACACGAAAATACTTATAAGTCTGATCATAATCCTAAATATAGTACACGCGAAGTGGCTAAATTTTTAAGTGAAATAAAGAATTGTAAATATATATTAGGATCAGCAACACCATCTATAGAGAGCTACTATGATGCTGAGATAGGAAAACTAGAGTTAATAGAAATAAAGAATAGAGTAAGTAATAGACCTCTTCCAGATACTGAAATAGTAGATATGAGAGAGGAGCTTAAAAACAGAAATCTTTCATTATTAAGTAGAAAGCTACAAGAGGAAATAGAAGAGACTATAAAAAGAGGAGAACAAGTTATATTATTTCTAAATAGAAGAGGATTTTCTACTTTTGTATCTTGTAGAAGTTGTGGGTATGTATTTAAATGTCCTGAATGTGATGTGTCTATGACTTATCATAGAAATGGTTATCTTGTATGTCATTTTTGTGGTAGAGCTAAAAAGGAAGAAAAGGTGTGTCCGGAATGTGGTAGTAAATATGTTAAGTTTTTTGGAGCAGGTACAGAGAGAGTCCAAGAGGAAGTGCAAAAGTTATTTCCAAAGGCTAGAGTTCTTAGAATGGATGTAGATACTACTAGAAAAAAAGATTCTCATGAACAAATATATAATGCTTTTAAAAATGGGGAAGGGGATATTTTGATAGGTACTCAAATGGTGTCTAAAGGACTTGATTTTAAGAATGTAACTTTAGTGGGTATTTTAGCAGCTGATATTTCTCTTAATATACCTGATTATAGATCTTCCGAAAGAACATATCAAATTATAACTCAAGTAGCAGGAAGAGCAGGAAGAGGAGATAAAAAAGGTAAGGTTATTATACAAACTTATTCACCAGAAAATGCGAGTTTAAATTATGCAGTAAATAATAATTATGAAGAATTATATAAAGAAGAGATACGGGTAAGAAAAATTATGAATTATCCTCCTTTTAGTAAAATTCTTTTAATTAATGCGCAAAGTAAAGATGAAATTAGAGTTAAAAAGTTTATGCATATACTTTCAGAAAAGCTGTGTACACTAGAATTAGAAAAGAAAAACATCGAAATTTTAGGTCCAACTCCTTGTATAATAACAAAGATTAAGGAAAATTATAGGTGGCAGATAATTTTAAAAGGAAAAATTTCTGTTGAAATTAGAAAAATTATTAAAGATACTCTTTATGAATTAACAAAGAGTGTTTATAATGATATAAGAGTTAGTATGGATATTAATCCAAATAATATGGCTTAGGAGGAAAATGGCGTTATGGCAATTAGAAATATAAGAATAAATGGAGACGATATTTTAAGAAAAGAGTGTAAAAAGGTTGAAACTATAGATAAGAGACTTTTAACTTTAATTAAAGATATGACAGAAACTATGTATGATGCTGATGGAGTAGGAATTGCAGCTCCTCAAGTAGGAATACTTAAGAGACTATTTGTTATAGATGTTTATGATGGAGAAGGTCCAAGAGTATTTATAAATCCTGAAATATTAGAAACAAGTGGAGAACAAAATGGTGAAGAAGGCTGTTTAAGTGTACCAGGAGTTTCTGAAGAAGTTAGAAGACCAAACTATGTTAAAGTTAAAGCTACTAACGAAAAGGGAGAAGAATTCATACTTGAAGGAGAGGAACTTTTAGCAAGAGCTATTTGTCATGAAAATGATCATTTAAATGGAGTATTATTTATAGATCATGTAGAAAAATAACTAGGAGGCACTTAAGAAAGATGAATATAGTTTTTATGGGAACTCCAGATTTTGCGGTTCCCTCATTAAAAATGCTTATAGAAAATTATGGAGTAAAGGCTGTCTTTACTCAACCAGATAGACCAAAAGGAAGAGGAAAAAAGTTGGCTTTTTCTGATGTAAAAGAAGTAGCAGTAGAACATAATATACCTGTATACCAACCAGTTAAGCTTAAAGATGAAAGAGAAATGATTGAAGAGCTTAAAGATATGAATCCAGATTTTATAATAGTAGTAGCTTTTGGTCAAATATTAACTAAGGAAGTTTTAGATATTCCAAAGTATGGATGTATAAACTTACATGGTTCTATATTACCTATGTATAGAGGAGCAGCACCTATTAACTGGGCTATTATAAAAGGAGAAAAGGTATCTGGTAATACCACTATGTTAATGGATGTTGGTTTAGATACTGGAGATATGCTTTTAAAAGATGAAGTGGAAATTCCAGAAGATATGACTGCAGGTGAATTATATGATATCTTAAAGGTTAGGGGAGCAGATCTTTTAAAGGATACTATAGAAGGTATGATAAATGGTACAATTACACCTGAAAAACAATCAGATGAAACTTTTTATGCAAAAATGCTTAATAAAGAAATAGCTATTATTGATTGGAATGATACTGCAGAAAATATTCATAACTTAATAAGAGGTTTAAATCCATGGCCAATGGCGTATACTTATTATATGAATGAAAAAATGAAGGTATTTGAATCAAAAGTATTAGATAAGAATCATAATAAAGAGGTAGGTACTATACTTAAGGTAAGTAAGGAAGGAATAGAGATAGCTTGTAAAGATAGTGTACTTTTAATTACTAAAGTTCAATTTCCAAATAAAAAACCACTTACAATAGAACAATATATCAATGGACACACAATAGATGAAAATGTAATCTTAGGATAGAAGAGGTGTTTTAAAATGCGCGGATATTATTATGGATTTGATCCTACATATTTAATATTAGTTCCAGCTCTAATTATTAGTTTTTGGGCTCAAACTAAAGTGAATTCAGCCTTTAATAAATATAGCAGGGTTAGAACAATAAATGGATACACAGGAGAACAAATTGCTAGAAAAATATTAAATGAAGCAGGATTATATGATATTCCTATAGAGATGGTTAATACTAAATTGGGAGATCATTATGATCCTAGTAATAGAGTTTTAAGATTATCGCCAGAAGTATATAATGGATCCACTATTGCTGCAGCAGGTGTAGCTGCTCATGAAGTTGGGCACGCTATTCAACATAAAGAAAGTTATACGCCGTTAACTTTTAGAAATTTTATTTTTCCAGTTGTAAATATAAGCTCTAATTTATCTTGGATTATATTTATAGCAGGTCTTATACTTTCTATAAAACCTTTAGTAACACTTGGAATAGTAATGTTTTCGGCTGTAGTTCTTTTTCAAATAGTTACTTTACCAGTAGAATTTGATGCCTCTAATAGAGCTTTGAATATACTGGAAAGTAGAGGTATAATCTATGGAGAAGAAATAAAGGGAGCTAAAAAAGTATTAAATGCAGCAGCTATGACTTATGTAGCGGCAACAATTATGGCAGTATCACAACTTATAAGATTGCTAGCTATAAGTGGAAGAAATAACAATGAGTAAATGAGGTAAAAATTATGAATAGTAGAAATATTGCACTTAAAGTATTAAATAGAATTACAGGAGAAGGGGCATATTCAAATATAATTCTTTCAAATGAACTAAATATTTCTGATTTATCAGATCAAGATAAGGCTTTAGTTACTGAAATTGTTTATGGTACTTTAAGAAGAATTAAGTCTTTAGATATGATTATAGGAAGTTTTGTTAGAGATATGTCTGTTATGGATAAAACTATTTTAAATATATTAAGAATAGCAATTTATCAAATGCAATATCTAGATAAGATACCTTCATATGCAGCATGTAATGAAGCAGTAGAATTAGCAAAAGAAATTTCAGAGAAGGATTCTAAGTTAGTTAATGGTATCTTAAGAAACTATGTTAAAAAAGAAGGAAACTTTGAAATTAACTTTAGAAACAAAATAGATGAAATAGCTTATGAATTATCTTTTGAACCATGGATGATTAAGCTTTTATTTAAACAATATGGCGAGCAAGAAGGTTTAAGAATACTTCATGGATTAAATAGTACACCAATGGTTACTGTAAGAGTTAATAACTTAAAAGGTAATTATGAAGATGTATTCGATTCTTTAGAAGAAGCTGGATACAATGTGGAAGATGGATTTGTATGTCCAGAAGCTATAGCTATTAAGGGCGGAAGAGCTATTGAAAAGAATGAAGCTTTCTTAGAAGGAAAGATAACAGTTCAAGATGAAAGTGCTATGTTAGTTGCACCATTATTAGATGTAGAAGAAGGTCAAACAGTTTTAGATCTTTGTGCAGCACCAGGAGGAAAAACTACTCATATTGCTGAATTATTAGAAAATACAGGTGAAGTAAGAGGATTTGATATTCATGCTCAAAAGCTTGAATTAATAAAGGAAAACTGTGATAGATTAGGTTTAAGTAATGTAACATTAGGAGAATTAGATGCAACAAAGCTTAATGCAGATTTAGTAGGTTTAGCAGATAGAGTTCTTATAGACGTTCCATGTTCAGGATTAGGTATAATAAGAAAGAAACCTGAAATTAAGTGGACTAAAAAGAGAAATGAACTAAAGGAAATAGTTAATGTACAAAGAGACATAATGAAGAATGCTTGGGAATATTTAAAGAAGGGCGGAGTTATGATTTACTCTACTTGTACATTAAATAAAGAAGAAAACGAAGAAAATATAGAATGGTTTTTAAACAAATATAAGGATGCAGAAATAGAACCAGTATTTGTTGGTAAGGGCAATAATTTAAAGTATGATAAAATGGGTACTTTAACAGTTTTACCAAATGATTATATGGATGGATTCTTTATTGCTAAAATCAAAAAGAACTAGGAGTATTTATGAAAAATATTTTAGACTATACACTAGAAGAATTACAAAATTGGATGAAAGAAAATGGTGAAAGTGCTTTTAGGGCAAAACAAGTATTTTCTTGGATATACAAGGATGTATGGAATTTTGGTAATATGAAAAACTTACCTAAATCATTAAAAGAGAAATTAGATAATAACTTTTATATAGGAGTTCCTAAAGTAGAAGAATTATATGAATCAAAAATCGATGGAACTAAAAAGATGTTATTAGCTTTTAATGATGGAAATTTAATTGAGAGTGTAATTATGAAGTATAAACATGGTAATTCTATTTGTATTTCTACTCAAGTAGGATGTAGAATGGGATGTAAGTTTTGTGCTTCAACTTTAAATGGTAGGGTGAGAAATTTAACAGCAGGAGAAATTTTAGCTCAAATCTTAGTAGGTCAAAATCTAATAGGTGAAAGAATTTCAAATGTAGTATTAATGGGAAGTGGAGAACCTTTAGATAATTATGATAATGTTCTAAAGTTCTTAGAGCTTGTTAATGCAGAATATGGATTAAATATAGGGCAAAGACATATAACTTTATCAACTTGTGGTATTGTACCTAATATCTATGATTTAGCTGATAGAGAATTAAGTATAACTCTTGCAATTTCACTACATGCATTTAGTGATGAAAAAAGAAGAGCTATAATGCCTATAGCTAATAAATATTCAATAAAGGAAATATTAGATGCTTGTAGATATTATATAGAAAAAACTAATAGAAGAATAACTTTTGAGTATTCACTAGTAAAGGATGTTAATGATAGCGAAGAGGATGCTAAAGCTCTAGGCGGTTTATTAAAGGGATTATTATGTCATGTTAATTTAATACCTGTTAATGAAATAAAAGAAAATTCCTTTAAAAGATCCTCTGAAAAGACTATTTCAATCTTTGAAGATACCTTAAAGAAATTAGGATTAGAAGTAACTGTTAGAAGAGAAATGGGAAGCGATATAAATGCAGCTTGTGGACAGCTACGAAGAAGCTATATAGAAAAGCAAAATAATTAACACCCAGGGAGAGAGAGGGGTATAAATTTATGATTGGTTTTTTAAGTGATGTTGGTATGGTGCGAAATCTTAATGAAGATTCTCTATGCTATCATGAATGCGAAGATTATTGTATTTATGTTGTTGCAGATGGAATGGGTGGTCATAATGCTGGTGAAGTAGCTAGCAAAATGGCTGCTGAAGGAATAGTAGAATATATAAAGATAAACTTTTATAATGAAGGATGTAGTGATATTTTAAAAAAAGCTATAGAAAAAGTAAATACTGATATATATATTCATTCAATGAAAGAAAAGAAGTTGAGCGGTATGGGTACTACCGTTACAGCAGCTCTTGTTGTAAATAACAAGATTATCGTAGCTAATGTAGGGGATAGCTCTTGCTTAGCATCTAAAGGTGATAATCTTGTTAAGATTACTAAAGATCATTCATTAGTACAAGAACTTGTAGATCTTGGTACTATAACAGAAGTAGAAGCAGCAAATCATCCTAGAAAAAACATAATTACTAGAGCAGTAGGTACAAGTGATTTTGTTGATGTGGATATTTTTGTCATAGATGAGGGTACATATGACATATATTTATTATGTTCAGATGGTTTGACTAATGAGCTAACTAAAGAGGAAATAGTATCAACTATTAATAAAGAAAAGAATCCTGTTACTATCTGTAACAAACTTGTAAATTTAGCTAAATACAAAGGCGGCAGAGACAATATTACAGTTTTATTGTTTGGAGGAGAGAGGTAATATGATAGGTGAAACTTTAGGAAACAGGTATGAGTTATTAGAAAAGATAGGCGAAGGCGGAATGTCTATAGTCTATAAAGCTAGATGTAATAAACTTCATAGAAATGTTGCAGTAAAAATATTAAAAAAAGAATTGTCAGGTAATGAAGATATAGTGAATAAGTTTAAAAGAGAAGCCACAGCTATAGCTACTTTATCTGATAATAATATAGTTAATGTATTAGATGTAGGAACTCAAGGTGATCTTAATTATATAGTTATGGAGTATGTGCAAGGAAAAACTCTAAAGGAATTAATTAAAGAGTTTGGAAAGCTAAATTATGAAACAACTATTAAAATCGGATTACAAATTGCTAAAGCTTTAGAATGTGCTCATAAAAATAATATTATTCATAGAGATGTTAAGCCACAAAATGTATTGGTTACAGAGGATGGAGTTATTAAAGTTACTGATTTTGGTATAGCTAAATCAACTGATTCTGCTACTTTAACTAATACTACTACTATCATGGGATCAGCTCAATACTTTTCGCCAGAACAAGCAAAAGGAAGTTTTGTAGATGCTCGTACTGATATTTATTCTTTAGGAATAGTATTATATGAAATGGCTACTGGAAAGTTACCTTTTGAAGCTGATTCACCTGTAACTATAGCTTTAAAACATATTCAAGAGGAGGCAGTACCTCCAAAACAAATTAATTCAAGAATACCAGAAAGTTTAAATGAGTTAATTTTGAAATGTATGGAAAAAGAAGCTAACAAGAGATATCAAACTGCTAAAGAATTAATAGGAGATCTACAAAAAATAAAGGAAGATCCTAATGCAATTATTGGTGTTATGGAAGAAGATTATGATGGTAAGACAATAGTTATGACTGCAGTTAATCCTGAAATAGGAGTTGGTTCTGATAAAAAAGAACCTATAACAGAGGAATATGATTCAGAATATGATGATGAATACGATGATGAGTATGATGACGAATATGATGATGACTATGACGATGATGAAGATGAGGAAAAATCTAAAAGAAATTATAAAAATATAAAGAAGATTATTATAGGAATAGTTGCAGTAATAGCAGTAGCCTTATTAGCTGTAGGAGGAGTAAGTTTATTAGGAGGAAGTAGTAAGGAAGAAGTTACTATTCCAACAATAAAAGGTATGACCTTAGATCAAGCTAAATCAGCTCTTGAATCCTTAGGGTTAGTAATTGAAGAAGGAGATAGAGAAGAAAGTGATGAGCCAGAAGGAACTATTCTAGATGTTTATCCTAAAGAAGGAAGCACTGTGGAAAAGGGCTCAAAGGTTAGAGTTATGGTAAGTTCTGGTAAGAAGAAGATAAAGGTGCCTAACTTAGAAGGTGAATCTCTTAATGATGCAAAGGCTTTATTAAAGAAAAATGGATTAACTAACTATGAAGTGGTTGAAAAAAATAGTGATGATATAGATAAAGGATGCGTTATAAGTACAGATCCTGATGCAAATTCAGAAGTAACAGAACAAGATAAGATAACTATTTATGTAAGTTTAGGAGCTTCAATTAAATATGTTAATGTGCCAGAATTGGATAATTTAACAGAAAGTGAAGCAGAAAAAGCTTTAAATAATGCTGGTTTAGGAGTTAAAGTTATAACAGCAGATATTGAAGATAAGAATAAAGATGGTAAAGTTATTAATGTATCACCTGGGTCTGGTTCTCCTGTAGCTAAAGGTAAAACAGTAACTATTACTATTGGTAAATATAAAGAACCAGAAAAGAAAGAAGAACCAGCAAAAGAAGAGGAACCTACTAAGAAGAAAGTTCAGATAGATTTCTTACAAAAAGGTATGACTGTAGATGGGGCTAGAGCTGCTTTAAAAAGCAAAGGATTGAACATGAGTATTTCTGGAGATAAAGATGGGGTGCTTGATTCTTGGCCATCAGAGGTGGAAGAAGGAAGTACTGTTACATTAACATTTAAGAAAGAAACACAATCTACTAAACCAACAGATCCGCCTAAGCAAGATGAATAATAATATCTGCATACTAGAGTATTGATGCTTTAGTATGTAGATTTTTTATTATTAAAATAATTAATTTGCAATTATCATTAAAATCTGGTTATTATATATATTAGGAATTAATTTATTGGAGGAACTATGGAAGGAAAAATTATTAAAGGTATAGGCGGATTTTATTACATAAAAACAGAGGAGGGCATCATAGAATGTAAGGCAAGAGGAAAGTTTCGTCATAAAGATATGAAGCCTATGGTAGGAGATAATGTAACAATAAAAGTTGAAAAAGGTAAAGGTGTTATTGAAGAAATTCATGAAAGACATTCTGAGCTTATAAGACCAACTGTTTCAAATGTTACTTTAGCTTTTGTGGTTTTTGCCATTAAAAATCCAGATTTAAACTTTGATTTATTAAATAGATTTCTAGTATTATGTGAAAGCAATAATATAGAAGTTATAGTGTGTTTAAACAAAGTAGATTTAGTAACAGAAGAGGAAAGAGAAATAGTAAAAAATAAAATAAATGCTATAGGTTATGATGTATTATTCATAAATGCTAAAGAAGGTTTAGGAGTAGATACTTTAAGAGAAAAAATGCAAGGTAATGTTACTGTGCTTTGTGGACCATCAGGAGCTGGTAAGTCTACTTTAATAAATACTCTAACAGAAAAAGACCATATGGAAACAGGTAATGTTAGTGAAAAGATAGGTAGAGGAAAGCATACAACTAGGCATAGTGAACTTATTGCTATAGAAGATGGATACATAGTTGACACTCCTGGTTTTTCGACTTTAGATGTAACTTTTATAGAAAAAGACCAACTAAGATATTGTTTCCCTGAATTTGAAGAACTTAATAATTCTTGTAAGTTTAGGGGGTGTCTTCATTATAAAGAACCAGGTTGTGCTATAAAGGAAGCTGTAGAAGAGGGGAAAATAAATAAGCATAGATATGAATTTTATATAAGAACATTAGAAGAAATAATTGAAGGGGGAAAATATAAATGGTAAAAATAGCACCATCAATTCTTTCAGCTGATTTTTCAAAGTTAGGGGAAGAAGTAATACGAGTAGATAAAGCAGGAGCTGATTGGATTCATATAGACGTTATGGATGGAAAGTTTGTTCCTAATATAACTTTAGGAGCTCCTATAGTTAAGTCTTTAAGGGATAAAACAAATAAGGTGTTCGATGTACATTTAATGATAGATACACCAAGCAGATTTGTAGATGATTTTGTAAATGCAGGGGCAGATTTTATTACAATTCATTATGAGGCAGAAGTACATATAGATAGAGCTATTCAATTAATTAAAGCTAAAGGGTGTAAAGTTGGAGTAGCTTTAAATCCAGGTACTCCGGTATCTTTAATTAAAGATATAATAGGAGAAATAGATATGGTATTAATTATGTCTGTTAATCCAGGTTTTGGAGGACAAAAGTTTATTACATATTCTCTAGAAAAAGTTAAAGAAGTAAGTGAATTAAGAAATAAATATAATAAAGATTTATTAATTCAAGTTGATGGAGGAGTATCTGAAGTTAACATTAAGGAGTTAGTAGAAGCAGGAGCTGATGTGTTGGTTGCAGGATCAGCTGTGTTTAAAGAAGGAAAAGTAGAAGAGAACATTAATAAGTTAAAGGAATTAGCATAAAGATGAAAGCTATAATAGTAAGTGGGGGTAATAGTCCTTCTAAAGAAATTCTTTTAAAATATATAGAAGAAGGAGATTATATTATAGGTGCAGATAAAGGGTGTAATGCATTATATGAATATAAAATAAAACCTGACTTAGTAATAGGAGATTTTGATTCAGCTAAAAAAGAAATTATAGATAATTTTAAAAAGATGCAATGTGAAGTTGTTACCTTAAATCCAGAGAAGGATTATGCAGATACTTATTTAGCTTATGAAAAGGCTAAAGAAAAGGGATTTAGTAAAGTGTTGTTCTTTGGAGTGACAGGTACAAGAATAGATCATTTTTTAGGAAATGTAGGTATCCTTTTAAAGGCTTTAGAGGATAATATAGAAGCAGAAATTATAGATGAGCATAATAGAGCGTTTTTAGCTAATAAAGAAATAACTCTTAAAGGTGAATATGGAGAAATGGTAAGTTTAATACCTTTATCTGAAAAAGTTGAAAATGTAACTATAGTAGGTGCAAAATATACTTTAGATAAATATACTATGACTCTTTTAGAGCCTAGAGCACTTTGTAATGAATTTTTAAATGAAGATATAAATATATCTTTTGACTCAGGAATTATGATGATAATTTTCTCAAAAGATTAAAAAAATATAACTAAAAATCTCTTTATTACATAGAATGTAATAGAGAGATTTTTTTAATTTTGAGGAGTGGATGGATATATGAAGATAATAGCTATTAAGTTACCTAAGTTTTTATCGAACTTTATTAAGTTTTTTATGAAAAAGAACTAAGAAACTTACATAAGTTTATGTAGTTGTTTCTGTAATTTTGCTATAGAAGCTACTTGTTTTTTGAAAAATAAAAAAATGCATTATAAACATAATGCATTTTTCTATTTGAACTTATATTGCTCTTTGAACTTTACCAGATCTTAAACATCTTGTACAAACATGAACTGTCTTTGGTGTTCCGTTAACTAAAGCCTTTACTCTCTTTATGTTAGGAGCCCAAGTTCTCTTTGATTGACGATGTGAATGACTAAATTGTACTCCAGCAACAACGCCTTTATTACATATCTCGCATCTTCTTGCCATTTGAAAACACCTCCTTATTTGTGAAGATAAAATTCTCTTCAATAGGACAATATGAATTTTACCATAAGAAGCATAAAAAAAGCAAGCAAAATATAAAATAAATTAGTAGAAGATTTTATTATTCCTATATAAATCTTGAATATTATAAATTTCTAAGATAAAATAGATGGTAATGAAAGAATAGGAGGAATTGTAATGGTTGGATTTTCTAAAGAAAATGGAGATATACATTACTCTGATGAGGTCTTAGCTAAAATAGTTGGTTTATCTACTATGGAATGCTATGGTGTTGTAGGAATGGTATCTAAAAACGCTAGTGAAGGTTTTTGGGAACTTATGAGAGTAGAAAACTTAAGCAAGGGTGTAAAGATAACTCTTACTGAAGATGATAGATTAAATATAGAATTATTTGTTATGGTTGAATATGGAACAAAGATATCAGTAATTGCTAATAACATAATTCAAAAGGTAAAATATAGTTTAGAAAACTTTACAGGATTAAAAGTTTCTGCTATAACCGTAAATGTGCAAGCGGTAAGAGTGTAGGAGGTAACAATGGAATATTTATCAATAAATGGCCGTGACTTTTATAACATGGTCGTAAATGCGAGCAATAGATTATCTGAGGAAAGTGAGTTCGTAAATGCTTTAAACGTATTTCCTGTTCCAGATGGTGACACAGGAACTAATATGTCTATGACATTTAAGGCAGCAGTTAAAGAAATAGAAAATATGAATTCAACATCTATTGGAGAAATATCAAAGGCACTTGCAAAGGGAGCTTTGATGGGCGCTAGAGGTAATTCAGGAGTTATTTTATCTCAGATTCTTAGAGGTATATCTAAAGGATTAAGTGGTTTAGAAGAAGCTGATGCTGGTCAAATGATAGCAGCATTAAAAGAGGGTTCTGATTCTGCATATAAAGCAGTAATGAGACCAACAGAAGGAACAATACTTTCAGTAGTAAGAGCAACAGCTGAAGCAGGATTAGCAAGTGAAAATACTGATATTGCATCTCTTATGGATGAAGTAACAAAAGCAGCTAAGGTGATGCTTGATAAAACGCCAGACTTATTACCAGCATTAAAGAAAGCTAAAGTCGTAGATTCAGGTGGAATGGGGCTATATATAATTTTACAAGGTATGACAGATGCTCTAACTCAAGGAATTAAAGCAGAAATTAAAGATGTAAAAATAGCTGCAGGTAAAGTTACAGGTGCACAATCTACAGCAGATGTAGATATTAAATTTGGTTATTGTACTGAATTTATTATATTAGGTGATGCATCTAAAGCAGAAGAATTCCAAAAAGAAATAGCACCACTTGGAGATTCTATGATTGTTGTTGGATATGAAGATGTAATTAAAACTCATATTCATACAAATGATCCAGGCTTAGTTTTGTCAAAGGCTGTAAAATTAGGGGAATTGTCTAAAATAAAAATAGATAATATGAGAGAAGAGCATAGAGAATTATTATTAACTGAAGAAGAAATAGAAGAAAATACACATTCAGAAGATGTAGCTATGGAAGCAAAGAAATATGCTTTTGTAACAGTAGCTATGGGAGATGGAATTACTAATATCTTTAAGGATCTTGGAGTTGACTATGTAATTGAAGGTGGTCAAACAATGAATCCTTCAACACAAGATATGTTAGAATGTATAGATAAACTTAATGCTGATCATATATTTATATTACCAAATAATAAAAATATTATAATGGCAGCAACACAAGCAGCTGAAATTACAGAAAAAGATGTTAGAGTTATACCTACAAAGTCAATTCAACAAGGTATTACATGTGTAACTATGTTTAATCAAGAAGCGGAAGTTGATGAAAATGAGCAAGAACTTAAAGAAATAATGGAATCAGTAAAGACAGGATCTGTAACATACGCCGTAAGAGATACTGAAATTGATGGATTAGAAATAAAAGAAGGAAACATTCTTGGTCTAGAAGAAGGAAAGATTAAGGAAGTTGGAGAAGATAAGTTTGAAGTAACTAAAAAGGTTCTTGAAGCTTTAATAGATGAGGATAGTGAGCTTATAACTGTATTCTATGGAAAAGATATTACGGAAGATGAAGCTAATTCCTTTGTAGAAGAGTTAGAAGAAAAATATGATGATTTAGATGTTCAATGTTATAGAGGAAATCAACCATTATATTATTTCTTATTAGCTGTTGAATAAAAATATTTAAAAAGAAGTAAAGCACCTTTTTGGTGCTTTTATCTTTAACCTCAAGTAAAGTATAAAAAATAGAAAAGTGGGAAGGCTGATAATTACAGGACTTAAAGGTATCAAAGAGGCTAAGACGTTAAAAAATAAAAATATAGTGCCTCAAAAGAACCAAAAAGAAAAATAATTA
>CAKVLD010000011.1 GCA_934755305.1 uncultured Clostridium sp. | reverse complement strand
GCTGGCAATAGGAATCGAACCTACAACCTGCTGATTACAAGTCAGCTGCTCTACCGTTGAGCCATGCCAGCATAATATGGTGTATTATTTATTTTGTTATATGGTGGGCACAACAGGGCTCGAACCTGTGACCCCCTGCTTGTAAGGCAGGTGCTCTCCCAGCTGAGCTATGCGCCCATATAATGGTGGATGAGGATGGATTCGAACCATCGAAGCAACTTGCAACAGATTTACAGTCTGCCCCCTTTGGCCACTCGGGAACTCATCCATATTTTTTTATTTTTCCAGTTGCTCACCGAAGTGCCCAACCGACAATAGTTAGTATATATTCTAAACAATTATATTTCAACTGTCCATATGTGTTATTATAATAATTTATCATTAAATTACTCTTATATACTGTACTTTTCTCTTTTTTATTCTATAATTCGATTTTTTTATGTTAATTAATTATATATTTCTTTAATCTTTTCTTTTTATCTTTACTAAGACTATTTCTTTTAAACAATTCATATATTTATTAATAGGGGGTGTAGATGTGTGGTTAAAAGAAAAATTCATTATAAATCTTCATTATCTTACTATGAAATTGCTGAAGGGATACGCGATTTCGTAAAGGATAACACAGTAATAGTCTGTATTGGTACTGATAAATGTATAGGCGATTGTTTAGGTCCATTAGTAGGTACTATATTGCAAGACAACTTATTTCCTCTTCCAATATACGGTACTATAGCTACTCCAATTCACGCACTTAATATAGATAAACGTCTTGAAGAAATTAATAAATTACATCCCAATGCTTGTATTATTGGTATTGATGCTTGTTTAGGAGAATCTAAATCAATAGGTGAAATTCATACAAGAGATTATGCCATTCATCCTGGTAAAGGAGTTGGTAAGTCTTTGCCAGATGTTGGTATAGCCTCTATTATAGGCATTGTTGATAGTAGCGATAACGCTGATTTCTTTTCTTCTAGATCAATTCGACTATCATTAGTATTAGATATGGCTAAAACAATCTCCAAAGGTTTATTGCATGCATATTATTTAAATAATGGTATAGATTTAACTATATAAATAAAAAGATTGAAAACAATATATGTTTTCAATCTTTTTATTTTACTCCATTAATAAAATAATCTCAGGTGAATTTTCTGCTGTCTCTACTTTATTTAATGAATTCAATAGTTTTCCAGTTCCTTCTGCAACACATTCTATCGAACTTTCTGCAACATGCACATTTATTCCAGTTTCAAATTCAATCAGCTTGTCTAGACCATCTAAAAGTGAACCTCCACCTGTCATTAAAATACCTTTTTCTATAATGTCCGCAGATAATTCTGGTGGAGTAACTTCCAATACTCCCTTTACAGTCTCTGCTATAGATGTTACCGATTCCTCTAAAGCTTGCCTAACTTCCTCTGATGATACTTCGACCTCATCTGGTAAACCAGTTACTAAATTTCTCCCTTTAATAACTGTAGTCAAATCTCTATGACCTTTAAATGCAGTTCCTACACTTATCTTTAAATCTTCTGATGTTTTTTCTCCAATCATTATTTTATATTGAGATCTAACATACTTACTTATAGCTTGATTAAATCTATCTCCTGCTACTTTAATAGATTGTCTTACTACAATTCCACCTAAAGATATTACTGCAATATCACAAGTACCTCCACCAATATCTACAACCATTGATCCTGTTGGTTTTGTGACATCTATATCAGCCCCTATAGCTGCCGCTAAAGGTTCTTCTACTATATTTACTTTCTTTGCCCCTGAATTTCTTGCAGCATCTATCACAGCTCTTTTCTCTACTTCTGTCGCTTGAGAAGGTACACATATAACTACATTAGGTGCAACTATGTTTCTCTTGCCTACTGCTTTTTTTATGAATTCCTTTAACATCTTTTCTGTAACATCATAATCAGAAATAACACCATCTCTAAGCGGACGTACAGCCACTATATTTCCTGGTGTTCTCCCTATCATTTTTCTAGCTTCTTCACCAACCGCTAAAATCTTATTATTATTTTTATTTATAGCTACTACTGAAGGTTCCTTCAAAACTATTCCTTTACCTTTTTCATATACTAAAACAGTGGCTGTACCTAAATCTATTCCTAAATCTGCTCCCTTTCTCAAAAACCACATCTTATTCACTCCTATTATCTTTTTTGCAAATAAATACTATTATATTTGTTTCTAAAGATAATTATATATTTAATAAAACTATCATTCAATAGCTTTATATTTCAATTTCGTAGCTTTTCCACCTCTAATATGTCTTTCAGCCTTATTTAACTCTAAAATACTATGAGTCTCTTCTGCAATTTTAGGATTTATTTTAGGTAGTCTTTCAGTCATATCTTTATGAATAGTACTTTTACTAACACCAAATACTTTTGCAGTTTTTCTAATCGTAGCTTTAGATTCAATAATATATTGTGCTACCTCTAGTACTCTCTCTTCAATGTAGTCTTTCAAAATACTGCCTCCTTAACTAACTATACTTATAATTATGCAACCTTAATCAATTAAATTACTTACAAATCAGTCATTTTCATAATGAAAATGACTGATTTAGTTAGTAATTCTACAACTATTTCTTAGCTTCATATTTAAAATATTTTAATGGATCCACCTGATCATTATTTGCATTTAATACTTGTATATTTAAATATTCCTTATAATAATCATCTCCGAATATTTTCACAGTATTTCCCACACTTCCAATAGCTGTACCTGCTTTAACTTTATCTCCTTCTTTAACTAAAGTTTTAGCATCAAGATTACAATATTTAGTTTTCATTCCATTAGCATGTTTTATTAATATAGCTATTCCTTCTTGTTCTGAACCTTTACCTACTTTCTCTACAACACCTTCTGCTGCTGATTTAACTTGTGAACCTATTTTAGCTTCTACATCAATACCTGCAATTGTTCTTTGTTCTGTATCACTTATTCTTACTGGTTTTGGATAAGTATAAGTTCTTAACAAAGCTCCTTCTACTGGCTTATTAAAACTAACATCACTATTAGAAACTACTTGCTTAGTAGTATTATTATTAGCCTCTTCCTTATTCTTAGTATTTTCTACTCTCTCTGCATTAGGAACTTGCGTACTAACATCTTTTTCCTTATTATCTTTTCCTTCTTTATTTTCATTTTCTGCTTGATTTTGATTATTTTCTTCGCTTACTTTTGCAACTTCTTTACTATTATTTTCTATAGTAGTTTCAGAAGTTGAATTATTTATTTTTCTATAAGCTAAAGTTCCTATTGTTGCAATTATACATAGGCAAATAAACAATACGATGTAAAAGCCCTCCTTTCTAAAAAAGTCTTTTACTTTTCGTTTATAGTTTTTGTCCATATAAACACCTCCTTTGTTTATTCTTCCCGACATTCCTAAATTAATACATTAATAACCTTATTTTAATAACATTTTTTTCTACATATTACGTTTTAAGTTTTCATAAAGCAACATTTTCCTACAGTTATAACAATATATTTTTGTCATAAAAAAGTGGCTTCGCCACGCTTTTATTACTTTAAAGCACATTTTTAATAGCAATTATATTTTTTTAATTTAACGCATCTTGACTGAAGTCACTTTTTTTAGCCATTCAAAAGGTTCAAAAAGAAAAATAATTCCTTATAAAAATACCATTTAATTATTTTTCTTTTTGGTTCTTTTGCAGCACTATATTTATTTTTTAACGTATTTGATAACTTACATATCAGAAAGCTAGTAATAATCAGTGCTCACTCTCAAAAAAGTTTTAAAATTTCTATACGTTAAAATATAGGAGTTGCAACTTACTCTGCAACTCCTATATATTTCACCCTTCAAATTTTATATTCTTTATATCAATCCCTGTATAATAATGTTTTAAGATTTCATTATAACTCTTACCATTCTTAGCCATAACATTAGCCCCCCACTGGCTCATTCCAACTCTATGTCCATATCCCTTACAGGATATTTTCACAGTTGTTCCCCCTATTTCTATAATAAAATTAGTTGAATTTATTCCTAATATCTTTCTAAACTCAACTCCTGTAATCTTTGTATTACCTATACATAATTCCTTTACTCCCCCTCCTTCTGTTCTAGATAATATATTTATATTCTTTAAATTATTATCATTTAGATTAGCTGACGGACATCCATTATTAATCTTTTTAATAAATTCTTTTTTATTAACTTCTATAACTGTTTCAAACTTTTTTGCAACTTCTTCTCCTGGACTATCTATTGACTTTAAATAAGGAACATCATTAGAAAATACATCTATTGAATTTTCTGTTCTTCCAGCACTAACAGAAAAAAATTGTGGATATTTAATTATTTCACCATTATAAACAATAACTTGCCCTTTAGTATCTTCAACAGCCTTACTAATTTTATTCCAATATTCCTCCGCCTTCGAACTTCCCCATCTCTTCATTCCTTCTTCCTTACTTATATACACTTGACAATGTGTTGTATTACATATATCTGCCCCATGAGCCTTAGTACAATGTTCCTCTCTCTTAGATATATAAAATGTTCTAGCTGCTATAGCTTGTGCCTTTAAAGCTTCTTCTGCAAATTCTGCTGGCACCTCTGCTGCAACAACTCCCTTTACATATTCCTCTAAAGGTAAATCTTCAATCTTTAAACTATCAGTGTTATACACTTTAACATTTTCCGTTCCTTTAATAATAATATCTTTATCCTCATACTTTATGTCACTTGAATTAATATCATATCCCTTATTTGTATTAGTTTTATTAACAGTTGAATGATTAATAAATATGTTGGTAAAAAAAACCAAAAATAATATTATTAAAATACTCATAACTATAGGTATCTTAAACTTTCTTAATAACTCCATTTACTTATCTTTTCTCCTATTCATCGTTTATATTATATATATTTATTCTAAGTTTTTAATTATTATTACTAATCTAAAAATATATTCAAATACAAAAAGGAGCTGCCACACTAACGTTGAAAAATCATTAGCGACAAACTCCTTTTCTCATATTATAAATTATTATCTCTAAATATATTAGCTCCTAATTTACTAAACTTATCTTCTATATTAATATAACCTCTGTCTATATGATACACATTGCTTATTTCTGTCTTTCCATCTGCAACTAAACCTGCTAGTATCATAGCAGCTCCTGCTCTTAAATCTGTTGCTTTTACTTCACAACCAGTAAACCTCTCTACACCTTCTATAAAAGCAGTTCTACCATCAATTTTTATTTTTGCACCCATTCTTAATAATTCAGCAACATGCATAAACCTATTTTCAAATACAGTTTCTGTTACCATACTTGATCCTTTTATCAAACTTAATAAACTCATCATTTGTGGTTGCATATCTGTTGGAAATCCTGGATAAGGCATAGTTTTTATATCTACAGGTCTCTTTTTACTTGTTCCATCTACAATAATATTTTCTTTATCCTCAAAAAATATTATTCCACATTCTTTTAACTTTTCCATTAATGGTCTTACATGTTCTTTGTTAATCCCTTTAATTTTAATTTTACTATTGGTTATAGCTGCTGCTACCATAAAAGTACCAGCTTCTATTCTATCATATATAGGCTTATAGGATATTCCTCTTAGTTTATCTACTCCCTCTATTATTATTTTTCCTGTACCTGCTCCATGAATTTTAGCTCCCATTTTATTTAAGAAATTAGCTAAATCCCAGATTTCAGGTTCTTCTGCCGCATTATCAATTATAGTAATTCCTTTAGCTAATACTGCTGCCATAAGTATATTCTCAGTTGCTCCTACAGAAGGAAAATCTAAATATATCCTATCTCCTATTAATTGTTTAGCCTCAGCTTCTACAAAACCATGTCCTAAGGTAATGTTAGCTCCTAATGCACTAAAACCTTTTAGATGTAAATCAATTGGTCTGCTTCCTATATTACATCCACCTGGTAATGATAATTTACAATATCCAAATCTAGATAACATAGGTCCCATAATTAAAAAAGAAGCTCTCATCTTCCTTATTAATTCACTATTTGAATCTATAGATAAAAGATTATTAGTATCTATAGTAATATTATTATTTATTTTTGATTCATTAACAGAACAATTCAATTCTCTTAACAAATTACATATTACAACTACATCTTCTAACATAGGCACATTTTCTATGGTAACTTTTTCCGGACATAAAATAGAGGCAACTATAATAGGTAACACCGAATTTTTTGCAGAACTTATTGTTACTTCGCCACTAAGTTTATTTCCACCTATAACTATTATTTTTTCCATATTTTCCTCCACAATGAATTGTTAGTATGTTGTAAATATTACTGGTGTCCCAATAACCAAATAAGAGCCTGTATTATAGGTACACACTGAAAAATTAACCCTTTCTCCATTATATAAATTAGCTGTTCCAACATAACCATTATGGATATCTAGGGTGTTTATGTTTTTCATCTCTTGAATTTTTTTTATTTTATCTATTGCAGTATTCTTATTATTTATTTTTCCCTTTATATATTGAAAATATCTTATATCTTTTGCATATTTAGTTTGTAATTCAGTTAATTCTTTCATCAATTTAGATATTTTTTTTTCACTACTATAATTTATAATTTCTTCTTCAACGATTGTTTTATCTAAGTCTTTATATATCTTAATATTAAGATCTTCATTTATGCTAGTCCTAATGTGTAGTTCATTATAGCTTTCTTCTATAATATTTCCTATATCTTGTTCTTTTATTTTTTCTATAATCATAGATTTCTCTTTATCTACCTCTTTATCACTACTATATCTAACCTTTACACCATTATTCTCAAAAAAACAAATATCATAAATTTTTTCTTCAATAAAAATTAATCCTTGATTAGATACATTGCTCTTCAAACTCTTACCTAATACAATATTATTGCTGAAACAAATTAAGAATAATAAGATAAAGCATACACTTTTTTTCATTTTGTATCCCCCGCCTTTCTTCTAAATTATGGTCAGCTATCTTTTTTTTATTCATTTCCTATACTACAATATATAATTTTTTATTTTTTTTGTGTATAGATACAAGGAATTTATGATTTAGTTGTTCCAAAATATAATATGTTAAGAAAAATCAATGAATTATTAAATATTTTCTTGATATGGCTCCAGAAGAATCTATTATTGATCCAAGTTCATTAACTAAGTTTCGTATACTTAGAATTAAAGATATGAATATATTAGATATGTTAATAAATATAGATGAAAATATGAAAAATTAAATGTCTTAAATGAAATTTTAGAATATGATGTTTATCATATACATACTTCTGCCGATACGAATGCAAGGGTTGGGCATAAATCATAAATAGCATTTCAAGAAAATAAATACTTTAAGGAAAAATCAAAAGAACGTTATAAAGATAAAAGCAAAAAAGAGTTATGAGATTAAATTTCTCTAACTCTTTCTTTGTTTATATAATTAAATTTGAAAAATGTATAGTTTTTCAGTACCCTCCCTATTTGGAGTGCTCTTTAAAATCTATTCTTAACAAAGCCCTATTAAGTGCTAATTTAGCACGTTCTATATCATATTTACTAGGATCTTTTAATCTTCTCTCTGCTCTTTCTTTTGAAGCAATAGCTCTTTCTAAGTCAATTTCATCACTTAATTCTGTAGCATCACAACATAAAGTTATTTCATTATTTTTTAAGGTTAAAATTCCTTTTGAAGTGAACATTTCAACCTTATTACCATCACTTCTAACCATACTAGTTATACATGATTCTGTACTTATAATGATAGGAGCATGACCAGGTAAAATTTCCAAACTACCAGAAGGAGTTCTAGTAAATATTTTTTGTATATTTTCTTCTACTATAACTTTACTAAGTGTTATTATTTTTACCTTTAAGGTATTGGCCATCTATATCAGCCCCTTATACTAAAGTTTTTGCCTTTTCTACTGCTTCCTCAACAGTACCAACAAATAAAAAGGCGGATTCTGGAAGGTCATCATACTTACCTTCTAATATTTCCTTAAATCCTCTTACAGTTTCTTTAACTGGAACATATTTACCTTTTATACCTGTAAATTGCTCACCAACTGTAAATGGTTGTGAAAGGAATCTTTGAATTTTTCTTGCTCTATTTACTACTGACTTATCTTCATCAGATAATTCATCAACACCAAGTATTGCAATTATATCTTGTAATTCTTTATATCTTTCAAGAATATTTTTAACTTTAGTTGCAACTTCATAATGCTCTTTACCAACTACTCTAGGATCTAATATTCTAGAAGTTGACTCCAATGGATCAACAGCTGGATAAATACCAAGTTCAACTATAGATCTTGATAAAACTGTAGTTGCGTCTAAGTGTGTAAATGTAGTTGCTGGTGCTGGGTCTGTAAGGTCATCAGCAGGTACGTATACAGCTTGAACTGATGTGATAGAACCATTAGTTGTTGATGTAATTCTTTCTTGAAGAGCCCCCATTTCTGTAGCTAGTGTTGGTTGATATCCAACTGCTGAAGGGATTCTTCCAAGTAAAGCAGAAACTTCTGAACCAGCTTGAGTAAATCTAAATATATTATCTATAAATAGAAGTACATCTTGACCTTGATCTCTGAAATATTCTGCCATTGTAAGACCTGTTAAAGCAACTCTCATTCTTGCTCCTGGTGGTTCATTCATTTGTCCAAATACTAGAGCTGTCTTATTAATAACTCCTGAATCTTTCATTTCATGGTATAAATCATTACCTTCTCTTGATCTTTCTCCTACACCTGTAAATACAGATAATCCACCATGCTGTTTAGCTATATTATTTATTAACTCTTGAATTAATACTGTTTTACCTACACCTGCACCACCGAAAAGACCTATTTTACCACCTTTTTGATATGGTGCTAATAAATCTATTACCTTTATTCCAGTTTCAAACATTACTGGTTCAACTGATTGATCCTTAAAACTTGGAGCTGGTCTATGTATAGGATATGTCTCTGAATATTCTACATCTCCTGCATTATCCATTGTATTTCCAAGAACATTAAATAATCTTCCTAAAACACCTTCTCCTACTGGTACTGCAATAGGTCTTCCTGTATCTACTGCTTCCATACCTCTTCTTAATCCTTCAGTTGCTTCCATAGCTATAGCTCTAACTATGTCATCTCCCATATGTTGTTCTACTTCTGCTACTAAAATCTCTTCTCCTAAATTAATGTGAATAGCATTATATAGGTTAGGAAGAGAATCAGAATCAAATTTTATATCAATTACTGGTCCAATTACTTGAACAACCTTTCCAATCTTCCCAGGCATCTAACGTACCTCCTTACTAATTTTGAGCATTTGCTCCACCGATTATTTCTGAAATTTCTTGAGTTATCATTGTTTGTCTAATTCTATTATACTTAATATTTAAATCAGATAATATATCATTAGCATTGCTTGTAGCTCCATCCATAGCTGTCATTCTCGAACTTTGTTCACTACATTTAGAACTAAGCATTAAACTTCTCAATTTTCCTTTCAAATATATTTCTAAAGAATTATTTAATACAGTTTCATAATCTGGCTCTATAATACATTCACTTGAAACTCCTTCAAGCTTTTTAATAGGTAATAATAATTCACCCTTTACAACTTGTTTTACAGGCGATATAAACTCTGTATAAACAATATATACCTCTGAAACCTTTTCTGATTTATATAAACTTAACGCTTTATTACAAATAACCTTAACTTCTTTTGTAGTAGGAATATCTGGAATATCTACATATTCCGCTACTGTTTCTAGTTTTGAATTTTTTAAGTGACTAACTCCCTTACTACCAACAGTTATAATAAGTGAATTTTCAATATCACCTTTAACTAATTCTTTTAAATATGCAATTACATTATTATTGTAACCTGCACATAATCCTTGATCAGAAGTCATTACTATATATAACTTTTTCTTTGAGTTATTTTTAGTAAAATATATACTTTGATATTCAGATTCTATACCAGCTAGTATCTTTACTGTTTCTTCAGCTGCATTCATATATTCGGCTGAAGAACTTAATTCCTTTCTACATTTTCTAAGCTTAGAAGTGGCAACAAGCCCCATGGCATTTGTTATTTTTCTAGTACTTTCTACTGATTTAATTCTTCTTTTTATATCTATCAGTCCTGCTGCACCCATAGTTCCACCTCCTAAAGAATTGCATAGCTTTTAAACAAAGCTATGCTTCTTGTAAAAATACTTTTTTATAACTTACTATGGCTTCTTCTAATTTAGTTTTTATTTCATCAGTTAATACTTTTTCATCAAGAATACTCTTTAGGACATCTCTATGATGTGTTTCTAAATATTCTAAGAAGCCTCTTTCAAATTTTCTTACATCAACAACAGCTATATCTGAAAGAAAATCATTAACTGCTGCATAAAGAATTGCTATTTGATTTTCAACATTCATTGGTTGATATTGATCTTGCTTTAAGATTTCCATTAATCTCTTACCTTTTTCAAGTCTTCTCTTAGCATCTTTATCTAAGTCAGAACCAAATTGTGCAAAAGCAGCTAATTCTCTATATTGTGCAAGTTCTAGTCTTAATGTACCTGAAACTTGTTTCATTGCTTTAATTTGAGCGTTACCACCAACTCTTGATACTGATATACCTGCATTTACAGCTGGTCTTACTCCTTGATGGAATAAATCTGATTCTAAGAATATTTGACCATCAGTAATTGATATAACATTTGTTGGTATATAAGCAGTAACATCTCCTGCTAATGTTTCTATTATTGGAAGGGCTGTTAAAGATCCACCACCATATTCTGGAGATAACTTAGCTGCTCTTTCTAATAATCTTGAATGAATATAGAAAACGTCTCCTGGATAAGCTTCTCTACCTGGCGCTCTTCTAAGTAATAGTGACATTGTTCTATATGCAACTGCATGCTTAGATAAATCATCGTATATTATTAATACATCCTTACCTTGATGCATGAAATGTTCACCTATACTACATCCAGCATATGGTGCTAGATATTGTAATGGAGCTGAATCAGATGCTGTTGAGCTTACTATGATACTATAATCCATAGCTCCCATTTCTGTAAGTGTGTTAACTATATGAGCAACTGTTGATTGCTTTTGTCCTATAGCAACATATATACAAATTACATCTTTTCCTTTTTGATTTATTATAGTATCTATGCCAATAGCTGTTTTACCAGTTTGTCTATCACCTATAATAAGTTCTCTTTGTCCTCTTCCTATTGGTATCATTGAATCTATTGCTTTGATACCAGTTTGCATTGGTTCATTGACTGAACTTCTTTGAATTATAGTTGGAGCAGGAACTTCAATTGCTCTAGTTTCTGTAGTATTTATAGGTCCTTTTCCGTCAATAGGCTTACCCAATGAGTCTACTACTCTACCTATTAAAGCATCTCCAACTGGAACTTGAACTATTTTATTAGTTCTCTTAACGATATCACCCTCTTTAATTCCTTCTTCTGAACCAAGTAAAACGCAACCTACGTTATCTTGTTCAAGATTAAGAGCCATACCATATATTTCATTAGGAAATTCTAATAATTCCCCTTCCATGCAATCATCTAATCCATAAACTCTTGCTATACCATCTCCAATTTGAATGATAGTACCAGAATCTACTGTTTCAATTTCCTTCTCATACTTTTCTATTTCTCTCTTAATAATAGAAGTTATTTCTTCTGGTTTAATATTCATGGACTCACCTCTATTCTCTCTTAAGCATTAATTCTTTCATTTCATCTAATTTAGATTTTACAGTACCATCAATGACATCATTCCCCACTCTTACATACACACCACCTAATAGACTCTTATCTACTTCTGCAGTCATAAGAATAGTTTTATTATATTTACTTTCAAGCTTTTTCTTTAAAGCTTCCTTTTCACTATCTAACATAGGTACAGCTGTTTTAACTACAGCTTCTATAGTATTATGCTTTTCAAGATAAATCTTTTCCATCTGATTTAACTTTTCTTTTAAATATAATATTCTATCTTTATCAATAAGTATTAATAAAAATGATAGTAATTCTTCATCGATGTTTCCCTTGAAAATATTAATGAAAGTTTGTTTTTTCTTTCTTGTTGTTATATGTGGATGTTTTATAACTTCAGCAAAATCTTTGTTGTTATCTATTAACTTACATATTTCTCTAAGATCTTCTAAATACTCTTCTACTTTTCCATTTTCTTCAGCAACTTGGTATAAAGCTAAGGCATATCTCCTATCTAAATATTCATACATAGTTAATTCCCTACCTTAGTAATAAAGTCAGTTATAAGATCTCTTTGAGTTTTTTCTTCCACTTTTTCTTCTAAAGCCTTTGTCGATATATCTATAGCTAAATCCACAACTTGTCTCTTAAGTTCATATTCAGCCTTTTCTTTTTCACGATTAATCTCAACCTTAGCTCTTTCAATAATATTTTTAGCTTCTTTATTAGCATTTTCTACTATTTCATCATATATAGCATCAGCTTTAAGCTTCTTCTCTTCTATTATTTTATTTCCCTCATCCTTTGAAGCACTTAGTATTCTTTCATTTTCAACAAGATAAAGTCTAGCTTTTTGAGAATCATCTTCAGCCTTTGATAGTGTGCTTTCTATGTAATCTTCTCTTTCTTTTATAGCTGCTTTAATTTTATCCCATAAAAAGTGTTTTAATATTGCAACTAATATGGCAAAGTTTATCAGGGTTAAAATAAATGTAGAGAAATCCAATCCTAATTCTTCCATAATTATAGCCTCCCTCCGGAGTCAATTAAATTAACTCTAATATAAATTATTTTACGAATAATAATATTAATGCAACAACTAATCCATATATTGCAGTTGCTTCTGATAATGCAGCTCCTAAAATTAATGCACTTTGAATCTTTCCAGATGCCTCTGGTTGTCTAGCAATAGCTTCTGTTGCCTTTCCTGTAGCAATTCCTATACCAATTCCTGCTCCAATTCCTGTAAATGCAGCTATAGCTGCTCCAATAACTGATAAATCCATAGTTATTCCTCCTTAAACTTTCCTCTTTTAATTATGTTCTGCTGTTAATTTAATATTGATTATTGTTAACATTGTAAATGCCAACATTTGAATTGCTCCATCGAACAAATCAAAATAGCCATGTGCTATTATCGGTGTACCAATTCCTGCTATCCATGCTACGCCACCTAAAGCCTCATAAATCATATCAATAAGTATAGTAGCCGCTAACATATTACCAAAAAGTCTTAGGGCTAATGATATAGGTAATGTTATTCTTTCCAGGATATTAATTGGTAACATAAATCCATATGGTTTAACAAATGACTTAAAGAATCCTCCAATTCCATTTCTCATTAATGCTGTAGCATTTAGAACTATGAAGGTAGATACACCAAGTCCTAAAGTAACACTAATATTTTTTGTTACTGGAGAGAAACCTATAAGACCACTAAAATTTAGTGCTAATAAATAAATCATTAATGTTCCTACATATGGGATGTAACTTAGATAGCTTTCATCCATATTATTCTTAACTAAGTTCTCAACA
Organism: uncultured Clostridium sp.; assembly: GCA_934755305.1. Classification (GTDB taxonomy): domain Bacteria; phylum Bacillota; class Clostridia; order Clostridiales; family Clostridiaceae; genus Clostridium. Next base: position 49,698 of record CAKVLD010000011.1, on the reverse strand, counting down.
GAAGTATAAGCCATTTCTAATACAACTTGCTTTTTATTAGGATTTCTTGATAGATTTCTTGTTAGTAAATAAGATGCAATACCTAATACTACAATAACAGCCCATTGAAATAATATCTCGTATCCTATTCCTAATGTAAAACTACCAATATTAATAGAAAAGATATGTTTTACTGGTTCTATTCCCAACTAGAAGCACTTCCTTTCCCTCGTACTACACAATAAATCATTACTATTAAATGAGAAACAAATCCTAATAAATAGAAAATAACTAAATCAATCTTTCTTATAAAAAATAATGTACACCCAACAGCTAAAAATATTCTCAAGAACGCAAATAATACAACCCTATATCTTTGACTTTCTATACTGTTAGTTGTAACATATATATTTAGATTGAAGTTTATAATAGCTATCATGCTTCCCACAAAATAAGTTAATCCTCTTGTGCCACCAAAAGTTATTGCGATAATTAAAGACATAAATAAGCCACAAACTACACTATATATTGTGATATTTAACTTAAGTTTATTCATCTCTTTACTCATCAATAATATCCACCCTTTCGACCTAGTTATTATATATCCACGTTAAATATTAAGAAAACATTAATTTTGACCGTATTTTCCGAAAAAAGCTCAAATTTTAAAATTTACTTACCAATATTACCAAATATCTTACCCAAAGTTGTCCATAATACCACTTGCATAAATCTCAGTCTAATTATTCATTTGTCAAAATTTTCTGAAACTTCACTTACTCAATTCTTATCCTTGATAACGTTTATATTAGAATATATATTAAATATTTTTAAAATAAAAATCCTCCAATATACTTTTTCTTACTTTTATGTTTTATTTAACTTTATAATATTTTTTTATTTTTTCTATTCAATTGACACTCCTTGATGGATTTTATTCATAAAATTTACTACAAATTCACGAATTATATATTTCCACTTAATACCTTTATATATTTTTCCCTTACAATTTTATTTAAAATCGATTATGGAGCAAATAATTTTTTTCTACTTGTTTTCTTACAACGCCATACATAAGGCTTTTGTACGAAAGTTAATTATAATCTAAATTATTATTTAGACACACTTTATATATTCTAATTAATTTAAAAATATCTATTGTTTTAATTCCAATAGCTTTAATTTAGTATTAGCTATTTGTAAATAATTTATTAATTACTCTTTTACCACTATTAGAGTCAAATCTAAAATAATTTATTTAATTAAAAATTTATTTTTACTTATATGCTAACTCAACAAAAATAAGAGAGGAATGTAAAAAATAATTCCTCTCTTATTTTAAAAATATATTATTAAAATTTATCTAATAAACTCTTCTATTTCTTTATCACTTAAATCAAAATATTTTAATATAGCATCTGCTATTCTTTCTGATGCTTTTCCATCTCCATATGGATTAATTGCTTTACTCATATTTTCATATGCATCATTATCTTTTAATAAAATATTAGCTTCTGATACTATTTTATCTATATTAGTTCCAACTAATTTTACTGTTCCATACTTAACAGCTTCTGGTCTCTCTGTTACATCTCTTAAAACTAGTACTGGTTTTCCTAAATGAGGTGCTTCTTCTTGTAATCCACCTGAATCAGTCATTACCATAAAACACTTATTCATTAAATTGTGTGTTTCCTTAGTATCTTGTGGTGGTAATAAATGAATTCTATTGTTATTACCAAGTTTCTCAAAAACAACATCTTTAACTATTGGATTTAAATGTACTAAATATACTAATTCTACATCTTCATTTTCTTCAACTATTTTATTTAAAGCTGCGCATATATTATCTATACCTTCACCCCAATTTTCTCTTCTATGGGCGGTAATCATAATTACTTTCTTATTTGCAAAATCTATATTATTTAATTCTTCATTTTCAAAAACATACTCTTTTTTTACTGTGTGAAGCATTGCATCTATTACAGTATTTCCTGTTATATATATATTATCTTCATTAATTCCTTCTCTTAATAAGTTTTCTTTAGAAACCTTTGTTGGTGCAAAATGTAAATCTGCTAATGATCCAGTTAATTTTCTATTCATTTCTTCAGGAAATGGGAAGTATTTATCAAAGGTTCTTAAACCTGCCTCTACATGTCCTATTTTTATTTGTTGATAAAATGCAGCAAGTGCTCCTCCAAAAGTAGTTGTAGTATCACCATGCACTAATATCATATCAGGTTTTTCTTCTCTGAAAACTTCTTCTAGACCTTCTAATACTCTATTAGTTATTCCTGTCAAAGTTTGCTTGCTCTTCATTATATTTAAGTCATAATCTGGCTTTATATCAAAATATTCAAGAACTTGATCTAACATTTCTCTATGTTGAGCAGTTACACAAACTTTAGATTCTATTTCCTCTCTTTTTTCTAATTCCTTTACTAGTGGAGCCATCTTTATGGCTTCTGGTCTTGTTCCAAAGATTGTTATTACCTTCTTTTTCAAAACTCCTACCTCCTAAATAATTTAATGTGCAATATATAAATATTAAACATTTACTCTTAATAATTTATGTAATATATAAAAATCTACTCATCAATTAATATCCTACTGAATCATATAAAGAATCATCATCATCTATCCAATCTTCTACTTTTATTACCTTATATTCTTTTTCTGTCTCTCGTATTATTACTTTCTCTATGCCAGCATTAATTATTAATCTTTTACACATAGTACAAGAATTTGCATTTTTAACAATTTCTTTAGTCCCTTCCTCTTTTCCAACTAAATATAAGGTTGCACCTATCATATCTTTTCTTGATGCACTTATTATGGCATTGGCTTCTGAATGAACAGAACGACATAGTTCATACTGTGTTCCTCTTGGAACATTTAACTCACTTCTTCTACATCTACCTAAATCAGTGCAATTTTTTCTTCCCCTAGGAGCACCAGTATATCCAGTAGAGATTATTTCATCATTTTTCACTATTATAGATCCATAATTTCTTCTAAGACAAGTTCCTCTTTCTAATACAGTTTCTGCAATATCTAAGTAATAGTTAATTTTATCTCGCCTATCCATTTCTCCACCTCTTTTTTTATTATATATAATATTTCTAATATATTATACTCTTTCCTATCATTAAATACTAGATTTTAAATTATAAGCTTTTTCAATGAAATTATTAAGTAAATTATACAACTAATAAATAAGCTACATCAAATTTTGAATTAACATCAAAGTTTAATGTAGCTAAAACATTATTTCTTATTTTGTTCCAAATAACCTATCTCCAGCATCTCCAAGACCAGGAACAATATATCCATTTTCATTTAACTTTTCATCTATAGACGCAACATAAATGTCTACATCTGGATGTTCTTTTTGAACAAATTCAATTCCTTCTGGTGCAGCAATCAAGCAAACTAATCTTAAATTTTTAGCTCCTCTCTTTTTTAATAGAGTTAAAGCATCAACTGATGATCCACCTGTAGCAAGCATTGGATCTACTACTATTACTTCTCTTTCTGCTATATCTTCTGGTAACTTACAAAAATATTCTACAGGTTTTAATGTTTTTTCATCTCTATATAATCCTATATGACCAACCTTAGCAGCAGGAACTAAATTCAACATACCATCTACCATACCAATACCAGCTCTTAATATAGGAACTATAGCCAGTTTCTTTCCTGCCAACATTTTACACTTAGTTTTACATATTGGTGTTGCTATTTCTACTTCTTCCATTGGTAAATCTCTAGTAACTTCATATGCAAGTAACATGGAAACTTCGCTTACTAAATCTCTAAAGTCTTTTGATCCAGTCTCTTTATTTCTTATAAAAGCTAATTTATGTAATATTAATGGATGATTTACTTCTACAACCTTACTCATTATTAAACTCCTTCTTACTTATTGTATTTTTCTTCAATTTCTGTTATCTTATCTAACCTCTTTATATGTCTATCTCCTTCAAACTTAGCCGCTAAAAAAGTTTTAACTATATCTATAGCTAATCCCGGTCCTACTACTCTTGCTCCCATTGCTAATATATTTGCATTATTATGTTCTCTAGTTGCATGAGCACTAAATGTATCTGAGCATAACGCTGCTCTTATACCAGGAACCTTATTAGCTGATATACTAATACCTATTCCTGTTCCACATATTAATATTCCAAATTCATATTCATTATTAGCTACAGATTCTGCTACTGGTAAAGCAAAATCTGGATAATCACAAGATTCTGTAGAATATGTTCCAAAGTCTTTTACTTCATAACTATTCTCCACCAAATATTTTTTTATTTCCTCTTTTAATTCAAAGCCACCATGATCTGCACCTATAGCTATTTTCATAATATATATCCTCCTAAACTTTAAAATTTATATAATTAAAGGCCTCCTTTTTTCATATGAACTAATTAGATAATTCAAATATATAGATTTATTCTTTCTCTCAACTAATCTATATATTACGAAAAAATGAATGCCTTATTATTTAAATTAAATATATTTATTATTCTTTTTAAATCAAAAAAATTACAATGAAGCTCAAATCCACTTAAGTAAATAAATAAAATATATAATTTATCTTCTTCATTCACTTTAACAAACAAAGTCTTCATTGTTTCACCTCTTAAACAGTTATTATATCGTATCCGGCTGACTTTTTTAATCTATTCATAATAGCTATTCCTACACCTTTTTCCTCAAAAGCTTCTGCTATTATAATATCCATTCCCATGTCATCAAAACTTCTTAATGATTCAAAAAGATTATGAGCTACATCTTCTAATTTCAAGCTACTACCAAGAACTTTAACAGTCCCTTCTTTATAGTATCTACTATTTTCTGCCGAAGCCATAATACCAACTTTTTTTCCATTCTCTATATAATTGTGTACCATCTCGCAAATTTTTTCAATAGTTTTTTCCCTTTTTCCTGATACTATCCTTACCTTTGCTTTAGGTGCATAATGTCTATATTTCATTCCAGGTGCTTTAGGCTTAAAATCTTCTGTCGGCTTACTCATTAGTCCCTTATCTAATTCAATTCTTTCATCTATCTCCTTCAACATCTCTACAGTAGTTCCACCTGGTCTTAAAACTATAGGAGGATTAACTGTACAATCAATTATTGTTGATTCTACTCCAACTCTGCTTTTTTCTCCCCCTATTATATAGTCTACTCTACCTGATAAATCTTCAACACATCTTTCTATATCTGTAGGACTTGGTCTACCACTTATATTAGCAGATGGCGCAGCTATTGGAGTCTTAGATAATTTTATTAATTTTAAGGCTATCTCATCATCTGGCATTCTTATCCCTATAGTATCAAGATTTGCACTTGTTCTATTTGGTATTATATCTTTTTTATTAAGTATTATAGTAAGAGGTCCTGGCCAGAATTTTAACATCATTTTTTTTGCTACTTCCGGTATATCCTTTGCTAAATCATCTACTTGTGAAATATCTGACACATGAACTATTAAAGGATTATCTTGCGGTCTTCCCTTAGCTTCAAATATTTTCTTTACTGCTTCTTCATCTAAAGCATTTGCTCCTAAACCATAAACAGTTTCTGTTGGAAAAACTACCAAACCTGATTTCTTAATCGTTTCAGCAGCTTCTTTTATAAATTTTAAATCTTTATCTAAATTGTTAATTATAGCTACTTTTGTTTCCAAGGCTATCTTCCTTCTTTCTATTTACACTAATGTTTGCCCTCTTGAAATTTTAATATTTTGTATTCCTTCTTCAGTATATACTGACTTAACGCAATTTTTATATATAGTATCTAATAACACATACTTATTTAATCCACCATATCTAACCACTTGATAATAATATATATTATCTGGATTATTTTCTTTTATTCTTTCAAATTCTTCTCTTATAGCTGGATATCTTTTCAAAAATTGTTTTGTTATTAATCGTAATTTTTTATTTTTAAAGTTAACAGATGTGATAATAATAATTTCCATATCTTCTTCCATTTTTTCAGTATGAACTAATACAACCTTATCACAAAACAATAAGCCTTCTTTTTTAAAAAGACCACTTTTAATTTTTAGTCTATTATTATGACAAGAATATTTTAGGGACATACTATTTATCCTTCTTAATATAGACAATCCTATTAATGCTTCTAATATAATTAAGCTAATTATATAAAAAGGTTGAATAAGTCCAGCTAAAAAAACGGATATAGGAAGGATAATTATTAAAAATATCATTATTGAATAATATATTTTCTCATATTTTTTTTCTAATTTTAAAGCCTTATATATATCCAATGTAATCCCCCCTTTAATATCAATACATATAATAAAAGCCTTACATACAAATGCAAGGCTTTAATAAAATATTAATTAGCAGTGTTACCCATCTTCTTCATTTTTTCAGCTTGATCGGCTGTTATTAAAGCGTTAAGAATTTCATCTATTTCTCCATTTAGGAATGTTTCTAACTTATATAATGTTAAACCTATTCTATGATCAGTAACTCTTCCTTGAGGATAATTGTAAGTTCTTATTCTTTCACTTCTATCTCCTGTACCTACTTGGCTCTTTCTATCTTCTGCAATTCCAGCATGTCTTTCTGCTTCTGCCTTTTCATAAAGTCTTGCTCTTAAAACCTTAAGGGCTTTTTCTTTATTCTTTAATTGTGACTTTTCATCTTGACATGAAACTACAAGTCCAGTTGGTAAGTGAGTCATTCTTACAGCTGAATCTGTAGTATTAACGCATTGTCCACCGTTACCAGATGCTCTAAACACGTCAATTTTTAAGTCTTTTTCATTAATTTCTATTTCAACATCATCTACTTCTGGAAGTACAGCAACTGTTGCTGTAGATGTATGTATTCTACCACTTGATTCTGTATCTGGAACTCTTTGTACTCTATGAACTCCACTTTCATATTTTAATTTCGAATAAGCTCCATGTCCTTTAACCATAAATACAACTTCTTTAAATCCACCAATGTCTGTTTCATTTGCACTCATAAGCTCTACTGTCCATCTATTATTTTCAGCAAATCTTGTGTACATTCTAAATAGATTAGCTGCAAATAAAGCTGCTTCGTCTCCACCTGCACCAGCTCTAATTTCTACAAAAACGTTCTTATCATCATTTGGATCTTTAGGTAATAATAATATTTGTATTTCATTTTCTAATTCTGCTTCTCTTTCAGTTAATGATCCTATTTCTTCTTGAAGCATTTCTCTCATTTCTTTATCGCTTTCTTCTTGAAGCATTTCCTTGTTTGCTTGCAAATCATCAATAACTGTTTTATATTCTCTATAAGCATTTACTATTATCTCTAAATCAGCATGCTCTTTGCAAAGCTTTCTCCATTCATTTTGGTTAGCCATTATTGAAGGATCACTAATTTTTACAGATAATTCATCGTATTTATTTTCTATAAAAGCTAATTTATCTAATAACATGATATCACTCCGTATCTCATTTTTTCACATCTTAATATTATAGCACAATGTATTTATTATTATCAACTTTTTAGAATCCCAATAACAACTCTATCAAGCCCCGCAAGGTCTCTTATAACCTTAACTTCTTCATAACCGTTAGATTCCATAAGTTTTTTTACGTCCTCTCCTTGATCATATCCAATTTCAAAAGAAAGTATTCCATTTTCTTTTAAAACTTTTCTACTTTCTTCAACTATTCTTCTGTAAAATATAAGGCCATCTTCTCCACCGCTTAAAGCAGTATGTGGTTCATAATCTTTAACATCTGACATAAGTTTACCAATCTCTTCTTCTTTTATATATGGTGGATTTGAAACTATTATATCATATACTTTTTCTAATTTTATAGCTTCTTTAAGAAGATCACTTTTTATAAAGTTAATCCTATCTTGTAAATTATTTTTTATAATATTCATTTTAGTTACTTTTTCAGGAATATCATAATAATCTATAGCATCAACTTTTATATTATTTCTGTAATGTGCAAGTGCGATTCCTATAGCTCCACTTCCTGAACAAAGATCGCACACCATTAAACTTTCATCTTCACCTATTCTGTTTAGAACTTCTTCAACTAATACCTCAGTATCACTTCTAGGAATTAGTACCCCCTCTTCTACATGAAAATCTAATCCCATGAAATCACATTCACCTAAAATATATCTTATAGGCATTTTATTTTTTCTTTTTTCTATTAATTTCAGATATTCTTTTGTATCTGATTCCTCTACTTCCTTATCATTATTAGTTATTAAATATAGCTTATCTTTATTTAAAACTTTTCCTAATAATAATTGAGAATCTAATCTTGATGTGTCAATATTAACTTCATTCAAAGTTTTAGTACCTATATTTAACAATTCACCTATAGTTTTTTTCTGTTTAATTCCTTCTGCTTTCATTAATGATGCTATTGCCACTTCTATCTGATCTCCTTCCGGTTCTCTTGTTGTTAACTTTTGAAGTTGTAACCCTGGATAGGCTATAATTTTTGCTAACATATTATTATTTCTACCAAGCCATTTTATTATTTCATAAGTTATTCCTGATACAATTGGGATTAATATAACTCTTAATAATAATCTTTCAAAAAATCCTCCCCATCCAGTTAATGATATTACAAATATACTTACAATCATAATTAAAAATAAAAAGTTAGTCCCACATCTTGGATGAAATCTTGAAAACTTCTTCACATTTTCTACTGTTAACTTCTCTTCTGCTTCATAACAAAATATTGTTTTATGCTCTGCTCCATGATATTGAAATACTCTATAAATATCATCAAACTTACTTATACCCCATATATAGAAAATAAGTATAATTATCCTTATTATCGCCTCTATTAAATTCAAGCTAATAGTTGAAATTCCTGTACCTTCGAAAATATTTGCTATAGCTGTTGGTATTCCAACAAATAATCCTATTGCTACCAAAAAAGATGTTATCATAGTTAATGTTATAAGAATGTTTTCTGCTTTTTCTCCAAACCTTTCTTGTAACCATACCTCAAACTTTGACTTTTCCTCTTCATCTTCAAAAAAAGATGCTGAATAATTCAAAGTTTTTATTCCTATCTTTAAAGAGTCAATTAATACAAATATCCCTCTTATAAAAGGTATATTTAGAAATTTATATTTTTGAGTTATAGATATAAACCTTTCAAGTTTTGTTTCAATTTCTCCATTTTCTTTTCTTACAGCTATAGCTGTGCCTTTAGAGCCACGCATCATAACTCCTTCTATTACAGCCTGACCTCCCACATCACACTTTTTCATTAACTCATCTCTTTCTAAAATTATTTTTCTTCTTTAAATTTATAATAACACTTTCCACATAATGATTCATATTCTACATTATCTACATTATCTATAGCTATCTGCTCTCCTGCAAATACAAACTTCCCATTTATTTTTCTAGCATTTACTACTGCCTTGCTTCCACATTTACAAATAGTCTTCATTTCTTCTATACTATGAGCTAATAATAAAAGTCTAGTACTTCCTTCGAATCCTTCCATTAAAAAATCTGTTCTTAATCCATAACATATTACAGGTATATCTAACTTAACTGCAATAGAAAACAGTTGATCTATTTGATATGACTTCATAAATTGAACTTCATCTACTAAAATACAATCTAACTTACCGTTATTATTTATATCTTCTTGAACTCTTTCATATATATCATCTTCATGAGCTATTACCATATCTACTTTTCTAGTAACACCTAATCTAGATATTAACTTGTCTCCACCTTTTTTATCAGTAGCAGGTTTTAATAGTACAACTCTTAACCCTCTTTCTTCATAATTATATGCAACTTGCATCAAATGAGTTGACTTTCCCGAATTCATTGCTCCATATCTAAAATATAATTTACTCATCTTTTTCTCTCCTTAAAACTTTATCATCATCTGATTATAGCATTTAATTATTTCTTAACCAATATTAATTTATTGACGATAAAAATATGCTATGATATACTTTAGTAGTTATATAGAAATACATACATATGTATTATTGAAAGAGGTGAAATAAATGAGAGAAGGCATACATCCAGAATACCATCACGACGCAGTGGTTAAGTGTGCATGTGGAAATACTTTTACAACTGGTTCAGTTAAAAAAGAACTTAAAGTAGAAATATGCTCTAAATGCCACCCATTCTTCACTGGTAAGCAAAAAATCATGGACATCGGCGGTAGAGTTGATAAGTTCAATAAGAGATTTAACCTTAACCAAGGTAAATAAGAATTTCTGGGAAAGACATTGTCTTTCCCATTTTCTTTACTTGTATGTGTAAGATTTTATATTTTATAGAATAATATATATGTACCATTTTATATAGAAACGAGTGGATTGAATGAAAAAAGTTTTAATCTTAACTACCTCAACGGGGCAAGGTCATAATCAAGCTGCTAATTCATTAATTCAAACTCTTACTGCAGCTGGATTTGAATGTGTAAAACGTGATTTTTTAGCAAATACCGATAAATTATTTAATAAAATTATAGTTATGGGCTATGAAATTTTTGCATCGCTATTTCCTAAAACTTACGGTTTCTTTTATAAGTTAACTGACAATAATTTTTCAAATAAGGTAACCTTTAGTTTCTTTTTTAATGTTCAAAGAAAACTTTTAAAACTTATTGAAAAGGAAAATCCTGATATAATAATAGCAACACATCCTTTTACCGTTAATATAATATGTAAATTAAAAGCTAAAGGTCTTAATATTCCTTTTATTTCTGTTGTTACAGATTTCAAGGCACATTATACTTATATACATCCTTTAGTTGATTCATATATCACTGCTAGTGAAAGTACTAAAAAATTTCTAATAGAAGAAGGAATCAAGGCTGAAATTATATATCCTATAGGGATTCCTATAAAAGAAAACTTTTACGAAAAAGATAATAATATTAATTTTGTTAAAGATAAGGAATACTTTAGTTTACTTCTTATGAGTGGAAGTATGGGCCTTACTAATATTTCTTATGTTTTAGATGAGTTGCTTAAAAATCCAAATAAATTAAGAATCACGGTAATATGTGGTAATAACAAAAAACTTAGAAAGTCATTACTAGAAAAGTGTCAAAAAAATTACCCTAACAAAAAAATTCATATAGTAGGATTTTCAAATGATATTGCTTCATTTATGGAATACTCAGATGTATTAATTTCTAAACCTGGAGGACTTACCGTTACTGAAGCTATTGTCAAAAATATACCACTTATAATTCCTTTTGTGATTCCTGGACAAGAAACCGAAAATGCTGAGCTTTTAGAATCTCACGGATATGCTTATTATATAAAAGATTACAAGGAAATAAATGATGCTATAAATAAACTTATATACGAACCAGAAACTTTAAGTAAAATGAAAGAAAATTTAAAAACATTATCAAATTCTTATTCACCTACATCAATAATTGATATAGTAAATAACTTGATAAAAGATAAAAATAATAAATAAGTAAGTTATCAATCTTATAAAGGATATCCTAAAAAAGACTCTATATAGATAGACATTCTTTTATTAGTGTCTACTATACAGGGTCTATTTTAAAGATATCTTACTTTTTATTATTTCTTCGTAAAATTATTTTTTTCAAATGTATCTACAAATTCTTTATTATTTTTAGTTTTATAAAGCATATTTATCAAGTTTTCTGTTATAGTTTCTATATTTCCATCCTTATACATTGTTTTTCTAAGTGCATACGAAACTTCTTTTTCTTCTGGTGTTAATAATAAATCTTCTTTTCTAGTTCCTGATTTATATATATCAATAGCTGGGAATATTCTTCTTTCTTGAAGCTTTCTATCTAAATGAACTTCCATATTACCTGTTCCTTTAAATTCTTCAAATATCATATCATCCATTCTTGATCCTGTATCAACAAGAGCAGTTGCTAAAATAGTTAAACTTCCACCATTTTCAATATTTCTAGCCGCTCCAAAAAACTTCTTAGGCATAATTAATGCTCCTGGATCTAATCCACCTGAAAGAGTCCTTCCAGTTGGTGTAACAGTTAAATTATATGCTCTTGATAACCTAGTTAAGCTATCTAATAATATTACAACATCCTTACCTTGTTCTACTATTCTCTTAGCTCTTTCTAAAACAATTTGAGAAACTTTTGCATGATTTTGTGGTTCTTCATCAAAAGTAGAATATATTACCTCTCCATTTATACTTCTTTGCATATCTGTAACTTCTTCAGGTCTTTCATCTATTAATAAGACAATTAATACAACTTCTGGATGATTAGTTGTTATACTTTGAGCTATTTTCTTAAGCAATGTTGTTTTTCCTGCCTTTGGAGGAGCTACTATAACACCTCTTTGTCCCTTTCCTATTGGACATATTATATCCATAAGTCTTGATGAAAGATCCCCTTTATTATTAGTTTCTAGCCTTAATCTTTCTTGTGGATATATTGGTACAAGGTTTTCAAAAGCTTTTCTGCCTATTGCTTTTTCAGGACTTTCTCCATTTACTCTTTCTACGAATAATAATGCTTTGAATTTTTCTCCTTCTTTTGCTTCTCTTACTTTTCCAACTATCTCATCACCTGTTTTTAAGTTGAATCTTCTTATTTGAGAAGGAGATACATATATATCTTCATTGCTTGTTAAATAATTCTTACATCTTAAAAATCCAAAACTATTGTTTTCTAATATTTCTAATATACCTCTAGTAGTATTAGAATCGTTAATCATTGCTTTTAATTGTTCTTTTTTTTCTGTAGTTTTTTCCGTACTTTTATTACTTTCATTATTTCTATTCTCATACCTTCTTGTATTAATTATATTGTTTGAAGTATTATTGGTATCTTTAGGTGCTATCTTTTCTCTTAATATAACTCCATCTTTTTTAATACTATTAGGCTTATTAGATAATATTTCTTCTATCAATTCATTCTTTTTAAACTTTGATATATTTTTTATTCCTATTTCCTTAGCAATATTTTTTAATTCCACTAAGGTCATAGATTTATATTTTTCCTTTGTCAAAATGACACCTCCAAAAAATTGTATTTATCTATCTGAATTTAAATCTGATTTGCTCTTGAAATGAAAATAGGCATGATATTTCTATGACTATTAATGATAATTATAACTATTACAATCTATTTTAACAAGTTTTCTTCCAATTCAAAAAACTTTTCCCTAAATTCTCTGTTAATTAATAATTTTTCCTCTGCTCTCTTAGTATTATATGCTATGCTCCTTTTATTTTTATAATTTAAAACTTGCATTATCTCATCATCTTTTACGCACTTATACTTTTTTAATAATAATAAAAGTATATACTTACTTTCTTTATTCTTTAACACCTCTATAAGTTCTTTATCACTCATACCATAATACAAAGATAAAGCTTTTATTATTTTTAAATATCTATATGACTTATTCATAGATTTATCACCTTGATTATAATTATTTTATTTAAAGTATTTCCATATATTCAATAAAATAAACATACTATACAATAAAATAAACCTGATATAACTAAATTTCACCTCTCTAGATAAAAAAAGTTTTTAAATTTCCTATACGTTAAAAAAACTTGAGATATTTATCCCTATAAAATACCCCAAGATTATAAAATATACTATTGAGTTTTTATTTTTAAAGATAGTTTAGTATCAACAGGCACTTGTCCTGCTATAGCTAATGAATAATCTATCTTTAATTCCCCACCATCTTCATCCATTTCAACTTCTAATGATTTTGTATTTATACTTAATTCTAATATTCCATAAGGAGTTTGATACATAGATACAGAAGGTTCTTCTCTATTAAAACACATCTTTGTAGTTGTAGTACCTTCTCTTTCTAATACCACCTCTTTATCTCTTATTGTTAAAGTTGTAGTAGTACCTGCCATTCCTGATATTTCAGTTTCTTCATAAATAGCTCTATATCCATCATTTATTTTTATGTATTTTCCTGGTGAAACAACTTCTATTACATCTTCATTTTCTATGCTAGCATTACTTACAACACTAATAATAGCCTTCTTATCCATATTTCCCTCCTAAATCCTTATATTATATATTCCTTAATTTCTTCTTCAGTTGCTGGTTTCACATCAAATTTTTCTTTAAATTGAGTACCAAATAATCCACATTTAACTGTAACAATATCTGCATCTTTTCCTTTACTATATCTTGCAGTTAATTTAGATGCTAATTCCTTATCCTCTTGTGAAGGTTGTCCTACAATTACTCCCATAGCTCCCATATGGCTACTTGGCAAAAATACTGTATCAGTATTATCTATTAAAGCTTTTATAGCCTCTCCTTCTTCTGCATTTCTAGATACTATTATTTTAGTTCCATTCTTGCTTACAAAGTGTCTTCCATATTTTAAAAGATGAATTTCTTTAGCACTTACATTTTCATTTCTATCTATTGCATCTTTTAATCTTACAGAATAATTTGGTTCTGTTAATTTGCATCCTCCAGCTGGTGATGGGTAATCTATTATTCCCCACTTTTCTGCTAATTCCATTTGAGTTTTTCTACTTCTTCCGGAAATTTTTAAAAGTTTTTCTCTATCTACAAGACCTGATAGTTCCATCTCAGTTGGTTCTAAATTTAATGCACATAAAGGTCTTAATATTTTTTCTGAATATCCTGATGCCTTTTTAACTGTATTTAAAGCTTGTTTATTTTGAGACATTGGTCTTTGATTTAATACTTCACCAGTTATTATAAAGTCAGCATTAAAAGTTTCTAAAAGTTTACCTGAATAATTCATCATCATAGCATGACAATCTACACATGGATTCATGTTTTTTCCTCTACCATGAGCAGGATTTTTTACCATTTCAAAATGTTCTTCTGAAAAATCAATTACTTCAAGCCTAATTCCTATTTGTTCACACATTTTCTTTGCACTTTTTTCTCCAAAGAAATATGATTTAAAACATATACCTATTACTTCTATCCCCTGATCCATAATTAGCTTAGCTGCTAAAGTACTATCTAATCCACCAGACATCATTGCTAAAGCTCTTGTCATAATCTATTTACCTCCAAAAATAATTCTTAGCGTTATAACTTATAGTTTATGATTTTTGTTTACTTTAATCAAGTAGTAATTTATATTGAATCTTTTAACCTAAAAATTTTTCTATAAATTCTAGAAATTTAAATTTAACCTCTACTTCTTCATCTTTCCCTTCCTCTATAGCCTTATCTAGCTTCTCTTTACTCTCTTTCTGCTCTACCTCACCTTTGGATACATCTATAAAACATAAAGATGGAAACATTACGCACCACCAATTATGACCTTTCCCTTTTCCTATTATAACTCTAAATGCTTCATAATTACCTTGTGGTAATGTTATATTTCCATAAGATTTTTCAGGAAAATTTTCATATCCAAACTCAGTAGTCACATCATAATTATACCCTTCATTCTTTATAACTTCTTTTGCTATTTCCATAACCCTTTCTTGATTATCTTCTATAATTCTTCGTGACTCTTCCTTATCTTCTACATCCTTCAAATAAGGATTTAAATAATTAATTATGGCATCTCTTACCTTCAATTTTAAATTTTGATCTTCATTTGTGTCACTATTAGCTAGCACATGAAATCTTATTACTATATCTTTAACCTCTTTATAAGAATATATCTTTTCTTCTGAACAATTTGGAAAGCTTGTACATAAAGCTATCATAAAACTAAAATTTAAAATTACCAATAATATTATACTTAATTTTTTTTTCATTAATAAAACCCCCTTACAGCATTTAATTCTTGCCAAAAAGGAGTTTTATATTCAAAAAAAATATATTTTTTTAAATTGTTCTTGTTAAATATACATCCTCATATTTTAATTTCATTTCATCATAACACTTTAGAGCTACTTGCATATCATCAAAAAATGCAAATACTGTTGGCCCACTACCACTCATCATCGCTCCAAGTGCTCCTCTTGATACTAAAGTTTCTTTAATTCCACATATTGTCTTATGTTTTCTTATAGTTACATTTTCTAATAAGTTTTTCATGTTGTAAGCAACAAAATTAATATCATTTTCTCTCATTTTTCTTATTAACTTATCAGTATCTGGATGAATCTTAACCTTTCCTAAATCAAATGCCTTATATACATCTTTTGTAGATACTCCAAAAGGTGGCTTAATAAGTAAAACTATATGATTCTTAAAAGGTTTTAAAGGTGTTATCTTTTCGCCTATTCCTTCACATAACGCTGTTCCACCCTTAATACAATAAGGTACATCAGCGCCTAATTTAACGCCTAACTCCATTAATTCTTGATCTGATGCATTTACATTAAATAGCTTATTTAACATCTTTAACACTGCTGCACAATCTGAACTTCCTCCTGCTAAGCCAGCAGCTACTGGTATATTTTTAACTATATCAATAAACACTCCTGATTCAATATTATAAGTTTCAAGGAATACCTTTGCTGCTTTATATGCTAAATTTCTTTCATCTGTAGGTATAAAAGGCTTATTACATTTTATCTTTATTCCTTTTTTTATCTTTTCTATTCTTATTTCATCATATAGCTCAATCTTTTGCATTATCATACTTAAAAGATGATATCCATCTTCTCTTTTTCCAACTACATCTAAAGCTATATTTATTTTCGCATAAGCTTTACCTTTCATTAAAATTCATCCTTTCCACTTATTATTATATTACATTATTCATAATTCTATCATAGCAACAATAAATAAAAAAGTGTATTAAAGAATTATAATGAAAATAAAGGTTAATGATTAACATTAACCTTTATTTTTATACACTAGCTAAACCTTCACCGCTGACATTGTTTTGCTCTGAAATTATATTTTCAAGAGGTTTTAATTTTTCATAAAAAATAATTATACAATCTCCTCTTTTACCTAATTTTAAAGCTTCTTTAAAGGCTTCTACCTCATCTAATATTATTTTATAGTCTTCTTTTCCACTGCCTCTTATTCCTTCTTCTAATAGTTTGGCTACTTCACCTTTTTCTCGTCCTCTTCTATCTTTATCTTCTTTAATTATAATCTTATCCATAATTTCCGTGCACATACTACCTATTTTCTTAATCATAGTATCTTCTCTATCTCCTGGAACACCAATTACCCCTATTATTTTCTGACTTTTAAAGAACTTTAAAGACTTTAAAATAGCTCTATACCCTTCTAAATTATGACCATAATCTAAAATAACCTTTTTTCCATCTACATTATAAATATTAAAACGTCCTGAATTGCATTTCTCATTTAATTTGAAGCTTCTGAATCCTTTTGCTATCATGCAATAATCTATCCCTAATGCTACTAATATTCCACATGCAGCCATAGCATTTTCTATATTAAACTCTAACTTACCTTTTAGAGAAATCTTTATATTATTAATATCTAATACCTTATATTCCCTATAATCATTACTTACAGTTAATACACCGTCTTGTATATATACAGCTATATTACCTTCATGTATGTTTTTCTGAATTAATTCATTATCTTTAGATTTTGCAAAAAACACCTTCTTAACTTTAATTCTATCTAAAATACTTTTACACCAGAAATCATCTGCATTAATAACTACATAACCATCTTCTTTTACTGCCTCACCTACTAATGCTTTAACTTTTGCTAACTCCTCCATTGAATTAATACCATCTAATCCTATATGATCTTCTGATATATTAGTTATTGCTGCTACATCAGCTAAATCATATGCCAATCCCTTTCTTATTAATCCACCTCTAGCAGTCTCTAAAACTGCTACTTCCACATCTCTATTTAACAATACACTTTTAGCGCTATTATATCCTGTATCATCTCCACAATCTATACATTCGCCATCTATAAATATTCCATCTGTTGATGTCATGCCTACATTATATCCCATACACTTTAGTACATGGCTTGTTAACCTAGTAGTTGTTGTTTTCCCGTTAGTACCTGTTATTGAAATTACAGGTATATTTATAGGTATTCCATTATACTGTAACGCTAAAATTGATTCCCCAACATCCCTTATCTTTCCCTTACTAGGATACATATGCATCCTTATTCCTGGCGCAGCATTAACTTCCATAACAATTCCGCTCTTATATAAAGTTTCCCTAATATCTGTTGCTTTTATATCTATTCCGCATATATCCAATCCTATTGCTTTTGCTGCTCTTATACATATTTTTTTATTTTCTTCTGATATTTCATCAGTGCAGTCAATTGCCATGCCTCCAGTTGATAAATTTGCATTACTTCGCAAGTTAACCTTTTCCTCATTTTCAGGAATAGTATTTAAATTCATTCCATTACTTTCTATATATTTAAGAAGTTCTTCATCTATATGAATTTTAGTTAATGGTTTTTCATGATCATATCCTCTTAATTCATCATCATTTAACTTCCTAATTAACTCTTTTATATTATGTTTACCATCACCAACTACATATGGAGGAATTCTTAAAGATGTTGCTACAACATTATAATCCACTACACAAACTCTATAATCATTTCCTTCATAATATTTTTCTAATATTAAATCTTCAAACTTATCTTTTAAATTATTATATGCTTTTATTAACTCATCTTTAGTTCTGATATTTAAAGTTACACCATTCCCCTTACTACCGTATCTTGGTTTAAGGACTAAAGGATAACCAACTCTTTCTGATTCCTTTATTAAATCTATTACATTTTTAATAACTTTCCCATCAGCTACAGGTATGTTTTGGTTTATAAGTAATCTTTTTGTAAGCTCTTTATCAGATGCTATATCAGCAGCCACACAAGTTGTTTGAGCACCTATGGTAGCTTCTATAACTCTTCCTTGTTTACCATACCCTATTTGATAAAAACCTGTATCTTCTAACGGAAATACTGGCATACCATATCTTGTCGCTGCATTTTTTATAGCTTGCGTACTTGGTCCTATTATTTCCTTACTTAAAATAGATTTTAATATTCTTAAACGACCTTCAAAATTAATTTCTTCATGATAAATTAATGAATTCATAATATCTATCGCTAATCTAGCTACCTCTAATGCAAATTGCTTATATTCATATTGAAATATTATGTAGTATAAATCACCTTTAATTTCTCTTGCTTTTCCATAAGATACATTTACTCCAAGCATATTCTGTAAAGCTATAATTGTATGCTCACAAATATGTGCTAAATAAGTTCCTTCTTCTAATCTTTTTACAAAGCCACCATCTTCATCAATTCCACATCTGTGTGTTTTTAATTCTGGAATTAATGAAATAAGCTTTGAATTAAATCCTTCTATATCTTTACTAGGAGTTTCTGAATATCCACATAAATCTAGGTCAAGCCTAATACATTTTCTATGCGAGTATATATTTCTTCCTTCAAATATTATTTGATTTACTATTTTCATTTTTTGATTTTTCCTCCTCAAAAGGTGACTTTTTTATAAGACTAAATCTATCTCCTTGTTTTAATACATGCAACTTCACATCATATATACTTAAAACTTCATTGGAATTTTGCTCTGAAACATTAGTATATGAAATGTTACTTCCATCAATAAAATAAACTGCTCCTTCTCCTATAACTTCAATTGATCCTTCTCTATTGGCAATAATAGCTGTATTTTCATCTATTCCTATTCCTAAAACCTCAGGATTCTGTGCTATACCTGTTAATAATCGCCCTATTCTACCTCTTTGTGCAAAATGTTGATCTATTATTACATTTTCTATAAATCCTATTCCTGGGGACATTTTTAATGTGCACTTTCTAGGAGATTCATCGTCGTCTCCTTCTACTACCATAGTATCACTCATAACAGATGCTCCTGCTGATGTGCCTACTATATACTTTCCATTTATTCCTGCTTCTTTTAAAGCTTCATAAATAGGAGTACCTCCTAATAAACTAGTTATTCTAAGTTGATCTCCTCCTGTAAAAAATATAAGAGCTGATTCTTTTATTTTAGCTACATTTTGTTCTTTATATGAGTCTTCCCTAGAACTTACATCTAAGATGTCTATATTTTTAACACCTAATTCACTAAATACCTTTTTATATTTTTTAGCAGCTTCTTTAGGATATTCAGTTGCAACGGTCACTACTAGTAAAATATCATTTTTTTTATCTAGACAATTACAAACTTTTTTTAGAATCTCTTTTCTGCCTTCTTTATCTTCAGCTCCACCAATTATAATAAGATTTCCATTAAGTTCAATTTTCACCTTATCACCTCAAATCATACATCAGTTATTATTTCCACTTACCTCTCAATTATTCATATTATTTTTCAAAATTGAGTAAGAACTACTAAATTAATATCTTTAATTAAAAAACAAATGAATTAGTTTGTTACTTTAACTGAAAATCACATTATAGATAAAAAAATAAAAAGAGAATGTCACAAAATTATTTATGCAACATCCTCTTTATAAACTTTTATATTTCTTTAAAAAACAGCTCTTCCAGGTATTATTAACTTTATTCCTTCCTCTATTGCATCTGAAGAATCTAAATCGTTCATATTCATTAAATCTGAAACTGTACAATTATATTTCTTAGCTAAATTCCATAAAGTATCATCTTTTCCTACTACGTATATAATTATACTTGCCTTTTTATTGTTTAACTCTCCCTCTCCCTCAATAGCATCTGAAATAAATTCTTTATTTACTTCACCAAACACTTTTGCTGAGAGAGCCACATTTGCCTTTACGGCTATTGTATTAGCTTCTATGTTAGTTTCTAATGACTCTAAAGTAGTTTTTGTTATTGCTTTCATTCCTTCTTTTACTCCAGCCATATCTAATACCATAGAAAAAGGTATATCCCCAGATATTTCTCCATAGCCTAAGTTTTCTCCTAAACTCTTATAAATTACATTTACTTTTAAAAGACCTTCTACAAAAACTTTATCATCATATAACTTTTTATCAATAATAATAGTATTTCCAGCGGAAGATAATATACGTTCTGGTTTTGTATCTCCTTCTCCTAAATAAATACTGTCTTTAACTATATTTTCACTTGTTTGAGAACCTAATAAAACTCCTATTTCATACTTATCTCTTATTAATTCAATTGGAAAATTAGGTGAATATGCGTCCTTTATAACATCAATATCTTCATTAGAAAATACTTTTATATTTGCTCCAACTAAGAACTCAACATTTATTATTCTTGCTTCCCCTAAATCATCATCTTCTACAGCTAAATCACTATTTCTTATAGAATAGACTACAGATGGAATCATATCCGATATAACTTCTGAAATTTCCTCTTCCTTTGATAGATAAACATCATCCTCTAATGACACTAATTCTTTAGGATCATCTCCTAAATAAATAATTTTCAATTTACAATAACAACCTAGATATACCTTATCTTCTCCAACTTTAACTTCCTTTTTATGAAGCTTTAATGAACATTTTAATACCTTTGAAATCTGAGGCTTATCCATGCCAACTCGTATCATAGACTTGCCCATAAGTTCTGTTTCTTTACTAGCTACTAATCTATTTATTGATTCCGTTTCTTTTAATGTTTCAATTCCTTCACTAGCTTCTATATCTTTTACAAAGTCAAAATCAACTGTCTTATATACTTCCCAATTTAAGTTAATTACTCCGTCTATTGAAATTTTTCTCTCATTCATAATCCTTGCGTCAATATGTTCTACTTTACATTCTACTTCACAAACTACTTTATGTTCATCTTCATTAAGATTTAATGAATTAGTAAATTTTTCTGTATAATTCACTGAATTTACTACTTCATTATCATCTCTCGGAATATAAAGCACATTATACTCTACCTTTCCTTCAACCATGACCTTATCGCCTATAATCTCTTTACTTACTACTATTGGTCTAGCTTCTATACAAAGTATCTTTTGAACATCTGGATGAGTGTCTGGAATTAAATATTCATCACGAAGTATTGCACTTGAACTATTTTCATATAACAACTGTTGAAATTGTAAGTTTTCTTTAACTATATCTAACCTTGCCATTTCTCCCTCCTAATAACATTTCTACTTTATAACTATATAAAAAATCCATATAATTTATGACTGTTATTTGGAATAATATCTTTGTTTTCAAATTTTATCCTTTTTACTTTTTTATTAAGATTTTTTTTGTACTTTTTTTTTAATATTTTTTACAAAACATGTTGACAAATATGTTAATTTGTCGTATCATTAATCTTGGTTATTGACCATATAACCTCTCATAAATTCTCAATACCCTTTTATACCATAGTTGAAAGATGGAACCCACCATCTTTCTTTTTTTTACCAAAAATAAAACTTCGATATTATCGAAGTTTATATTTAACTAGGAAAAACCAGTTGTACAGTCTTAGTTAACACATCTGAATAGCTATATGTCACAGTCCTTTGGGTGTCATTTTCTAATCTAATTACAAAAATACTTGGATATGCACTTTCTAAAACGCCATCATTTACAAGTATCTTTTTTCTGCCTCCATTAGCTCTTAGTGTTACCTTATCTCCAATATGTGTTTCAATGTCCCTTTTTATATTGGCAATAGTTTTTATTTTTTCCATTTTAACACCCTCTTTCCTAATTTTATTATACTCTCTCCCATTTTTTCTGTCAAATAAATCATTTATTTTATCACTTATATAATGGCTTTGTCAATATGTATTACTCTATCCTATCACTTATTCACCTTAACTATTGTTTCTTTTTTTAATAAATTTTATTCATATTTTTTTATTATTTTATTTATAAAATAACTAAAAGAGTATAACAAAAATATTTTTGCTATACTCTTTTTATTTAAATCTATATAGTGAATTTGTCCATCTCTTTATTTAATTCTTCTATGGAATCAATTAGCTTATTAGCTAAATCATTAATTTCCTTACTTGAATCACTAAATTCTTCTGCTGTTGCATCTACTTCTTCTGTTGCTGCTGCTATTTCTTCTGCTATAGCTGTTGCAGTTTGTAGTGAATCTATTATTTGATTCTTATGTGTTTCATTATCCTTTGATAAATTAGATATATCTAAAATCTTAGGATTAATATCTCCTAACATTTCTGAAATATCTTCAAATCCAACTATAGTATTATCTATTTTTTCTTTTTGATTAGAAACTTCTCTATTAATATCTTCTGTAGATTCTATCATTTTCTTACATTCTTCTAATATGTTACTTACAATGTTACCAATCTCGCTTACTGATTCTTGACTTTGATCTGCAAGTTTTCTTATTTCCTCTGCAACTACGCTGAATCCTTTTCCAGCTTCTCCAGCTCTTGCAGCTTCTATTGCTGCATTTAAAGCTAAAAGATTAGTTTGTTCTGCTATAGAACTTATAGTACTTGTAATATTTCCTATAGAAGCAATCTTGTCATTTACTACTACTATCTCTTTATTAAATTGACTAAATCCTATATCAAAGTTATTAACTGAATTAACTAATTCCTTAATATCTTTATTACTATTCTTTAATTTGTTTTCTATACTTAATGAGATATCCGATACATTATTTATATGTTTATTAATAATATCTATATTTTCTGCAAATTCATTCATTTCTTTGCTTATATTAAGCATTTCCCCAGATTGATTAGTATTTTCTTCCGCTGAGTGATGCATAGCTTCTGAAATATTTTCTGCACCTTGAGTTATTATTAAAGCTGTTTGTTGAAGCTTACCAAATTCATCTTTTAATGACTTAGTTTCATTATTTACTTGCTCTAAAATTTCTTTTATTGAGTTTTTTGTTACATCTAAAGCTCTACTTATATCCCCAATCTCATCTGCTGCATCTAATTCTTCTTGATTAACTTCCTTATTAAATACTCCACCAGCTAGAACTTCTATATTTTCTTTTAGTATACCTAATCTCTTTCCAATATCATTTCCTAATTTATAAGCAATAATATATAATAAAACACTTGCAACTATAGCTAATATAACAAAAATACATATAATATTTCTAATTTCCTTTATCATAACTGACTTTTCAACTTCTAAAGCTAAATTCCAATTTGGTACTACTTCTAATGATGTATGTGTAATGTAGTAATTATCTACTTTCTCCACCTCATCATTATCACTTATCATAACCTCAAAATGTTTTGCTCTATCTGCTAAAGATTCATCTTCTTTTGCAGCTTCAATTACATTAAGAGAACTTCTAACTTCTTCTATATCATCAGATGCTATTATACGACCTTCATCCGTTACCACATAAGAATTTCCACTGTTTAAATACTTCACTTTTTGTATCTCTTCTGATAAGAAATTACTATAGAATGTACATGTCATTGCCCCTACTATTTCACCATTATTCTTTAAAGGTACTCCTATAAATATTATTTGATCATCTGTTCCTTTAACCATACTTGGATTACTTATGTAAGTTATATCTTTTAGAAGATTTTGAAAATACTCTCTTTGAGATATATTATTAGCAAATCCATCTGTAGATATTAAATTTCCATCAAGATCTATTATCCCAATTGATCTTATATTTAAACTTTCACAATAATTTAATAAGTTTTGCTTTTTTTCTTCCATTGTTTTACTCATGTCATTTACAACAGGATCAGTAGCAATTGCTTTTGCTAATTCTATTCTAGAATTTAATTCATTATCTACTATATTTGAAGCATCTTCAATAATTCTAGATAAAGCTTGCTTTTTTACAGTTATAACTCCTTTTCCAGCAATTACAGTAGCTATAGTAAATGCACTAGTAAAAAGTATTATACTACATATAGATATTTTTCTTATTAAAAAAGTTTTTATACTTTTTTTAGATTTTTTAAAATCACTTACTTTTTTTTCTTTTTTCAAGCATATCATCTCCTTTATCACAAACGTTTTTAATATATTCTTAAAAATTTATCGTATATTTTTAATTTTTCTTAACTTCCACTTAACTTTTTCAATTTACTATCATATATTCTTCAAAATAAATAAAGAATTATAGGTTAAAAGTGAATTTTATCTGTTTTTTTCAAACTTTAATTTGTACATCATTCTTTTTTCACATTTTTATAAATATAAACGATATTTGTATACCATAAATACTAAAATAAAATATATATTCTTTTGCATCAAAAAAGCCAGATAGACTCTAAAAAATTCTACCTGACTTTTCTATACACTCATTTAAACATTCCTTAAATATAAGAAGACCTTGGATATCCTTCCCTATACTTTCCTCTAGTTTGCAAGCCTCCAACACCTTTAATTCCTGTAATAGTATTTTCAATAACATCCTTAATAGAAATAACCTGATCAATTCTAGTGTAAGCTATCTTTTCACATACAAATACAGGATCTAAACAATGAATTAACACACGGCTTGGACTAGAAGCAAAGTTAGCACCTGCATCAAGCATACCTTCATAACAACTTTGGCAAGCGCCTGCAAATATCACTAATTCATCATAACTAGAATTATAATTCCTTAAAGCCTTTACTGACTCTATATAATATTTTGAATTTCTATAACAATCCAAATCTAAATAATTATTAGAATTTCTAACAACTCCATCATGACCAGTAAGTACAACTATATCTGGTTTAATTTCTTTAACTAGATCTACTATAACTTTAGGCTGCTCACATTCTGGAATTGCTCTCCCTACAGCATCTAATGCTAATTGTTTATATACCTTTAAACAAGTCTCCATATATTCACTATCACCATCAACATGAAGTATTTTGCCTGGCCTTCCAAATATCATTTCCTTATTAATGCTTTTTTTTTGAGACTTACTAGATCTTGTAGTAGCATCATTTCTTAAAGTTATAGCATTTTTTATAGCAGTTGATACCCTAGTATTTAGTATCTTCTCTTGAGGACCTATATAACTATTATTGACTTCTTCTAGGTCTTCTCTAGTAGCATCAGCTAATATTCTTATAGAAATTCCTTTTAATATATATATCTTTTTATCTCCATCTTCCTTAATATCTATTATCTTAAAAGTTATATCTTTATCATAGGATTTTCTAACTACTAAATCTCCTATTTCCATATATATCCTCTCTTGTATATTTGTTTATATTATTCTATGTTTAACAATAAGGAAAGGTGCTCTAAGTAGAACACCTTTTACCTATAAATTATATTCTTTTTTAAAGTCATCTAATAACTTTAAGAACTTCTCTTGTTCATTTATTATTCCTTGTAACTTTGAAGCGAAAGTACCTTGTCCCCAATTAACCTCATTATAATAATATCTATTTGCTAAACGCCAATATCTTTGTGGAAATTGAATATACGCATATAGAACCTTCATCTCCTCTTCACTTAAAGGAGATATAGAGTTATAAGATTCTAGAATGGCATTTGCAAAATTTATATCCCAATCTACCCTTTTAAGTACCTTTATCATAAAATTGGATATGTCAAAAGTCCTAACTTCTCTCTTACAATAATCAAAGTCTATTACATATACATCTTTGTCATTCAAAATAATATTATGATAAGTATAATCATGATGACAAAAACTTTTATCTTTTTCAGCTATAGCACATAAATCAAAGTAAGCTGAATCTTCTAAAGTATTAAGAGCTTTTTGTCCTATTTCTTTATAGAACTCCATAGATTTAAGATAAATCATATCAAAGTCGCTCTTTACACTTTTCTTTCTGATCATATCTCTCATTTTATCAAGAGACTTAATTCTTTTGCTCATTAAATGTGGCCATCTTCCTAAATCACTTTTAAGCTTAGAATTATCAGGCGGGTCATATCCTTTAGATGCTTCATGCATACTGGCTAAAGTTCTTGATGCAATTTTTACTTCTTCTATATTGTGAAAATCGCATTCTTTTCCTTCAAGCCATTCTGATATTGTATAAAGGTCCTCATTTACTAATGCATAAGGTTCTCCTTCAGTATTTAAGAAATATCTATCTACATTAGTAAAACCATTCTTTATTAGATGCTCTTTCGCACCATATACAAATAATAATTTTTGAGGTCCATAATTAATCTTTTTTAGGCAGCGTTCACCTTTATTAGTTTTTAGGTAATAAACTCCTTTATTTGCCTTAAGAACCTCGATTTTAATGTCAAACTGCCTTTCAATTTCAAATTCCCTCATCATAGTTCTCACCTCCTTTATATTTATATGTGCACATTATTTCTTTTATTAACAAAAGTTAAGGTAAATTAATATAATAAACAGAGAGTACTAGGTGAAAGGATACATCATGAAAATTAGCATAGATGGCAGAGCTGCTAAATGGTATAGAGGTACTGGTATAGGTACTTATACTCATCAATTAATCTCACACCTTAATTCTGTTGATTGCAATAATGACTATCTTATTTTTTTACCTGATGGTTCTTCTTTAAATAATTTAAATTCTAACTTCAAGGTAGAAAAGGTTAAACCTTCTTTAAAAGATAGCTTTTGGGATGAAGTTAGTGTTCCTAACATTCTTGATGATTCAAATATAGAGATTTATCATGTTCCCCAAAATGGTGTAGGGCTTTCAGAAAATATTAATTGTATTAAAACTATCACTTTACATGATATAATCCCTCTAAGGATGCCTGAGACTGTAAGTGATAGATATCTTAGAATTTTTAATAATGAACTTCCTAAATTATTATCTAATTGTGAAGGTATAATTACTGTATCTGAATTTTCTAAAGAAGATATTGCAAAAGAATTTAATTTTCCAAAAAGCAAAATTTATGTTACTCATCTTGCTGCTGAAGACATCTATAGACCATTAAATAAAAACAAATGCAAAAACGTAATAAATAATAAATATTCAATATCTAACGACTTTATTCTTTATGTTGGAGGATTTAGTCCTAGAAAAAATATCTTAGGATTAATTGAAGCTTTTTCTTTACTACCTCAAAATACAAGAAAAAATAAAAAGCTAGTTATTACAGGTAAAAAGGGATTTTCTTATGATAGATATAGAAATAAAGCAGAAACATTACATGTACTAGAGGATGTAATTTTTACAGACTTTATTCCTTTAGAAGATTTACCTCTTTTTTATAACGCAGCTGAAGTTTTAGTATACCCTTCTTTTTATGAAGGTTTTGGACTTCCACCTCTTGAAGCTATGGCTTGTGGAACTCCTGTAATTACATCAAATATTACTTCTCTTCCAGAGGTTTGTTATGATTCAGCTTTGCTAATTGATCCTTATAATGTATATGAACTAAGTAATGCTATTGAAAAATTAATAAATGATAGTACACTTATGGCTGATATGAGAGAAAGAAGTCTACTTAGAAGCTCTAATTTTTCATGGAAAAATACTGCTTTTAAAACTATCGATGCTTATAATTCTATGAAAGATTAAGTATAAATGTTATTTATATAATACAAAAAGGGCTGCAAAACCCAGCCCTTCATTAACATCTTAATATTTAAAATTTATCTTTAAAAACTTCTCTATATTTACTTAAAAATTCCTTTCTAAACTCTTCATTTTGCAATTTATTTTTTAACCTATTAATAAATACTTCTTCTTCCCAGTTCTTTTGCTTAAAATAATAAGATCTTCCAAGTGTACAAATATCTCTTGGGAACAATAATAATATATAAATTATTTTATAATCTTCATTTTTCAAAGGATATATATTGTTATAGTCTTTAATTAAATTAATTGCTTTATCAACATCAAAAGCCACATTCTTTATTCCCTTTAAAAGAATATCGGAAATATCCATAACTCTATAATCTATAGAACAATAATCGAAGTCAATTAGATGCATTTCATTGTTTGAATATAAAAAATTATGCTCAGCTAAATCATTATGACATATTACTATATTATCTAAATCTTCTCTATACTCATTATATTTACTTAATGACAATAATCTTAAAGCTTCATTTATATCATCTATACATGAATCTATATTTTCACTATATAATAAATCAAAATTATTCTTATATTTGAACATTTCTATAAGTGCCTTTATTTTTTTCATATCTTCTAAGTTCTCTTTAAACTTAATTTCAATACTTCTATCTATTTTACTATCTAATCTCTTTTCCTTTATTACTTTTTTAGATGAAAGATGCATATTCGCAAGTAATTCTGCACACATTTTTATTTCTAATGGATTAGTAAAAGTAGCTTCTCTTCCTGGAATTAAATCCATGACTACATAAATACCATCTCTCCATTTTTTATAGTTGTTCCCATCCTTAAACTTATTAAGCAAGATAATATTCTTAAAATATTTTCCTAAGTTATCCACACATTCATTTACAAATTCTATTCTATCCACATCATAATCCACTTTTTTAAGTATTTTATTCCCCTCTGTAGTTTTTAGTACAAATACTTTTCTTAATGGAATTATATCATTTACCTTAATACCTAGTTCATTAAAAAAATTCAAACTTAATTCATACGTAGATAGATATTTCTTTTCTGGATATTTAGTCTTACTCATTAAGTAGCTCCTTTTTAATATTGCTTTCATATTTTAAAGATTCATTTATATTCTTAAAGTAGGTATCAGAACTTATATCCCTCTTTCCTTCCATATATCTATGCCATTGCCTTAAACTATCATAAGGTATCCCTAATAAAATTTTAATATATTGCCTGCTATCTTCACCTAAATTAGCTTCTTTTATAAATTCATTTATATAATAATCTTCTTTAAAATCTTTATGTTTTTTCCTTACTCTTTTTAAATATTCATATATGTCTTCTTCATAAAGGTTATAACTAATATTTTTTATTTTACCTATTTCTATGCTATTAAATGATCTAATATTAGATTCATCACCTTTTCCTATACATATTTCTCCTCTTTTCATACTTCTTTTTATTAATCCTAAGTAATTAATTGATTTTAATATGTTTAAATTTTCTTCTACTTGTTTAAGGATATTATCACCATTTTCTAATATGAAAGTATCCATTTTATTTAAGGGTTTAGTTTTACTTCTCTTTTTAAAATCTGATTCTAACCTTTTTAGTTCAACCTTTATTGTCTCTATTCTTTTTCCTATACTTCCATTTATTCTTGTAACCCCAGTTTCTTTATATCCACTTAATAAATTATTTAACCTATTTATTAATTTTATCTGCTTTATAATATCTTCATCTGTTTTTATTTTATCGTTTCTAAAATATTCACCTATTATAAAAATATTATTTCTTAGTAAATACTCTTTTAGGGTTAACTCACCTATAGTTCTCAACTCCTTTATGAGAAATAGTCTTCAATAAATAATTCCCTTTCCTCTCTATCTTCTATATATTTACTAAGCCTAATTAAAAATAATTCCTCTTTCCAAGGTTGTTGTTCCCAATACTTCTGAATGCCTAGTTGCCAATATGCTTGTGGAAATATTAAAAAGTATTTAATTAATCTTAATTCTTCTTTAGTAAGCTTAGATACTTTGGAATAATTGTTAATTATGCAATCTGCTTTTTCAAATTCCCATCTATCATTCTTCATAGCTCTTATAAGTAAAGAGGCTACATCATGTAAATGAGTATCTAAAATACAATAATCAAAATCTATTATATAAAGCTTGTTACTTGGATTTATTAAGATATTATGATTAGCATAATCATGATGACAAAAACCTCTCTTTAAAACTTCTTTTTCCATAAGACTTATATAATTTGATTCCTTTAAAAGGTTTATACACCTTTCTGCTCTTTCTATTTCTTCATCCATACAACTAAGATACATTAAATCAAAATTAGATTTATAAGCCTTTTGACTTATTCTATTTTTAAAATCTAATATTTCATTTTTTCTAGTATTAAATACATTAATCCATGAGAACCAAGCTATCCTTGGTTTCATATCCTTTGTTAAGGTAAAACCTTCACTACTCTTATGGAGAATAGCTAATTTTTCTGATACCTTAGCTAAATCTTCCAAATCATCAAAATTGCTCTCTCTTGATGGTATCCATTCTGTAAGATAAGCATAATATCCTAAGAAATCTATATATTTTTCTCCTGATTTAGTTTCTAAAATTTTAGGTATATTAGTAAATCCTCTTTGCTGTAGGTGTAATATAGCTTGAAGAATAAATTTGAAATGCTCATATTCATATCTAATTACCTTTATGCAATATATCCCTTCTTCTGCAGAAACTTTATATATGTTTTTTATTTTTTCTATTTCTTTAATATTTAAATTATATTTTTCTCTAATTAATTCTCTAATCTTAGCTTCATCCATATTTATATCCCTTCAGAATTATTTCCTAGTTATTATATGTGTTAAATGTTTTTTTTGTGATTTTTTTATTCACACTTTTACTATTAAATTAGTATTTTATAGTATAGAATTTTTTTCGAGGTGTTATATGAAATTTGGAATAGATTCTAGAAGTATTAATCTTCATGCTGGATCTGGTATAGGAACCTATACTAAAAATCTAGTTGAAAATTTATTAAAAATAGATGCTATAGACAGATTTAATTTAATTTGGGTGGGTGATGTACCTGAAAAATATATTAAAGATAATGTTGATATAACATTAACCTCAAAAAGGTATAGTAGATTTTATGAGGAATTTTATATCCCTACTTTAATGAAAAAAGAAGAAATGAATTTATATCATTTAACTCAAAACGGAATTGGCTTCCCTTTTAATTTAGATATCCCTATAATAGTTACCATCCATGATTTAATACCTTATACTATGCCTGAAACTGTAGGTACAGGATATTTAAATAAATTTTTAAAAGAGATGCCTTCTATTATTTCCTCAGCTACAGGAATAATAACTGTATCAGAGTATTCTAAAAGAGATATATTAAGATTTTTCCCAAGTTTTCCAGAAGATAAAATTTTCGTTACTCCTTTAGCCACTAATGATAACTTCAAACCTCTTCCTAAAGACCTTTGCAAAGCTTATATTAAAAATAATTATAATATTGATTCACCTTTTATTTTATATATTGGCGGATTTAGTTCTAGAAAGAATGTTAGAGGACTAATTCTTGCTTTTTCAAAAATAAAGAATGATTTAAAAAAACCTCATAAGTTACTTATTGGTGGCTCATTACGTGATGAAGGAAATAAACTTAAAGATATGGTCATTTCAATGGGACTTGAAAATGATATTATTTTTACAGGTTTTTTAGAGGATGAAAAATTACCTATATTTTATAATGCTTCTGAAGCCTTTGTTTATCCTTCTCTATATGAAGGATTTGGTCTTCCTCCTCTAGAGGCGATGAGCTCTGGAACACCTGTAATTACATCTAACTTAACTTCAATCCCTGAAGTCACATCAGATGCTAGCTTACTTATAAATCCTTTTGATATAAACGAATTAAGCTCTAACTTGCTTAAGTTATTAAATGATGAAAATTTAAAGAATTCTTTAAGAGAAAAAGGACTTTCTCAAAGTAAAAACTTTTCCTGGGAAAAAACTGCAAGAAAGACCTTAGAAGCTTATATAAAATTATGTACTTCTAAAGGATAATAGAAAAGAGGATATGCTATATAGTACAGCTATCCTCCCTTTTAATCAACTTATTCAAATTCCTTCTTTATTTCAAAGTATAAATTATAGTCATCTAACGCCATTGCTTTTGCCTGTATGTTATCCATTACTATTAATGGACTTTTTCCTGTAAAATTTTTAATATACCCTTCTATATTTTTGTTGCTATAACATGATAAATAACTCAGAAACATATCGCCCTTAATTAAATATTCAACTGAATCTTTTGTATTATTAGAAAGATATTCTGCAAACTTCTTTGCTATTTTTATACTTCTTTCATTATCTTTTAAAATAACTAAGTTTTCTCCTTCTGCTACATAAAATCTATTACTACCATTTATCCTTGCTGGTACATTATTAGCAGTCCAAACACATTCTTCTTCAATAGAACTTATTTCTTTTATTGCACTTTCTGAAGATATTCTAGCTATAAATTTACCTTTTGAATTCTTATTTAATATATTATTATCTTCTAATTCTTTAAGCTTTTCAGAAACATACTTATAAACTTCGTCTTTATCTGAATAAGCTTCTAAACCTTGCATAACTAATAAAGAAACCAAATCATTATAATCTTGACCTACTCCATTTAAAACCTTTATTTCTCCGCCACTTCTTGAATATATGTCTATCCCCATATTAATTAAAGATTGCCAAGTAGTAATATCCTCGTTTTTGTATCCATATTGATCTAAAACATCTTGTCTAAGATATAAAATTAGAGGTCTTGATGTAAAAGGAATTCCCCATATATTGTCTTCATCACTTATCTCTTCTATTCTTGATTTAGTATAATTTTTAATAAATTTACTTATTATATCTTTATCTTTTTTAATTTCTAAATCTTTATAATTTTCTTGAAGCGTTCTTACATATCCACTATCTATCTGTACTACATCTGGCATATGTTCATTTGCTATAGTCTCTTCTATTTGTCTCTTATATGTGTCTTTATATATTTGAATCACTTCTATATGAGCTTTATTATTTAACTCCATAAATTCAGCTGCAGCTCTACTAAAATAATCATAACTATCACTTTGAACCCATATAGTTAAATTTCCCTTTGCTACATCTTCATCCTTATTTTCTACTATGTTAACTATAGTAAGAGAAATAATTATAATTAAAATTACTACTAAAATATACTTAATTTTACCCTTCATACACTTTTTCACCTCTACTTTTTATAATTATATAAGCTAAAATAATAGCTGCTACTCCTGAGACTATTTTAGCTATTATGTATATAGTCATAATACTGGGTTCAACACTAACTACATACCCAAGTTGCCCTCCAAAAACATATGCTCCTGATACAGAAAAAGCACTGCATATTAATTTTCCTTCTTCATCTAAATCTTCAAAATCTGCAAACACTATTATGGAGGATGCCAAAGATGCTATAAGCATTGCCATGGTACCTTTACTTATTTTAAATTTTTTCTCTATATATGATAGAGGTTTCTTTAAAATTTTTTTCATTACTTCTAACATTACGCATGAACCACCTAAAAATAAACCTATTTTCCCCACTATACTTAAACATTCATCTAGCGGCATCATATCTTCTACTATGTTGATACCTGCAATAGAATTTACTCCTTGTAAAGTTAGTCCAATTAAACTAATTACTGTTATTATACTTCCTAAAACTTTAAAAAGTTTTAAACATATGTTAGGTTTATATGTGATTCCAAAACTCAATATTAGTGAAATTATTATTATTGGCATTAAATTAATTATTAATATTTTTGTATTAAGCTTAAGTAATATTCCAGCTATATATAGACCTAAAGGAATAGTGATAACTCCACAAACCATTCCTTTAGCTAACGCTTCTTTAGACTCATTTTTTATCATTCCCATTGCGAGTGGCATAGTAAAACTAATAGTACATCCTAATATAGAAGAAACTACTATTCCAGAAAATATAGCTATTTCTCTTGTGCTTGAAAGATCTAGAGCCATATTGTAGCCTCCCATATCTACAGCTATAAAGCTTGAAGTTAATATAGAAGGTTCAATCCCTATCTTCTTTACCAAAGGTACTAAAGATACATTTAATATTTTTACTAATATAGGCGTTAAAGAAAGTATTCCTATCATGGATATAGCAAGTGGCCCCATATTATAGATTCCATCTCTTAATACTTTACCGAGTACTAATTTATTACCTATTGCATAATCAAACACACCTATAATAAAGAATAATGCTACTAAAACTAATAAAATATTCCCCATATTATTTTTCCTTATCCTTATATTTTTTTACTATATATTAGTATATAACAAGTATTAAATAATAAAAAGCCCTTATAAAAAGGGCTTTTCTAAAAGATTAACTAAAAATTTTTAATAGCATTTATCCTCATTACATTTATGGCTGTCACATTTTTCTCCACAGTTAGTATTGATTCCTATACATTTTCCTTCATAGCAATCAACATCTAATGGCATATATTTAACTTGAACATTGTCTTTATAAACTTTTAGTCTATATTTTTTATTTGGACATAAAGGTCCTAATAAAAATTGTCCGTATTGATCTGTAAATGTGTGAGTTAAAGGACAAGGTAACTTACATCCATCTACAACTTGTAATAACTTAACAACTGCATCAGCAACTGGACATCCATTACAATCTAAAACTGTTCCGTGAATAACTGCTCTTTTTTCTTTTGGCAATTTAATAACTGCCTCTATTTGTTGATTTTCCTTTGGACAAACTGAACATACTGCAACTTTACCGCTCATAACTTTTACCTCCATTGTTCTTATACTATAGAATATGCCTGTCCATAGAAAATGTGATTACTAATATAAAAAAATAGAAAGAGTTAAAAAATTAGCTCTTTCTATAAAATATTTACCGAATATTCTAATTTACATATTTCTCTTTAATCAAAATTCAAATTATAACCTCTTATAAACTTCGATTAATTCTCTAGCTAAGTCTTTTAGAGTCATTGATGTCATGAAATGATCTTGAGCATGAACCATTAATAATGACATTGGTACCTTTTCTCCTCCAGCTTCTGCTTGAATTAAAGAGGTTTGAATGTTATGAGCTTCTCCAAGTTCTGCATCAGCTTTTACTAATAACTTATCTGCTTCTTCTAATTTTCCTTCTTTTGCAGCTGAAATAGCTTCCATTGCACTACTTCTTGCCTCACCACTATGGATTATTAATGACATAATCTTTTCTTCCATGATTACTCTCCTTTTACTCTATATTTTTTTATTAAATAATAATTATTTAGCAGCCATTTTTAATGCTTGATCTAATACTTTTGAACCATTCATAGTTCCATAAGCAACTGTATCTATAACATCTACAGGTATTCCTCTACCTTCATATTTTTCTTTCATTTCTTTTAACTTAAATCTAACTTGTGGTCCTAATAATAATACATCCATTTCATCTTCATGATTTTTTACATCTGCTTCACTCATAGCTTGAATAGCAACATCTGTTCCTCTTTCCTTAGCTACGTCTTGCATCTTTTTAACTAATAAACTTGTTGACATTCCTGCTGAACAACATAATATAACTTTTATCATTTTTAATTCCCCCTTGTAGGTATTTATTTTTTCTTACACTTATATATAAGCAAATTTCATGCCAACTTTTAAAATTAAAATGTTTACATTTAATTTTCTTCAAAAGTATTATTTTTACTGCTTTTATAGCTTAGAACAAAAATAAAAGAAGTGAGTATTTTTTACACACTTCTTTTACACACTTCTTTATTTTTTACACACTAATACCATTTTCAAGTACCATTCGCACAATAAAAGCTAATTGATTATCTCCAATATTTATATTGTACATAATTTCAATCTTCCTTAAGCTTTGTTTTACCATTATAAATTCTTTACTATGTAATTTTCTATATTCATTCAATTTTTCAAAATCTTTTCCCTTATCTCCTCTAATAGTCTTATCAATCAAAAAACATAAATGAATTATAATTCCTATTTTAACTTCATGAGGTATAACCAATTCTAATCTTTCTTCAATTTCTAAAATTGAACTTCTAACTAATGAAACTAACTTTATACCATCTATATTAGTTACTTGAGAATTTATAGACTTTGTTATCTTATTAAAGTCTTCTTCATAATTTAATAACTTATTCAACCTCTCTATTCCATCATCAGCTAATATAGATGTAGCTTGAATAAAAGGAATATTATCTACATTAATATTTACTGTTCCTACTATTGCTACTATATTATAAGTTTCTCTTAGGGCCTCTATCTTTTCTAAAAAGTCTTTTCTATCTAAAATATTTAATGAAATAATTTTTATACCATCTTCGCACTTTATATTTTCTCCAATAATTTCTTTTAACTTTTCTGCAGATCCTTCTCCAGTAAAACATACCGTTATTATTACATTTTTTCTTATGTTACTAACTAACTTCCTTCCAATAACACTATCTCTACTTATTTCTAAACAAGATTTATATATTTCATCTAATGACTTTCCGCTTAACGCTTTTCTGCCCCCTTCAATCGCTACTAAAGTACTAGTCATATCTACTGTTTTTATATCTATTCCTGTTTCTTCATTAATCATTTCTCCAAAATTAGTTAAAGATCCCATGTCTACTAAAAACAATATTCCTTTTTTTTGATTTATTTCCATAGCCTTATTTTTTGCAATTATATACATGTCTTCTGCCTTCATATTAAGAGGCATGTCCAAAGGTACAATATAATCCTCACCTATTAACTTATTAGCAACTTCAGCCATACTACTAGCTGTACTATTACCATGCATAATAACAATAACTTTAACTTTCTCAATATCTCTATAACTGTTTTCATTTGATTTAGTTGCAATAAACATTGTTAAATATCCTATTTCATCTAAAGGAATATTTAAATCAAAAGTATCTTCAATTATTTTTGCACCTTCCATAGCTATATAAAATTCTTCTGCATATTGAGTTTTTATAAAGTTCAATTTAGGATTATATATTTTTGTTCCTCTTCTTATTCTTTCCAATACCCCTTGAAGATGAAGTGCTAACCCAAAATATACTCTTTCATCATACCTTCTATTTAACTTTTCTGAAGCCAAGTTTAATATTTCTTCAACCTTATTAACTACTGAAATATCTACTATCTTTGTTATTTCATCTTTTCTATATTTACAATTTAAATTTTCAATATAACTTTTAAAATAAGTATCTATATCAACATTTAATATTCCACTTATCTTTTTTTCATCTATACCTTTATTTTTTAATTCAACATACTTCTTCTCTATAGAATCATAGAAACATTTATTTTCGGTATCTTCTTTAATATTAATGTTATCATCTTTATAGGAGAACTTTAATAAATCTCCCTTATCATCTAATAATTTTTCTATAACACCCCTATGATCTTTTAATTTCATAAGGCCTTTTTTCACTCTAGTATGAATATCACCTTGTTCTACTAATATAATGTCCTTTTCCTTTGTTTTGTAGTTTAAAAAAGCCTTAGCACATGCTAACTGGATATCACTTTTTAATTGTCCTATATTATTAGGACATTCATATAATAAAAAAGATATAATAACATTTTTATTAAAATATATATTAGTTTTAAGTCTCATAGACTCTGCCTTAATAAACTGTTCTAGCAGATAATACCTTTCTTGAATAGTTCTCTCTTTTAATGCTGGTAAAGTTATTATCATAGGTATTCTTCTTGTAAAAGTCTTTAGCATAAACGAATTAGGATCTTCTGTTGTTGCAGATATAATTTGAGCATTAGAGTACTCCAATTTTTCTGTTTCACCTAAAGGTCTAAAACATCCTTTATCTATGTATGTAAACAACATTTCTTGAGCCTGTGGAGATAATCTATGAATTTCATCTAAAAATAGAATTCCATTATCTGCTTTCTTCAATAATCCTATTCTATCTTTATCAGCTCCTGTATAAGCACCTTTTTTTACTCCAAATATTTGCGCTATTACTAATTGAGGATTATCTGCATAATCTGCACAATTAAATCTTACAAAAGATGCATCTTCTCTTATAGAACCGCTTTCCTTTCCAAATAAATACATATATTCAGCAAACATAGATTTTCCCACACCAGTTTCTCCAAGAATTAATGTATGTAATCCATGAGGTGGGTAAAGAATTGCCGCCTTTGCTTGTTGTATTTGCATTTCTAAGCTTAATTTAGCTCCCACCATCTTATCAAAACTATTTTCTTCTACCTTATCTTCAATTTTATCTTCCAATATACATTTATTACTATCTATACGAGAAATAGAGTAGACAACTGGTCTACCGACCACCTTATCTACTCTATTTTCCTTATATAATTTATTTAAATATCTTGATACATTAGTTCTATCTAAACTTATATATTCGCTTAATTCACTAGCTGTTATACCTCTATTTTTTATCTTTTGTAATTTAGCTAATGATAAATATACTTTTTCTAGTTTACTCATATTAACCTCCTGGTGGAAATGTTAATATAATTATACTATATTTAACATTAACTTTCAGCTAATTCTAATTCTAAATTAATTTCTTTACCATTTCTATTTACAGTAATAGTTACTTTATCTCCAACATTTTTTTCAGCTTTTAATTTACTTAATTCATCATATGTTTTAATTCTAGTTCCCTCAAACTTAACTATTACATCACCTTGTTTTACTCCACCTTTTGATGCTGGTGAGAAATCTGTAACTTCTTTTACGTATAGACCTTCTTCAAGTTGATATTTCTTAGCTTTTTCTTCGTCTATTTGCATAACCTTAACACCTAAATTAAGTATTGGTTTAGAAAGGTTATCAATTCTATCTTTTGCTTCATTTATTGGTATTGCAAATCCCATACCTTCTACAGAAGCAGAAGAACCTGAACCTGATGAGCCAATTTTCATTGAATTTATACCTATTACTTGCCCTTGAGAATTAACTAATGGTCCACCACTATTACCTGCATTTATAGCTGCATCTGTTTGAATTACCTTTGAACTAGTACCTGATTCTGATTCAACTTCTCTATTTACTGCACTTACAATTCCTTTTGTCATAGTTTGTGCAAAATTCTTAGATAATGGTGTACCTATTGCAATTACATCTTGACCAGGATATAAAGCATCTGAATCTCCAAGTTCAGCTATACCTGGAATTTTAGTTCCTTCATCTAATTTTAACATTGCCATATCCATTTGTTGATCATAATTAACAACCTTAGCTCCTACTTCTTCTCCTGTACTTAAAAGTACCTTAACATCTGTACTATTTGCTATAACGTGATAGTTTGTTAATATATATCCTTCTTCATTTATAATAAATCCTGAACCTAAACCTTCAACTTCTTGTGGATAAAATCCACCGTAATCTTGAATACTCTTAGTTGAAATTGTTACAACTGCTGGTTTTACTTTTTCGAAAGCTTCTGATGCTGTAAGTGACCCCTCTGTGCTACTTGTAAACTCTGGTGCCACATAAGATTTACTTTCTACTACAGTTTGATTATTCTTTTTCATTAAGTTATAAGTTACATATCCCCCAAATAAACCGCTTCCTAAAGTAAGTACTAAAACTCCTGCAACTGCTGCTGCAATTCTAGTTCTTTTTCCCATTGGTCTTTTTACCTTTGTAGTTGATGATACATTTTCATTAACGTAAGTGAAATTACCGTTATTGTATCCTCCATCATATGTATTATTCGTAGAATTATTTCCGTTATAGTTTTCATTTGACCCATTATTTTGTCCATCATTATACATAATAATTACCTCCCAAAACATTTCCTCGTTTCTATAATCATTAGTATACCCTAGAAATTTGACAACTATATGTCATACATTGAAATTTCTTAAATTTATCCATTTAATTTTTTTTCTATCTTTCTAGCTGACTTAACTACATTAGTAATAGCATTTATTACTGCATCTTCATTACTTAAAGATAATACCTTATTTTCTGATTCTGATACATATAATGTAGTAAGATCTTCTTTTCCTAGGCTAACTAAAGATTCATTTTCATTTTTAGAAATTATATATAAAGGTATATTCTCAGCTAAATTATCTTTTTGACTATTACCATTATAATTATATAATACTTCTAATTCATTACTTATAGCCTGTCTATAGCCCTTCTGATTTCTTTTTACTCTATACTCTTCAGCTATACTTTTAGGTAATTTATCTACTAAACTTTCTACTTCATAAGTCATATCAAGCTTATCTAATAACATAGTAACTCCAATCATAGTTCCAAGCCTTGCAACTTTACTATTATAATATGTCCATTTAATATCATTTTTAAATTCTTTAGTTTGTAATTCTTTTTCTGAATATGGATTAATAAGGACCATTCCTTTTACTGACTCAGGGTATAAATTTATAAAGCTACTACTAACTAAACTTCCATATTCCTCTCCCACTAATATTAAATTTCCAGATACTCCTGCCTTTCTTAAAAGCTTTTTTAAATTTTCTGCTTGCTTTTCTGGAGTTTCTAGACTAGAAGAATCACTAAATCCATACCCCCTTCTATTATATACAAATGTTTTAACACCTAAATCTTCTTCTAATTTCTCACAAATATCTGACCATTGATACAATATACTACCTATAGCACCGTCAAAAACCACTGTAAAATCACCACTACCACCAGTTTTATATTCAATCTTTTTACTATCAATTTTAGCATAATATAAACTTGAGCTTACAGTTTCATTACCAATAAAATTACTTATAATCTGAACAAAAACTCCAAATAACACTATACTTGCTACTATAATAAAGAATCTCTTTATTCTTTGAACTTTAGTGATTTCCTTTTTCATCCGAACTTTTTTTATGCCATTTGATTCTGGTATAAGGTCCATTTATTTCACCTATCTTTCTCCTAATTTTAAGTTAGGCTTAGCATTCAAATCTAGATTTGATTTTTTTCCATTCATTAATTCAAAATATGCTGCTGATCCTATCATAGCTGCATTATCTGTGCATAAAACAGGAGCTGGAAATAATATTTCTATACCTTTCTTCTTTCCTTCTTCTATAAGAGCATTTCTTAATGCTGAGTTAGATGCAACCCCTCCTGCTATAGCTATTTTATTTAAATTTTTCTTTGTGCAAGTTAAAAATACATTATCTTTTAAAACCTCTACTACTGCATGTTGAAATGATGCTGCAACATCTGCTTTATTGACTTCTATATTTTGCATTTTTGCCTTATTTAAATAATTTAATACAGCTGATTTTACTCCACTAAAAGAAAAATCTAATGTTTCTTCATGAAAATTAGCTCTTGGAAAGCTTAAAGCCATTGGGTCTCCTTCCTTTGCAAGTTTATCAATTTTAGGTCCTCCTGGATATCCAAGTCCAATTGCTCTAGCAACTTTATCATATGCCTCTCCAGCTGCATCATCCCTAGTTTGACCTAATACTTCAAATGTGCCATAATCTTTTACATGTACTATAAAAGTATGACCTCCAGATACTACTAAAGATACAAAAGGTGGTTTTAATTCTTTATGCTCAATATAATTTGCACATATATGACCTTCTATATGATTTACACCTATTAAAGGCTTCTTAGCTGCAAAAGCTAACCCCTTTGCATATTGTAATCCTACCAATAAAGCCCCAACTAACCCAGGACCATAAGTTACTCCTATTGCATCGATATCATCTAAAGTTACATTTGCTTCTTCTAAAGCTCTCTTAACAACCGAATCTACTGCTTCTATATGCATTCTTGATGCTACTTCAGGAACTACTCCACCAAATTTTTTATGTGTATCTATTTGTGTTGCAATTACATTTGATAAAACTTCTCTTCCGTTTACTACTACTGCGGCTGATGTTTCATCGCAACTAGATTCTATAGCTAATATTGTTTTTCTTTCCATAATATCTATCCCTCGTTTTTCCTATTTTAAACTAATAAGTATTATACTTTATAACTTAATCTATATCAATTCATTATCTTGTACTTAATTTAATTATAGAGTATATTTTAAAATAGATTCTTAATTTTTTATAAATAATATTTATTATATTATTTTTATTATTGACTAAAAGATGATAAATATAGGAGGATTTAATTTAAATGACATCATACGCTAAAGTTATTGTTCTAGGTTCACCTATAACAAAATCAAACTTTAAATTACATAATAGTAATGGTAGAGCGATACTACCTTCAAACTCTGGGCAATATCATGATAGATATGCACTATATGAACAAGAAATTGCCTATGTAGCTAGATCACAAAATCCTGATGTTGTTTTAGAAGAAAGTTTAACTGCAATTCTAAAAGTTTATTATAAAAGTGAAAAAAGACATCCAGATACAATAAACATAACTAAAAGTATCTTTGACGGTATCGAAAAAAGTGGCTTAATAGTTAATGACGCTCAGGTAAAAAATATAATTGTTGAAGAATTTTACGATAAAGCAAACCCTAGATTTGAATTAGAACTATTTGGTGAAAGTGAATATTCCCTTTCATATTCTGTAACAAAATTAGATACACCTAGAGAAAAAATTCTTTATTCCCCAATAAAGAAAAATATTACTTCCTTAAAAAAGATAAAAGAAAAAAGTATTGATACTGGTAATTCATCTTTAAAGACATGTTCTATTTGTAACAAGCCAATATCTAATGATAACTTTATTACCGCTAACAAAGGTAAAACTATAATCTGTAAAAAATGTTTAAAAAACTTATACTAGGAGGGATTAATATTGAAACCTAAATTTGTATTAATGGGAGATAGTCTTACATTTGGATATGGAGTTTCAAAAAAAGATTCTTGGGCAAGTATGCTTTCTAATACACTCTCTGTTGAATTAATAAACAAAGGAGTAAATGGGGACACTACTCCTTCTATGCTTTCTAGATTTTATAAAGATGTTACTTCATTAAATCCACAATATACATTTATCATGGGAGGAACAAATGATTTATTATGTGGACGTTCAGTATCTAGTATAGTTGGTAACATTGAACTAATGATAAAAGATTCATTAGACAGTATTATACTTATAGGAATTCCTCCTTGTATAATTGAAAAAATGGCACAAAAACTTTTTATGCCATCTTCCTTATATGCCTATTGTTCAGAACATCTACCATTATTAAAA
This sequence comes from uncultured Clostridium sp., assembly GCA_934755305.1. Classification (GTDB taxonomy): domain Bacteria; phylum Bacillota; class Clostridia; order Clostridiales; family Clostridiaceae; genus Clostridium. Next base: position 6,099 of record CAKVLD010000011.1, on the reverse strand, counting down.
GATCAATTAATAAAACTTTGTGAAAAATATTCTATAACATATATAGATTTATATACACTTACAAAAAATAATTTAGATAAATCAATATTTTTAGATGGGATTCACCTTAATTCCCTAGGAAATAATCTTATCCTAGAAGAAATATTAAGAGTTCTCAAATTATAAACTACTTTTTATATAATTTGAAGCTGCACTACCTGCTGCTATTCCATTTACACCTTTTTTATTTAATGCATTTACACCATAAATTATATTTCCACAAGCAAATATTCCTTTAACTGATGTTTCATGATTAGTTACTTGTATTCCTTTTGTTTCTTCATCAAAAGATATATTAAGTCCCTTTAATATATCTTTTTCTGGAAAATATCCTACTGATAATATTAAAGAATCACATTCTATACTAAATACTTCTTCTGTTTCTGTATTCATTACATTTACTTTTTCTATTCTTTCTTTACCTATTGCTCCTATTACTTTTGTATTTATCAATATAGGTATACCAAAATCCTCTAAAATATTTTTTATATCTTCATTATAAGAAAAATCTTCTGTTTCTTCTATTATTAAAGCCTCAACCTTTGCCCCTTCAATAGTAAATCTTTTTGCAACTATACATCCCCACTTGCTATTAGCTACTATAACTGGCCTTTTCCCCGGCATATATCCTTCTGTAGTTATAGTTCTATGAGCATTACCTACTGTATAAATTCCTGTAAATTTATCAGTTGGTATATCTATATTACCCGTATACTTTTCTCTGCAACCCATAGCTAAGATTATAGCTTTTCCTTGTATTTTAACAACTCCATCATCAGGGGATACATAAGTTACTACCTTGTTACTATCAATATTTAATACAGTTGCCCCAAGCTTTATATCTACATCATATTCTTTTAATCTATTTACAAAAAAGTTTATATATTCAGGTCCTGCTAAATTTGCTTTTAATAATTCTTTTCCAAATCCAACATGAAGGCATTGATTAATAACTCCACCTAATATTTCTTCTCTTTCTAATATTAAAACATTCTTTATACCATTATCTAAAGCAGCCAAAGTAGCAGTAATTCCACTAATACCTCCGCCTACTACAATTAAATCATATTCTTTCATATAGATGATTTAGGCCAAAACTTTATAGTTAGCTTTGACTTTTCCTCCCTTCTTCTACAGTAATATATTTATTACATCTTAGTACCTTTTCATTAAATTATATCATAATTCTCTTTAATTACATGTTTATGTTTTTTATTCAATAAATTTATAATAATTACTATATAATTAAGCTTTCATTATTCATTTGAAGGTTATTCTCAATTGTATTATAATTTATACAGACTTAATTAGAAAGAGGTGTATCATGAACAAAATAATAAATAATATAAAAGATTATTTTAAATCCTTAGATAAAGATACATACATAAAAATCGGTTTATTTATTATTCCTCTTATAGGTATAATATTTAAAAATATCTTACTTCAAGGATTTATACAAAATCAAGATCCTTATACTCTTGATTTTTCTACTGGATATGCTAATTCAAGATACTTTTTAAAGTATTACTTAGCATTTACATTAATATTCTTTAGCTTTTCATTATTATTTAAAGGTAAAGGCCGTGTAATATATCTTTTCGTTATAGATATATTTTTAACAGCACTTATTTTACTTGATGTTATGTACTTCAGAGGTTTCTTAACAGTGCCTTCTGTAATGATACTAACACAAACAGCTAACTTAGATAATTTAGGTGGAAGTATAATGTCCATGCTAAGTGGATATGATATTCTATTTTTCTTTGATTTTATAATATTAGCCATCTATGTATTTCTTACAAGGAATACATATAAAAAAGATGGTAAACGAGCAATTAAAACTTTTATAATTACTCTTATACTTTCTATTATGTATATAGGATATGTACCTTTTAATCTTAATGTTTTAAATAACGAAGATGTTACTAATGCATATTTATTTGATGATTACGATCCTACAAATACATGTAAATACTTCAGTTCTGTAGGATATCATATATTTGATATTCATGATGTATATGTAAATTCTCAGCCTTATACAGTTACTGAAGATGAGAAAGCCGCTATTGATAGTTACTATAGTTGGAAAAATGAAGACTTACCTGATAATGAATATGCAGGAATTTCTAAAGACAAGAACTTAATTGTAATTCAAGTTGAATCTCTTGAAAGCTTTATTTTAGGTAAAGAAATTAATGGACAAAAGATAACTCCAAACTTAGATAAACTATTAGAGCAAAGCTATTACTTCCCTAACATATATGAACAGGTTAATGAAGGAACAAGCTCTGACTGTGACCTTATGATAAATACTTCAATGCTTCCTTTAAGGAGAGGGGGAACATTCTTTAGATATCCTAATACAAATTATAATTCTCTACCTAAAATTCTTAAAACTGAAGGATATGAATCTATATCTATTCATCCTGATAAAGGTTCATTCTGGAACTATGCAAATGCGCTAAAAGGTGGAATAGGATTTGAAAACTTTATTGATTACTTCTCATTTGATGTAAATGAACAAATAGGTATGGGAATTAGCGATAAGAGTTATTTTGAGCAAGTAGTACCTAAGCTAAAAGAATTATCTACTCCATTCTTTGCTCATACAATTACATTAACAAACCATGGTCCATTTGATCTACCAGATGAATTAAGAAAATTATCTTTAGACTCTGAACTTAATAATAGTGAACTTGGTGGATATTTCGAAAGTGTTCATTATACAGATGCTCAAATAGGACACTTCTTAGAACTTTTAGATAAAGAAGGTATATTAGATAATACTACTATAATAATCACAGGAGACCATACAGGTGTTCATAAATATTACAACAGTAGTATCCAAGCTTTATCTACTAAAGAAGATTGGTATCTTGATGATGGTGAACCTAGAGTTCCATTTATAATTTATGATAAGAGTATTACCGAAGGAAAAACTTTTGATACAATTGGTGGACAAATAGATATAATGCCTACAATGCTTTACTTATTAGGTGTTGATAGTAATAAATATGAAAATACTGCTCTTGGTAGAAATCTTTTAAATACTAATAGAAGTTATGCTGTGATAACAAATGGTGATATTAAAGGTACTAATTTATCAGATGAAGATAAAATCCAATTAGGTGGTATATTACAGTTATCTGATTCAATGATTAGAGGAGATTATTTTAATACTAAATAATTTAATTTTTTTCAATTTTAAAAAACGAGAATTCTAAGGTATGAATTCTCGTTTTTTTATATATTTCTTCTAGATTGTATAAATTAAATCTTATTTACCTGCTATAGATAAACCTTTAACTATAACAGATGGTGAACCTATTGAACTCATTGGAAATGTTAAATCACTTCCTACTTCTTCAATAGATTTTAATAATTCAAAGTAATTTCCTGAAACAGTTATTTGTTCTACAGGAAAAGACTTCTTTCCGTTTTCTATTAAGAATCCCTTTGCTGCTAATGAAAAATCCCCAGTAACAGCATTTGCACCAGAATGTAATCCTGCAAGATCTGTAATTAATAGCCCATTACCAACCTTTTTCATAAGAGTATCTAAATCATTACTTCCCTTTTTTATATAAAAGTTAGTAGGTTCTATACTTACTGTTGATGTATAAGAAGCTTTAAATCCATTACCTGTTGTTTTAACTCCAGCCTTATTAGCTGTTTTTAAATTATGAAGGAAAGTCATAAACTTACCATTAGATACAACTTCTTTTTCATATGTTGCAACACCTTCATCATCAAAAGGAGTTGATGCTAACCCATCTTTCAAATGTGGATTATCAATAATTGTTACAACATCAGATGCTATCATTTCTCCTTCTTTATCTCTTAATAAAGATAAACCTTTTTGAGCTGCATCTGCACTAAATATGTTACTAAAAGTATCTAGTAAAGATGACATAGTTTCATTATATATTATAGTTTTATATACACCAGAAGCTATTGTCTTTCCACCAATCATTGCTAAAGCATCATCTACACCTTTTTTAGCAATCTTTTTAATATCAATTTCTTCAAGAGAATTTGCTATTTCATATCCAACAGCATTATACATTTCTTCTCCTTCTTTAACTACAGGAACTACATATGCCATAAGTAAGTTAGTTTTATTACTTAACTCTAATCCTTTAGTGTTATATATTCCATAACTTGAATTACTATAGCTTACTGTACATCCTTGAATATTGCACACTTTATCAGAGCAAGCTCTAACTTGCTTTTCTAAATCTAAAGATATATTTATTAAGTCTTCTGCTTTTACACTTTCTAATTTATCAGAATAAGAGATAACTTCAGCATATTCTTTATCTCCTTCATATATAAATTGAACATCTGTATTTTCTATAGCTAAAGCTGCTGATTTAGCGTTATTTATAAGCATATCAATTGAATCTTCATCTAATATTTCTGTAAAAGAGTAGCCCATCTTTTCGTTAAACTTTCCTCTAAAAGATAATCCAAATGTATTATTCAAATTATATCTCTCAACTTCTCCTTCATATACAGACACTTTAAGACTTTCTTTATCTACATAATATACTTCACATTCAGAAAATCCTTCTCTTTTAGCTTTATCAAATAATTTATTTCTAAACTCTTTAAATTCCATTAATTATTCCTCCACTCTTCCACCAACAGTTATCTCTTTTACTCTTAACATGGGTTGACCTACATTAACTGGTATACTTCCTGATGATGATCCACACATACCTTGTGCTTGAGACATATTATTACCAACCATATCAATATTCATTAATATTTCATTACCTTTTCCAATTAAACTTGCACCTCTAACAGGTTCTTGAATTTCCCCATTCTTAACTAAGTAACCTTCTTGAACTGCAAAATTAAATTCTCCAGTTATAGGATTTACAGATCCTCCACCTAACTTTTTAGCATATAATCCTTCTGATATTGACTTAATTATCTCTTCTGGAGTATCATCACCATTTGCAATATAAGTATTTGTCATTCTTGAAGTTGGAGCAAACTTATAACTTTGTCTACGTGAATTTCCTGTAGGCTTCATACCCATTCTACGTCCGTTTAATTTATCAACCATATAAGATTTTAATATACCATTTTCTATTAATACATTCTTTTGGGCCGGAGTACCTTCATCATCAATATTTATTGATCCCCAATAATTTGGTATAGTTCCATCATCTATAGCTGTAACCTTTGTAGATGCTATTTGCTCACCTAACTTACCACAGAATGTTGAATTACCTTTTGCAACAGAAGTAGCTTCTAAAGAGTGACCACAAGCTTCATGGAATATAACACCACCAAAACCATTATCAATCGCTACTGTCATCTTACCTGCAGGACAATTTTTAGCATGTAACATAGTATATGCACTCTTTGCAGCTTCTCTTCCATAGTATGCCGGGTCTATTTCTTCAAATAACTCAAATCCTTTATGTGCTCCTGGTCCTTCATGTACAATTTGATTTTCTATTCCATTTGAAGCAATAGCACTTATGGAAAGTCTTGTTCTAACTCTTTTATCTTCTACATATATACCTTCTGTATTAGCAATAAGTACATTTTGTTCTTTATCTATATAAGAAACATTAACTTTAGTTATTTCTTCATGATATTCTTTTGCACTTTTATAAGCATCTTTCATTATTTTTGTCTTTTTATCATATCCTATAGAATTTGGGAAATATTTTATATTATGAATATTATCAAACTTCATATCATTATTTAATACTACTGTCTTATCTTCCTTTAACTCACCAAGAGCTAAAGCAGCTTTATGAGCAGTATCAAGTAAAGCAGTTAAAGAATTGCTATTAGTATATGCATATACACTTTTAAATCCTTTAAATATCCTTATGCCAATTCCATAGCTTCTTCCCCCTAATGCATTCTCTACCTTATTATCAATTAATCCGATAGAATTGGTTACTGAATCTTCTTCAAATATTTCTGCAAAATCACCACCTGTTATTAAACATCTAGATAGTACCTTTGATGCAACATCTCTTGAAATCATTTTAATTCTCCTTTTTACAAATTAATAATATATTTATACTATAC